>NZ_CP114291.2:640906-1281812 GCF_027111355.2 Flavobacterium eburneipallidum
TTCGAAAATATTGCCATGAATGTTGTCGCCAAAATGCTGTACAGGCACTTTGCTTTCTATAAATCGAACCAAATTCAAATCCTTGCCAAGTTCATTCAGGTGTTCTCTACTAACAATTTTGGATCTCATTTTGGTAAGATAACCTTCGTCACCTGCTGGAGCTTTGTCAAATAAATGAGCAGCAATTACAGCGCTTAACATAGCATCGCCCAAAAACTCAAGTCGTTCGTAATTGACAGGATTGCCTTGTTGGTCTTGCTTGTTTGAAGAACGATGGGTGAATGCTTTTTTGTAATATTCTAGCGTTTTTGGTTCGAAACCCAAGATTTCGTGCATAGCATCAAAAAAAATCCCGTCTTCAAGAGAACGGGATTTTGAAAATATTTTTTTAATTATACGCATTTGCACAAATATAATTAGTAACCTAATTTTTTAACTAACACGCAAGCATTATGTCCACCAAAACCAAAAGTGTTACTCATCAAAACATTTACTTCTCTTTTTTGAGCTACATTAAAGGTAAAGTTTAGTTTAGGATTAATGCTTTCATCATCAGTAAAATGATTGATTGTTGGAGGAATAATTCCATGTTGTATAGAAAGAATCGCCGAGATAGTTTCTACTGCTCCAGCTGCTCCAAGCAAGTGTCCTGTCATTGATTTTGTTGAATTCAAATTCATTGTGTAGGCGTGTTCTCCAAAAACATGTTCAATAGCTTTCGATTCGGCTAAATCTCCAAGAGGTGTTGAAGTTCCGTGCATGTTTACACCATCAACATCTGTTGGTTTTAGTCCAGCATCACGCAAGCAGTTCAACATTACATTTTTTGCTCCCAATCCTTCTGGATGGGGTGCTGTAATATGATGCGCATCTGCTGACATTCCGCCACCACCAATTTCGCAATAGATTTTGGCTCCACGAGCTACTGCATGTTCATATTCTTCTAGGATTAAAGCTCCTGCACCTTCACCTAAAACAAAACCATCGCGTTCTTTGTCCATAGGTCTGGATGCGGTTTTAGGATCGTCATTTCTGGTAGAAAGGGCGTGCATTGCATTAAATCCGCCCATTCCTGCAATGGTTACAGCTGCCTCTGAACCTCCAGTCACCATAATGTCAGCATGACCTAATCTAATGTAATTGAAAGCATCAATAATAGCATTTGTAGATGATGCGCAAGCCGAGACAGTACCAAAATTAGGGCCTCTAAATCCATATTTTATAGAAATATGTCCACAGGCTATGTCTCCAATCATTTTTGGAATAAAGAAAGGATTGAATTTTGGTGTTCCGTCACCTGCTGCAAAATTAAGAACCTCTATTTGAAAAGTTTCTAATCCTCCAATTCCTGAACCCCAGATTACTCCAGCACGATCTTTGTCAATTGTATCTAAATCAAAATTAGCGTCTTTCATTGCTTCTTCTGAAGAAACCATGGCGTATTGAGCATAACGATCCATTTTTCGAGCTTCTTTTCTTTCGACGAAATCTTCAATATTAAAATTTTTCAGTTCGCAAGCAAACTGTGTTTTAAATTTTGAAGCATCAAAATAAGTTATCGGAGCAGCCCCGCTAACGCCGTTAATAAGACTATTCCAGTATTCTTGAATGTTATTTCCAATAGGAGTAAGAGCACCCAAGCCTGTTACAACAACTCGTCTTAATTCCATAATTTTTTAGATTAGTATTTTTAAACAAATAAAACCCATGCTTTCTTGCTGTTTTAGTCACAAAAGAGCTATGGGTATTCTATTATATATTTTTTGATTGAAATTCAATCTGGAATTTAATTTTTTAAAATAATAACACCCGATTTTTATTAAATTCCAATTTTCAAAAAACAAATTCCAATTTTTGGAATTCGGAATTTCTATAATTTGAGATTTTTAAAGATCGGGTGTTTTTTATTATTTCTTAGCTTCTTCGATATAAGAAATTGCTTGACCTACAGTAGCGATATTTTCGGCTTGATCGTCTGGAATTTGAATATCAAATTCTTTTTCGAATTCCATAATAAGCTCTACAGTGTCTAATGAGTCAGCTCCTAAATCATTAGTGAAGCTAGCTTCTGTTACAACTTCGTTTTCGTCAACACCTAATTTGTCTACGATAATCGCTTTTACTCTTGATGCAATGTCTGACATAATCTTTAAATTTTAAATTTTAATTGTTGGCAAAAATAAAAAACTTTATTTGAAAACAACTATTTAGTTAATAAATGTGACTGCTAATTTATAAAATAAATTTCATAAAGACTCTCGAATACTATTTATTATGAGTTTTTATTCTTTTTTTTGCAGTATTGAAATCTGTTTGAATATGAAAAAAATTGTAATTTTTGCTTCTGGATCGGGTACTAATGCCGAAAATATTATAAGACATTTTAAAAACACGAGCATAGGAAATGTGGTTGCTGTATTTACTAATAACCCAAAGGCTTATGTGATTGAAAGAGCTAAAAACTTTCAAATCCCTGCAGAAATTTTCTCTAAAGATGAATTAAATACTAGTAAAATACTACAAAAATTAAATGCTATTCAGCCTGATTTAATCGTTTTGGCTGGATTTTTATTGAAATTTCCCGAAAATATTATTGAACAGTTTCCCGATAAAATAATAAATGTGCATCCTGCTTTGTTACCGAAGTATGGCGGAAAGGGAATGTACGGTATGAATGTACACAAAGCCATTGTCGAAAATAAAGAAAAGGAAACTGGAATTACCATTCATTACGTCAATGAAAATTACGACGAGGGAAATATTATTTTTCAAAAGAAAGTAACCGTTTTAATTACTGACACTCCAGAAGTGGTGGCCGAAAAAATACACGAGTTGGAGCAAAAATATTTTCCAGCGATCGTTGAAGACGTTTTAAATCTTAAATAATGAAAAGGTATTTGATTGTATTAGTAACTGTATTATCAATTTCAAACGGATTTTGTCAGGAAAGATTTGAAGTTAAAAAAATTGGATTTTCTATTGATGTTCCTGAAAATTGGATTTCAATGGAAAACGAAGCCATTCTGAAAAACTTAAATCAGTATGATTTTACAGACAAGCAAATAGAAGAATTGTTAAAGTCTAATAATTCAGCCGTAGATCTTGCTACTTATACTAAATATGATCCTAAAAAACACAGAGGAATAATTCCAACCATAAAAATTAGAACGCATAGTAATCAAACCGATAATATCAATGATTTTAAAACGGTTATCGAAAAATCTACTGAAAACGTCAAAAAAGCATTAACAAATTTTAGATTTATAAATCCACCAGTTATTACTGAAATAGCAAAACAAAAAGCAGTTCAGTTTTTGGCTCAATTCACACTCAAAAACGGAGGTGTTGATTATGAGATAATTAGTAAGACCTGTTACATTCCAAAAAAAGGCTATTTCATTTCTTTAAATTTTATTGAAGAAGTAGGAAAAGAAGATAATCAACTGTTATTTGAAACATTAATCAAGAGCATACAATTGACTAATTAAATTTGGAACACGAAGTACATATATATACTGACGGCGCAGCCAAGGGAAATCCTGGTCGCGGTGGTTATGGCGTTGTGATGGAATTAGTAGGTACGCCACATAAAAAAGAATTCTACGAAGGTTTTCGCCATACTACTAATAATAGAATGGAATTGTTAGCAGTAATTGTGGGTCTCGAAAAACTAAAAAATCCAAATATGAAGGTTTTAGTTATTTCAGATTCTAAATATGTGGTGGATTCTGTTTTGAAAAAATGGGTTTTTGGCTGGGAGAAAAAAGGTTTTGCCGACAAAAAAAATCCTGATTTATGGAAACGCTTTCTAATCGTTTACCGAAAACACAAAGTAGATTTCAAATGGATAAAAGGACACAACAATCACCCTCAAAATGAACGTTGCGATGAATTGGCGGTTTTTGCTTCTAGTCAAAAGGAGCTTTCTGTAGATGCTTTTTATGAAAAAGAAGAAGCTAAACTTTTGTGAAAACTTTGAGTGCATCATCCTTTGCAACTCTAAAACTTATGAACTATCTTTGCACCTTTAATTCGAAAAACATATAATGAATAAATTATTGATTGTTGGAACCGTTGCTTTCGACGCTATCGAAACCCCTTTTGGTAAAACAGATAAAATTTTGGGTGGAGCAGGAACTTATATAGGACTTTCTGCAGCTCATTTTAAATTACAATCTGCAATCGTTTCTGTTGTTGGTGATGATTTTCCACAAGAATATTTAGATTTATTAACGGATAGAAATATTGATATTTCAGGTCTTGAAGTGGTCAAAGGTGGAAAAACATTCTTTTGGAGTGGTTTGTACCACAACGATTTGAATTCCAGAGATACATTGGCAACCGAATTGAATGTATTGGCGGATTTTCAGCCAAAAGTGCCTCAAAATTTCAAAAATGCTGATGTTGTAATGCTTGGAAACTTGCATCCATTAGTACAAAGTAGCGTTTTAGATCAAATGGAAACCAAACCTAAATTAGTAGTTTTGGATACCATGAATTTTTGGATGGATTGTGCTTTGTCAGAATTATTAGATGTAATCAAACGTGTGGATGTTATTACAATTAATGATGAAGAAGCTAGACAATTGTCAGGAGAATATTCATTAGTAAAAGCTGCTGCAAAAATCCATGCTATGGGACCAAAATACATAGTGATTAAAAAAGGAGAACACGGGGCTTTATTGTTTCATGATAAAGAAATTTTCTTTGCACCAGCCTTGCCATTAGAAGAAGTTTTTGATCCAACAGGAGCAGGAGATACTTTTGCAGGCGGATTTGCGGGGTACATCACACAAAGTGGTGACATTTCCTTTGAGAATATGAAAAATGCCATTATTTATGGATCTAATTTAGCTTCATTCTGTGTAGAAAAATTTGGAACTGAAAGAATGGTCTCACTTGAAAAAGACGAAGTGGTGTCGAGATTGAAGCAATTCAAGTCATTGACCCAATTTGATATAGAATTATAATGCAAAATTATGAAGCCTCGGAAACGGGGCTTTTTTGATATAAACAACAACTACATAACTACTTTACGATGAGCGACGCAATTAAACACGAATGTGGTATTGCCCTTTTAAGATTGAAAAAACCGTTAGAATTCTACAAAGAAAAATACGGAACAGCTTTTTACGGAATACAAAAAATGTATCTCTTGATGGAAAAGCAACACAATCGTGGGCAGGATGGAGCAGGTTTTGCCAGTATCAAATTGGATGTTGAACCAGGTGAGAGATACATCAGCCGTGTGAGATCTAATCAAGCACAGCCTATTCAAGATGTATTTGCTCAAATCAATGATAGAATCAATGAAGAAATGGCGGCTCATCCTGAATATGCGGATAATGTAGCTTTGCAGAAAAAAGAGCTTCCTTATTTGGGGGAGTTGTTTTTAGGTCATGTCCGTTATGGAACCTTTGGGAAAAACAGTATCGAAAGTGTTCATCCATTTTTACGTCAGAACAACTGGATGCACCGAAACTTGATTTTGGCCGGAAATTTTAATATGACCAATGTAAAAGAACTTTTTCAAAATCTTATTGATTTAGGACAGCATCCAAAAGAAATGGCGGATACTGTAACGGTTATGGAAAAAATCGGACACTTCCTAGACAATGCAGTTACTGATTTATATCAGGAATGTAAAAATGAAGGTTTAAATAAAAGAGAAGCATCACCTGTAATTGCCGAAAGATTGGATGTGGGTAAGATATTAAGAAGAGCTTCTAAAAATCTCGACGGAGGTTATGCTATGGCAGGGCTTCTAGGTCACGGAGACGCTTTTGTTTTTAGAGATCCAGCAGGAATTCGTCCGGCTTATTTTTATGAAGATGATGAAATTGTTGTAGTAGCATCAGAACGCCCAGTTATCCAAACGGTTTTCAATGTTGATTTTGATAAAGTGCAGGAATTACAGCCTGGTAATGCTTTGATCATAAAGAAAAACGGACTGGTAACCGAACAGCAAATTCTAGAACCAACTGTTAAAAAAGCCTGTTCTTTCGAAAGAATATATTTCTCTCGTGGAAGTGATGCAGAGATATATCAAGAAAGAAAAAATCTTGGTAAATTAATTCTTCCAGCGGTTTTGGATGCTATTGAAAGTGATACTGATAATACTGTTTTTTCTTATATTCCAAATACAGCCGAAACATCATTCTACGGAATGGTCGAAGCAGCACAGGATTTCCTGAATCAAAGAAAAAACAATTATATCCTAGAAAACAGAAATACATTAACCAAAGAAACGCTTCAAGAGCTTTTGGCAGTTAAGATTAGAACCGAAAAAGTAGCCATCAAAGATGCGAAATTAAGGACTTTCATCACCGAAGACAGTAGTCGTGATGATTTGGTTGCACACGTGTATGATGTAACTTATGGTGTGATAAAACCAACGGATAATTTGGTAATCATTGACGATAGTATTGTTCGTGGAACGACGCTTAAAAAGAGTATCATTAAAATGATGGATCGCTTGAAACCAAAGCGTATTGTTATTGTTTCATCGGCTCCACAAATTCGTTTTCCTGATTGTTATGGAATCGATATGGCAAAACTAGAAGGTTTAATTGCTTTTCAGGCGGCATTAGAATTGCTAAAAGAAAGAAACCTGTATCATATCGTTGACGAGGTTTACGCCAAGTGTAAAAAACAAGAGGATTTCCAAGATACCGAAGTAGTGAATTTTGTAACCGAAATTTACGCACCATTCCAACCGCAGGAAGTTTCAGATAAAATATCAGAATTGTTAAGTTCGCCAGAAATCAATGCCGAAGTGAAAATTATTTTCCAAACGGTTGAAGATTTACACATTGCTTGTCCTAAAAACCTAGGCGATTGGTACTTTACAGGAGATTATCCAACTCCTGGAGGTAATCGTGTGGTAAACAGAGCGTTTATGAATTTTTATGAAGGAAAAGATGCTAGAGCCTATTAAATTTGTTTTTGGTACTTTAACGACTATTTAGGCATTTCGTCTATTAAGTTTTTGGATAGTACATTACATAGATACCTTTACAGAACCATAATATTAGTAGGTTAAGTTTATGGTAGATTTGGGGCAAAAAAGGTGGAAGCAATTCCACCTTTTTTATTGGAATAAACTCCCTAAAAAGATTTCAGACTTCAGATTGTAGATTTCAGATTTATGAAGTGTACAAAAAAAATAGACGAACAAACTTTTCAGTCTATTCGTCTATTATCTAAAAGTCTATTTTCTTAAAAAGACTATTTTGCCGCAGCATATCTTTTTGCTACTTCATCCCAGTTAATTACATTAAAGAAAGCTTCAATATAATCTGGTCTTCTGTTTTGGTAGTTCAAGTAGTAAGCGTGCTCCCAAACATCCATTCCCAAGATTGGAGTTCCACCACAACCTACACCTGGCATCAAAGTATTATCTTGGTTTGGAGTTCCACAAACTTCTAATTTTCCGTCTTTCACACACAACCAAGCCCATCCAGAACCAAATTGAGTTGCTCCAGCTTTTGCAAAAGCCGCTTTAAAAGCATCAAAAGAACCAAAAGCACTGTCAATAGCAGCAGCTACTTCTCCTGTTGGTAATCCGCCACCGTTTGGAGACATTACAGTCCAAAATAAATTGTGATTAAAAAAACCACCACCGTTGTTACGAACAGCACCATTTTTCAAATCCAAATTGGATAATATTTCTTCGATAGTTTTACCTTCTAATTCTGTTCCTGCAATAGCAGCATTCAAGTTAGTAGTATAAGCATTATGATGTTTAGAATGGTGGATTTCCATTGTTCTAGCATCAATATGTGGTTCTAATGCATCGTAAGCATAAGGTAATTGTGGTAATTCAAAAGCCATAATATTGTTGTTTAAATGATTTATAAAAATTTTATTCAAAAATAAACAATTAACTTTGAAAAGGAAATTCTATTTTGTTATAATTCTATTAAATAAATGGGGGGTGTGTTTTTAGCAACGTAACCAACGTTGTTAAGGAACTAATCGTTAAAACTTAAATAATTCAATTACTTCTATTTCCAAAGCTTTTGATACTATCTCCAAAGTAGAAAGTGTTGCATTTGCTCTACCAGCTTCTAACCTAGACATATTACTTTTCTCAAAATTACATTTGGCAGCCAAATCCTGTTGAGAGATATTTTTCTCATTTCGGATTTTCTGAATGCGTTTGCCAACCTGTATTTGTATTGATTCTTCCAAACTCTACTTATCATTTACGATAAGTCAAAATTTGTTTTATATTTGCTCAATACGGTTATCGTAAATGATAACTATAAAAATATTTTGCTCAAATGTGGAAACCCGTAAAGTAATGCGTTTTTTCCTTGATAGATTTGGTGGGAAATAAAAATAGAAAGTAACAATTTAAACTAAACAACAAATTATGGATTTAAAAGACCAACTTAAATTAATTGCTGACCGAACAAAACACAAAGACAATATTCAAACCGAAGAAGCTACAAAAAACGCATTCGTAATGCCATTTTTGCAAAGTTTAGGTTACGATGTTTTTAATCCATTAGAAGTTGTTCCTGAATTTATTGCAGATATTGGGATTAAAAAAGGAGAGAAAATTGATTACGCCATTTTTAAAGATGGAAATCCGACGATTTTAGTCGAATGTAAAGATTGGAGACAAAATTTGAATGTTCACGACGGTCAGCTTTTAAGGTATTTTCACGTTTCAAAAGCAAAGTTTGGTTTGTTGACAAACGGAATAGTTTATCGGTTTTATTCGGATCTAGTAATGCCAAATAAAATGGACGAAAAACCATTTTTAGAATTTAATATTACCGAAATCAAAGACAATCAAATTGAGGAATTGAAAAAATTTCACAAAGCCAATTTTGATGCCGAAAGCATTGTTAATACGGCTAGTGAAATGAAATTTATGAATGAACTCAAACATTTATTGAACAAAGAACTTACAGAACCAACTCCGGAGTTTGTAAAGCATTTTGCAAAACAAGTTTATCCAAGTGTTGTAACGGCTAAAGTTCTAGAGCAATTCACAGAATTGACTAAAAAATCTATTCAGCATTATATTAGTGATTTAATTACTGATAGGTTGAAAACTGCCTTGTCTAAAGAGGATGAGAAAAATAAACCTGAAAATTCAAATGAAATTTCAGCCGAACAAAATCTGGAAGATATTAGCAAAATAAATACGACTGAAGAGGAGCTTGAAGGATTTTTGATTGTTAAAACTATTTTGAGACAAAACATTCCAGCAACAAGAGTGACTTATAGAGATGCACAATCGTATTTTGCCATTTTTCTGGATGATAATAATCGAAAAGCAGTTTGCAGATTGTATTTAAACGGCGGAAAAAAATGGATTGGATTATTTGACGAAAACAAAAAAGAAACAAAAAATGAAATAGAAACTTTGGATGATATTTTTAAATATTCAGTAGAATTATTGAAGACTATCGAAATGTACGAAAAGTAAAAAATACATTCTGCTTCAATATTTTGAATTGCCTTTGGCTTTATCCAAAGGTTTTTTTGTTGAATTTATTGGCTTCAACTATTAAGATTATAAAACAATAGAAAGTTAGAAATCTTTGTATTACTTTTAATCCTGATTAATCAAAAATCAAAATGCAAAGACCCTCATTCTCCATATATGACGCATCCGCGGGTTCGGGAAAAACCTATGCACTTGTCAAAGAATACCTTAAAATTATTCTTGTTGCTAATAAAAATGATGCCTATCGCAACATTCTCGCCATTACGTTTACCAACAAAGCGGTTCACGAAATGAAAAGTAGAATCGTGGGTAATTTATCTGAATTTGCCAAAGACGAACCGAGTCAAAAAGCACAGGATTTAATGAGGGATTTGGCAAAAGACACGGAGCTTTCCATCATTCAAATCAAAACCAAATCACAGCAAATCATCAAACACATCATTCATAATTATGCGGCTTTTGATATTTCTACGATTGATAAATTCACGCACAAAGTCATTCGGGCTTTTGCTCACGATTTAGGTTTGCCAATGACTTTTGAAGTGACTTTGGATACTGAAAACTTGCTCATTGAAGCGGTCGATGCCATCATTGCGCAAGCGGGTGAAGACGAAACTTTGACCAAATTACTCATCGATTTCACGATGGAAAAAACCGATGATGACAAATCCTGGGATATTTCCAGAGAAATTTTAGAAACGGGTCGTTTGGTTCTCAATGAAAACAATCGGAATGAAATTACTCATTTTCAAGACAAAACTATTGCTGAATTTGTCGAAATAAAAAATAAACTCGCCGAAGCCTGTAAAGTTCTGGAAAAAGAAAACACAGTATTTGCCGAAAACGCTTTGGGATTAATCGAAAAAAACAGAATTGATTTAAAATCCTTTTCAAGAGGAACGTTTCCAAATCATCTTCAAAGTATAGTGGATGGAAAATTCAATCCAAAAAATAAAATGTTTCGGGAATTTGAGGATATTTCTATCAACAAAACTGCCAAAGACGGAGCAATTATCGAAAGTATTATCCCTGAATTATTACAAATTCTCGGCACAATTTATAAAAACTTCGAAAAGCGGGATTTCTACAAAGCTTTCCTGAAAAACATTACGCCATTATCTTTGTTAAATACCGTCAGCAATGAATTGGCCAAGATTCAGGAGGAACAAAACGTGCTTTCCATTTCGGAATTCAATGCTATTATTCATCGGGAGATTCAAAACCAGCCAGCTCCTTTTATTTATGAAAGATTGGGCGAACGTTACCGTCATTTTTTTATTGACGAATTTCAGGATACTTCCGAAATGCAGTGGCAAAATTTGATTCCGTTGATTGACAACGCTACATCTAGTGAAATTGATGGCGAAAAAGGAACTCTAATGATTGTGGGCGACCCGAAACAATCCATTTACCGTTGGCGTGGCGGAAAAGCCGAGCAATTTATAGAATTGAGTAAAGAGCACAATCCGTTCAATAATCCCGAGAAAGTTTTAGAACATTTAGACAAAAATTACCGTTCGTATTCGCAAATAATCGAATTCAACAATGACTTTTTTCAGTTGTTGTCCAATGAATTCGAACATGAAGATTACAAAGATTTGTATCAAAATCATAGCCATCAGAAAACGAATGCGAAAACAGGTGGTTACGTCAATATTTCTTTCATCCCAAAAATAGAAGAAAGCGAAGAAGATGAAGAGGCATTGGACAAAACCGAATTGTATTTATTGGCGACATTAAATACCATTTTAAAAGTAAAACAGCACCGTTTTGAATACAAAGACATCGTAATTTTGACCCGAAAACGCAGTCACGGAATTGCCGTTGCCAATTATTTGACTGAGCAGGGAATTCCGCTTTTATCATCGGAAACCTTGATGATTCAAAATGCAACTGAAGTTCGATTTATTATTCATTTATTGAAATACCTGAAAAATAGCTCCGATTTAGAAGCTAAAGCGCATTTCCTTCATTATGTTGCCGATAATATTCAGGATCAATTGCCTGTTCACGATTTTATTGCGCAAGGAATGGATAAAAAACAGGAAGCTGAATTTGAAAATTGGCTAACAAATTTTGATATTTCACTTTCCTTTCAAGACATTCGAAAAAAATCTTTGTATGAATCGGTGGAACTTATAGTGAGTAAATTCCTGAATTCACAAAGCGGCAATGCTTATATTCAATATTTCTTGGATATTGTTTTGGAGCGAGATGTTCGCAACCAAGCGGGTATTTCGGATTTCTTGAATTTTTGGAACAAGAATGGGGAGAAATTCAGCATTCCGTCTCCCGAAGGTAAAAATGCAGTTCGAATTATGACTATTCATAAATCGAAAGGATTGGAGTTTCCGGTCGTGATTATGCCTTTTGCTGATGAAGATTATGCCAAAAGTCCAAAAAGTAAATTATGGATTGATGCCGAAGCTGATGATTTTGGTTTACCTAAAGTTTTAGTAGATAATAGCAAAGCCGTTGAGGGTTTTGGAGAATCCGCAAAAACGGTTTACGTTCAAAAATCGCAGGAAGAATTATTGGACAATATTAATGTTCTGTATGTGGCTTTGACTCGTGCCGAAGAGCAGTTGTTTGTGATTTCGGATATGAATTTAGATGCTAAAGGAATTCCAGGAAAGAACAAAATGTCCACTTTTTTTGTTAATTATTTAGACAGTAAAGGGAAATTCAACGAAGGTCAATCAGAGTACGAATTTGGAGTTTCAAGCAAATTATCTTCCGAAAGCGACACAACCGAAGAAGTTCAATTGATTCAATCTGTTAGCGAAGTTTTGAATCCAAAAAACATTAAAATTGCCCAAAGGGAATCAGTAATGTGGGGAACGCACCAGCAAGAAGCTATAGAATACGGAAATGTAGTTCACGAGATTTTATCTTTTGTAAAAACTAAGGACGATATTGATATGGCAATTACAAAAGCCGTCGAAAGTGGATTGATTAATTACGCTCAAAAAGAGGCTGTTTATAAAACCATTCAAGAAATTGTAAATCATCCTGAACTTTCAATTTGTTTTGAAGAAGGAAATCAAGTCTTGAATGAACAAACTATTATTCAAAAAGAAGGTCGAACCATTAAACCGGATCGAATGGTTGTGAATATTGTAAATGAAGTCTATTTATTAGATTATAAAACAGGAATACACAATCCAAAATACGAATTACAATTAGAGAATTACCAAAAAGCCATTGAATTGATGGGTTATAAGGTTGTAAAAAAGGCTCTGATATATATTGGACAGCAAATAAGAGTAGTGAATTTTTGAAATTCAAGTAAATTCGGGGTAATTTCATTAAGAAAAAACTTTCAATCATTAATTGTGATGAATAATATAAATTTTAGAATCCTTAATTATAGGTAGAGAAAGGGAGCGAATATGGTTATTTTTAATCAATTGGTTGTATTTTTTTTAACGTTTCGTTTTGTAGTTAAAAAAGTACACATTATATTTGTATCTTAAAAATAGTAATCTAACAAAATTAAGTATGAAACATCTTAACAAACTTTTATTTGCTGGAATGATGCTGATGACCATGGGTTCTCAAGCACAAGACAGTAACAATCCATGGGCATTGTCTTTTGGAGTTAATGCCGTTGACACAAGAACTAGTGCTGGAGGAGGGAAAAATTTCTTTAATTCACACGTATCACAGCCATTCAATGTAAGTGAAAATTGGAATATTCTTCCATCTGTATCTTACTTAAGTATTGCTAGATCAGTAGGAAATAATTTTTCTGTTGGTATTCAAGGATCTATTAACAAAATTGAAAAATTTGTTGTTTTTAATCCAAGTTCTCCATTGGCAAACTCTGCTGGTTATGCTGTAGTTAACCCTGGAGATTTGATGTACTACGGTATTGATGGAAATGTTAAATACAGTTTTAAAAATGCAATTAAATCTAAAGTAATTGATCCTTCTGTACACGTAGGTGGAGGTTATACTTTCCTAGGAGATAATAGCTTTGGAACTGCAAATGTTGGATTTGGTTTAACTTTATGGTTTACTGATAATGTTGGTTTAGCTTTGGCTTCAACTTTCAAATCTGCAGTTGGTAATGATAGAAATGTTGCTGGAGATATCAATACTCCTAAAGCTCCTTCTCATTTACAACACACTGTAGGTATTACTTTCCAATTTGGAGGAAAAGATACTGATGGAGACGGAATTTATGACAAAGATGATGCTTGTCCAGAAGTTGCTGGTTTAAAGCAATTCAACGGATGTCCTGATACTGACGGAGACGGAATTATCGACGGAAGCGATGCTTGTCCAGAAGTTGCTGGTTTAGCTGCTTTAAACGGATGTCCTGATACTGACGGAGATGGTATTGCTGATAAAGATGATGCTTGTCCAGAAGTTGCTGGTTTAGCTGCTTTCAAAGGTTGTCCAGATACTGATAAAGATGGAATCGCTGACAAAGATGACAAATGTCCTACTGTAGCTGGTCCTAAATCTAACGGTGGTTGTCCAATCGTTGACACTGATAAAGATGGTGTTGAAGATAAAGATGACGCTTGTCCTACTGTAGCTGGTCCTGCTAGCAACAAAGGTTGTCCTGAAGTAACTCCTGAAACTATCAAACAATTAAACGAATATGGTAAAACTATTTTGTTTGATTCTGGAAAATCTTCTTTCAAAACTCAATCTTTCGCAGTATTACAATCAATTGCTGGAATCTTAAAAGAGTATCCTAACTCAAACTTTATGATCGAAGGTCATACTGATAGCGATGGTAGTAACCAATTAAACCAAACTTTATCTGAAAACAGAGCTGCAGCGGTTAAAAATTACTTAATCGAAAAAGGTATTGCTACAGAAAGATTGAAATCTACTGGTTTTGGTGAAACTAAACCACTTGATACTAACAAAACTGCTAAAGGTAAAGCAAACAATAGAAGAGTAGAAGTTTCTTTAATTAAAGAATAATTTACTTTCAAATAATTTTTCAAAAGCCATTCTTAATTGAATGGCTTTTTTTATTTTTATAAAATGATAGATACTTCATTTTTAGATAAAATTGCTCAAGTTTTAATTGAGAACTATTCACAGAAACTTTCGAATACTATTGTGGTTTTGCCCAACAAGCGAGCCAAAATATTTTTGATTGAAGCCTTAAAAAAACAAGTTTCAACTAATATTCTATCTCCAGAGATTATTAGTATTGAGGATTTTATTCAGGATATTGCCAACATTCGTACTATCGACCCCATAGAATTATTATTTGAATTCTATGAAGTTTATCTGTCTATTACTGAAAAACCAAATCAGCAATCCTTTGAACTTTTTGCCAATTGGGCTAAAACATTACTACAGGATTTCAACGAGATTGATCGCTATTTATTAGATCCGTCACATGTGCTTTCTTATTTAAAAGATATTGAAGACATCAAAAAATGGGGAATTGAAGTTGAGAACAAAACACAATTACTCGAAAATTATATTGATTTTTGGAAATTACTACCCAATTACTATCAATCACTTTACAGTCATTTATTGAACAAAGGAATTGGTTACCAAGGTTTGATTTATCGAGAAGCCGTAAACAACCTTAATCATTTTTCGGATTCCATAAAAGAGAAACAATTCCTTTTTGCGGGTTTTAATGCCTTGAATGCTGCCGAAGAACGAATCATTCAACATCTGATAGCTTCTGATCAAGCTGCCATTTATTGGGATATTGATCAAACTTTTTTAAACGATCCCTATCACGATGCTGGATTGTTTGTGAGACGTTTCAAATCGAGTTGGAAACACTATAAATCCAATCCTTTTGAATGGATTGTGGACGATTTTTCGCAATCGAAAAACATACAAGTTATAGGTACTCCTAAAAGTATTGGTCAAGCCAAAATTGCGGGCAGTATCATAGAAAACATAGTTACTGATAATCCTAATACAACACTCGACAAAGTGGCTGTAGTGCTGGGAGAAGAAAATTTATTAGTTCCACTTTTATATTCTTTGCCTTCCACAGTTGGTGCTTTGAATATTACGATGGGCTATTCGAGCAAGAACAATCCAGCTCAGATTTTGATTGCCAAATTGTTTAAAATGCACACCAATGCCTTGTCCCGGAATGCTAAAAGTTATGTGTTATATTACAAAGATGTTTTGGATATTTTAACGCATCCTTTGGTTGAACCTTATGCCAAAACCAATGCTTTGGTGAATCTAATCAATAAAAATAACTATACATTTATTTCGCATCAGAAATTAATGGAATTGAATCCCAATCCAACGGATTTGTTCTTGTTGTTGTTCCAAAAATGGGAGAATGGTTCGATGGAAGTTTTGGAAACCATTTCGAGTTTATTGCAAACCATTAAAACGAATTTGAGCAACGACAACGAAGAAGAAAAAATCACCAAAGCCTTTGTTTATGCTATTTTTAAAGTAATCAACAAATTGATTAATTACTATTCACAGCATTCCCATATCGAAAAAATTGAAACGCTTTATGCCATTTACAAACAAGTAATTGATTTGGCCGAAGTGTCTTTTGAAGGAGAACCTTTGAATGGTTTGCAAATAATGGGAGTATTGGAAAGTCGGGTTTTGGATTTTGAAACCGTGATTGTCACTTCAATGAATGAAGGAAAATTTCCGGCGGGAAAATCGCAGAATTCGTTTATTCCGTATGATGTTAAAAGGGAATTGGGCTTGCCTACTTTCAAGGAAAAAGATGCTATTTATACCTATCATTTCTATCATTTATTGCAACGAGCCAAGAATATTTATTTGATTTACAACACCGAAAGTGAAGGTTTGGATGCAGGCGAAAAAAGTCGTTTCATTACCCAATTGGAAGTCGAAAAACAAGCCAAACATACATTAACCCACGAAATCTACAATGCTGTTTTACCCGAAACCGCTTATCAGCCAATTGTCGTTCCAAAGTCGGAATCGGTGATGATACGATTAAAGGAAATTGCCGAAAAAGGATTTTCACCTTCGGCATTGACGAGTTATATCCGAAATCCGATTGATTTTTATTTCCAAAAAATTCTCCGAATTAGCGAAGTCGAAGAAGTGGAAGAAAACATTGCCCTGAATACTTTGGGAACTATTATTCACGAAACTTTAGAAGATTTATATACGCCTTTTATTGGGAAATTTTTGTCTGAAAATGATATTTTGGGTTGCTTCAAATTGTTGGATGCCGAAGTGTTGAAACAATTCAAGTTGGTTTATAAAGAAGGCGAAATCAAAAAAGGACGCAATCTGTTGGCTTTTGAAGTAGCGAAACGCAACGTTTCTAATTTCTTGAAAGTCGAATTGGAAAGCATTAAAAATGGCGATGCGATAAAAATACTTCATTTAGAAAAAGCTTGTGAAGCAATTTTGGAACATACGAGTTTGCCTTTTCCAATAAAAATTGCTGGAAAAGTGGACAGAATAGAAGAACGCAACGGAATTATCCGAATTATAGATTATAAAACCGGAAAAGTGGATAAGCCAAACGTTACCTTGAAATCGTGGAAAGGATTAACGGACGAAATCAAAAACGACAAAATTATTCAGGTTTTGGCGTATGCTTATATGTATGAAAAGGAAGCCAACGGAAAACCGATGGAAGCTGGAATCATTTCGTTCAAAAACTTGAAATCGGGTTTTTTACCTTTCAGTTTTAAAGAAGGAAAAGAAGAAAATACAACAATTGATACCGCTATTTTAAATGATTATCTGGAGCAAATGGTTTTGTTGCTGAATGAGATTTTGGATGTGACAAAAGATTTTGTGGAGAAAGTTTAATTATTGAGTTTAGCAGAAACTGTTATTTTGTCATTTCGACGAAGGAGAAATCACATAACGAGAGCAACTAATGTGATTTCTCCTTCGTCGAAATGACAAATTGAATTCATTAAAAATTTTAAACTCCTTTGAAAAAGTCCAATAAAACGGTTTTCAATTCGTCTCGATTTTCAATATGGCTCATGTGTCCGTCTGCGAATGTAACGAGTTCTACAGTAGTGTCTTCAATTTGATCTAGGGAATCTTCATAATTCAAAACAGGATCTTTTTCTCCCAAAATCAGCATTTTTGGATAGGGAGTAAGATGCAATAAAACCTCTCGATCTTTGCGGATTTTCATTCCTTCGAGTGAAGCCACAACGCCTTGTAGTGGAGTTTTCAATGCTTCGATTTTTACCTTTTCGATTTCGTCAATTAATCGTTCGCGATTGTCGGGACTAAAAAGATTGGCAATAGAAAGTCTAATAAATGTAGTATAATCTTTCTTCACCGCTTTGATGGCGCGATCTCGATTGGCTTTTCGTTCGTCGCTGTCGGCTTTGGAAGTGGAATTCAGTAAAACCAAAGCTCTCACATTTTCAGGATACAATTCGGCGAAAGCCAAAGCTACATAACCACCCATAGAATGCCCGACAAAAACCGCTTTTCGGATTCGTAATTTGGACAAAACGGCCTGAACTATTTCGGCGTTGTCTTCCATAGAATGAACGTAACCCAAACATTCTGTTTCACCGTGACCCAATAAATCGATGGTGATAATACGATGTTTTTTGCTCAATTCCGGAACTAAATCTTCCCACATTGTTTGGTTTTCTAAAAAACCGTGAAGCAACACAACGGCATTACCTTTTCCTGTATCGGAATACGAGATATTCGTGTTTTTGTAGAGGATTTGATTCATTGGTTTAAACTTGGAGCAAAAATAAGGCTAATTTTTTTTTAAATCATTTAAGTAATATGAAAAATATTTTAAAGTAGTTAACCCAAAAAATGGACTGAAAATGTTACGGTAATAATACAAGTTTTACAAAGAATAGTATAACAAATTAAATGAGTAAGATTATAAATTTGTTAGTAACTTTTAAATACAGAAATTATGAATCTAAAAAGATTTTTCGGAGGATTGCTAACCATTTTGGGAATTGTTGGACTTATTTATACAGCAGTTATATTTGCTGGTACATCTGGCGAAACAAGAGATATTAAGTCATTAATTATTTATGGAATATTAGGAATCGTGTTTTTTATGTCTGGAATTAGTTTGGTTCGTGGCACAAAAGATGAATCATAGATTTTAGTTACACAAATGATTATTGTACTGAAAAACGGCTCACAATCCTGCAAGCCGTCTTTTCTCTTTATTCTTGAATCTTTTTTCTAATCAAGAATTCATAAGCGTTTCAATTTCCTCAATTTCAATCGGAATATTGCGCATCAAATTGAACGGCTCGCCAGTTTCCTGAATGACCACATTGTCTTCTAACCTAATTCCGAAACCTTCTGCTGGAATGTAGATTCCGGGCTCGACGGTGAAAACCATATTGGCTTGCATTGGTTCGGTTAGAATTCCGTAATCATGAGTGTCTAATCCCATGTGGTGGGAAGTTCCGTGCATGAAATATTTTTTGTAGGCTGGCCAATCCGGGTTTTCGTTTTGTATATCGGCTTTGTCCAAAAGTCCCAAGCCTAGCAATTCCGAAGTCATTATTTTGCCCACTTCAGCCTGATATTGTTTCCAAAGAGTTCCTGGAGTCAGCATTTTGGTGGCTTCGTTTTTTACTCGTAAAACAGCATTGTAAACCGCTTTTTGTCTGTCGGAATAACGACCAGAAACAGGAATGGTTCTCGTTAAATCGCTGGAATAATTAGCATATTCTGCAGCGACATCAAGCAGAATCAAATCACCAGCTTTGCATTGTTGGTTGTTTTCGATGTAATGCAACACATTGGCATTATTTCCGGAAGCGATAATGGGTGTGTAGGCAAAACCTTTGGAACGATTGCGGATGAATTCGTGAATCAATTCGGCTTCGATTTCGTATTCCATTACGTTGGGTTTTACAAAAGAGAGAATTCTTCTAAAACCTTTTTCGGTAATGTTACAGGCGTTCTGAATTAAATCCAATTCTTCACTTTCCTTGACAGAACGTAATCTTTGCAAAATCGGATTGCTTTTGGCAACCTGATGAGCAGGATATTTATCTTTCCACCATTTCACAAAACGTGCTTCTCGGGTTTCGGTTTCTACAGTGGCGCGATAATGCTCGTTGGTGTTGATGTAAATCGTTTCGGAATAACTCATTATTTCGGCTAAAACCTTTTCAAAATCTTGCAACCAATGCACGGTTTTGATTCCCGAAACTTCAAAAGCTCGGTCTTTAGTCAGTTTTTCACCTTCCCAAATGGCAATGTGTTCACTGGTTTCTTTCAGGAACAACATTTCTTTTTGGTTTTCATAAGGTGCATCAGGAAAAAGCAATAATATACTTTCTTCCTGATCTACGCCCGATAAATAGAAGATATCACGGTGTTGTGCAAAAGGCAAAGTGCTGTCGGCAGAAACAGGATAAATATCGTTGGAGTTGAAAACCGCCACACTTTTCGGCTTCATTTGAGCCGTGAATTTTGTGCGGTTTTTTATAAAAAGTTGGCGGTCTATTGGATAGTATTTCATTTTGTGCAAAATTTTTTTGAATACTCAAAAGTAAATACTTTGAAGGCAAAAAAGGAAAAATAACATTTTAATTTTTCTTTGTTTAAAAAAATAATTTTTTTGAAGAATCAAAACGAAATTTCAGATTGAGATAATTCGAATAATACGTAAAAATACGTAATAATGTAAAAATACGTATTTAATAATGATAATAGTTCAATGTTTTGCTCCTGAAAAGGGTAAAATAGTTCTCTTAAAAATCACTTTAGATTTATTATAAATAGTAACGAAAAGGTTGTAGTTCATTACTATTTGGTTTATTTTTGCCTAAATTTTATAAATAATTTATTCAAATCTTATGGCAAAATCTACGTTGTTGAAGTCGTCAATAGCAAAAAAAGTGGCTATGGCACTTTCTGGAGTTTTTCTGATTTCGTTTCTAGCTTTACATTTCTTTATCAATTTTGTTTCTGTTTTTAGTGCAGAGGCTTTCAATGAAATGTCTCATTTTATGGGGTATAATCCTGTAATACAATATGTAATGCAGCCTGTTTTAGTAGCTGGAGTTGTTTTTCATTTTGTGATGGGATTTGTATTAGAACTCAAAAATAGAAATGCAAGACCAATTGCTTATGTAAAATTCGATGGTGGCGCAAATTCTACTTGGGCATCAAGAAATATGATTATTTCTGGTTTGGTAATTTTGGCATTTTTAGGATTACACATGTATGATTTTTGGTTTCACGAAATGGTTTACAAATATGTAGAAGTAAATGCAATTGATGAAACTAGATATTTCCACGAATTGGTGGCTAAATTTGAAAGTCCAGTTCGTACAGGTTTGTATAGCCTTTCTTTCGTGTTACTAGCATTGCACTTGTGGCATGGTTTTACGTCGTCTTTGCAATCCATTGGATTTGATAACAAAATTGGAAAATCATTGCATACCATCTGTTATTCATTTGCGGTAATAGTTCCTGCTGGATTTATTTTCATTGCAATTTTTCACCATTTTATTAATAATTAATATCAATCTATCATAATGAAACTAGATTCTAAAATACCAGAAGGTCACATTTCACAAAAATGGACTGATTATAAAGATCACTTAAGGTTAGTTGCTCCAAACAACCGACCAAAAATAGATATTATCGTAGTAGGAACAGGATTAGCTGGTGCTTCGGCAGCTGCTTCTTTTGCCGAAATGGGTTATAATGTAAAAGCATTTTGTTACCAAGATTCACCACGTCGTGCGCACTCAATCGCTGCACAAGGAGGTATAAATGCTGCAAAAAATTATCAAAATGATGGTGATAGTACTTTCCGTTTGTTTTATGACACTATCAAAGGTGGAGATTACAGAGCACGTGAAGCAAACGTACACCGTTTAGCTGAAGTTTCTGGAAACATCATCGACCAATGTGTGGCTCAAGGAGTTCCTTTTGCTCGTGATTATGGTGGAAATTTAGATAACCGTTCTTTTGGTGGTACTCAAGTACAACGTACTTTTTACGCTGCAGGACAAACAGGGCAACAACTGTTATTAGGGGCTTATTCTGCTTTGTCAAGACAAATTGGTTTAGGAAGAATCGATATGTACAACCGTCACGAAATGTTGGAACTGGTAAAAGTTGACGGAAAAGCTCGTGGAATCATTGCTCGTAACTTGGTTACAGGAGAGTTAGAAAGACATTCTGCTCACGCTGTAATTATTGCAACGGGAGGATACGGAAACGTATATTTCCTTTCTACTAATGCCATGGGATCGAATGTAACTGCTGGTTGGAAAATTCACAAACAAGGAGCTTATTTTGCAAATCCTTGTTATGTTCAAATTCATCCAACTTGTATCCCAGTTCACGGAACCAATCAATCGAAATTGACCTTGATGTCAGAGTCGTTAAGAAACTCTGGACGTATTTGGGTTCCAAAGAAAAAAGAAGATGCAGAAGCTATTAGAGCAGGAAAATTAAAACCAGTTCAAATTGCTGAAGAAGACAGAGATTATTACCTAGAAAGAAAATATCCTGCATTTGGTAACTTGGTTCCTCGTGATGTGGCTTCAAGAGCAGGAAAAGAAGTTTGTGACGCAGGTCACGGAATTGAAGCGAATGATACCAATGAAGGAGTTTATTTGGATTTCTCTACAGAGATTCAAAATAAAGGAAAACAAACGGCTTACGCCAAAGGAAACCACAATCCTTCTCAAGAAGAAATTCTTACTTTAGGAAAAAAATGGTTGGAGGAAAAATACGGTAACTTGTTTACCATGTACCAAAAAATCACGGACGAGAATCCTTATGAAACTCCAATGAAAATTTACCCTGCAGTTCACTACACCATGGGTGGAGTTTGGGTTGATTATAACTTACAATCTACTATTCCAGGTTGTTTCGTTGCAGGAGAGGCTAACTTCTCTGACCACGGAGCGAACCGTCTAGGAGCTTCTGCTTTGATGCAAGGTTTGGCTGATGGATATTTTGTATTACCTTACACTGTTTCTAATTATTTAGCGGACGATATTCGTACTGGAAAAATTTCTACAGATTTGCCAGAATTCGTAGCTGCTGAAAATAGTGTAAAAGAGCAAATCAACAAATTCTTATCTAATAATGGATCTAAAACGGTGGATCATTTCCACAAACGTTTAGGACACATTATGTGGAATAAAGTGGGTATGGGTCGTAATGAGAAAGGTTTAACTGAAGCCATTTCTGAAATTGCAGCTTTAAAAGAAGAATTCTACAAAGACGTTTATGTTCCTGGTAGTGCAGACGAATTGAATCCTGAATTAGAAAAAGCGCTTCGTGTTGCCGATTTCATCGAATTAGGACAATTGATGGCTATGGATGCTTTACAGCGTAAAGAATCTTGTGGAGGTCACTTCCGTGAAGAGTATCAGGATGCTGAAGGAGAAACACTTCGTGATGACGAAAACTTCTCTTTTGTAGGAGCTTGGGAAAACAAAGGATACGATGTTACAAAATCGGAACTTCACAAAGAGGAATTGAAATACGAGTTTATTAAAATAGCCGCAAGAAATTACAAATAAAAAAATTATGAGCGCAGCAAAAAATATCAATATAAGCCTTCAAATTTGGCGTCAAAAAAACTCCAAAGAAAAAGGAAAAATGGAAACATACAAATTGAACGATGTCTCTACGGCTAGTTCATTTTTGGAAATGTTAGACCAATTGAACGAACAATTAGTAAACGAAAGAAAAGAGCCAATCGCATTTGATCACGACTGTCGTGAAGGAATCTGCGGAATGTGTTCTTTGTATATTAACGGACGTGCACACGGACCAGATACAGGAATCACTACTTGTCAATTGCATATGAGAATGTTCAACGATGGAGATACAATTGTTATCGAGCCATGGCGTTCTGCAGCTTTTCCTGTAATTAAGGATTTAGTAGTAGATAGAAGTGCCTTTGATAGAATTCAGCAAGCAGGAGGTTTCGTTTCTGTGAATACTTCTGGAAACACTATTGATGCAAATGCAACTCCAATTAACAAACAAGATGCAGACAAAGCTTTTGAAGCAGCAGCTTGTATTGGTTGTGGAGCTTGTGTAGCGACTTGTAAAAATGGTTCAGCCATGTTATTCGTTGGAGCAAAAGTATCTCAATACGCATTGTTGCCACAAGGAAGAATTGAAGCTACAGACCGTGTACTAAATATGGTGCGTCAAATGGATGAAGAAGGTTTTGGTAACTGTACCAATACTGGAGCTTGCGAAGTAGAATGTCCTAAAGGAATTTCTTTGGAAAACATCGCTCGTATGAACAGAGAATTTTTATCAGCCAGTTTGAAATAATATTTCAAAAAAATTATATCATAAACGTCTCGAGCAATCGGGACGTTTTTTGTTTGTAAAAGTTTACCTCTTCTGGGATAAAACAGTTATATTTAGACTTTAAAATAGATTTAATGAACATTAAAACATTAATACTAATTATAATCAATAGCTTGATCGCACTGGTAATTGCTTTGTTGTCTTTTTCTTCATACAAGCAATTTTCAAACGTTTTAAATGATCGTATTTTGTTGCAATTAAATTCTATTAAAACCCTAAAGCAAAACCAGATTGAGCATTTGTTAAAATCAGAATGGGAACGATTTGAGGCTTCTGAATTGTACAATCAAAATATTGACACTACTGTATTAAAGCTTCCAGACAGCATTAAAAAAATAAATGGAATTCACGATTTTACAGGTTTTCAGATTGATAATAAAACAACAATAGGTTTTATATCGAATTCGGAAAGAGGTACAAAAATTAAAATTTTAGATTACAATAAAATAAAAAAAATACTCCTAGAACGAACAGGAATGGGTGACAGTGGCGAATCCTATCTTGTTGGCGAAGATTTCCGAATGCGTTCTCAATCTCGTTTTTATCCCAATAAAATTCCATATACCTTATTTGTTAAAACAAAAGGAGTCACCAATGCTTTTAAAGGTATAAATGGCAGAGGCGTTTTTGAAGACTATAGAGGAATTGATGTATATAGCGTTTATAGTCTCATGATAGTTGGGAAATTAAAATTGGTTATTCTATCTGAAATAGATGTTGATGAGGTTACTCTACCTTTAAAAGAACTAAAGGAAAGACTTGCAGCTTTAACTCTTGGAATTTTTTTACTGGCTGTTATGCTTTCTCTTTTCCTGACAAGAATTATTACCAACCCCATTAAAAATATGCAAAAAAGTCTCCGAATTATGGCAGAAGGAGACTACAACCAAACCAATGAATTTATAAAAAATTCGAAGGAAATAAAGGAAATGTTTGACGCCTTGGCTAATTTGAAAGCTTCTTTGCAAGGTGCCGTAAAATTCTCTGATGATATTGGAAAAATGAATTTACATAGCGATTTTAAACCTAAAAGTTCTAATGATTTGCTTGGAAAAAGCCTTTTAGCAATGAGAGATAAGTTGATAGAGTTTAGAAATAATGAAGAAAATACCCGAATACTATCCAAACGAATGCTGGTAAACGGTATGGAAGATGAAAGGCGCCGACTTTCGCGAGAGCTCCATGATGGTGTAGGCCCTTATTTAACATCATTAAAACACTATATTGAGAATAGGGTTCAAAATGAATCGAAAAAAGCAGAAATGAAAAAAATAGTGGACGATACCATTGCTGAAATCAGATTGATGTCAAATGCCTTGATGCCTGCCTCAATAGATGATTTTGGAATTGGAGTCACCTTAACCAACTTTATCGAAAGCCTAAAAAAATCAACAACGGTAACTATTGAATACGAAGATTTAACCCAACAGGAAAATTCTAATATTACAAACCATCAGGCGATTAATCTTTTTAGAATAAGCCAGGAACTGATTAATAATTCATTAAAACATGCTAATGCAAAAAATATCAGGATTACACTTTCGGAATTTGATGAATTTATTTCTCTTTTTTATTTTGATGATGGTATTGGTTTTGATATCAAAACTGTTAAATTAGGTTTAGGAATTACTAACATCAAAGAACGTGTAGAAATTTGCAATGGTACAATTACCATCAATGCAAATCCCGGAAATACAACTTTTGAAATTGAATTACCCGTAGAATTATGAACGAAATCAAATTAATAATAGCTGATGATCATGAGCTTTTTAGAAACGGACTTGCAGAACTGTTAAGAAAACATGACGATATAAAAATAGTTAAAAGTGTTGGGGATGGCATTGAGTTTATGGAGCTTATCAACAGCCTATTTGAGGCTGATATTGTATTGCTGGACATTACTATGCCCAAAATGGATGGTTTTCAGGTTTTAAAAGAATTAAAAACTTTAAATTCTGATATAAAACCTATTGTAATTTCGATGCACAATGATGGAAATTACATTGCAAAATGCGCTAAAATGGGTGCTTTCGGATATCTATTAAAAAACACAGATGAAGCCGAATTAATCCTTGCAATAAGGAGCGTTTATAATGGAAAAAAATATTTTAGTGCTGAAATTTCTGAAAAAATGATAAACTTTATGTCAACACAAAGCATCAGTGAAAATGTTTTATCCAATAAAGAAACCGAAGTTTTAGGATTAATTGCTAAAGGCTTAACAACTAAAGAAATTGCTGAAAAACTATTTGTGAGTTCGCGCACCATAGAAACCCATCGTGCCAATATTTTAAAAAAACTAGAAGTAAAAAATACCGCCGAACTCATTAAAAAAGCAGCAAAAATGAATTTAGTATAACACATTAAAAACATCAATATCCGTATAAATACGGATGCAAATTGGGTAGATTCACATAATCCTAGAAGCCTATTACTGATTGTAACTTTGAAAAAACAATAAAAAAGTAATAGCCATGAAAAAAATAGCATTGATTTTAGGAGTTTTATTAGTATCTTTAGGTGCATTTGCACAAGAAAAAAGTAATATGAAACAAAGTGATTTAACAGGTCCAGATTATAAAAATTATAAACACTGGATGCATAAAACAGAACCTGTAAAAATATATTCAGAAACCAATACTACTACACTCCAAGGCCCAGCCTATAAAAACCAACAGCCAGGTACAAACAATTCTAAAAAAGAATTAGTTGAAGTGAAGATAGGCGGTAGTGAAAGACAAAAGTTAACTGGACCAGCATACAAAAACCATGGTCCATGGAATGCAAAAACAAAATAGAGATAATTTCTAGTCTAGTTATTAGAAGTGGTATCTATCAAATGGAAAAAAAATCTCGCGAATTAGCGAGATTTTTTGTTTTTACAAAATAAGAATCCGTGTAAATCTGTTTGATCCGTGTTATCTGCGTTCCATTTTTTATTAATTTTATAAAATGAAAATCGCCATAATCCAATCTTCGTTATCTTGGGAAAACCCAAAAACTAACCGAAATCATTTCGAAGAAAAAATCAATTCTATTTCTGAAAAAGTAGATTTAATTGTGTTTCCTGAAATGTTCTCAACTGGTTTCACGATGAGTCCTGAAGTTGTTGCAGAAACTATGGATGGCGAAACGGTTTTGTGGCTACAATCTTTGGCGAAAGCCCAAAAAACAGCTATTACAGGAAGTTTAGTAATCAAAGAAAACGATAATTTTTATAACCGATTGGTATTTGTTTTTCCGTCAGGTGAAATCCAATTTTATGATAAACGACATTTGTTTACTTTGGCTGGAGAAGATAAAGTATATACTTCTGGAAAGCAAAAATTGATTGTTGATTATCTAGGTTGGAAAATTTGTCCTTTGATTTGCTATGATTTGCGTTTCCCTGTTTTTGCCCGAAATAATGAAGAATACGATGCGTTGCTTTATGTTGCCAATTGGCCAAAAGTGAGAATTCAAGCTTGGGATATTTTGCTCAAAGCGCGGTCGGTCGAGAATTTGTGTTATACTGTTGGTGTGAATAGAGTGGGCTTTGATGGAAATAATTTAGAATATAACGGACATTCGCAAACAGTCGATTTTCTTGGAAATTATATGCTCGAACCACAAGAGTCTGATGCTATTTTTATCGTTGAATTAAATAAAGAAAAACTGTTAGAAACTAGAAACAGATTAGGTTTTCTTAAAGATAAAGATATTTTTGAATTAAAATCTTGATTTTTTTTCAAGCTTCTTTTTATTGTCTTCTTTCTTTTTAGGTTCAGGTGTGTACGGAATACTCAAATCGAAAACCTGATCCACATCCCAATTGGCTCTGACATCAATGGCTTTTGATAAATAAATAATTTCTTCGGCTTGGCGTTTTTCTAAATAATTTCCTGAATCCCATTCCTTGTTTTTGTTATCATCATAAATAGCTCGAAGCCATAATAGTGCAGGTTCAATAAGATTAAATTCAATTTTAGAAGTGCTGTTTTCTGCATATTGTGAGGTCAGAACTTCTCCTTTTTCATTAGTTAGCTCTACAATTACTGGAAACTGTTTTGCATTTTGTAAGTTCACTTTCAAATTACCGTAATCGGCTAAATCTTTAGTCGAAAAACTATAGTTTAAAGTGTCGTTTGATTGTTCTAAATAATCGGTCAAAGCACCCGGTAAAATTTGAAAAGTATATCTTTCTTGAGGAACTTTTTTAAAATCAAAAAACAATTCTTGGTTGAACTCGTCATATTCTGTTTTGAAGGCTACTACAGTAGAATCTTTGGTAATCAGTTTCATTTTAGAATTGTCAAATTTGTTTAGAGGTGTACTGCTGGTCAACGTAAAACGTTCATTCAAATGCAATGTGCCTGATTGAATTGAAGTAATATTCAAACTATCTTTTTTCTGATCTTTAACTTTAATGGTATAATTTTTATTGTATTTTTCTTGAGAAACAGCTACTGACAAGGAATCTACCTTCAGTGGTTTGTACCAAATTTGGAGTGAGTCTTTTTTAGGGAATTTAGTGATAATCGTTTGTAGCTCCTCTGTGCCATTTTTAATTGTGATTTTAGTGTTTTTTGCAACGCCTTCATAAGGGAGAACGAGTCTGTTTTTAGAAACTTGAAAAGGTCTTGTTGTTTTAAAGGCTTGTTTTTCTTTAAATAATTTCAACTCATAAACCGTATCGCCAGGAATGGTGATAAACTCTTTGTGAAAACCAATTTTGTCTTTTTTAGAACTGAATTTATTATTAGAATCATAATCTTTCATAGCTACTAAAAGATACTTTCCTGCTTTTAAATTTTCTATTTTAAAAGTCTTCAAACTGTCTAATGTATTGGTGATATATCTTGGATTTTCTTTATAAACTACAGAATCTTTAAATTTGTCATTTACATCATAGAGCATAATTGAAACGAAAGATTCTACGTCTTTGCTGTATGCGTCTTTTACTGTTCCGCCAATGCTTAAAGAATCGATAAAGCTTCCTGTAGAAAAAACATATTTGAATTGGTTTAGCGGATTTCCTTCATTATTATCAGTAATACTTTGACCGAAATTAAAACTGTAAGTAGTATTTTCTTGTAGCGTGTCTAGCAATTTTATGGAGATGTATTTACTAACATTCGTTGGTAAAATAGCGGGGTCATATTTCATTGGAGGAGAAATAATCAATTGCTTGTTCATGTCTTTCAACTTAATATATTCGTCAAAAGTTAATTTGATTTCTTTTGTTTTAAAATTGGTGCTATAATTTTTAGGAAAACTATTGATTAAAATAGGAGCTAGAGTATCTTTTAAACCACCAGTAATACTGCCTCTTTTGGCGCAACTTGTTAGTATTAAAATCAGCAGAAACAAAATATAGTTACAGTTGTTTTTCAACATAGTCATCATAATTTAGAAGCTACAAAATAACAATTATATTCGCTGTAAAAGAAATGTTTTAAATTTTAATTAAGAGCTATTAGCTATGCGCCATCGCCATGCAAACAATGCTGATTTTTATCTTTGGAATTTTCAGTAAAGCGTTTGAGCAAGCTTCTAGTGTAGAACCAGTAGTAAGTACATCATCAATCAACAAGAAATGTTTGCTGTGGTCTTTTTCAGTAAAAACAACATCAAAAACAGTATCGATGCCTTCGCTTCGATTTAAAAAACTTTTTCTCGATTGAGTTTTTGAGTAAATGTTTCGAACCAGTAGATTGGAATTATATGGAATCTTCAATTCCTTGGAAAGCATTGTCCCAAAATTAGTTAACTGATTAAAACCTCGTTCACGAAGTTTTCTTTTGTGTAAAGGCACAGGAATAATTTCATCAACCGATTGCAGTATTTCTAATTTTTTTAAATCTTCAGCGTACCATTCGCCAAGGACAGTTCCAATTTCTTCTTGTTTTCTGTATTTTAGACCATGAATCATTTCCTGAACAATTCCCTTTTTATGAAAATACAATAATGCCGATGCGTATTCGACAGGAATTCGTCCGTAAAACTTTTTGAAAGCTTCATTTTCAGGGTTCAAATGATGATTCGTTAGCGGAATATGGTGTCGGCAAACGGTACAAATCACATTTTCATTTGATACCAAAAACGAATGACAACCAGCACAAACGGGAGGAAAAAAGAGATTGATAATGCTTTTGAACATAAATAAGGAGATATTATTTATAAAAATAAGAAAATCAATGCTTCAAACTTCAACTATTTTCTTTTTTTTATGTTCACTTTTTATATTTTTGCACCACTATGGCAAAACAAGAAGATTTATTTAAGAATGTAGTTTCGCACGCAAAAGAGTACGGATTTATTTTTCCGTCAAGCGAAATATACGATGGTTTAAGTGCAGTTTACGATTATGCACAAAACGGAGTAGAATTAAAAAAGAACATACGCGAATATTGGTGGAAATCAATGGTTCAGATGAACGATAACATCGTTGGATTAGACGCAGCTATATTGATGCATCCAACGACTTGGAAAGCATCTGGTCACGTTGACGCCTTCAACGATCCATTGATTGACAACAAAGATTCTAAAAGAAGATACAGAGCTGACGTTTTGATTGAAGATTACGCCGAAAAGCTGAATCTAAAAGCAAAAAAAGAAATCGAAAAAGCGAAAGTTCGTTTTGGAGACGCTTTCAACGAACAAGAATTCATCACAACCAACACAAGAGTGGTAGAATATCTAGCCAAAGAAAGAGAAATTCTGGAAAGAATGGGGCGTTCTTTGGGTTCTGGCGACTTGGAAGACGTAAAAGCATTAATCGAAGAATTGGAAATTGCTTGTCCGGAATCGGGTTCCAGAAATTGGACAGAAGTACGTCAATTCAACCTGATGTTCGGTACTAAACTTGGAGCTTCTGCAGATACGGCAATGGATTTATATTTGCGTCCAGAAACTGCTCAAGGTATTTTTGTGAACTTCTTGAATGTTCAAAAGTCGGGAAGAATGAAAGTTCCTTTCGGAATTGCCCAAACGGGTAAAGCGTTTAGAAATGAAATCGTTGCCAGACAATTCATCTTCCGTATGCGTGAATTCGAACAAATGGAAATGCAATTTTTTGTACGTCCAGGTGAAGAAATGCAATGGTACGAACATTGGAAAACCACTCGTTTGAACTGGCACTTATCTCTTGGTTTAGGAAAAGAAAAATACCGTTTTCACGATCACGAAAAATTAGCACATTATGCCAATGCTGCTGCTGATATTGAGTTTGATTTCCCTTTCGGATTCAAAGAATTAGAAGGAATTCACTCTCGTACGGACTTTGATTTGAAAGCACACGAACAATATTCAGGTAGAAAATTACAGTATTTTGATGCTGAATTGAATCAGAATTATGTTCCTTATGTGGTAGAAACTTCAGTAGGTTTGGATAGAATGTTTTTGGCAGTTTTCGCCACTTCATTAAAAGAAGAAACTTTGGAAGATGGTTCAACCAGAACAGTTCTAAAATTACCCGCAGTTTTAGCGCCAACAAAAGCGGCTATTTTACCATTGGTAAAGAAAGATGGATTACCAGAAATTGCTAATAAAATCATTGACGATTTGCGTTGGGATTTCAACGTGGCCTATGATGAAAAGGATGCAGTTGGAAGACGTTATAGAAGACAAGATGCTTTGGGAACTCCTTTCTGTATCACGGTGGATCACCAAACTATCGATGATCAAACGGTAACGATTCGTCATAGAGACACCATGAAACAAGACCGTGTTGCTATTGCAGATTTGAAATCAATTATCGAAAATGAAGTTTCGATGAAAAATTGGTTGATGAAAATGTAATTCTTTCATAATAGATAACAAAAAGCTTTCCATTTTGGAAAGCTTTTTTAGTTTTTAACACTATTAAATGAAGAATTAGTGTAAAATTTCAATCCAAATAAGTAAGTATTTTTGTTCTTAATCGGATTTATTTACCCTTTGTCAATTAGTATTTACTCTTCGTCGATTTGTCTTATTAATTAAATAATAAAATAAGTTAAATGTTTATTTTTAGCACGTTAAAAATGTTATTTTTTAATCAATAAGACAAGATTTTAATTAGTTTCCCCCAAACTACTATTTTCTTATTTATAGTTGAAAGATTTTCAGCTGCTGCTAATGTTGTGCTATCTAATTTAATTAGGCAGTGCCGCAAATGAATTACCCGTATATTGTAATTGACGATAATCAAGAAAGTGTCTTAAAAACTAAAGCTATTGCTGATGGTTTTTCGGAGCTTGTCTTCGTGGCTTCGGCTAATAACTATACGGATGGTTTGAATCTAATATTAGAACACACTCCCAAAATAGTTTTTCTCGAAATTGATCCAGCCGATAAAACCAGTAATCTGTCCTTGCAACTTATCAATGAATTGTATCGGTATTTGAAGGTGGTTCCAAAAATTATTGTTACAACTACTAAAAAGGAGTTGGCTTTTGATGCGATACAATTTGAAGTAGCAGACTATTTAATCAAGCCTGTTCAACGTGTAGATTTGGTTAAAACGCTTTTAAAATTAAAGAAAGCCATTGGAGAAGATGAAGTTTTTTTGTCTCAATCGCCAATGTTAGATGCTTCCTCAAAATTTGTTGGAGAGCCACAAGTCATAGTTTCAGAGCAAGCTAGTGTTTCAAAAAAAGAACAACCTCTAGTGTTGTGTATCAAATCGTATGGCGATTATCGTTATATTGACGCAAGAGATATTTGTTATTTCCAAGCTGATAATAATTCTACTGATATTCATCTTAATAATGGTGAAATGATTACGGCTTTCAAAACATTGAAGCATTTTGAGAGCGTTTTGCCTCATCCTTTTTCTAGAATTCACAACAGTTATATTGTAAACCGCCATTACATTTCCCGAATACATACAGGAAATGCAGTGTGTTATATTAAAAACTCTACTACAAAGCTACCTTTTTCTAAATCTTATAAGGAAAATGTAGATCTTATAATATCCGAATTTGCCAATGGTAATTATCTGGAAATTTAAAAAAATACCATCTACCATGATTTGATAGTCATTCACTATCAAACGACCACATTCTACCAAATACGCCCAGTTTTACTACAAATTTAGACAATGCTGTCCTAGATTTGCAATGTGATTATGATGTACATAACTCACGAAAACAAACAAAAAACGTATAACAATATAAAACCCCCAAATTATGAAAAAGTCAATTTTTACTATCGGATTGTTGTCATTAGTAATGATATTAACTTCATTTACTACTCCAGAAGTAACAACTCTTAATGGTTCAGGAAATACAAGTGTTGGAGGAAACGTAAGATTACAAGGTTCAGGAAATACAAGTGTTGGAGGTAACGTAAGATTAGATGGTTCAGGAAACACAAGTGTTGGAGGTAATGTAAGATTAGATGGTTCAGGAAATACAAGTGTTGGAGGAAATGTAAGATTACAAGGTTCAGGAAACACAAGTGTTGGAAGAAACGTGAGATTAGATTAAATTTAATTATTATTTTAAATAATATTAGGCTGTCAATATTTTGACAGCCTTTTTTATGTTAGTGGTTTTATTTTACTATTTTTGATGAAATTCAAAAGATAGTATTGAAACCCTATTATTATATAGCTGTTCTACTGATTGTTTTTTTTGCATGTACAAAAAATAATTCAGTAAATAAAATGTCTTCCTCTTCGGAAGATAGTTTGTCTATATATATGACAAAGGCTAATGATTTTAGTTCAAATACCAAAAAAAGAAAAGAATATACAGAAAAATCGTTTGATATTGTAATGAATCAATCAGATGATTCGTTACAAAGAGCTAATTTGTTTCGAATCGCCAATAGGTATTACAATTTGAATGATTGGACAAATTATCGAAAAATTGCATTAATTGTTTTAGAAAAAGCAGAGGCTAATAGTGATACATTGAGTAAAGCTAAAGCTTATTCTTATTTGGGGGATTATTATGGTTCCCAAAGAATATCTGATAGTGCCTTTTTGTATTATTATAAAGCTGAAAAACTATACTCTCAACTTGGTGATAATTATGATCTTGCTACAACAAGATTGAATAAAGCTTTACTACAATATAATGAAAGTGATTTTTCAGGTAGTGAAAATTCAGTTTTTAAAGCTTTAAGGGTTGTTAAAGGAAAGCAATTTTATGATATTGAATATGAATCTTATAATCTTTTAGGGTCAATTTATAGTGAACTAGGAGAGCATGATAAATCATTAGAATATCATACTAAAGCATCAAATAGTGAGTATAGTAAAACATCTCCAGTAGAATTTCAATCTAGAGCTACTTCTTTAAATAATGTAGGTTTTGTTTATCAAAATTTGAATCAACATAAAAAGGCTATACCCTATTTTGAAGAAGGACTCAAACAAAAGAAAGATTTAATTCTGTATAAAATATCATTATATGCGATGTTGTTGGATAATTTAGGTTATTCTAGACTAAAAATTAAAGAAGACAAAGGTTTGCCTGAACTGTTTTATGAATCTCTAAAGATTAAAGACAGTTTGCAATTAACGTCAAGTATGATTACCACAAAGATTCATTTATCTGAATATTTTGCTTATAAAAAAGATACAGTAAGAGCTACGCATTATTCAAAAGAAGCTTTGGCTACAGCTCGGAAGTCAAGGAATTCAAGAAATATATTGTTGCTTCTAAAACAATTAGCTTTGATAGAGCCAAATAAAGCCGCCATTTACAACAAAGAATACATTCGTCTTAACGACAGTTTGCAAAAAGCAGATCGGAATATTGCTGAAAAATTCTCTCGCATAGAATATGAAACCGATGAGATCAAACAAGAAAATACAGACTTAACAGCCAAAAACAGGAATTTAGTTTATATTTTTGGCTCTGTTTTGATACTTGGTATGTTTATGTATATCATCAAAGCGCAAAAATCCAAAAATAGAGAATTATTATTCAAGCAAGAACAACAAAAAGCCAACGAGGAAATTTATAACTTAATGATTTCTCAACAAATTGATGTTGAGTCAATTAGGGTTAAAGAGAAAAAGCGTGTTGCACAAGAATTGCATGATGGTGTCCTCGGAAGAATGTTTGGTGTGAGAATGAATCTGGATAGTTTGAATAAAATAAACGACGAAAGTGCTTCTGTTCAGAGAAATAGTTATTTAACAGAATTAAAAAATATAGAACAAGATATTCGTGAAATTTCACATGATTTGAATAGGGAAAAATCAGAATTAATTAATAACTTCGTTGCTATCGTAGAAAATTTGTTTGAAGATCAAAAAAAGACCTTTCCTGTTAAATTGATTTCCAGTATTGATTCTACTATAAAATGGGACAAAATAAGCAATGCTACTAAGATTAATTTGTACAGAATTATTCAAGAATCGCTACAGAATTGTAACAAATATGCCAAAGCCAAGAACGTTAAAATAGAATTCAAAAAAGGGGTTGAAGACAACATACTTTTAGAGATAAGTGATGACGGAATTGGGTTTAATTTAAACAAAGGAAAGAAAGGAATTGGCATACAAAATATGATTTCTAGAATCAAAGAATGCCAAGGAACATTTGACATAAAATCAAAAAAAGGAGAAGGAACCTCAATTGTGGTTTCTGTCCCAACCTAAAAATAAGAAATAATGAATGAGTCTATTGATACAGCATTAATTAAAAAAAACATATTAATTATTGATGACCATCCCTTTATAATTGAAGGTTATAAAAACGGCATTACGAGGTATAAACCCACTCAATATGAGTATTCTATCTCGCAAGCTGTGGATTGTAAATCTGGCTATGAACTTATTACTAATCCCAATACAGTGGCTTTTGATATCGCTTTTTTAGATATAAGTATGCCAACTTATGAAGAAAAAGGACTCCGATCAGGCGAAGATTTGGCTAGATTATTGAAAGAATACATGCCCAATTGCCAAATTATTTTACTCACAATGTACACCGAAGAGTTAAAAATAAAAAATATCATTGACACTATAAATCCTAGTGGATTAGTAATAAAAAATGATCTAACATTTGAAGAACTTCTTTTTGGATTTGATAAAGTAATCAATAATGAAATTTATTACAGTCAATCCATTCAAAAAATGCTAGATTTAGCACAGCAGGAAACCATAGAAATTGATGTTTTCGATAAGCAGATTCTTTTTCATATATCCAAAGGAACCAGAACGATAGATATTCCGCAATATGTACCCATATCGCTCGAGGCTATCGAGAAAAGAAAACTAAACCTAAAAAAAATATTAAACGTACATGATCAAACGGATACTGAATTAGTACGAGAAGCTAAAAATAAAGGCTTACTTTTTTAATCCGTTGGCAATATTTGTTAGAAGTAAAACCCTGTAAATCATTAATGTTTACAGGGTTTTTTGGTTTGATTATTGTTAGTTTACCATCCAGAAATTCTTTATTTTTGTGATACCTCATACACAAACCATTACCAATGAAAAAAATAATATTTACACTAGTTACAATGACTGCAATAGCATCCTACGGACAACAAAACCTAAAATACCCAATAACCCAAAAAGGAGAAACAGTAGATACTTATTTCGATACGAAAGTTAGCGATCCCTACCGTTGGTTAGAAGATGACAAATCCGAGGCAACTGCTGCTTGGGTCAAAGCAGAAAATGAAGTGACTTATGATTATTTGTCGAAAATTCCGTTTAGAGCAGCTCTCAAAAATCGAATGCAAAAACTTTGGAATTACGAAAAAATAGAAGAGCCTTCAATAGAAGGAGATTTTACCTATTATCTTAAGAATAATGGTTTGCAAAATCAATCGGTTTTATATCGAAAAGATCGTACTGGAAAAGAAGAAATTTTCTTGGATCCGAATACTTTTTCCAAAGACGGAACAACTTCTTTGGGTGAAATCGATTTTTCGAAAGACGGTTCCATGTTGGCTTATTCTATTTCAGAAGGCGGAAGCGATTGGCGAAAAGTGGCGATTATGAATGTTCTTACCAAAAAAATTACTGAAGACACTTTGGTCGATGTCAAATTCAGCGGATTGTCTTGGCGAGGAAACGAAGGCTTTTATTACTCTAGTTACGACAAGCCCAAAGGCAGTCAATTATCCGCAAAAACCGATCAACACAAATTATATTTTCATAAGTTAGGAACGGCTCAAAAAGAAGATCAGATTATTTTTGGCGCAGACCAAAAGCGAAGATACGTAAGAGGAAGCGTTACTCAAGATGGTAGGTTTTTAATCATCACAGCAGCTAACACAACCTATGGAAACGAGTTGTATTTCAAGAATTTGACTAAAAACAATAGCCCGATTGTTTGTGTCGTGGATCATTTCAAAAGCGATAGTGATGTTTTAGACAGTCAAGGCAATACATTATATATCAAAACCGATTGGAATGCGCCCAACAAACGCATCGTTACTGTGGATATAAAAAATCCAAAACCTGAAAATTGGAAAGACTTTATTCCTGAAACCAACAATGTTTTAACACCTACTACTGCTGCGGGTTTTATTTTTGCCAATTATATGAAAGATGCCGTTTCGTTCATCCAGCAGTATGATTATTCAGGAAAATTAATTCGTAACATTCAACTACCAGGATTGGGTACAGCAAAAGGTTTTGCTGGTGGTAATAAGGAATCAATAGTGTATTATTCGTTTGCTAATTATACCTCGCCGCTAACCATTTATGCGCTAGAACCAAAATCAGGAAAATCAACACTGTATCAAAAACCAAAAGTAGGTTTCAATAGTGAAGATTATGTTTCCAATCAAGTTTTTTATACTTCCAAAGACGGTACCAAAATCCCGATGATGATTACCCACAAAAAAGGATTGAAACTCGATGGTAAAAATCCAACAATTCTCTATGGTTATGGCGGTTTCAATATCAGTTTGACGCCAAGTTTTAATATTACCAATGCCGTTTGGATGGAAAACGGAGGGATTTATGCCGTAGCCAATTTGCGAGGCGGAGGCGAATACGGCAAAAAATGGCATGATGCAGGAACCCAAATGCAAAAACAAAATGTGTTCGATGATTTTATCGCAGCAGCCGAATATTTGATTACCAACAACTATACTGCTTCTGATTTTCTAGCCGTTCGTGGCGGGTCTAACGGAGGTTTGCTAGTTGGAGCTGTGATGACGCAACGTCCTGATTTGATGAAAGTCGCTTTGCCAGCCGTTGGTGTTTTGGATATGTTGCGCTACCACACCTTTACTTCAGGAGCAGGTTGGGCTTATGATTATGGAACTTCTCAAGACAGCAAGGAAATGTTTGAGTATATCAAGAAATATTCTCCTGTGCATAACGTAAAAAAAGGAATCCAATATCCAGCCACGATCGTCACCACAGGCGATCACGACGATAGAGTAGTACCCGCACACAGTTTTAAATTTGCTGCCGAATTGCAAGAAAAACAAAGTGGAACCAATCCTGTTTTGATCCGTATTGATGTCAAAGCGGGTCACGGTGCCGGAAAATCAGTAGAAGCTACCATTCAGGAAAATGCCGATATTCAGGCTTTTACTTTGTATAATATGGGATTTAAAGAATTGCCGTAGTTGTAGCCTAGTTTTACTTTAAATTTTATAAACGTCAATCGAGAGATTGGCGTTTTTTTTATGCTAAAAATTATTTATTAATGATGACAATTGTAAGCAGGTCAATTGTCCGCACAAAACTACATTTATAGGTTATGAATCTGAAAGAAAAATTTGGACATAAAATAAAATTCTTACGAGAACAAAAAGAATACTCCATTGAGTATTTGGCAAATATTGCCAACATCGACAGAACTTACATTTCTGATATTGAAAAAGGTAAAAGAAATGTTTCACTACTAATTATTGAAAAACTTGCGAAAGCACTTGAAGTAACTATTCAAGACTTATTCGATTATGAAAAATCTTAACTTTATTGATTTATTTGCTGGGGCATCTGGTATGTCTGAAGGCTTTATAAAGGCAGGATTTAATCCAATATCTCATATTGAAATGAATCCTGAAGCGTGTCTAACCATAAAAACACGAGCAGCTTATCATTATTTGAAATCAAAAAAGAAGCTTGAATTATATTATCAATATATTAAAGGAGAAATAACACAAGAAGCTTTTTATAAAGAAATTCCAAATAAAATCCTTAATTCTGTTTTGAATGTTGAAATTAATGATGATACAATCACTGGTCTTTTCGAAAAAATAAAACAATCAGGAAAGCAAATAGATTTAATTATTGGCGGACCACCTTGTCAAGCTTATTCTTTATTAAGGAGGCATCAAGATAAAATTGAAGAAGATCCAAGAAATAAATTATACATTCAATACGGAAGATTTCTTGAAGAATTTGAACCAAAAGCATTTGTGTTCGAAAATGTTCCTGGTTTATTGAGTGCTCACAAAGGGCAACATTTTGAAAATCTTAAAATTTATTTCAAAGAACTTGGTTATGAAGTATATCCAAAAACTTTAATTGCTTCTGATTTTGGAGTTTTACAAGCCCGTAAAAGAATTATTATTGTGGGTTGGAAAAAAGAAAATGATTTTGGATTTCCAGAATTTGAAAAGATAATCCAAGAATTCAAAGTTAATGATGCTTTTCAAGATTTGCCTAAATTAAAGCCTGGAGAAGGTTTTAAAACTACAAATTATACTCAAAGCAAAAATGAATATCTAGAGAAATTTGAATTGAGAAATGGTGTTGATTTTGTGACGCAACATATTTCAAGACCACACAATACAAGAGATTTGGCTATTTATAAAACAGCTATTGAACTTTGGAATAAAGGAAAAGAACGATTGAGATATCCAGATTTGCCCGAAGAATTAAAAACACACAAAAATGTAACCTCTTTCAATGACCGATACAAAGTAGTTGATGGACTTGGAATATCACATACTGTTGTAGCCCACATTGCCAAAGATGGTCATTATTATATTCATCCCGATGTAAAACAATGTCGCTCTATATCTGTTCGCGAAGCAGCAAGATTACAATCCTTTCCAGATGATTTCTTTTTTGAAGGATCACGTTCAGCAGCATTTAAACAAATAGGTAATGCAGTTCCACCATTAATGGCTAATGCAATTGCTAAAAAAATGAAAGAATTATTATGTCAGAAATCTTAAAAGAAAAACATTTTAATCCAAAAGCACATATTTTAACTTTATTAGGAAATGAACTTATAAAGAGCCCAGTTATGGCTATTTATGAGCTTGTTAAAAACAGTTATGATGCTGATGCAAAAAAAGTTGATGTTAGGTTTAGAGATATAGAAAAATTAGACGAAGCAGTAATTATTATTGAAGATGACGGAATTGGAATGACTTCTGAAATAATTGAGGATGTTTGGTTAGAACCAGGCTCCGATTTTAGAAAACCAATTGATAAAATAACAGGGGAAAGACAAATTATCAAATCTCCCATATTTGAAAGAGTTCCAATGGGTGAAAAAGGAGTTGGAAGATTTGCTGTTCACAAATTAAGCAGTCAAATTTTACTTATTACAAGACCAACTTTAATAAAGTTTAAACCCAATTCAAGAGAAATAGAAAGTACTGAATTAGCAAATTACGAAATTCAACTTTATATTGATTGGAAAGATTTTAATCAATCGAAACACTTGTCTGATGTTCCTATTAAATGGAAAATCAAAAGTGATCTTGAAAGTTTTAGATTCAAGGAAAAAGGAGGTACATATATTCGTTTAAGTGGGTTAAAGGAGACTTGGACAAAAGGAATGGCAAGAGATTTAAAAGGTCAAACACTCTCTATGTTATCACCTAAAGTAAGAGAAGTTGATTTTAAAATCAACTTAAACTTTAATAATCAATGGCTTGTTGATTTTCCATCAGTTGAAAAAATTTTAAACGAAGCTCCATTCAATATGACAGCTTTGATAGATAAAGATTATAATTTAGATTTTGAATATGGGTTTTCTCTTAAAAATAATAATAATATTGGACAAAGAATTATAAAGAATAATCCAGATTTTAATAAAAACATAAGAGGTTTAGTAAAGAAAGAGTTGATTAAAGTTTTAGAAAAAAAGGAACTTGAACAAGATAAAATAGATGAAGTTTTAAAAGATTTTGACAATAAACCATTGCCATTCGGGGATTTAATTATTGAATTATATACTTTCGATTTAGACTCTTATTCAATGAGGGATTATACTGCTGATGCTGATCTTGTTAAAAAAGTTTTAAAAGAACATTCTGGAATAAAAGTTTTCAAAAATGATTTAAGAATTTACGACTATGGTAGTCCAAGTAATGATTGGCTAGGTTTGGATTTAGAGAGAATTCAAAACAAAATGTGGTTCTCAAATAACAATAGTATTGGATATGTTTTTTTAGATGCTGAAACTTCAAATAGTTTGACTGAAAAAACAAATAGAGAAGGATTTGTTGAAAACGAAGCATATTTAAGCTTTTATATGGTTTTAAAAGCAATTTTACGTGAATTTGCTGCAACTAGGTTTTCTGATAGAACAAAATGGTTAAAACTTAATCAAAAATCTTCTTCTAATTTATTTGATTCTAAAGTAAGTGCGTTTAAAACTCTTTTAGAATCTTCCGATCTAGATAATGAAGAAAAGAAAAAGAAATTACTTGAAGAAGCTGAAAAGTTAGAAGAAAAATATGAGGAAGATAAAAAAATATTATTAATTCCAGCAGGTGTTGGGATGACCGCGTCTGTAGCTTTACACGAAATCGAAAAGCTTGTTCCTCGAATGGAGGAAACTATAAAATCTGAACCATTCAAAAAAGATATTATTACAGAACAAGTTGATGAGTTAAGACAATATACAGATGGAATTATATCAGTTTTAAGGAAAGGTGGAGATAAACCAATTGATATTAAAGAATCAATAAATAGAGCTTTTAATAATTATAAATTGAAATTATTAAACAGGAATATTACTACCATAATAGAAATTGATGATAATGTTACGTTGATGAATTGTGATAAAAGATTTTTTATTACAATGCTTATGAATATTATTGATAACAGTATTTATTGGTTAGAAACGGTTTATAAAGAAGAAAAAATAATTTTTCTAAAATGCTCGAAGATTAATGATATAGTTACAATTATTATTGCAGATAATGGCCCTGGATTTAAAGATGATATTTCGGAATTAATTCGCCCATTTTTCACAAGAAAATCAGATGGAATTGGAATTGGAATGTATTTGATTGATACTATTATGATGAAATATGGAAAATTGGATATAATTACAGGTGGAAATGAATTTTTAGAATTAGGAATTCCTGAAAAGTTTGATGGAGCAATTGTGAAATTAGTATTTAATAAGAATCAATAAGATATGAAATTTTTAGAACCTAACATTGTTGTAGTTGATGATAAAATTGACGAGATTCAAGGAATAATTAAACATTTTAATGATTTAGGATTAGGTTGTAAATATTTCAATTCTGATTTAATTGAAGGAGATAATCATCCGGAAAAAGAATATTCAGATGTAAATCTCTTTTTCTTGGATTTGTTTTATTCTGACAATCCATTTGATGCGGAATTATGTGCAAATTGGGTTCAAGCTGTTATTCCTGAAAAATCATTTTATATATTAATCCTCTGGACAAAAGATGTTGCAAAAGCAACTGAAGTTTTAGAACAATTAAAAAAAGTAAACAGAAATCCTTTTATTTGCCTAATAGAAAGTAAAATTGATTATACTATTCAAAGTGACGAAAAATATGATTTTACTAAACTTTTTGAAAATATAAACAGTGAATTAGACAAAGTATCTGGGTTGTCAGAAATTCAACTTTGGAAAAAAAATATTAAATTTTCGTATAATAAAATTATTGGTAATTTGACAAAAACTACAGATTCAAAAGCTTTTAATAATAAATTAAAAAAAATTATTATTAGTCACGGAGGAACTGCAATAAAATCTGAAGTAGATAGTAAACGCAAACGGTCAATTTTATTTGATGCTCTAGATAGTGTTCTAGTTTCAAATAGAAGCGATTTTCAAGAAGAAATAAGTGAAATTAACAATCAAAATTTATATAACTTAAATGAAATTGTAGAGCCAATTATAGATAAAGAATTAAATAGCTGGTTTCATTTCAAAATTGATAAAAAAGATTTAAAAGGAAAAATTTTACCAGGTCTAATTGCCTACAATAATCATAGTTTATTTAGAAAATTATATTCTATTCAAGACGACCCTAAACTTGAAAAAATATTATTAAAACAAAAAGAAGAAAATGTTATAATTCAAGATGTTGTTTTAGTACTATCAAGACCTTGTGATATTGCTCAAAATAAATTTGGAAAAAACATCAAATTATTAAGTGGTGTAATTCTTAAAAAAGCATTTCGCAATCAAAAAGGAAAAATTCATTTTAATGAAACACTTCCTGATTCAGTAAAAATTTATGAGCATCTTTATTTTAATGATGAAGAGAATGATATAACATTAATGTTTGATTTTAGATACAGTTTTTCAGTCCCAGAAAAAATATTCAACGAGAAATTTCAAAATTTAAAAATATTCAATAAAGAATTATTGTCCGAAATGCAAGTTGAATATAGTAGTTATTCTAGTAGGCTAGGAATTACTCAAATAATTTAATTTTCTTTCTAAATAAATGAGTTAGAAATACTGACTAGATTAAAGACTCATCTAAAATCCTCCTTCCCCCCAACCCAATTTTCACTACCTTTATTGCAAACCCCAAAGTATTTATGACAGCGTTTTACAATAAAGTCAAAGATTTTTTCAGTTCCAATAGCTTTAAAAAGATAGCTAGAATAATGGCGTTTGGCTTCCTTGGATTATTTGCTTTAGTATTAGTCAGCGCTATTGGTTTGCATATTTATTTTGAGAGCAACAAAACCAAAATCATTGCCAAAATCAACAACCAAATCAACGAAAATATTCAGGGAGAAGTAAAAATTAGCGACATTAGTTACCAGTTTTTGAGGAGTTTTCCCAATTTTACACTTGTTGTCAATCAGGTGGAGATTCGAGACAATTCTTGGCAATTTCACAAGCGTTCGTTGCTAAAAGCAAAGGAAATTGAGTTGCGATTGAATTTGTTGATGTTGTTGCAAAACGAAGTCCGTTTTCATAAAATGGTAATTCACGATGCGACGATCGATATGTTTAGAGACAAAAACGGCAATAGCAATTCGGATATTTTTAAACCCAAAAAAATAAAATCGACAAGCACTACAACAACCTCTATCGGGGAAATCGATTTTCAAAATGTGATTTTTATTTCTGAAAACCAAAAGGGAAAAAAACTATTTCGTTTTGAAATGGAATCCCTAAAAGGCAAAATTGATCATAGTACAGGCGATTGGAAAACCAATATGCAATTGAGAGTTCGGGCAAAAAGTATGGCTTTCAATCAAGAAAGAGGCAGCTTTATCAAAGACCAACTCGTGCAAGGCAACTTGGCAATTGATTTTTCTGAAGCAGGCAACAAGATTAGCGTACTTGCCGAGAATTTGAATATTGGCAACGATCTTTTTCGTATCAAGGCTCATTTTAATCTTGATTCAACCAACGCTTTGTTTGACATTGACATTCGAACTAAAATTTTGTGGAAAAACGCCTCTAATTTATTGGCGAATAACATTAGTTCTAAACTCAATCGTTTCGATTTGCAAATGCCGCTTCAAGCCAGTTGTACCATCAAAGGCGATATGAATGCGGCTGGCGATCCCGAAATTGTAGTAAATGCTGTGGTACAAAACGATGAATTGACAACTTCTTATGGTTTGGTCAAAAAATGCAGCTTTAAGGGGAAGTACACTAATAACTTTAAAACGGGACAACCGTTTACAGATGCGAATTCAGCGGTAATAATTGAGCATTTCAAAGGCAAATGGAACGAAATTCCCATGGCTGTTCCGTTGATGATTATCAGTAATTTTGATCAACCAATTGCAAGGGGCAAACTCAATTCTAAATTTGATGTGGTCAAACTCAAGAATTTGATTGATGAGGATTTTATACAATTTTCAGCAGGAACCGCCAAGGTGAATCTGAATTTTGAAGTCGCTATTGTCGATTTAAAACTGAATAAACCTCGTTTTACAGGAGCCATTAACATTCAAAAGGCGAATGTTTATTTTCATTCTAAAAATGCACTTTTGGAGCAAACCGATATTGATTTGTATTTTATAGAACAAGCTTTATGGATTAAAAAAATTAAATTTAAAAACCAAAAAAGTAGCGTTTCAATGGAAGGAAGAGTGGATAACTTCCTCAATTTGTATTATGACGCTCCCGAAAAAATGGTGGTCAACTGGAAAGTGCGAAGTCCTTATTTGGATGTCAAGCAAATTATTGGGATTTTATCTCATCACGATACATCGGCTCCAAACAAGTCTGAAACGAAAAGCCAATCTATAAATCAATTGCAGGAAGTATTTGATAAATCCAGAGTAGCTATTGATTTGCAAGTAGATAAAATGGCGTTTAATAAAATGATTGCTAATCAATTAAAGGTTGAGGTGTCTCTGATTAATGGTGGCTTGTATGTCAAAAAAGGAACGATGCAGGGTGATACAGGAAGTTCGATTACTTTTGATGCGCAACTGGTTCCTAAAAATGACAGGATGCTTTTTCGGTCGAATGTAAACGTGAAAGAGACTCTGATTTCTAATTTTTTGGCTTCCTTCGACAATTTTGGAGTGCAATCTTTTAAGCCAAAAGACATTAAAGGTAGGCTTTCGTTTAGGGCCAAATTATCGGGAGCATTAGATTCTAAAAAAGATTTGGATCAAAAATCGCTTGCAGGTAATTTTAATTTTCAAATAAAGAAAGGTGCTTTAGTCAATTTTGAACCTATTCAAAAAATTGGAAAATTCGCTTTCCCAAATAGAAATGTAAGTCATATTCGTTTTAGCGTTTTGGAGGGATTCACAGCCATTAAAGGCGATAAAATTGAGGTTAAAGATTTTAAAGTCACCTCAAATGTGTTGAATATGGATGTCAAAGGCGTGTATTCGTTATCGAATCAGGGAACGAATCTCGGCTTGAGAATTCCTTTGAGAAACCCCAAAGACGATTATAAAGTAGTAAACAAAAGAGAGAGAGATTCGCTTCGCTACAGAGGAATCATTTTGAGTTTGCTGGTTGTTGATGATGAAGATGGAAAAACCAAAATCAAATTGGGAAAATTAGATGAAGAATTAGATACTCAATAAAACACTCACGGCGTTGCCACCAAAACCTACTGCATTGACTAAAACTTTACGAATTTGTTTTCTTGGATTTTGCGTTTTTGCATAAGGAACGCTAATAAATTCTTGATGTTGCATCATCAAAATAGCCATTTCGATGCTTAAAATTCCAGAGGCGCCAAAGGTGTGACCTATTTTCCATTTATTGGTTGTCAGCATGGGTAAATTGGTTCCGAACACTTTTTGAATCGCTTTGTATTCTGTCAAATCACCCGCTTTGGTTCCTGGAGCGTGCATCACAATAGCATCCACTTCGGATAAGTCTGTATTTTGCAAAGCCATTTTCATTGATTTCTGAAAACAAGTCGCCTCTGCCGAAATGGAAATGTTGTGTTCCAAAATTTCGGTAGCATAACCAATGTCTTCTACAAAAGCTAAAGCGTTTTCTTTTTTGCCAATTTCTAAACAACAAACCGAAGCACCTTCACCCAAAATCATTCCGTTTTGGGTTTTTTCTAAATCGAAAGCTCTGTTGGGATATTGTTCTTCACTATTGGAATAAATCTTCAAAGCCCGCATCTGACCAATCGTAAAATCCGTCAAAGGCGCTTCACTTCCGCCCACTAAAAATTTATCTGCCATTCCTGATTTCAACCAAGCTACACCATTCAATAAAGCATGTAAAGCAGTGGAACAAGTTATGGAATGCGAAATTTCAGGTCCAGTACTTTGCAAATCGTGCGCTACCCAAGAGGAAATATTTCCTAAAGTAGTTGTTGGCGAAGCCAGTGTTTGTGCCTTTCCAGTTGCTAAATATTCTTGAAAATGTTTTTCGAATAAATCAGTCGCTCCACGAGAAGAACCAATATTGATTCCGAAAACGTCATTTGAAGTCCAACCTGCATTTTGCATCGCTTTGCGGGAAGCAACCATGGCATACAAAACCGATTTGTCTAAAGATTTGTATTTAATGTCGGACTGTTTTAACTCCTCAACAATTGTTTTGGAATCTTCATCTAATTGGGCAACAAATGTTTGTTTGTGATCTAAAAAATGATTCGTAAAACAATGATTGATGCTTTTATAATTTTCCCAAATCGTCTTCGGGTTATTACCCAATGGCGAAATGGAGGCAAGTGCGGTTATAGAGATAATTTGTGACAAGGGTTATTTGTTTTGGGTCAAAGGTCGTAAAAAAATGGTACACGGATGACACGGATTTAAATGGATTTTCCAAACCATATAAGTCATAAAGCCCTAAATTTATATTTTAACACTTAAAGAAAAATAGAAGTGCATAAAAGTTTTAAATTATCCGTTCAATCCGTAATATCTGTGGCTCAAAAATAGCGTACTTTGTGCCTTCTTTGTGTTCTTTGTGGTTAAATTTTAAACTATTTCCAAAGCTTTTTCGACCACTTCATACACTTTTTGCAATTGTTCGTCGGTGATGATGTAAGGAGGCAAAATGTAAACAATATTGCCAACTGGACGCAAAATGATTCCGTTTTCGATAAAGAAATTATAGAGTTTGTTGCGCAAAGTTCCGTAGTAACTAGCAGAACTTTCGGTTAGAATTTCCAAGGCAAAAATAGTTCCTAGCACTCGTGTTGTCGTTACTTTGGGATGCGATTCAATCTGTTTTTGAAACTCTAAATGTTTTTGATTCACTCTAGCAATATTGTCTTGCATTTCTTGGGTTTGCAATAACTCAAAACTCGCCAAAGCAGCTGCACAACCTGTTGGATTTGCCGTAAAAGTATGTCCGTGAAATAAAGCTTTATTGATATCTTCATCATAAAAAGCTTCGAAAATATCTTGGGTAAAAGTAGTAATCGCCATCGGAATGGTTCCGCCTGTCAAAGCTTTGGACAAACACATCATATCAGGTGTTTCGGTTAGATAATCGCAGGCGAAAGTTTTTCCTGTTTTTCCAAAACCGGTCATCACTTCATCGGCAATGGTTAGTACGTTGTTTTCTTGGCAAATTTTGATTAATTCATCCAATGCCTCTGGTTCATACATCACCATTCCGGCAGCTCCTTGAACCAATGGCTCAAAAATAAATCCGGCACAATTGTGGTTTTTTATCACTTTTTTTAAAGCATCAAAGCTTTCTTGTTCGTTGCCTTTTGTTGGAACAGGAATTCGCACCACATCAATAAACATTCCTTCAAAAGCTTGGGTATAAAAGGAAATTCCGCTGGCAGCCATTGCGGCAAAAGTATCTCCGTGAAAAGCATTTTCGAAAGCAATTATCGTAGTTTTCTTTTCGCCTTTATTAAAAAAATATTGCAAAGCCACTTTAATCGCAACTTCAACGGCTGTAGAACCATTGTCCGAAAAGAATATTTTTTGCTGGTTTTTGGGTAAAATTTCCATCAGCTTTTCTGCCAAAAGTATAGCTGGTTCGTGGGTGAATCCGCCAAAAAGGACGTGTTCTAAAGTCGTCAGTTGTTTGTAAATGGCATCGGCGATAAACTTATTGGAATGACCATAAGGATTCACCCACCATGAAGCGATGGCGTCAATGTATTCTTTGTTGTTTTCGTCCCAAAGCAAAGCGCCTTCGCCTTTTTTGATAGCAATAGGAAGTGCTGCGGTTTTGTGCTGGGTATATGGATGCCAGATGTTGTTTTGGTCTCTTTCTGTTAAATTCATTTTTTATAAAATATGCCACAAAGATACACAGAGAAAGACACAGAGATTCCCAAAGATTTTATAAATTCAACAGATTTTCTCGAAACAAATCGGCGTATTCTTTGACTACATTTTGATCAAAATAAGGTTCTTGTTCTATTCTTCCAATGGATTTGACTCCAGTTTTATTGAGAATTATTGCTTCAGAAGATTGATTTTCGTCACCACTAAAAATGATTCCAGCAATGTCAATTTTTCTATTTTTTAAGGCTTCGATGGTTAGCAAAGTATGATTGATACTTCCTAAATAATGTCTGGAAACGACAATTACTTTATAGTCGGATTGAATTAAATCAATCACACAATCATTATCATTTAATGGAACGAAAAGACCACCAGCTCCTTCAATCACGAGATGATTTTGGGTTTCGGGTTCTTTGATGTTTTTTAAATCGATAGTGATTCCGTCCAATTCAGCTGCGAGATGTGGACTCGCTGGTGTATTCAGAGCATAACTGTTTGAAAAAAAATGGGATTTAGAGTTTGAAATTTGGGATTTCACCTTATGGCTATCGGAATTGTCCAAATCGCCTGCTTGGATGGGTTTCCAATAATCGGCTTGGAGCGATTCTACAATGATGGAGGAGGCAATGGTTTTGCCTACATCGGTTGATATTCCTGTTATAAATAGTTTCATAGATTTTTCGTTTCACAAAGATTCACAAAGTTAAAAGGAGATTCGCAAAGATTCTTTAATGATTTCTTGGTGTGTCTTTGTGTTTTTCTTTGGGAATCTTTGTGTAATAATTTTAGATTTATTTCTAAAAAACAAAGTTACTCAACAAAGCCAAGACTTCTGATATTTCTTCTTTGGTATTGTAACTATGCAAACAAAATCGCAATCGTTCTTGACCTTCGGGAACGGTTGGCGAAAGAATCGCTTTGACATCAAAGCCTTTTTCTTGAAGTTGAATGGCAATGGATTTTACGTTTTGGTTTCCAGGAATGATAGCGCTTTGAATGGCTGATTTACTGTGAACAAACATCGGTTTTAATCCCAAAATATTTTTTTGTTGATTGAAATGATTTATATTTTTTCTTAATTGTTCAATAGCCGATTGCTCTGTTTGCAAATGTTGATAGGCTACTAAAATCGTAGCAACCGAGTGTGGCGAAAGTCCTGTGGTGTAAATAAAACTTCGGGCAAAATTCACGAGATAATTGTATAATTCCTGACTTCCAACTATGGCTGCTCCGTGACAGCCCAACCCTTTTCCGAAGGTCATTATTCGGGCAAATAAACGGTCTTGCAACCCTAACATTTGAATCAGTCCTTCGCCATGCTCGCCAAAAATGCCCAACGAATGGGCTTCGTCAACTACTAAATGGCAATTGTATTTTTCGGCAACAGCAATCAATTCTTCCATATTTGGGCAATCGCCATCCATCGAAAAAACGGTTTCGGTAACAATGTAAATAGTTGTTGGTTGCTGGTTGTTGGTTGTTGGTTTTAAAATTAACCGTTCCAAATCCTCAAAATCATTATGTTTGAATTTATAGGATTTGGCATTCGAAAGCTGAATTCCATCACGAATAGAAGCGTGACACAATTCGTCATATAAAATTAAATCTCCTTTTTGCGGGACAGCACTAAAAAATCCCACATTGGCATCATATCCTGAATTGAAAATTAGAGCCGATTCCGATTGATGGAATTCGGCAATATACTTTTCTGCTTCTTGATAGATTTGATGATTTCCAGATATTAAGCGTGAACCTGTGGCTCCGTTTTGGATAGAATTATTATTGATTAAATACTGATGCGTTTCTTCAAAAATGGTTTTGTTTTTTGAAAAACCCAGATAATCATTAGAAGAAAAATCAATTAAATTATTGGGTATTGGTAATTTCCGAAGGGCATTGTTTTGCTCACGGATTTCGAGTTTGGAAGCGAGATTTTTTGGAAATTTCATAAAAGCAAAGTTATATAAAATTACTCGTTGGGTGTAATTCAAAATTTATGATTTTTAAACACATAGAAATATAGTTTTTAATTTTAAAATCAAGACGTTTCACTATTTTTAAGTAAATCATAGCTATGTGAACCAATAATTTGGCTATCTAATTCTTTTTTTTCTATGATTCTATGTGTTTAAAATTAGTTTTGTTTTAGTAAAATAAAACACATTTGCATTCAAACGGTTTTATTCGAATTAATTAGGTGTGCTTTATTTAAAATGATTCTTTAAAAGATTTATATTTGCACCGAAATTAATCTATTTTGGTTTTAAAAATCAACATCTTATGCTTGTAAAACTACATTCTCAAAAAACAAAAAACCTTTTTTTACTATTCTTTTTATTATTGACAGTTTCTTTTGCAAATGCAGCCAATCGTTTTTCGGTTGCTTCTGGTAACTGGAGTTCTACTGCAGTTTGGTCTGCTACATTAGGTGGTGCTCCAGGAGCTTCAGCGCCTACAACTGGTGATGTTGTTACTATTGCTGGAGGTTTTACGGTTACTTCTGTAGGAACTGTAACTGTAGCAAGTGTAACTGTAAATGCAGGATCAACATTAAATCAGAATTCTAGAAATCTTACTGTTACTGGTTTTTTTACTAATAACGGAACTGTTACGGTAAGTTCAGGTAGAATTTTACCAGCAGGAGATTTTACGAATACAGGAACAGTAACCTATTCGGCAGCAGGAAGGTTGTATTTAGGAGGGAATTATACCAATTCAGGAACTGTTACATTAGGCTCTGCATTAGTTTATTTTACGGGTAGTGCCAATCAAACGATTCAAGGATTTACCACTACTGGAACGGTTCGATCTGATAAAACTGGAGGAATGGCAACATTTACTGGGAATGTAAGTGGAGGAGGATTTACGTTGAACGGTGCTGGGACTTTGAATTTAGGAACAGGATTAACACATACATTTACTGGAAACTGGGCACGAACAAATGGAACTTTGAATTGCGGGTCAAGTACCTTGAAAATTGGTACTAATGTTACTGGAGCAGCAGGAACGTTTATTGCAGGAACTGGAACAGTTGAATACAACGGAAATCGAAACCAAGCTGCAGCGGTTTTAACGTATAATAACCTAACGCTTTCAGGAACAAGTGGAACTAGAGTGAAAACTTTTGAAACAACACCAACTGTAAACGGAAAGTTGACCATTGCTGGTACAGCAACCGTTACTATAACGGGATCAGGAGTAGTTACTTATGGGCCTAATGCTACTTTGCAATACGACACATCTGCGGCTAGAATAATAACTTCAGAAGAATGGATTTCGCCATTTAACGCATCAGGTGGTGTGTTGATCAATGGAACAAATAATATAACATTAAACACGGCTAAAGTCTTTGGATTAAATAGCCCGCTTACTATAACTGGTACAGGAAAATTAGTTACAAATAATCTAGGATTAACTTTTGGTGGAAACTTTGTTATTGATAGTGGCGGAACCTTTATGGCAGGAAGTTCTCCAATTGTTATAACTAATACAGGTACTCAAAATATTGCTGGATTTACAACCACAGGATTGGTTTCGATGACCAAAACTGCTGGTACAGCTACTTTTGTTAGTGATGTTAACGCAGTTGGATTAACTGTTAATGGAGCAGGAGGAACCTTGAATTTAGGAACTGCTTTAAATCACACTTTGACAGGTGCTGTAACCTTAACCAGCGGAACTTTGAACGGTGGTTCGAGTATGTTGAATGTTAATTTTGCAGGAACAGCTTGGGCAGGAACAGGAACTAATTTCGCCAGAGGAACAGGAACAGTAAATTTTGGAGGTCTTGCTCAAACATTGACTGCAGTTTCTACTTTTAATAATCTTACGGTTTCTAATTCTGGACTTAAAACAGTTGCCGCTGGAACAACAGTAAACGGAATTCTTTCTATGGAAGGTGCCGCAACGGTTTCTGCAGCACCTATTTATGGAACTGCGGCTACATTGCAATACAATACAGCTACACCAAGAAATTCGGATGTAGAATGGATAACACCATTCAATGCTACAGGTGGAGTGAGTATTATTAATACAGGAATTATAACAGTTGCGACTGCAAAAACTTGTGCTTTATTGAATATTGCAGATGATGCAACTTTAAATAATGGAAATGTTGCTATTTTAGGAACAACATTAAATCTTGCCGATGGCGGAACTTTGTTAGTAAGCGGAACAAGTACTTTTCCGGTATTTACAACAAACAATTTAGGGCTTACTAGTGTTGTAAATTATAACGGAACAGCACAGACAGTAGCAGTAAAAAATTATGGTTTTTTGACTTTGAGTGGTTCAGGAATTAAAACATTTGCAGGTGCAACAACCATTCGAGAAGACTTTTCTATTGGTGCGGGAGTTACTGCATTATTTCCTAATGGAACGACTTCTAGTGCAGAAAGTTTGTATTTGAATAGCGTTTTGCAAACTACGCTAGGCTCTTATGGGGGAACAGCTTCGGCAGCAACTACTAAAGATGCTACTTGGTTCGGAACTACTACAACGGGTATTTTAAACGTAACATCTTCTTGTATTTCGGGTACTTGGTTAGGAACAACAAATACAGATTGGGGTACAGCCTCTAACTGGTGTGGCGGAGTTATACCTTCGGCTACTACAAATGTCATTATAGGAGCTTCGTCTAATCAGCCTATCATTGGAGCATCAGGTGGAATTTGTAGAAATATTACCATAAATAGTGGCTCTACTTTAACTATTTCTGGATCGAATGTCTTACAAGTAAGAGGCAATTGGATAAATAACGGGACTTTTATCCCTAATTCAAGTATAGTAAATTTTAACGGAACTGTTGCGCAATCCATTGGTGGAACAGCAACAATCACTTTTGCTACTTTAAACAATACCAATACTACAGCTATAGTGACAGCTACAAAAGCTATTGCTGTGAATAATGGTTTGACTGTGGCAACAAACGCAGTATTGGATATGACTACTTTTGCTTTGGCAGGTGCTTTTATTAATTCTGGAGCTGGACAAATAAGAACAGCTAGTACAACAGCTTTGCCATTGCCAACAGGCAAAACTTGGACAAACACTATTTTATATTCTAGTTTAACAGGAGGACAAACGATTGTAGCAGGAACCTATAACGGAACACCATCAGTAGAATTGGATAATACCTCGGGAACACAAACGGCATCAGGAAACATAGTAACTGGCGGACAGTTGAATATCAATACTGGTGGTTCATCCACTTTCAATTTGGATAATTATAACCTAACAACCAATAGCCTAAATGTTTTAGATTCCAATTCAGTTTTGGATATGGGAACAGGAACTTTAACCATCACAACAGTACAAGCAATGGAAGGTAAAGTTCGTTTTTCAGGAGCTACTAACGGAAAAGCTTTTGCTTCTGGCACGGTAGAATATTACGGAACTGCACAAACGGTTACAGCTGGCGATTATTTCAAATTACTGTTTACAGGAGCCAGTGGAGTTTATACTATTGGTGCTAATTTGGACGTTGCAAGCACATTAATTATAACAAATGGAGTAGTAACGGTTCAGGATGGTTTTACAGTATCAGTCGATGATGCGGTAACTGTTACAAGTCCTGGGACTTTGATATTCGAAAATAATGCAAGTTTATTGCAAACGACTTATACGGGTGCTAATACTGGAAATGTTGTAATAAAAAGAAACACCACACCAATTCTTAAATTAGATAGTACTTTCTGGTCTTCGCCAACAACAGGAACACAAACTTTATCAAATTTTTCACCTAATACGGATACTTCACAATTTTACACTTTTAATAGTGTAATAAATAATTATGAAACACAAAATCCTGCAACGGCTGTTTTTGAAAAAGGAGTAGGCTATTCAATTCGCGCTCCAGAAACAGCTTCTACAGTTACGCCAACTGTTACCCCTTTTCAGTTTGTTGGAGTGCCTAACAATGGCCCTTTTACTCTAGCAGTGACTACTCCGCCGGGGGATGTAGGTTTGAGTTTGATAGGAAATCCATATCCATCAGCAATTAATGCCGAAGATTTCATAAACGAAAATCTATATGACGCTGTGTTAAATCCGACGAATGTATTAGAAGGAACTTTGTATTTCTGGACACACAATAATCGTTTGATAGGGACTGATTTTAGCTCTTCGGATTATGCTTCTAGAAATTTATCAGGGTTTAATGCAGGAAATTCAGGAACAGGAAATGATGAGGTACCAACAGATTATATCGCCTCTGGTCAAGGTTTTTTTGTGCAAAATGATATTGCAGGAAATTTGAAGTTTAATAATACCATGCGTGAATCTAACAATAATACTAACTTTTATAAAACCAAAAAAGGAAATAAAATTAAAGAGATTGAAAGACATCGAGTTTGGTTGGATTTGAAAAACAGTTCGACTAAATCAAGCCAGATTTTGATTGCTTATGTAGAGAATGCTACTAATAATTATGAAGGAGGTTATGATTCTTATGTTTTTGATGCAGATCTTCCTTTTTTATTGTACAGTTTGCTAGGGACAAATAAAATGGGTATTCAAGGTAGAGCTTTGCCGTTTTCCGATGCTGATATTATTCCGCTAGGATACAAAATGGATTTGGCTGGAAGCACTAATATATCTATTAATAATATGGATGGTTTATTTCTAGAAGAACAAGGCATTTATTTAGAAGACAAAGATTTGAATGTAATTCATGATCTTAAAGAAGAACCTTACGTGTTTAATTCCACAGTAGGAACTTTTGAGAATCGTTTTGTATTGCGTTACACCAGCTCTAATTTAGGTACCGATACTTTCAATTCTTTAAAAAATAGAGTTTTGGTGTCTAATAAAAACAAACAAATAAAAATCAATTCTTTTGCTGAAACTATCGAAAAAGTAGCTATTTATGATTTGTCAGGAAAACAGATCTTTCAAAAAGAAGGGGTTGATACTAATGAATTTGTAATAGCGAATTTGGCTTCAAATCGTCAAGTTATAATGGTAAAAACTACATTGCAAAATGGTACAATAGTAACCAATAAAATAGTTTTCTAAAGCACTACTTTTCATGACCAATAAAGAAAAACCCCAAAAACTAACGTCTTTGGGGTTTTTTAATTCGCAGAGAGGAAGGGATTCGAACCCTCGATACAGTTACCCATATACTAGCTTTCCAGGCTAGCTCCTTCAACCACTCGGACACCTCTCTATTATTTTGAGGATGCAAATAACACGAAAAAAAATGACTAAAGAAAATTAAAAATGGATTTTTATGAAATTTCTCCTCGCAATGAAGTTTCAAATAAGGTTTTAAAATTATTTGGCGCAGTATTTTGTCCTAACAAAAACATTAGTTTAGTAATCGCTGCTTCGGTGGTACTATCTTTTCCAGAAATCACTCCTATTTCTTTCATGGAAGTACTAGTTTCATATTGTCCCATACTAACGCTTCCAGCATCGCATTGTGTGACATTAACAATTTGCAATCCGCTTGTTATTGCGTCTTTCAGTAAAGATATAAACCAATCTTCGGTGGGTGCATTTCCAGCTCCATAGGTTTCTAACACCACTCCCTTGAGTGTTGGAATTTCAAAAATAGCTTTCAAAACGGCTTGACTAATGCCTGGAAACATTTTTACGATTGCTACACGAGTATCAAAATTTTTATGGATTTTTAAATCTCCAACTTCGGTTTTAGTCCAAAAAAGTTCGTGATTAATTTTAAAATGCACGCCAGAAGTTATCAGCGCAGGATAATTGGGCGAATCAAAAGCATTGAAATTTTCGGCATTAATTTTTGTAGTTCGATTGCCTCGATACAATTTATATTCAAAATACAAGCAAACTTCTTGTATTACCGCTTCATCGTTTTGGCGTAAAGCAGCAATTTGAATGGCGGTTATTAAATTTTCTTTGGCATCAGTTCTTAAATCTCCTATTGGCAATTGTGAGCCTGTAAAAATAATTGGTTTTGTTAAATTTTCGAGCATAAAACTCAATGCTGAAGCCGAATAAGACATGGTATCAGATCCGTGCAAAACTACAAATCCATCAAAATTGGCATAATTATTCTCAATAATTTCGGCAATTTCAACCCATTTTTCAGGATTCATATTCGAGGAATCGATTGGATTTTCGAAAGTAAGGGTTTCGATTTCGCAATCCAATTGCTTCAGTTCGGGGATTTTTTGCAATAATTTACTAAAATTAAAAGCTTTGAGTGCTCCCGTTTCAAAATCCTTCTTCATACCAATGGTACCACCGGTATAAATCAAGAGGATTTTGGTCTTAAATTGCATTTTCGTATTTCAACTTATTGGCAACAGGATTGGCATACATTGCCAAGAAACTTTGCATTGCCAATGGATTATTACAATCAATTCTTCTTTCTAATCGGCGTTCGAAAAGAGATTTTTCATTTTCAGTGTATAAATCAGAATAAGTATTGGTTTGATTTACAATATCGTAAGCGATATAATTAGTTGGCCATAATTTATAACTTGTTATGATTGAATCGTCTATAACTTGAGCCAAGGCTTGAATTTGCTTATTCGAATTATCGTGTTCGGCTTTGATGGTATCTAATTCAGTATCCAAAACATCGCCAAGGTGAATGTGGATTCTTCTTTTTTGTCCCATAATTCCACTCATCAAATTGATAAAATCTTCATTTTTTTCTTTGATGTAAATTTCTTGATTGGCTTCGGCCAAAAGTTGTGGCATCTTCAAGGCATCGGTAGGATCATATTCATAAGAAATAGAAACAGGAACTATTTTAATTTTCTTGAAATAATCCATCAAATTTTCCTCGTCAGAAGCCATGGCTAACATTTTCAGAACACCAGGATTTGTGGCATCATTTCCGTCTTTGGTTCTTCCTTCACGTTGTGCAATCCATACCGAACGATTTTCGTGTTGCAATAATTTGCTGATATATTCTGCCAATAACTTGGAACTTTGTAACATTTCACGAGGCGATAATCCTCTTTGAACCAAGAAATTTCGATTCAATTTCGCTAATACTTTTAAGAAAGATTTGGTTACCAAATTGTCCCCAATAGCAGAAGCTGTCATCACTAACTTATGTTCGAACAAACAAGCATTAAGCAAAGAAGTATCTAAAAGAATATCCCGATGATTCGAGATAAACATGTAAGCGGTGTTTAATTCTAGTTTTTCAAAACCCGAAGTTGTGAGTCCATCGGAAGTAGTTTCCAACACTTTTTGGAGTGCTTGATATATAAAATTGCATTGAAAATCTCTTGTAGAATGGGTTCTTCGAAGTTGTTCTTTCCAAACTTCATCTTCCAATTCTGGAAAAGTAAAGTTCATCAATGCCTTCATCATAGGATGATCGACCACTTTTAGAATGGCATCATTTACTTCGGTATCATAAAATGGACGGATAGCGTCAAATTTTGACATATAGCATATTTTTTTAAGAACAAATGAACAAAAATTTTAACAAAAATAGGCGAATTCTACATTAAATCCCAAATATAGCTATAGAATTTTCGGTAGTAATGCGTGCTATTTCTTCTTTTGGTAAATTGTAAATTTCAGCTAATTTATCTATCACTTTGATTATATAACTGCTTTCATTTCGTTTCCCACGAAAAGGAACTGGAGCTAGATAAGGCGAATCCGTTTCGAGAACAATATGCGTCAAATCAATTTGATTCAAGAATTGATCTATTTTCCCGTTTTTGAAAGTCACCACTCCGCCAATTCCGAGTTTCATATTATACGAAATGGCTTGTAATGCCTGCTCATAAGTGCCAGAAAAACAATGAAAAATTCCAAATAAATCAGCCGATTTTTCTTCTTCTAGGATTTCGAAAATTTCGTCGAAAGCTTCTCTACAATGAATCACGATAGGCAATTTATATTCTTTGGCTAATTGAATTTGTTTTCTAAAAGCATCTTGCTGTTGTGGTAAATGGGTTTTATCCCAATACAAATCGATGCCAATTTCTCCAATAGCATAAAAATTTCTCTTGGCTAATTCTTCTTCAATATGTTCTAATTCTTCCTGATAATTATCTTTGACATGAGTAGGATGCAAACCCATCATTAGGAAAATATTTTTAGGAAAAACTTTTTCCAAATCGTACATCGATTGAGTGTAAGCCGAATCAATTGCAGGAATAAAAAAGCGTGAAACTCCAGCATCAATAGCGCGCTGAATCATTTCGTTACGATCTTCGTCAAATTCGTTGGAATACAAATGAGTGTGCGTATCAGTAATTATCATGGTAATTTATTATTACCGCAAAGATACAATCTTAAGGAACTAAGTGTCAATTACGAATTAAAAATTACTAATTACGTTGAAAACGAGTGGCTTAAATATTGAAAACGTATTAATTAAATAATTGTAATCACTTAATCACTGTTTCTGGATTAAAACTTCCAAATAGCATATAGCTGCACATAATTGAAATTTTCCTCGAAATTCAGTACATATCTTGCTCCTAAACTTGGACCAATTCTAGCAGCTCCAAGTGTTAAATCGAACAATAGTCCAGTTTTGAAATTGGTAAAAGTTTTGCTGTTTGAAATGGTATTTTCTTCAGTTTTTAGGATAGGAGAATCTGGTTTTTCTGACTCGAAATAGTCTATTTTAGTATGTTCTTCTTGTTTTTCTGAAGCGTTAATATTGGCTTGGATACCCGCTCCAATTCCTATAAAATTATTGATATTGTATCTAATCAATAGGGGAATTTCGTTATTGATATTGGAATAATTTAGTGTGGTGGTGGTTCGTGTAGGTTGTCTTACTCCATTTGGAGAGGTTGTAAAACCCGTAGTTATAGTGGTACCGTTATTGTATTTATGGAGACTATTGATTAATTCGGCTTGCCAATAAAAACGATACGCTTTGAAAGGAGAAATTGTTGCTCCGACAAAATAACTTTTAGAATTATCTAAACTCGGATAAAAATTATATCCTGCTTTTGCTCCAATAGAAATGCCTGGCGAGAAACGAGTAGTGGCATAATTGGTAATAATTGGTTCGTTTTTGTCGAAAATAATAGCGGTCCTACTTTTGGTATTTACTTTGTGAAAGTCTTTGTTGAATTTCATCGAATATTTGACAAAGCCTTTAGTACTGTCTTTTTCTTTGACATTTTTTTGTTCGCTTCCTGGTAAATAAATGTTTTTGAAGGTAAAGAAAATCTGTTTTTGCTTGATAATAGTGTCCAAACAACTAACAGTTGGCTCCTCTTCTTTTGGACAAATCGGACATTTGGGATACATATCTTCAATTTGAAATGTTTTTTTGTCGAACATATCCGGAATATCAGTTTCTAAACGAATCATTCTAGCTGGTCCTTCGCCATTATTTTGAAAACGAGTTTTGAAATTCACTCTTTTGAAACGCACCAATCTGTAATTCATAAAACTGCCGTTCGACCCCATTTTGTTAGGATCATGTGAAGTCACAATTTCCATTTCAAGATTTTTGACTTTATGGTTTTTAAAACTCCTGTTTGGCACAAATACACTTCGCATCGTTACGGTAGCACTGGTATCTTTAATCATTTCGGGAGTGGTTTTGTGGGTAAAAAACACGTTACGGGTTTCGCCTGGATTCGCTCCATAAAACTCCAGAATCGTTACGTTTTTGTATGTTTTATAAGCGTCTAATAAAGTAGCGTCCAAATCTATTTCAGTTGTTGTGTTTTTGCTTTTTTGAACTTTCACCAAGGCGTTTCCAGAAGCCAAATAAGAATCTGAATTTTCCAAATCATCTACAGTTGCTACGAGATTTTCTTTGACTTCTTTCTCACCAGCATAAGTTCGGAAATCGATCAATTCGAAATTGTTGTTCTTGAATTGTTTTTCGTTGTAAAAAAGGTATAATTTTCCATCCGTTACGTAGTTTTCCATGTTTTGATAACTCACAATAACTTCCATTTCTTGGTCTGGAATGGGGTCAGCATTTTTTTGGATAACCAATCCATTTTGATCTTCAATAGAAGCAATATCGGTGTAAATTTCTTCCTCCGCAATTTCGTTTACAGCGACTGATTTTGGTCGTGTTGCTGGTGGTTTTCCGTTGTCGTAATTATTGGTTACCGCCAGTTTAGTTTTGTAAGTTCCTTTATTTTTATAAACGTGTTTGGGTTCGGCTTCTTTGCTGTAATGACCATCGCCCATTTCCCATAAATAAGAATAAAATGGTTTAGGCGCACCAGCAATAGGGATTAATGGTGGCGTTTCGGGTTTGAATTTTACGGCATTCCCTTTTTGATTATATGTAATATTAGCTCTTCGGGTTACCGTATCTTTTACTTTGGTTTGCGAAAATGAAAATAGATAAAAGAGAATAAAGAAAAGCGATAGTAGTTTTTTCATAATCTTTTGGTTTAGTTAAGGTTCTAAAAATAGAAAAAAGTGGTGAGCAAATCACCACTTTATCTAAAAACTTCTATTCTAGGCTATTGTATCGCATTGATGGCAGCAACTAATTGGGCTTCTGTTCCTGTCGTAGTTTCTGCAAGAGTAAAAGAAAAAATATCGTTTGCAGCCACTGTAACCGCTTTGATTCCGTATCGCCATTGTCCATTATCTTCTGTTACAAAAATAACGTGGCAAGCCAGTCCTATTGGAATTTGTCCATAATGTTCACTGAATAATCCAGCCGCTGTGTAAGTATCCATATTTGCTAAAGCATTTTGTCCTTCGCCATCATAAGATAAATATACGGCACTATTTGTATTGTCATATCCATCGGGAGCATCAACAAGAATAGTGGTTTTAGGTCTAGGATCGCTGTAGAATTTGTCCACATTCGTCCATCCAAAGTTTCCAAACGTCACATAATAGGTATTTCCTTGTGCGCCAACACCACCTTTTCCTCCAGCAGCGTCTCTTACTTCTTTCCAAGCCAGATTGTCGTTAGTATCTATTTCTCCTTTCCATAAAGTCATGGCATTATCTATTCCGCCAGTTAAATTAGCAGGAACTTGCAATTGTATAGCACCCGTTGAGACTAAATTTACTCCGCCTTGTGAAGCTTGGATAAAAAATTCTCCTCCCGATTTGAGTAAACTTTTTTTACCATCTGCCATAATTCCCATAGTAGGTTTGTTGGTAACCAACATCGTTCCTTTGTCGAAAAGTTCAATGTATTCAATGTCAATTGCTCCATTTACGGGAAGTCCGTTTTTAGTAAGAGCATTTCCGTTAAGTGTGATAACTACTCCTTTTGCTGAAGTTAATGTGATTGTTCCTGTTCCTGCTGTTGCGGTAAAATTTTGAGTATTTTTCTTTATTCCAGATTGTGTAATTCCTTTGAATGCAGCTGCTGTTGGCGGAATGGGATCCAAATTGTCATTGTTCGTACAACTTGTAAAGAAGATTGTTGCTAAAGCTAAAAGTCCGATGTTTTTAATTTGATTTTTCATAATTTCTATTATTTAAAATGGTTATTTAATTTAATATCAATTCGGGTTTGATATTGTTACCCTTTCTTTTAATTTTTTTTTATCGGGTAATTAATACCCAAAGTTTACTGACGAATGAGATTCCTATTTTCTTTAAATTTTCCATAATCTAAAAGTTTTAAAAGTTTCAATTCTTGATTTATACTGTTATATCAACTTGGTTTTATATTTGTTACCCCTTTTTTTAGTATTTTCGAAAAAAGTTTTTTTATGGCTAATACGATTCATCCCGACCAAATCTATATTGAAGGACTTGCTAATAATGATTCAGCAATAATTCAATCTATTTACAAGAAGTTTGTTCCCAAAGTTGTTTCTTATATCAGGAACAATTCTGGCGATGAAGATCAGGCTCAAGATGTGGTTCAGGAAATTATGATTTTGCTTTTCAATCAGGCCAAAGCCAATAAATTGCAACTCACTTGCCCCTTTGATGCTTACTTTTTTTTATTGTGTAAAAGAAAATGGTTGAACGAAATAAAAAAATCTTCGAATAAAGGGGTAACAATCAATGAAGATTTGGCATCTAATACTGAATCCACAGAACAAATGGTTACAGAAACTGAATTGTTCGACGAAAAACAGCAACTTTTTGACACGATGTTTCAAAAACTAGGCGACAAATGCCAAGAGTTATTGAAATTGAGTTTCACCATCAAATCGATGGAGGAAGTTGCCGAAAAACTCAACGTGACCTATGGTTATGTTCGAAAGAAAAAATCGTTGTGTGTAGGTCAATTAACCCAGTGGATTCAGGAAACCAATCGCTTTAACTCTTTAAAAATGAATTAGTCATGAATGAGGAACGCTACATAGAATTCGACCAATATTTGGCAAATGAATTATCTGCCGAAGAAAAAATATCTTTTGAAAAACAATTGTCAGAAGACCCAGAATTGGCTACAGCATTTGAAATTTTCAAGGAATTGCAGCTTCATTTGGACAATAAATTTGGCAATGCCGGAGAATTAAATGCTTTTAAAAAGAATTTAAAATCCATTTCTAAAGATCATTTCAAGATTAAAAAATCAAAAGTGATTGATTTAAGAGCTTGGCATTATGCCGTTGCGGCTTCTGTGGCAATCTTGTTCGGATTATTTGTTTTTCAGAATATAAATCCATCTTTTGAAGATTACAATCATCCCGAAATGGCAAGTTTTGTTGAAAGAGGCGATGTAAGCGAAAATTTAAAATTGGCACAAGATGCCTTTAACACAAAAGAGTATAAAACCGCCATTCCATATTTCGAAAATATTTTAAAAGAGAAAAAATCAGCTGAAATTCAATATTTTTATGCGATTTCACTTTTAGAAGATCATCAATTTAAAAAAGCCGAAAGCAATTTGACTGCATTACAAACTGGAACTTCTATTTATAAAAACAAAGCCACTTGGTATTTGGCTCTTTCTAAATTAAAACAGAAAAAATACAAAGATTGTAAAGAAATTCTATTGACCATTCCAGATGATTTTGAAGAGTATGACCAAGTGCAACAATTATTAAATGAATTGGATTAAACCCTTTTTGTGTCTAATACTATTCCTAAATCTAACTGTTTTTGGACAAAATTCGCTTGCAACAGAAGATCAGATTTACAATGCGATTGATGCTTATGTTGTGAATCCAACCCTTGAAGGATTGTCAAATTTGACGCAAACGGAACGTAATTTTTGGAAAAACGCTAAACCGAAAATCAAGAATGAATTCCTAGCCATTGTGGTTTTAAATTGCAACAAAGCCTATTATGAAAATCAATTTGGCAAGACTCATCAAGCCATTTCAAGTTATGAAAAAGCCTGGAAAATTTATCAAAACTACAAACTTTCTAATTATGATATTACCGAATATTGTCTGAAACCATTGGGTAATCTTTACACAATTATTGGGGATTTTGACAATGCCGAAAACACTATCAAACAGTATTATTTTATTGCCAATACCGATAGAAATCAATCGCAAAAAATTGCAGCTATTCTCAATTTGTCGAATGTGTATCAAAATACAGGTAGAATAAATGAGGCTATTGATTTACTCGAAAAAAACATTAGAAAGGAGAAACTGACCCCTACGCAAAAAGGAAATTTGTTGAACAATTTGGGAAACAATTATGTATTAAGTTATAAAAATCCAAGTTTGTCCAAACCTATTCCAGACATTTTCAAAAAACTAGAAGGCTCTTATTTTGCTGCCATTCAGTTATTGAAATCCGACAAAACTCAAAGTGAAACACTGGCGAATTGTTACCGCAACTTATCGGCATTAAATATCCAATGGCACAACCATGAATTAGCCAATTCCTATTTTGAAAAAGCAAAAAAATATTTCTTTTTAACTGCTAATATTGTGCCTCGAAAACTAGCCAAATTCAAACTGGAAGAAGCTAATTTATTGTTTCAGCAAGAAAAATATTCAGAAGCTAGCACCATTTTATCATCCGTTTTCAAGACTTTAATCCCCAATTATTCGAGTTCAAAAAATAGTTTTCCTAATGTCAATTCGCTTTATGCAGAAACCATTTTATTGGACGCAATAGACTTGCAAGCGGAAATTTTTGTGAATCAAAATCAACCCAAAAAGGCGTTGGAAGGATATGCTCTTTCGTTCCAAATAGAAGAGTTGTTCTCGAACTTATTGGTCTATGAAAATTCTAAAATCATCAACCAAATTAGAATTAGAAATCGCACCGAAAAGTGCATTGCTATTTATGATTTGTTGCATCAAAAAGAAGGCAAAATCAGTTATTTAGAAAAAGCGTTTCAACTTGCGGAACGAACCAAATCGGGTGTTTTGAAAAACTATCTTTCCACCAAAAAAACTACTTCCAGAGAAGAAAAACTGCATTTAGAACAATTGCAAAACTGGAATAACGAAATCCTAAAAGAACAACAAAAAGGTGATTTGGCAAACGTTTCCAAAATAAACGAAGCCAATAAAAAACAAAACGAATTGATGCTTTCGCTAAAGAAAATCAGGTCGAAAAACCAAGTCGATTCAGCTGAAAATTTAGATATAAAAGTCTTGTATTCTAAACTCGAAAAAGACAAAGCCATTATGGTGGAGTATTTTTCGGGCTTTGAAAAAATCTATATTTTTACTTTGGCAAATCAAAGAATAAGGCTGAAATACATTTACATTACAGACACTGCTATTCCAGAAATAATTTCATTTTTGGATTATTTTAGTGATACTAATAAAATTACAGATGATATTTCGGGTTATAATCATTATGGTAATTCGCTTTATAAAATGCTGCAATTGCCAATCAATACCACTTACCAAAACCTCGTCATTGTCCCTGATGGATTATTAAATTTCCTTCCTTTTGAAGCCTTAATTACTAAAGAATCCAACACGACGAATTTTACCCAAATGCACTATTTGCTGCATGATTTCAGGATAGCCTATAACAATTCGGCTAGCTTTTATTTGAATGGGAAATCCATTTCAAACGATAAAAAATCGGTACTCGGAATTTTTCCCGTTTTCGAAAAAACGAATTATGAATTGACTTTTTCCAAAAAAGAAATGCAATCGATAAAAAGCAATTTCGATGGTCAGTTTTTTGACAACAAAAATGCTACTTTCGATAACTTTAAAAAGAATGCAAACCATTATTCGATTTTACATTTATCTACACATGCCAGTTCGGGAGATACTCAAACGTCAGCAAGTATCAAGTTTTATGACCAAGAAATCTTGTATTCCGAGTTGTATAACCTCAATATCAATCCTGATTTGGTCGTTTTAAGTGCTTGTGAAACCGGAATTGGAAAACTCTACAAATCCGAAGGAGCGATGAGCGTTGCCAGAGGATTTCAATTTGCTGGAGCTCAAAATTTATTGTTTTCTCTTTGGAAAGTAAACGATTTTACTACTTCGGTTTTTATGGATAAGTTTTACAGAAACATTAAAAATGACCAATCTTACTTCGAAGCGAATGCCAATGCCAAACTCGATTTCCTAAATGACGAATCCATTTCGAATGCTAAAAAATCGCCTTATTATTGGAGTGCTTTTGTTTATTATGGTTCAATTGAAAAGCCAGAAGCACCAACGAATTATTATTTTTATATTATTGGGTTATTGATTGTAATTGGATTATTTTTGGTCTTCAAATACTTTCGAAAATGAATTACCTTCCCTATATTCTTAAAAAAGAAAACTACAAAAAAATAAAATTCAAGATTTCTAAAACCCAACATTTGCTCATCAAAGCGAAGATTAATGGCGTGAAAGGTAATTTTATTCTGGATACAGGAGCTTCTAACAGTTGCGTTGGTTTTGAAAGTATCGGATTGTTTCAACTCACAGCTAACGATTCTAAAACCAAAGCTTCGGGTGCCGGTGCAACGGGGATGTTGACACAAACTTCTGTCGGCAATAAACTGCAATTAGGCGATTGGAAATTCCGTGAATTTGATTTGGTGATTTTTGACTTATCTCATGTTAATGAAGCTTTGATTGCTTATAAAGCCAAACCTGTTCACGGCATCATTGGTGCCGATATTCTAATGCAAGGTAAAGGAATTATTGATTATTACAATCATTGTTTGTATTTGAGAAAATAGAAATAATTTATTTTCGCTTCGAATTTGACTTTTTTGAATTCGTTCCTAATGCCCATAAAAGTCCGCCTGTAATATGTTCCAGATATACAGAATTAGTATAATCTTTACTGTCATGACCTAAAGCGGTATAGAAAACTCTTCCGCCTTCAAATTCATGACACCAAGCCAATGGTAGATAATCGCCAAAAGTGCGTCCAGGATAGACTTCTTTTTCTTTGTCATTGACCGTTCGCATATCGGCTGCTAAAAGGATATGAATATTCGGATTGAATTCATTCATATAATAGCACTCATCTTCTTTTTTCCATGTTTCTCCCAGCATCGAAGTAGCAGGATGATTTTTATCAATGACTTTTATTTCGAAAGACTGAAAAGCAGGATGTCTTTTGAATCTCCCACCGACCATTGTTGCATACCAAGGCCAAGATTTTTCAGAATCAGATGCACTATGAATGCCTACGAAAGCACCACCAGAATGAATATAATCTACAAAGGCTTGCTTTTGCTGTTCGGTATCAAAAATAGCATTACAAGTATTCGAAAAAATCAGACAGCTGTACTTGGATAAATTTTCGGTATTCATTACGGCTGGATCATCGGAAACATCCACAATTAAATTGTTTTCTTCGCCAATTTTCTTCCACGCTTCCACGCTAGAAGCAATGTTTTTGTGTACATAACCTTTACCATTTTTGGTATAAATTAAAATACGTTTTTTAGCTGATGGATTTGCAAAAACAGCACTGAATCCAAAAAAAACAGTGAGTAATAGTAGCTTAATTTTCATGTTTCTTATTTGTTTTAATTTAAAAAAAAGCTTCTAACGGTTGTGTTAGAAGCTTTTTGGTGAGATTCAATACTCTTTTAAACTTGTTCTTTTTAAACAGTTTGGCTAGTATTTATTTTCCTTTTGTACTAGCTTCTAAATTTCTTTCAATAGTATGACCAGGTCGAGACCATTTTGGTTTTTCACCAAGAGGAACAAATTTAGAATCTTCGGCTTCTACAGTTTCTCTTTGCGAGGCTTTAGCAAAAGGTTTTTGATTTTTTAGACCTAACATTTCAAACATTTTAATATCGTCGTTGGCATCATTATTAGGAGTAGTCAACAATTTATCTCCTGCAAAAATAGAATTGGCTCCAGCCAAAAAGCACATGGCTTGACCCTCACGACTCATATTAATTCTTCCTGCTGAAAGACGTACTTGAGTTTCTGGCATCACAATTCGAGTAGTAGCTACCATTCGTATCATTTCCCAAATTTCTACTTGTTTTTGTTCTTCGAGAGGTGTTCCTTCTACAGCAACAAGAGCATTAATAGGCACTGATTCTGGTTGTGGATTCAAAGTAGCAAGTGCTACTAGCATTCCTGCACGGTCTTCGATGCTTTCGCCCATTCCGATGATTCCACCGCTACAAACAGTAACATTGGTTTTGCGAACATTTTCAATGGTTTGCAAACGGTCTTCAAAACCACGAGTCGAAATAACTTCTTTATAATATTCTTCGGAAGTGTCAATATTGTGGTTGTAAGCATAAAGTCCTGCTTCAGCCAATCGTTGGGCTTGATTTTCGGTAATCATTCCAAGCGTACAACACACTTCCATATCCATTTTATTGATGGTACGAACCATTTCTAGTACCTGATCAAACTCTTCACCATCTTTTACATTTCGCCAAGCAGCTCCCATACATACTCTAGACGAACCGCTAGATTTAGCTCTTAAGGCTTGCGCTTTTACCTGACTAACGGACATTAAGTCATTTCCTTCAATCCCAGTATTGTATCGTGCGGCTTGTGGACAATATCCACAGTCTTCAGAACAGCCACCTGTTTTTATAGACAATAATGTAGATACCTGAACCACATTTGGATCGTGATGTTCTCTATGAACAGTTGCTGCTTCGAAAAGCAAGTCCATCATGGGTTTAGTATAAATTGCAATAATTTCTTCTTTCGTCCAGTCGTGTTTTTTGATACTCATCTATGTGATTTTTTGATGGGTCAAAAGTAGTCAAATTGTTCCAATCGACAAAGTTGTGGTGTTAAAAAGGAATCGATATTAATCTACTACAAATCGATTGTTCCAATAAAGCATAGCAAATAAAGTGACTACTACAGATGATGCAATTCCTTCAAAAAAAAGACAAATGCTATAAGTCATTACAGATGGGTTGCCTCCAAACAAAAAAGTTTCGGATAAGGATTGTACATATTCATCACCACCTTTCATATAACTGTATGCAATTAACCCAATAATACTTAAAGCGACAGCTATAAGTGATGTTTTCATGGCAGCAGTAGCATTATGAATAAAGGCTCCTTTGCCTTCCATGATATTCATTTGGATTGTTTTGTTTACACCATAGAAAATAAAAAAAATATTGAACAGACGTAAATAAGATTTGTCCGCTAATCCTAATACATTCATTAGTAAAAAATAAATGCTAATTCCAACAAAGATAGTCGCTCCATTGGAAAATTCTTTTGATACTTTCATGTGATTGATTTTTAAAAGGTTAAAAACAATACTTTAGCGCACAATGGCATATCAAATTTACACAAAAAATAAGCAACTTTTATGTAACAATCTAAAATTTAACGAATTATAATGAATTTTTTATAAACACTAAAGCCGCTTTCTTATCTTTTTCTAACTGCTCTTTTAGTAAATCTACAGACTCAAATTTTTCTTCTGGGCGAAGATATTTTAGCAAAGAAACCGATAGTTTTTGATTGTATAAATCAGCATCAAAATCAAAATAATGCACCTCAATAGATAAATTTTCACCAGCTACGGTTGGCTTGAAACCTATATTCATCATGCCATAAACCGTTTTTTGATTGATGATACTTTTTACAACATAAACTCCATTTTTAGGAACTAGTTTGTAGTTTTCTTCTATTTGAAAATTAGCTGTTGGAAATCCAATGGTGCGTCCTAGTTGTTTGCCTCTAGTAATTGTACCAGATAAAAAATAATGATACCCTAAATAATCGTTGGCAAGTGCCATACTTCCTTCGGTCAAGGCTTTTCTTATTTTAGTAGAACTGATGGAAACAGCATCAATTTCTTCTGCCGAAATTTGTTCTACTTCAAAATCATATTGTTTCCCAAAAAGAATGAGGTCGTTGATATCGGCAGTTCGATTTTTTCCAAAACGATGATCGTGTCCGATAATTATTTTTTGAATTTGTAGTTTTTCAACAAGAATAGTTTTCACAAATTCTTCGGCAGTTAATTGTGAAAATAGTTCATCAAAGGGATGAATTACGAGATTTTGAATGCCTAATTTTTCTAATAAATCAATTTTTTCAGGAATTGTATTGAGTAGTTTTACGGCAGATTCTCCGTGCAAAACCATTCGAGGATGCGGAAAAAAAGTGAGCACAAGGCTTTCGTATTTTCCGTTGACTGTACTTTGAGTCATTTTTTCAAGGATTTTTTTGTGTCCAATATGCACACCATCAAAAGTACCTAGTGTCAGAATGGTTTTTTTGGTTGACTTAAAATCGTTTATGGAATGAAAAATATTCAAAGCAGTCTTTTTTTATAATGCTGCAAATTTAGGCTAATAATAACAGATAAAAAAAGAGGATTGAAATAAATCAATCCTCTTTAAAACATTATTTTTTCTAATTATTCTTTGATGAATTTTAAGGTTCGTTTTTGTCCATTTTTCACAATAGTAATAAAATAGACTCCCTTACTCAAACTCGAAGTATTGATAACTAAATCGGCTTCTTTGGTAACTTCTTTTTGACTCACTTTTTGACCCAACGCGTTGTTGATGTTAAAACTATTTGGCAGACCAAAATCATTTGGGATAAGGATATTCAACAAGTCTTTGGTCGGATTTGGAAATAAGTAAATATCGCTAGAAGTTTCGAATTCGTTTGTTCCAAGTGAACCAATGGTAAAAGTATATTTAGCAATAGATTTAAAATTAGTTCCAGAGGTCAAAAGAGTGCCATCTGTAGCTTTGATATCAAAATATCCACTACCACTACTGCCACAACAGATGCCATCTCCTTGAGAATCGTTTATGGTAAAAGTATAGCATTTATTATTAGGCAATGTCCAATTTTCAGTTATTAAATCAGGTAATGGTAGAGCATCTTTATCAGTGTAAGAACCACCACTATATAAAACTGCACCAGAACCGTCTTTGAGATTCCATGTGGTTTCACTTCCCCATAAGTCTTGTTGCAATCTAAATACATAATTGGTGTAAGAATAATTTGTTGCAGATGTTGGAATAACAAAACTTCCAGATATTGAATTGTTTGATGCTCTTTGATCGGTAACTCCATTTGCGGTGACAATAGCGGCATTGAAAGTTCCGTTTGCTGTTGCATTAATGGTAATGCTAAATACAGCTGATTGATTTGGAGCTAGGTTTCCATTCCAATTATATACCGTGTTTCCTCCACCATTGATATTATAATTAATCGTTGCAGCTGTTAAATTACTCGTTCCTCTATTATAAATAATTACTTTTTTTAAAGCTTGGTTGGTCGAAGCACCACAAACGGGAACGTCGCAACTCGACTCGAGTTTTAGTTCTGCATCATTGGCAAACAAGGCTATTGGACTATTTTTGGTAGATGTTTTCAGGGTACTTCTTCGTGCTGCACTATTGATAATAGTGGTCATTCTATCTTTTTGATTTTGCGTAAAAATGTTCATACAAGCATCGTTTGTATAATCCATATAGTTTTCAGGCATATCATTTCCAGCTACTAACGGACAAGTATCAAAAGTGCCACAAGTGAAATGTTCCCATCCTACTTGAGGAGTATCAGCACAATAATCAGTAGCGCTACAATCGGGTGTGTTAGCATCTTGATCGCCATCACCATCGCCCCAAATATGTCTTAATCCCAACCAATGTCCTACTTCATGAGTCATTGTTCTTCCTCTATCATAAGGAGATTGCAATAGAAAGCTATTGTTTGTATCATAAGCTCTACTTCCAAACACACTGTAGTTAGAAACCACTCCATCTGTATTAGCACTTCCGCCTGAATTATCAAGTCCTTGTAGTCCAGAAGCATCTGGAAATTGAGCATAGCCTAATAGTTGACTGTCAGCAAATTGCACGCTCCACATGTTCATATATTGTGTTGGATCCCAAATAGTAATTGGCTTTACGGTAGAATTAATTTCTGTTTCTCCCCAAGCGTCTTGGCACAAACTCACACGGTCAATTCCGTTGGTCGGGTTTCCGTTTGGATCTACTTGTGCCAATGCAAACTGAATTTGAGTATCAGTTCCCACAGCATTGTTGTTAAAACCAGGAGTTCCTGCTAATCTTCTAAAATCTTCGTTCAATACAGTAATTTGCGAAAGTACTTGTGCATCCGAAATATTAGGTGCAACTCCAATGGCTTGTCCGTTATAAATCACGTGAACTACTACAGGAATAGTAATAATCCCACCCGATTGGGAACTGGTTCTCAATGCTTTTTGTTTGTTGACCAATGGGGACAGCCAAGCCTCAAACTGTGTTTCTGTTAGCCTTTTTGGATTTTTTGCTTGAAGCGATTTTTCATATTCGGTTGTAGCGCAACGAATAATTCCATTGTTTGGATTTGTCTTTCCGCTACTTACAGGAACACCAAATAGTGTTTTTGAGTTTGATTTTTTTTCTTGAGCGTAACTATTATTTAGTATGAAAAAGAACAGAATTGCAATAATTTTATAAATAGAATTTGGGGAAATTTTTTTCATAGGTTAAGGAATGTTTTGTCAAATTTACGTATTTTACTAAATCACAGATGTAAATAAACAAAAATGTTGTTTTTATTTTCCGTTAAAGCTGGTCATTGTATTTTCTAAACCAGCAGTTCCAAAAGATTTTATGATTTCCGAAGCTAGTTCTAATCGTTCTGGAAGAGCGTTTTTTTCAGCATCATCCCAGTCACCTAGTACATAATCTACTTGTTTCCCTTTTTTGAATTCGTCGCTAATACCAAAACGGAAACGAGTGTATTGCTGCGTATTCAAAACCAAGTTGATGTTTTTGAGTCCGTTATGTCCGCCGTCGCTACCTTTAGGTCTGATACGAATGGTTCCGAAAGAAAGATTCAAATCATCAGTAATAACCATAATGTTTTCGAGGGGAATATTCTCCTTGTCCATCCAATATTGCACAGCTTTACCACTCAAGTTCATGTAGGTATTGGGTTTCAATAGGAAGAAAGTGCGTCCTTTGAATTTGTATTCGGCTAGCGAGCCTAGTTTTACGGTTTGAAAATCAAGCCCTTCTTTTCTTGCTAAAAAATCTACTACTTTAAATCCAATATTGTGTCTTGTGTTTACATATTCGGCACCGATATTGCCGAGTCCAACGATTAAAAATTTCTTCATAACATCTAAATTGTCGTCTGTTTTTGTTTTTGAAAACAGATTGTTCAACCATTTTATCATGGTGCAAAAGTAAGGTTAATTTTTGATTGTACTTAGGTCAATCTGGCTTTCGAATTTAGTTAGAATAAAATCAATATAGAGTTTGACTTTTAGTTGTATAAATAGTTATATCCAGCCTTCGTTTATAACTTTAGTCACTAAATCAATAGGGGATTTGCAGTCTGCTTTAGTAAGGAGTTTTTTTCGATGAGTGTTAACGGTATGCAGGCTTATGTTTAATTCGTCTGCTATGGCTTTGCTGCTTTTACCTTCTACTATAAGTTTTAAAACTTCTCTTTCTCTTTTGGTAAAGATATCATAAGTCTTCGTGAATACAGTCGAGTCTTTTATATTGTGATAAGAAGGTTCTCCATTCATCCCTATTATAGAAAAGCATGGGATGCCTTCTTTTTTTATGTGTGAAATGTCTGTTTGTAATCCTAAAGATTTATAAAAATTAGTTTCGTTATAATCAATAGGTATGATTTGCTGTAGTATCCTTATATAGGTGTCATTCTTGGTTTTTATCCTAAAGTCGTATTGGGCTTTATAGTTTTTAATTTTTTCGAAGGGGATACTTTTAAAAAACGCAATACTTTTATTTTCATAATGAAGCAAGTAATCCTTATCCTCTGGATGCACATTTTCTAAAAGAAACCTTGTAGTCATTTCTTGTGGTTCGTATCCTAAAACTTCTTTTACACTATCGCTGATAAAATCAAATTCGCCTTGAAAAATATTAAAAATAAAGTAATAAAACGGACCTACTTGAAGAAGATTAAGCAATTGTTTGTGAAACTCGAGTTGTTGCTCAAGATCTAGCGTGTATTCGGAATCACTTTTGGCAACCGTTCCCCATATTTTTTTGGCTGCTAGATAAAAGTTAGAATTTGATTTTTCCATGATTATATAGATAGTCTTGTTTAAAATAGATTTAACTCAAATCTTGTTTTTTCCTTATTTTTCAAATATAATGAATAATCCTAACTAAATGTAAGATATTTTGGTATTTACTGTTGAAGCATTTTAGGGGAATTATAAAGCTACATAAAACAAAAAAAGCACCAGTTGTAGAACTGATGCTTTCTTGAATATAATTTGAAAAAGTATTATTTTTTCTTTCCTTTTGCAGGACCTGCTTTTGCTGCTTTTGCTGCTTCTTGAGCTGCTTTCATAGCCGCACGAGAAATCTTCACTTGACAAACTACAGTGTTGTCTGGGTGCAATAATTTGTAATTATCAACCACTAATTTAGTAACATATAATTTGTTACCCATTTGAAGCTCTGAAATGTTAGCTTCAACATAATCAGGAAGATTTTTTGGTAAAGCTTTTACTTTTAATCTACGAGTGTTCAAACGTAAATCACCACCTAAAAGTACTCCAGGAGATACTCCAGTGATTTTTACAGGAACTTCCATAGTGATTTCTTTGTCATCAAATAATTGAAAGAAGTCAATGTGTAAAACTTTGTCAGACACTGGGTGAACCTGAATGTCTTGCAAAACTGCATTGAATGATTTTCCTTCCAACTCAATCACAACTGTGTGTGCGTTTGGAGTGTAAACCAAGTTTTTGAATGCTTTTTCTTCTGCAGAAAAATGCACTGGTTGATCTCCTCCGTATAACACGCAAGGAACCGCTCCAGCATTACGTAAGGCTTTAGTAGCAACTTTGCCCACGCTTTCTCTTTCTGATCCTTTAATTGTAATCGATTTCATTGTAAAAATTTTATATAGTTATTAATTAAACTCTTGTTATTAAGTGATTAGCGTCTAGTGATTAGTAATTAGCTAATCATTTAGGATAATCTACTTCTTCTTTTTGATTACTCTTTTGGTAAAGTTTAGTGTTCTATTTTGACCATTCACTAATTACTAAAAGCTAATCACTTGTATTTTACATCAAAAATGTTCCGCTGATGGAATTGTTGTTCTGAACCATTTGCATTACTTCTGCAAAAAGTGGCGCACAACTTACTACTCTTATTTTGTTTGATTCTTTCTTCAACGGAATAGAATCAGTCACAATCAATTCAAGTAATTTTGAATTTTCTATTTTCTCGTAGGCAGCTCCAGATAAAATGGCATGAGTACAAATAGCTCTTACGCTCAATGCTCCTTTTTCTATCATTAAATCTGCGGCTTTCGCCAATGTGCCTCCAGTATCAATCATATCGTCAACCAAAATTACATTTCTTCCTTTTACTTCACCAATCAACTCCATGGTGTCGATAATATTGGCTTCTTTTCGTTGTTTGTAACAAATTACCACATCCGACTCCAAGAATTTAGAATACGCATAAGCTCTTTTAGAACCTCCCATATCTGGTGATGCGATAGTCAGGTTCTCTAAACCTAAACTTTCTATATAAGGTAAAAAGATAGTCGATGCAAAAAGATGATCTACTGGCTTTTCGAAAAATCCTTGAATTTGATCGGCGTGCAAATCCATCGTCATGATTCTAGTTGCTCCTGCTGTTTCTAACAATTTAGCCACTAATTTAGCTCCAATTGGAACTCTAGCTTTGTCTTTCCTGTCTTGTCTTGCCCAACCAAAATAAGGGATAACTGCCGTGATGTGTCTAGCTGAAGCTCTTTTGGCAGCATCAATCATCAGTAATAATTCCATCAAATTATCAGCATTAGGAAAAGTAGAGCAAACAATAAAAACACGCAATCCTCTAATAGATTCTTCATAAGAAGGCTGGAATTCTCCATCACTATAATAAGAGGTTGTAATATTTCCTAATGGAACTCCATACTCCTTTGCAATCTTTTCTGCGAGATATACACTTTTTGAACACGCAAAAATTTTAGCTTCTGGCTCTAAGTGGGACATTTAATTTGTTGTTTTTATTCCGCTGCGCTCCATACAATTTGGCTAGAAATTTTATTTTAGCCAAACGACGTATTTGCCTCGGGTGTAGTTAGTTGCTGTTTTTCGTTTTACCGAGGTGCAAATTTAGGAATAAAATCGAACTCTGAAAGGAAAAATTTCAGTATTTTTATTAGAATGTTTAATATTATTTTTTACATTTGCACCGTGTTAAAGAAAAAGACGTTTAGCTACCACTAAATATCTCTTTATTGCGTGAGATAACTGTTGTTATTTCTGTCTGCTGAAGCCCGGATGGCGGAATTGGTAGACGCGCTGGTCTCAAACACCTGTGGGAAACCGTGCCGGTTCGACTCCGGCTCCGGGTACTTAAAAAGTCTGTAATTACTTGTTTTTCAAGTATTACAGGCTTTTTTATTTTGAAGCTGTCCAACCATTGCCCAACCATTTCAAAAATTTACATTTTTTTGGGATTTATTTTTTACTTATTCAGGTTGTCACATATTAAATTCAAAAATCTTTTATAAAAACAACAAACCCGATACGGTTTTTTACATACTTATTAAAACAAGTTGGATTTGTTTTCCCAAACAATATGGAGAAATAGCCCCAAATAAATAATGCAAACTACAAATTTCATAAAACTTCCTGCCAGAAATCCGATAAAGGAACCTGTTGCCGCTTTCAAAGCACGTTGATGATTTTTGGAATCGTAAAGTAGTTCTCCAATAAAAGCACCCAAAAAAGGGCTAATAATAAATCCAAAAGGGATAGGAGCAAAAATCCCCACAATCAAACCAATATTGGTTCCCCAAATGCCATAAGAACTTCCTCCAAATCGCTTGGTTCCCTTTGCAGGAATGAGATAATCCAAGATAGTAACTACGAGCATAATCACGAAAGTAATTCCTAAAATCCAATAATTATTAGGAACTGAATGGGTAAAATAAAGAAATAGCAATCCCAACCAACTAATACTTGGGCCTGGCAAAACTGGCAAAAAACTCCCAAAAACACCTACAATCATACACAGAAACCCAATAGTTAGCAATAGTAAATCCATAAAGTTATTTTTAGTATTTTTGAAAATTAAAGCAGTACTTTTAAATAAATTTTAAAAAGTGTTGTTTTGTTGACCAATATGAGAAAAATAATTCAAATACTACTCTTATTTCCACTGATTTTTAGCTCCTGCCAGTACTTTGAAAAACAAGTACCGTCAGAAAAGGAATTGTTGCAAAAAGAACTCAAGGCGATTAACTGGAAAGAAGTTGATGAGTTTCCTTCTATTGCCGATTGCGAAAAAATAGAAAATAAAATTTTGCGTCAACAATGTTTTTTTGAGTACATGACTCAATTGATTCAACAAAAATTAAGCATTGATACCCTCTCTGTTCTTTATCCAGAACTGGATACGATTGAAGTGAAAGTGACTATATTTCCTAATGCGTCTATGCAATTCGAACCACAATTTCCGAAAGATTCCGTTGCTTATGATACCGTAAAAATCGACAGTATTCTAAAAGCCCGCTTGGTCGATTTTCCAAAAGTAAATCCCGCCATCAAGCGTGGAATTCCTGTAAAAACTCAATTTATTTTGCCTGTTATTTTAAAGGTTGAGTAGGTTTAAAAATTATTTTATCCAAATTACGAAATATTATTTTATCATTTTTAATTGAAATCAAACCTATAAAAAAAACACATAGACACAGAATAAAAGAAGTAGGAAATTCTGAATTATTAGATTTACCTTCTTTTATTCTATGTTTATGTGGCAAAATGAAACCTATTGGAATTCAATCCTAAAGATTTCTAAATATCAAAATTCAATCCCAAAACAATATTTCTTCCCATATTCGGGATACCATCCGTTTTTAGGCGTGAAAGATGCGAAGTATAATTTTTATCTAGTATATTATTGGCATTCAAATTAATATCAAAAGCTGTTTTTCCTAATTTTATGGTTCCGCCTAAACCAAGATTTAGCAACGTATAACTATTCGTTTTAGTTTCAAAACCGCTTACATTGTTTTGATTAAAAGTACTAGAAACATTCAAAGAAGCATATCCTGCTTCTAGCCAGTTTTTAATTTTAAATTCGGTCTTAATGGTATTATTCCAATTGTTGGCAGGAATCAAAGGCAAATAATCTCCGTTGTCTTTTTTACCAGTAACAGTTTCAAAGCTAGTTTCATAATGCAACCAATCTAACGGATGCGGGTGAAAATGAAGTCCAATTTCGCCACCAAATAATTTGGCGTTGTCTTGAATATAATCAAAAACTTCATTGTCATCTAATATTGCTCCAGTTGGCGAAGTGTAAATATAATTATTGATGTGATTGTAAAATCCGTTAACAAAAAACTCAAAATGTCCGCTTTTGTACTCTAAATTCAGATCGGTTTGTAGGTTTTGCTCTGTTTTCAAATTAGGATTTCCTACTTCATAACGATTGGTGCCTTCGTGAACACCATTTGAAGTTAATTCTGCTAAATTAGGTGCTCTAAATCCAGAAGCAACATTCAAACGCAACGTTAAATCCTGCGCTAAATTAGTTTTGTATCCTAAAGAAGCATTAAAACTGTCAAACGATTTATCAAGTGCTTCGAATGAACCTTCTTCACCGGAAATTCCTCGAGCATCGCTGTTGATTTTTCTATTGTCAAAACGCAATCCTGCTTGTATGGCATTCGATCCCCATTCGTAAATTCCAGTTCCAAAAACACCAAAATCATTGGTTACAGCATCTGGAATAAGGAATTCTTCACCTGAATTGGTATTCGTTTGGTTCATTCCCTGAATTCCGACAATGGTTTCAAACTTTCCGAATTTTGGTAAATGGTATTTTGCATTATAGTTGAAAGTGTTTAATTTCATGTGCAAAACGGCAACTTCGCTGTCTTCAAATTCACTTCTGTCATTGGAAATATAACCCAAATCAACATCTAGTTTTGATTTTTCGAAGAAAATAGTATTATTCAAACTCAACAAATGATTGAAAATCCCTTGTTTTGGGTAGGCTGTATTTTTGTTAGTCGTTTGTTCTGCGATTCCTTCTTCGGGAATTCCCAAATCTAAATCATTAAAATTGTAGCGCAATACACTCGAAAATTTCGAATTACTGTAACCAATTCCAGTTTTGAAATCGGTTTCCTGATAACGAGTATTAGTCACTCGATCGCCGTCAGCCATTTTGTAATCAGAATGCGTATTATACGTTCCACGAACGAGAAATTTCCAGTTTTCGGTAGAGGTTTTTAAACCCAAAGAAGAATTACTTCCCAAAGTATTAGAGAATAATTTCTGATTGAAATTGGCCTTAAAAGTACCTGCTTCGGCAAATTTTTCAGGATTAAAATACAAAACACCACCCAAAGCATCCGAGCCATAAAGCAAAGAAGCTGGCCCTTTGATTACTTCGACACTTTCGACTCCAGCATCATTTAAACCCAAACCGTGTTCGTCGCCAAACTGTTGGTTTTCGATTCGAACACCTTGTGAATACACCAAAACTCGATTGCCACTCAATCCTCGAATGACTGGTTTTCCGATAGATGTTCCTGTCGAAACTTGCGAAACTCCGGGTATCGTTGCTAATCCTTCGATAAGTGTTGCAGTTCCTTTTTGTTGTAATTCTTTGATGGTAGAATGTTCTACTTTCATCACATTTTGTGATTGTAATTTTTTGAAAGCCGTAGAAACAATTACTTCGTCTAATGTAAAGGGTTTGTCTTTATGAAGGGTATCTTGTTTTTTTTCTTGAACTTCTTGTGCCTGAAGCATTGCCGAAAACCCTATAAATAGGGCTATTATAATTTTTTTCATTTTTGAAATGATTTTATATTGTTAAATAGAAAAGTTGCACGAAAAACATAGCGTCTTCGTGTCTTTGCGGTAAATTAAACAATAAAAACAGGGGGAGCACGAAGCGCAAAAAGGCTTCCTTTAAAGAATTGGGTGATTTCTCTAGATTCGAAAAAAGTGTATCCAGCAGGAATTTGGGTGTTTTGAAATTCAAAAGAGGAAATATCCAAAGAAACAAAATTGCTCATTTTGAAATCACAAACAAAGCAATTTTCAAAATTGTGATGTTGATGTGTTATTTGGAATTTAGAGGTAGATTTATGAACACATTTTCTATCAGCAAGTTCGTCTTCGAAATGCTCAAAACTGTGCACAGATTGGAACAGCATCACGAACAATACCGCAAATGCTAAGAAAGAATTTAGTATGACAAATCTCTTTTTCATTTTGTGCAAAGGTAGGGATAGAAAATAAAAAACCGACTAACTTTAAATTTATTTTAAAATTAGTCGGTTTTTAAGAAGTATAAAAGGTTTTAAACCAATTTATTAGCTACTAAATATTCGGCAATTTGAATGGTGTTTGTTGCAGCACCTTTTCTTAAATTATCTGCTACAATCCACATATTCAAAGTGTTCTCCTGGCTTTCGTCACGACGAATACGTCCTACGAACACATCATTTTTACCTTCAGCATATTTTGGCATTGGATAAGTAAAAGTATCTAAATTATCCTGAACCGTTACACCATCTGTTTGGCTCAAAAGAGTTCTTACTTCGTTTACATCAAAATCATTACTGAATTCAACATTCACCGCTTCACTGTGTCCACCAACAACGGGTACACGAACTGCAGTAGCCGTTACTTTGATGCTGTCATCGCTTAATATTTTTTTGGTTTCTTTAACCAATTTCATCTCTTCTTTAGTGTAGCCATTTGGTTCGAAAACGTCACATTGTGGAATACAGTTGCGGTTGATTTCGTATTTGTAAACCATATCGCCTTTAATTCCTTTTACTTCGTTTTCGAATTGTTCTACCGCTTTTACACCAGTTCCAGTGATGGATTGGTAAGTAGAAACAATCACACGTTTCACATTGTATTTTTTGTGCAATGGAGCCAAAGCCAAAACCATTTGAATAGTCGAACAGTTTGGATTTGCAATGATTTTATCTTCTTTTGTCAATTGATTCGCATTGATTTCAGGCACCACTAATTTTTTAGTTGGATCCATTCTCCAAGCTGATGAGTTATCGATAACTGTTGTTCCTGCTGCAGCAAATTTTGGTGCCCAATCCAATGAAGTTTGACCTCCAGCTGAAAAAAGAGCGATGTCTGCTTTCATATCAACTGCAGTTTGTAAACCTACTACGGTGTGTTTTTGTCCTTTGAATTCAATTACTTTACCTACTGATTTCTCTGAAGCTACAAGGATTAGTTCTGTGTATGGAAAGTTTCTTTCTTCTAATACTTTCAACATGATTTCGCCAACCATTCCAGTGGCACCTACAACTGCAATTTTCATACTATATATTTTAATTTTTTTATTTCTAAATTTTATGGTGCAAAAGTAAGCAATAAGTTATTTAAAACAAGACTGTTCACAAAAAGTAACAAAATGTTATAATTATAACAAAAAAAAGAACCACGCCTTTAGAGCGTGGTTTAGTTAGAATATATAATGTAGCGGAAATTTATTTTTTTAGTAAATCTCTAATTTGAGTCAACAATTCTTCTTGAGTTGGTCCAGCTGGTGCAGCAGGAGCGGCTTCTTCTTTCTTTTTAGCTTTTTCAGCAGCTCTTAAAACAACAAAAATGAAAAATGAAATAATCACAAAGTTGATTATAGCTTGTACTAAATTACCATAAGTAATTACCGCAGCACCAGCCGTTTTTGCAGCAGCTAAATTATTATAACTGTTTCCATCAAGAGTGATAAATTTTTGAGTAAAATCTATTCCTCCAGTTATCAAACCAACAATAGGCATAATAACATCATCAACGGCAGAACCCACAATTTTACCAAAGGCACCACCAATAACAACCGCAGTCGCTAAACTTAAAACGTCACCTCTCATCAAAGAAGCTTTAAAATCTGCAAAAAAACCCATAATCTATTTTTTTTTGTTAATAAAAAATTTTATAACGAAGTTAATAAAAAAAGATTTACAAAAATATTTATTCCCTGTAAAAAACTCTCTTTACTCTTTGAGAAATACTGGTCAGGATTTCATAAGGAATTGTTTGTAATTGATTGGCTATGTATGTTACAGTTGGGCTTTCGCCAAAAATAATTACGGAATCTCCTTCCTTGCAATTGATTTCGGTAATATCAACCATTAACATATCCATACAAATACTACCAATGATGGTTGCTTTCTGATTATTAATAGTAACGAATCCAGTACCATTGCCCCAATGTCTAGAAATTCCGTCGGCATAACCTATGGGAATTGTGGCAATTTTTGTCGCTTTGCTAGCCATAAAACGCCTGCCGTAACCTACGCTTTCACCTGAATCAATGAATTTGATTTGTGAAATAACCGATTTTAATGTACCTACGTTTTCTAAATATTTCTGCTCTTCATTATCGTTGGAAACTCCATACAATCCAATGCCTAGGCGAACCATATCGTATTGCGCTTTTGGGAAATTGCTAATTCCGGAAGTGTTTAATATATGTCGAATGGGTTGTATTTGTAATTCATTCATCAATTTAGATGATAGTTTTTCGAATAAATCGATTTGAGAATTGGCAAAATCAATGTGTTTCAAATCATCGCTTGTCGCCATATGCGATAAAATACTTTTTACGCTTACTGATTTATTACTTTTTAAAGTCGCAATTAACTCATCGATATTCTCCTCTTCAAAACCCAAACGGTGCATTCCCGTATCAATTTTGATATGAATAGGGAAGTGTTCTAAATTTCGCTGTTCGGCAATTTTAAGAAAAGCTTTTAAACCTTTCAAACTATAAATTTCAGGCTCTAATTGATGCTGAATAATTGCCGAAAAACTAGTCGTTTCTGGATTCAAAACCATAATTGGCAATTTGATTCCAGCACTTTTTAACGAAATTCCTTCATCGGCGAAAGCCACACCCAGATAATCTACTTTGTGATGTTCGAGTAATTTGGCAATTTCGAATCCGCCGCTGCCATAACCAAAAGCTTTGACCATCACCATCATTTTGGTAGTCGATTTTAGTTTGGATTTAAAGAAATTCAGGTTGTGACTAATGGCGTTCAGGTTGATTTCCAAAACGGTTTCATGTGTTTTCTCTTCTAATAAAGAAACTATGTTTTCAAACTGAAAATGTCTTGCTCCTTTGATTAAAATCGTTTCATTGCTAAAAGTTAATCGATCAAAATTAGCAACAAAATCTTCCGTATTTTCGAATGTAACACAGTTCGGAAATTTATTTTCGAATGCTGAAATAGTTGTACCAATGGCAATAACTCGAGTGATTTTATTCGAAATAATCAGATTAGAAACTTTTGAATACAATTCTTCGTTGGTCAATCCACTTTCGACAATATCCGATAAAATTATTGTTTTCTTATGATGTTGTTTTTGGTTTTCCAGAAAATCCAAAGCGATTTTTAAAGATTGAAAATCAGAACTATAACTGTCATCAATAATCGTTATATTGTTAATTCCGTTTTTTACTTCAAGACGCATTTCTACCGGAAACAGCATTTCTATTCGGTTTTGAATAGTCTCCAAATCGTATTTGAAATACAATAAAATCATCAGACACGAAATAGAATTTTCTACCGAAGCATCGTCCTGAAAAGGAATTCGGATTTCAAATTCTTGATTTCCTTGTTGAATATGTAAAACCGTTTTGTCTAAAACTGATTTTTTAGAAAGGAAAATATCGGCAGTTTTATCGGTAACACTCCAGGAGAAAGTTTTCGATTTTCCTTCTTTTAAATGTTTGTCAACAATTTCCTTTTTTTGATAAATTACTATTTCAGAATGTTTGAAAAGCTGTAATTTTTCTTTGATTTTTTCTTCCGTATTCGAAAAACCTTCATCGTGTGCCGAACCGATATTGGTCAGAATTCCGATAGTTGGTTGGATGATGGTTTCTAGTTTTTCCATCTCGTTCACTTTGGAAATTCCAGCTTCAAAAATTCCGAGATTATGCTTTTCGTTGATAGCAATTACCGATAAAGGCACACCAACCTGCGAGTTGTAACTTTTTGGATTTCGAACAATATTATAATCTGGACTTAACAAAAAGTTTAGCCATTCTTTGACTATCGTTTTGCCGTTACTTCCCGTCAATCCAATAATAGGAAAATCAAACTGACTGCGGTGATGAGAGGCAAATTGCTGTAAAGCTTCCAAAGTATTTTCCACAACAAGAAAATTAGCTTTGGTTTTTAATTCTTCAGGAATATGGGTAACGACAAAGTTGCGAACACCTTTTTCAATCAATGCCGAGATATAATTGTGTCCGTCATTATTGTGCCCTACCAAAGCGAAAAACAAAGTATGAATTCCGTTTTGCAAAGAACGGCTGTCGATGGAAATGGTGTCGATTGTAGTTTCAGGATTGCTCCCAAACCATTTGGCATTTAGTATTGAGACGCTATTTTTTAGATTAAAATTCAAAATCTAGGATTGATTTTTATTAGTTTTATCAGAAGATAATTTATTTTTTTCTTCACTTTTCTGCATTGCATAAAAATAAGCAGCACGGCTCAAGGGCTCGTATTCTTCGGTTTCGCCAAGCATAACGAGTTTGTCGTTGTTGTTTTTTCGATGACTGTAATTCGCTAGATTTCCAGTTTTTGTACAAACGGCGTGAACTTTAGTCACATATTCGGCAGTCGCCATCAAGGCTGGCATTGGCCCAAAAGGATTGCCTTTGAAATCCATATCCAATCCAGCAACAATGACACGAATTCCTTGATTTGCTAAATCATTGCAAATTTTCACGATTTCATCATCAAAAAACTGGGCTTCGTCAATGCCAACTACATCACAACCTTGAGCCAAAATTGCAATATTGGCTGCAGCAGGAACGGGTGTAGAGCGAATTTCGTTAGAATCATGCGAAACTACCATTTCATCGTGATAACGGGTATCAATTTCAGGCTTGAATATTTCTACTTTTTGTTTGGCAAATTGCGCACGTTTTAGTCTGCGAATGAGTTCCTCGGTTTTGCCCGAAAACATGGATCCACAAATTACTTCGATCCAACCAAATTGTTCTTTATGATTTACTGTATTTTCGAGAAACATTTTGTACTTTTCTGCCTTTAAAAAGGATTAGTTTTTATTACTTTGTAACGAAACAAATTTATTAAAAAAGACACACCCTACTCACTATAATTTCAAAAGTTATGAAGAAAAAATTGGAAGCCGACTTGATAAGCATCGCTCACCGAGTATTGCAAATGAAAAACAAATCTGATATTGAACAGTTGTATGTTGAAACCCAGAAATTGTATGAGAAACTGTCTGTTTTACGTTTTGTGGAAGAACATTTTGGAGATGTAAAACCAACAATTGGTCAAGCCGAAATTATAGAAAAACTGGAAGAAACTACAGTAACAACTCCTGTAGCTAACTTGCAATCAGAAACAATTCAGGAAGAAATTATTCCTGAAATTATTGAGGAGAAAATTGTTATTGAAGAAGAGATTGAAAATGAAATCGTAGGCAATGAAGTTGAAATTGAGCACATCACTATTGAAGAAGTTTCAGAAGAAATAGCAATGGAGGAAGTTTCAGAAGAAATTCTTGAGGAAGCAATTGCTGTTGAAGCAGAAACAATGCAAGAACCAATACAAGATAATTTTATTCCTTCTTTTGAATTAGACGAAGAAGAAACTCCAAAAAAAACAGCCTCTGTTCAGATTTCTTTTGAAGATTTATTAGGTGTAAATTATGGCGAACCTCATTTTGTAAAAGTAGATCACAACAAAGCCAATCCATTGGATTTTGAATTACCAAAAGCAACGAACCTTCAAGAAGAAAGAGCCGAACTTTTGGCCGAAATACAAGTAAGTCCTAAAGATATTGAACCAAAAACAGCCGCTATTATTGACATACAAGCCAAAGCAATTAACATCGGTTTGAATGATAGAATTGCTTTTGTAAAACACCTTTTCGGAAATAGTAATGAAGATTATGCACGTGTTTTGAACCAATTAATCACTTTCGATAGTTTTGAAGAAGCTCAAAATTTTATTGAAGATATGGTCAAACCAGACTACAACAATTGGGAAGGAAAAGAAGATTACTCCGAGCGTTTTATCCAAATCATCGAGAAAAAATTCGCTTAAATGGGTAAACTATACATTGTTCCAACGCCAATTGGCAACCTCGAAGACATGACTTTTAGGGCGATTCGAATTCTGAAAGAAGTCGATTTGATTTTGGCGGAAGATACCCGCACCAGCGGAAAATTATTGAAACATTTCGAGATTGGCACGCACATGCACAGCCATCACATGCACAATGAGCACAAAACGGTAGAAAATTTAATCTCTCGTTTGAAAGTCGGAGAAACCATCGCCTTGATTTCGGATGCGGGAACACCAGCAATTTCCGACCCTGGTTTTTTGCTGACTCGTGCCTGTGTTGAAAATAAAATTGATGTGGAATGTTTGCCAGGCGCAACAGCTTTTGTACCTGCTTTGGTCAATAGCGGTTTGCCAAACGACAGATTCATTTTCGAAGGATTTTTGCCTGAAAAAAAAGGGAGACAAACCCGCTATTTGGCTCTTGCCGAAGAAACTCGCACGATGATTTTGTATGTTTCACCCCATAAATTAGTCAAAACTTTAGCTGAATTTATTACATACTTTGGCGAAGACCGACAAATTTGTGTCTCCAGAGAATTATCAAAACTACACGAAGAAAATGTCCGTGGAACAGCTCGTGAAGTGTTAACCCATTTTGAAAACAAACCTCCAAAGGGTGAAATTGTTGTAGTCGTTGCAGGAAAAGTGTCAACTAAAGAAAATAAAAAACAAACAGAATAATACATTACATAATGAGCATTACATCCTTTTTAGAAAAATTAAAACAAACTCAAAATAAGATTACATTTCCAGAAACCATTGCAGTAATTGAAGAAAATTACGATTTTACTCCAACGACTTTCAGCAATGGAACACAGCATAATGAAGCGGGACAAAATTCAGGTTCTTGCAAATTATTTGCTTTTGCAAAATTGCAAAACTTATCCCAAACCGAAACATTAGCTTGTTTTGGAGCTTATTATTTTGAAGAAGTATTAGGGGATCCAGAAGGAACCAACCATCAAAATATCCGTAATTTTATAAAATTAGGATGGGACGGAATTCAATTTGAAGGCGAAGCTTTGGCTTTGAAAGTCTAAATAACAAAATAAAAATAATAAAAAATGTAGCTTTTGTGATTCAATAAGTGTTTAAAAAGCCTTTTTAGAATCACAAAAGCTACAATTTGTAACTCAAAATTTGTTTCTCAATCTGATGGATTTGAACGGTGTCAATTCCTGATTTTTCTGCATATACACTCCAATTAGAAAGTACTTTGTTGCACAATTCAATAATTGCTTTGGGTTTTTTGATGTTTACATTTTTGGCAACAGCCAATAAATCCTCCAAAGTGATGTTTTCTCGTTTTCCATTCACACTCATTTGATGCGCTTTCAGCCAAAAATTATCTGGATTATAAGCGTACGTAATGTCATAAGCTGGAGAAAGTTGCCATTTCCCGTCAGGAAACATCAAAAACGAAATGTTTTTAGTATGATCATCTTGGTTGCGGGACATTACATTAAAAACCATTCTGCGATACAATTCTTCCATATCAGAATAAGGCAATCTCATTTGGCGCATTATTTGAAAAGCTTGTTCATAAGAATAAATTCGAGGTTGATTGTAATCAAAATGGGCTAATCCACACAAAGTTTGCATGTGAATTTTTTGATTATTTTGTCTGTCGAACCGTTTGGTCAAAAAATGGGAACGACTATTTTCGGTCATTAATTTACTTTCAGAAATGGTAATTCCGCAATCCACAGCCATCAAATAATAAGCATATTCAATATTGCCATAGCCTTTTGGATCGCCCAATTGCTGGTTAGTCACGCCGTCAAATTTTATCAACCAATAATCAAAACCCTCCAAGCCATCTACTTGACTCGAACGCACTTCGCCAGTAGTTTCGTTGTAAGCAATAATCGCTTTTGCCCTTGCGCCACCAGCGGAACTTCCTACTTGCAAAATGTCTGAAAATCCTTTTTCGTTATCCATATTAGTATGAAAATCTTGTCGGTTTTCCAGTACTTCTTTGGCAAACTTTACCAATTCTTGAATTTGAATAGGGTTCGAATTTTCGACAGAAATGTTGTTAGTGGGTTCAAATTCTAAAGCACCCATTCCTCGTTTTCCAATATAACAAAGGCGATCAACTGGATTAAAATCACTGCTATTTTTACCTTGTTGCGTCAACCAAGCATCTATAATTTGATTTCCAAACTTATCCGGCAAACTATCCGAAAGCAAGCCCGGTAAGCCTTTGAAAGTATCAGGATTCAACATCGGAAAAGAAAAAATTCTATTGCCTTTTTGAGCTTCTGCAATAGGCATCATTAATGGCGCAATATCCAAACCAAGCTTCAAAAAAGATTTGTCGAATTCAAAAACACCAAGGTTTCTTTGTTCGTTCCAAAGGATAACGCCCACTTTTTTATTCCAAATTTTTACATCTGCTATCGCAACCATAATTAAAGGGTTTTGTTTCTTGGGGAAGACGCTTTTTTACGCAATTTTTGTTGCTGTTCCATCACTAGCATTGGGCTAATTTCGGGTTCAACATTCAAATAACCTAGCAAATCCAATTGTTCTAAAGCACGAAGTAATTGAATTAAAGTCAATAAATTAATAGCTTTTCCAGTTTCCATACGACTGATGGTTACTCGATTTACACCTGATTGTAAAGAAAGTTCTTCTTGAGAAATGTTTTTATTCAAACGCATTTGTTTGATGCTTTTGCAAAGCACCTCGACAATGGCGTTATCAGTCATTCCGTACCAGTTTTTATTGTAACTAAATTGCATCATTAAATGTTTTTAAGGTATTTATTGAATCAAATATGTTACAAATTTACAATTTTTATTGAAATTAATATATGCAAATCAATTTATTTTACCTCCAGATCCACAAACGAAAAACTATTGCCACTGAATAATCCTTTATCGGATAATTTTAAATCAGGAATTACCAGTAAAGCCATAAACGAAAGCGTCATAAAAGGTGCTTTCAAATTGCTTCCTAATTCTTTTGCCATAGCATCAACTTCTTGATACAATTTCCCTGTTTCCCAGCCATTTTTGGCGCTCATAATTCCAGCAACAGGCAAAGCCAACATTTTATTTTCAGCACCATTTACTGCACAAACGCCACCTGTATTTTTAATAATCAGATTAACAGCATTGCAAATTTCCTCGTCAGAAGTTCCTACTACAACAATATTGTGACAATCGTGTGCGACTGAACTCGCAATTGCCCCTTTTTTTAAACCAAAATTCTTGATGAAAGCAATTGCAGGTTTGGTGTCTTGATAGCGATTCACAACTGCCATTTTCAGAATGTCATTTTCCGTATCCGAAATTAGTTGCCCATCAACGATTAAGGGTTTATGATGAATTTCATTGGTAATCAATTGTCCTTCCAAGGCTTCGATTACTCTGATTTTTGAACCTGAACCTGAAACAGCAAAATCACTGATTTCTTTAGGACTAATATTGAAATTATTAGGTGTTTCAAAGAAAATATGTTTCACAAAAGAGTTTCCATTTTCGGCAACTAATTCGCCGTTGATATAGGTTTGTTTTACTTTAAAATTAATTAAATCTTCGACTACGATAAAATCGGCAGGGTCGTTTTCTTTTAATAAACCCACATTGATTTTGTAATGATTCACAGGATTTACACAAGCCACTTGCAAGACTTTAAAAACGTCTATTCCTTTAGCAACGGCACGGGCACAAAGTGAATTGATATGACTTACAATCAAATCGTCTGGATGTTTGTCGTCTGAACAAAACATCATATTTGCATAATTTTCAGGGAGTAAATCGATGAGCGCTTCGAAGTTTTTGGCAGCACTTCCTTCTCGGATAATGACTTTCATTCCGAGGGATAATTTTTCTTCGGCTTCTTCAAAAGTGAAGCATTCGTGGTCGGTAGAAATGCCTGCCGAAATGTATTTTTGAACCGCTTCACCTCTCAATCCTGGTGCATGACCATCGACGGGTTTATTGAAATGTTTCGCCCATTGAATTTTTTTCAAAACTTCTTCATCATCGAATAAAACGCCGGGATAATTCATCATTTCTGCCAGATAATAAATATCAGGTGAAGCCAATAATTCCTTGATTCCTTCTGAATCGATAACAGCTCCAGCACTTTCGAAAGTGGTAGCAGGAACACAGGATGGTGCTCCAAAATGAAATTTAAATGGTACTTTTTTGCCATTTTCAATCATGTAATAAACGCCTGAAGCACCCAGTACATTGGCAATTTCATGTGGGTCGGAAATCGTGGCAACAGTTCCGTGAAGCACAGCAATTTTAGCAAATTCAGAAGGAACTAGCATCGAGCTCTCTATATGAATGTGGGAATCAATAAAACCAGGCATAATGTAATCTTGCACATTGTGGTTTTTCTCGATTATCGAACTAATTTTTCCGTTTTCGACAGTGATTTCTCCTGCATAAATGCGACTGTTTTGAATGTCGACAATTTGTCCTTGAATTTGCATTTGGATTGATTTAAAAGTAGTTATTCAAAAATACGACCTTTTGTTTTTTGAAAATGTCTTTTGAAAGTGTTTTTCAAAAAAAAATCCCAAACTCCATTGTAAAGGAATTTGGGATTTTTTATATTGAAAAAAGTTTAAAACTATAGCTCCAATGCTTTTTTAGCATTTCCACCCATCAATAATTCTAGTGGGTTTTCTAAAGCCTCTTTTACAGCAACCAAGAAACCAACAGACTCACGACCGTCGATGATTCTGTGGTCATAAGAAAGCGCTACATACATCATTGGATGAATTTCCACTTTACCGTTTACAGCAATCGGACGCTCGATAATGTTGTGCATTCCAAGGATTCCAGATTGAGGAGGGTTGATAATTGGTGTAGATAACATAGAACCGAAAACACCACCATTTGTAATAGTAAATGTTCCGCCTGTCATATCATCAACAGTAATTTGTCCGTCGCGTGCTCTTAAAGCCAATCTTTTAATTTCAGCTTCAACTCCACGGAAAGTCAAGTTTTCAGCGTTACGAACTACAGGGACCATCAAACCTTTTGGACCAGAAACTGCAATAGAAATATCGGCAAAATCAAAAGCAATTTTGTGATCTCCATCCATCATTGAGTTTACATCAGGATACAATTCTAAAGCTCTTGTAACCGCTTTTGTAAAGAATGACATATATCCTAAACCAAGTCCACCGTGTTTAGCTTTAAACGCATCTTTATACTCATTACGAATCAAGTTGATTGGCGTCATGTTCACTTCATTGAAAGTAGTCAACATCGCTGTTTCGTTTTTAGCAGCAACTAATCTTTCCGCTACTTTACGACGTAACATTGATAATTTGGTACGCTCAACACCACGGCTTCCTCCTGTTGGAGTTCCCATAGAAGGTACTGCATTTACAGCATCATCTTTAGTGATTCTTCCACCTTTACCAGATCCTGACACAGTTGCTGGAGCGATATTTTTTTCGTCTAATATTTTTTTAGCTGCCGGAGACGGAGTTCCTGCTGCGTAAGATGCTGCCGGAGCTGGAGCGGCTGCTACTGGAGCTGGCGCTACTGGTGCAGGTGCTGCTTTTGGTGCTTCAGCTACTGCCGGTGCAGGAGCCGAACCCGATGGTTTAGCTGCAGCGGTATCAATATGACATACAACTGCTCCTACTGCTACTGCATCACCTTCTTCTGCTTTTAGGGTAATGATACCGCTTGCTTCTGCAGGCAATTCTAATGTTGCCTTGTCTGAATCAACTTCAGCAATAGCTTGATCTTTTTCAACATAATCGCCATCTTTTACTAACCAAGTTGCGATTTCAACTTCTTTAATTGATTCCCCTGGTGATGGGACTTTCATTTCTAAAATCATAATTTTTAATTTAAAGGTTCAGCTTTAAAAATTTAAACCTGAATATTGTGTGAATAGTTTTTTATCTGAATAAATTTTTGTCGAATACCATTTTAATAGCATCTGCATGACGACGTTTTGCTCTTGTATAACTTCCTGCAGCTGGTGCTGAATACGCTTTTAATGAAGCTAATCTCCATTTTACTAGATCAAAGTTCATCAACATATAGCTGTAAGCTCCCATGTTTTTAGGTTCTTCCTGTGCCCAAACATAATCATCTGCGTTTGGATATTTAGCGATGATAGCTTTCAATTGCTCCACTGGTAAGGGGAATAACTGTTCTACTCTTACAACTGCAACATCTTTTCTTCCGTTAATTTCTCTTTCCGCAACAATATCGTAATAGAATTTACCAGTAACAAAAACCAATGTTTTAACGTCTTTCTTATTAACTGTTTCATCATCGATAGTTTCCTGGAAGCTTCCTTTTGCTAATTCTTCGACAGTAGAAACGCATCTTGGATCACGCAATAAACTTTTTGGAGAGAATACTACCAACGGTTTACGGAAAGTCGTTTTCATTTGTCTTCTCAACAAGTGGAAGAAGTTGGCTGGTGTTGTACAGTCAGCCACATACATATTGTGTCTTGCACAAAGTTGTAAGTAACGCTCCATTCTTGCAGAAGAGTGTTCAGCTCCTTGTCCTTCATATCCGTGTGGTAATAATAAAACAATACCGTTTTGGTTGTTCCATTTGTCTTCACCACAAGAGATATACTGGTCAATCATAATTTGCGCTCCATTACTGAAATCTCCAAATTGTGCTTCCCAAATTGTTAATGCATTTGGATTCGCTAAAGCATAACCGTAATCAAAACCAAGAACTCCGTATTCAGATAAAAGAGAATTGAAAACATTGAATTTTCCTTTTTTGTTTTCGATATCGTTCAACAAAACTACTTCTTCTTCCGAATCTTCTACTTTCACAACAGCGTGACGGTGAGAGAATGTTCCTCTTTCTACGTCCTGACCTGAAATTCGAATATCATATCCTTCGGTCAAAAGTGAACCGTAAGCTAATGCTTCGGCAGTTCCCCAATCGATGGTGTTGTTATCGTATCCCGCTTTTCTATCCGTAACAATTTTGCTTATCTTATTGATAAATTTCTTGTCTGATGGTAAAGTCGAAATTGTTTTTATTATTGAATCTAATCCTTTTTTAGCAAAAGAAGTATTTACTTTTTCCAACATTACATCATTCGAAACCTGTTTGAAGCCTTTCCATTCATTTTGCATAAATGGAGTAATGATAGTCAACGCTTTTTTACGAGAAGCTTCCAAGTTATGATCTAAATCATCTTTGTATTCTTTCTCTAAAGTTTTTACCAAATTGCCATCGATAACGCCTTCAGATAATAATTTTTCAGCATAAATATCTCTTGGATTTTGATGCTTTGCAATTATTTTATATAAAACAGGTTGTGTAAAACGAGGCTCATCACCTTCGTTGTGTCCGTATTTTCTATATCCTAATAAATCTATAAATACGTCACGTCCAAACTGCATTCTGAAATCCAATGCAAATTGCATAGCGTGTACCACAGATTCAGCATCATCCGCATTTACGTGTAATACGGGTGATAAAGTTACTTTAGCAACATCTGTACAATAAGTTGACGAACGAGCGTCCAAATAATTGGTTGTGAAACCAACTTGGTTGTTGATTACAATGTGAATGGTACCACCTGTTTTGTATCCATCCAATTGTGCCATTTGAATAATCTCATAAAGCAAACCTTGTCCTGCAATCGCAGCATCACCGTGAACAGCGATTGGCAATACTTTAGAAAAATCGTCTGGGAAATATTTATCTTGTTTGGCTCTTGTAATACCTTCGATTACTGCACCTACTGTTTCAAGGTGAGAAGGGTTTGGAGCTAAATTGATGTTTATTTTTTTACCTGTACTTGTAATTTTGTCAGCTGTAAGACCTAAATGGTATTTTACGTCACCATCAAAATATTCTTGATCGTAATCTTTTCCGTCAAATTCAGAGAAAATATCTTGAGTTGATTTGCCAAAAATATTTGCCAAAACGTTCAAACGACCACGGTGAGCCATTCCCATAACGAATTGTTCTACTCCTTTTTCAGCAGCTCTTTCAATCAAAGCATCCAAAGCTGGAATTACAGATTCACCACCTTCAAGAGAGAAACGTTTTTGACCTACATATTTTGTATGCAAGAAGTTCTCGAAAGAAACCGCTTGGTTCAATTTGTTTAAAATTGCCTTTTTCTCATCGGCTGTAAAAGTTGGGCGATTTTCATTCACATTCAATCGATCTTGAATCCAATCTACGATTTCAGGACGACGAATGTACATGTATTCGATACCAATATGCTGACAGTAAACAGCTGTCAAGTGATTTAAAATTTGAGACAAAGTAGAGGATTGTAAACCCAACACTTTAGCAGCGTCAAAAGTTGTATTCAAATCAGCTGACGAAAGACCAAAATTTTCTATATCTAAAGTTGGAGAAAAAGTTCTACGCTCTCTAACTGGATTGGTTTTAGTAAATAAGTGTCCGCGTGAACGGTATCCGTCAATTAGTTTTAAAACTTTAAATTCTTTTTGAAGTTTTTCAGAAACTTGTGCGTTGTCAGTGTTACTAGCTGCATAATTAGCTATTTGCTGTACTGGCGCAGCAACTTCTGCCACTTGATATTCTTCGTTGTAAGTAGTCATTCCAAAGTCGAAACCTTGAAAAAAACTTCTCCAGCTAGGCTCAACGCTATCTGGATTCTCTAAATATTGATCGTATAATTGTGCAAAAAATTCGGTATGTGCCGCATTTAAGAATGAAAACCTATCCATAATTGTGTATAATCTAAATAATTGTTAGAAATAGTTTGGCAAAAGTACAATAATACAATAAGTTTATAAATCTTTTTTAAATACATTTATACCGAATTTTGTTAAAACCCAAGCTAGTTATGAAAAATAATCCCTTCAAAACTGTTTCGAAATTGTTTTTGGTAGTCCTTACCTTATCCTTTTTTTACACTTCATTTGCGCAACAACAATCCATTCCGTCTCATCAACAAAATAATTTTTGGCAAAATGTACAATTTGGTGGCGGATTGGGATTGAGTATTGGATCTGGTTATACGGATATTTCAGTTTCTCCGAGTGCTATTTATAATATCAATTCTGTTGTTGCAGTTGGAACTTCTTTGCAATTTGGTTATGTTTCTGCCAGAAATAATTTTTCGTCCACCGTTTATGGCGCAAGCTTGATTGGTTTAATCAATCCAATACCTGAAATTCAGCTCTCGGCAGAGTTAGAAGAAGTCAATGTTAATTTGAAATACAAAAACAACAGTCCTTTTAATTCAGAGAATTTTTGGAATACCGCCTTATATCTTGGTGCGGGTTATCGAACTGGAAATGTAACTGTTGGGGTTCGTTATAATGTGCTTTTTGATGAAAATAAAAACTATTACAATGATGCCTTTATGCCGTTTGTGAGGGTTTATTTTTAATTTATTACCTTAAATAAATAGTATCTTTGTAATTATAAAAATCCAAAAAACGGAAGTCTTTAAAACTGAAAGATTCAGGCAAAAACCTTCTTAAGATTGTCAAAAAACTATTATATAATTACATTTGAAGAAAAAACTTTATCTTACACAGTTGACAGAAAACTTATAATGAGAAACAATACAGTCAAAAAAATTCATAAGATTTGGGAAAAGTAAGCTCGTTAGAGTAATATTCAAATTTTAATCAATTGAATTATGGAAGATATCAAAATAAAAAAAAATCTTGATCAAAACTTTACTAATGCTAGTTATGTTAACACATTAGATGATGTTATATCAATTTACAAATCTAAAATCATTCTTGAATTTCCTTGGATTAAAGAGATATTGGTTGAAGTATTTATAGATTTTCTTGCCTCATCGAGTAAATTTTGTGCTAATGAAAAGGATAAAAGTATACAAATATTAATGAAATTTAATAAAATTCCATCACTAGTAGAATTTGAAAAAATATTCAAAAATACTTTTGAAAGTGGAATAAATACCATTTATCTCAAATAGAAATTTTAAGTTTATATATAAAAAAAAATAGAAACATTTTTTACTTTCAGTTCAAATTAGTTAAAGTCACTGAAAACAAATTAATTGTGATTTAATAAATTTTAAACCATTCTAACAATATGAAAAAACTAATTATAATTATATTTTTTTTATTCGGACAAAATATTTATTCCCAATGTATACTTAATTTTCAAACTTTTATAAAATACACAAAATTAAGTAATGAAGAATTTGATACTTATGCACAGAAAAATGGTTGGTTTTACAACACGGAATTAGAAGCATATATGTGTGACAATGAAACTAAAAATAATTGCCGTGCTATACTCAATAGGGTGAAAAAAAGTGAGTATGACATTACTACATATACTTTCTTTGACAAAAGAATATATATTAGTTTTAAAGAAATGCTAGAATCACAAGGAAAACTATCCAATCAAACTGAAAATGACGGCACAAGAACTATAAACTATATATATAATAAAAATATTATTTCATTATTAATAACCACACAAAACGAAAATTACAAAATCACTAATATATATAAAATTATTACTAGTAGATAATAATCTTCAACACACAGTTTTCTATAACTAACGCAAAAGCAGCATATTCATAGAAAAGATAATTTTAATTTAAAACGACACCACGAAAACTTATAATTTGTAAAATTCATAATTCTAATTATGCTTTTTTTAATACTTATTCCTAAACCACACTTTTTGCCACTCTCTTTTTAAGATTAAAAAAGCAACATCTTCAGCCAGCATTACTAAATCAGAACCATCGAGTTTTTTTATTTGCTCTTCGGGAACATCTATAATATAAAGCAGATTCAAATATTCGGCAAATTTGTACTGAATCATTCGATAGATTTTTTCGTGCAATTGAATTTTTAATTCTTCGGGCGAAATACTCATTGGAAAATCAATGCCTTCATTGGCTAAATTAAAATCCTTATTGATTTGTTCAATCAATTTCAGATACAAAGATTCTTTTTGAGCTTCTTCGAATAAAAGATCAGTATTTATTGGAGTAATATACATTTTAGATGGCAGATTTTAGATGGCAGATTTCTGCTAAATATGCTTATTGCTTTCTTTCCATTAAGTTTTCGCCAAAAGTTTTTAGAATCACTTTCTTATCTTGTGAAATGCTCATTTTTTCTAAAGTTTCAAACGCTTTCAAAGTATAATCTTCAATGGCTTTTTGTGTGGCTTTTGAGCCTCCTGTAGTATTGAAAATTTCTTTTACAGCAGTAATTTTATCTGAATTATTGTCTTGCTTTGTAGAAAATAATTGGGTTAGTTGTTCTTTTTGGGTTGGGTTCGAAAACTCGATAGCTTTTAGATACAAATAGGTTTTTTTGTTTTCGATAATATCGCCACCTACTTGTTTTCCAAAAGTTTCTGGATCGCCAAAAGCGTCTAAATAATCATCCTGTAACTGAAAAGCTAAGCCTAAATTAAGTCCAAAATCGTAAATCAATCGGGAATTTTCTTTAGAGGTTTGAGCAATAATAGCTCCCATTTTCATTGCCGCAGCCACAAGAACGGCGGTTTTATATTCGATCATTTTCAAGTATTCAGGAATCGTAACATCGTTTCTGGTTTCAAAATCGACATCGTATTGTTGTCCTTCGCAAACTTCGAGAGCGGTTTTGCTAAATAATTTGGCTAGTTTTCGGAATATTTTAGGTTCGTAATTTTCAAAATATTGATACGCTAAAATCAACATCGCATCCCCAGAAAGAATACCAGTATTGATGTTCCATTTTTCGTGAACGGTTGCTTGTCCTCTTCGCAAAGGAGCGTCATCCATAATATCATCGTGAACTAAAGAAAAATTATGAAAAACCTCTACCGCCATGGCTGCAGGCAAGGCTTTTTTGTAATCTACCTCAAAAATATCGGCTGTCAGTAAGGTCAGAACGGGACGCATTCTTTTGCCACCCAATTGCAAAATGTAATCTATAGGTTGGTAGAGATTTTTAGGTTCTTTGTCAATTTTTTGATTTTCTAAATACTGTAGAAATTGTTCTTGATATTTGTGTATAGGAAGCATAAAATAATTTTCGGATTTGCAAAAGTTCAAAGATACTAATTCCATTCTGAATTATTGATCTCAAAAACCAATCGAAATGAAACCTAAAAATTAAGAAATGGTTAAAAAATGAAATAAGCTTAAAAATTCAAAACAGTAAAAGTTTTTCTTCTTCAAAAATTTATCAACAATCCCTAAAATTAACTTTTGCCTACAGCCTTATTCTGTAATTTTACAGGATGTATGCTTTAGTCGATTGTAACAATTTTTATGCTTCCTGCGAAAGGGTTTTTCAACCCCAATTCGTGGGTAAACCCGTTGCGATATTGTCTAACAACGACGGTTGTATAATTTCTAGAAGTAACGAAGCCAAAGCTGTTGGCGTTCCGATGGGTGCTCCCGCATTTCAAATCAAGGAATTGGTCAAAGAAAAAAACGTCAAATTATTTTCTTCCAATTATCCACTGTATGGCGATTTGAGCAATCGAGTAATGACGATTTTAAACCAATTTACACCCAATCTAGAAATCTACAGCATCGACGAAGCCTTCCTGAATTTTGACGGGTTGACTATTCCAGATTACCACGATTATGGTCTGCAGATGAAAAATCGTGTTCGAAAATGGGTTGGAATTCCTGTTTGCATTGGCTTTGCCGAAACCAAGGCTTTATCGAAAGTCGCCAACAAAATAGCCAAAAAATTTCAGGACAGGACAAAAGGTGTTTACGTTATCGACTCCGAAGAAAAACGTATCAAAGCCTTAAAGTGGACCAAGATTGAAGATGTTTGGGGTATTGGCTATCGAATGAATAAAAAGATGAAGCTGAAAAACATCAAAACGGCACTAGATTTTACTCAACCGCAACACGAAAACTGGATCAAGAGAGAAATGGGTGTTGTGGGAATGCGTTTGAAATATGAACTCGAAGGAAAATCGGTTTTGGACTTGGAACCCATTCCCGACCAAAAGAAAAGCATTGCCATCACTAGAAGTTTTCCCAAACAAATCTCGGATTTCGATTTGTTGCGGGAACGTGTAGTGACTTTTGCTTCGGTTTGTGCAGAGAAATTACGAAATCAAAAATCATGTTGCCATACGATAATTGTGCTATTGGTCATTGACAAACACAGCGTTCAAACCTCGAAATATTATTTCAATATGGCGGTTACTTTGCCTTTTGCGACCCATTCGACGCTGACTATTTCGAACACAGCCATCGACATTTTGAAAAAATTACATCAAGGAAATGAACATTTAAAATTCAAAAAAGCAGGCGTAATCGTCACCGAATTGATTGACGAAAATAAAAAACAACTGCAATTATTCGACGAAGAAAATCCAAAACATTTGGCTTTGATGCAAGCGATGGATAAACTGAATGCCAAAATAGGTAACAAAAAAGTAAAACTGGCAACTCAAAACCTGAACTTGACTTGGAATATGAATCAGGAGCATCTTTCGCCAAAATATACGACTAACTTTAACGATATTCTCGAAATACGATGTCAATAAAAAAAGACCAAAAGCTAACATTCTTCGTTCCTGATCTAGAAAGTGAACTCCAAATTCCTTTTATAAAAGAAGGTGTTTCAGCAGGATTTCCTTCGCCTGCGGCTGATTTTATGGAAAACGGTATCGACCTAAACAAAGAATTAAGCGAAAATCCTTTGGCGACTTTTTATATCAAAGTCAAAGGTAACTCTATGATTGATGCTGGTATCAACGACAAAGATGTTTTGGTTGTAGATAGAAGCCTGGAACCACAAAACAATAAAATCGCCATTTGCTTCATTGACGGCGAATTTACCGTAAAACGCATTCAACTCGAAAAAGACTGTTTGTGCCTAATGCCCGAAAATCCCAATTATCCTCCCATAAAAGTCACAGAAGAAAACCAATTAATCATTTGGGGAATTGTGACTTATGTGATAAAGAGGGTGTGAAAAGAAAATCAAGTTTAAAAGTTTAATTTCTTCATAAGCATTAGCTGTCAATAAAACTTTTGTTCTATGCTGTATAAACAAAAATTTTAACTTGTTCACTTTTACTTGGAAATAAGAGTTTGGCAGACAAAAAAGAATGTTTTAGAAGAAGTTTTTACAATGAAATTGGCATTAGCAAACACGACAATTGGAGAAAAGATAAAAAAGCACAAAGAGCAAAAGAAGAGTACTTAAATAAAATAAAAAGCCTTACATCTCTGTAAGGCTTGGTTTTACTAGTGGAGAATACCGGATTCGAACCGGTCACCTCTTGCCTGCCAGGCAAGCGCTCTAGCCAAATGAGCTAATCCCCCAATCTTGGCGCAAATATAACATTAAAATACAGCACAAAGCAAATTTCGAAAAAAAATATCCAACGTCCCCTAATATTTTTAACTTTACACAAATTCTGTGTTAATGACAACTAAAAACTCAAACGGTACACTACTCACAACTATCGAAAATCAAATCGCAACCCTCGAATTTGGACATCCTGCGAGCAATTCTTTTCCGAGAGATTTACTAGCTCGATTGACGAGAGAGCTCAACGATTTGAGCAATAATCCTGCTGTTTCAGTAATTATTTTAAAGAGTAGTGGTTCGGGTGCCTTTTGTGCCGGAGCTTCTTTTGATGAACTTTTAGCTGTTTCGAATCAAGAGGAAGCTACTCAATTTTTTTCTGGTTTTGCCAATGTTTTGAATGCGATGCGCAACTGTTCGAAAATCATCATCGGAAGAATTCACGGAAAAGCTGTTGGAGGAGGTGTTGGTATTGCGGCTGCTTGTGATTATGTTTTTGCAACCAATGAAAGCTCCATAAAATTATCAGAATTAGCCATCGGAATTGGTCCTTTTGTAATTGAACCTGCAGTAAGCCGTAAGATTGGAAAAACCGCCACAACTGAAATGACTTTGGACACCGAATGGAAAACAGCCACTTGGGCAAAAGAAAAAGGATTGTATGCTAAAGTATTAGAAACTGCAACTGAATTAGATCAGGAAATTATGGCTTTCGCCAATAAACTGTCGGTTTATAATCCCGAGGCTTTAACCGAAATTAAAAAAGTACTTTGGGAAGGCACTGAAAATTGGGGTACTTTATTATATGAAAGAGCTGAAATTTCAGGAAAATTAGTCCTTTCGGATTTTTCCAAAAAAGCATTAAACCAATTTAAGAAGTAAACACAAAAGATAGATTTCCACAAGCAAAAAATCTGTGGAAATCTTTTAAATCTGTGGCAAAATAAAATTGAAGCAAATGTCAAAGAAAGAGATTAAATTTGCATTCAAATAAAATACACAATGAGCAAAATAAGAATCACAAAACAATTTAGTTTCGAAACCGGTCACGCCCTGTATGGCTATGATGGAAAATGCAAAAACGTGCACGGTCATAGTTATAAATTGTCGGTAACGGTAATTGGTTCGCCTATTTTAGATCGTTCGAACGTGAAATTTGGAATGGTGATTGATTTTACAGATTTGAAAAAAATCGTGAAAGAAGAAATTGTAGATCAGTTCGATCACGCTACCGTTTTCAACGAAACTACGCCTCATATTGAATTGGCAAACGAATTAAAATCTCGCGGTCATCACGTAATTTTAGTCGATTACCAACCTACAAGCGAAAATATGGTGGTTGATTTTTCAAAAAGAATCATCAGCAGATTGCCTCAAGATATCAAACTTTTTTCCTTGAAATTACAGGAAACAGAATCTTCCTTCGCCGAATGGTTTGCGAGTGATAACCTTTAAGAAATTTCAATTTTTTAAATCCCAAATCTCAAAGTTTTTATAAAATGTCTCCCAACAAAAAAATTTATTTCGCTTCCGATCAGCATTTTGGCGCACCTACTCCTGAATTGAGTTTCCCTAGAGAACAAAAATTTGTGGCTTGGCTAGACGAAGTCAAAAAAGATGCAGAAGCTATTTTCTTGTTAGGCGATTTATTCGATTTTTGGTTCGAATACAAAACTGTTGTTCCTAAAGGTTTTGTTCGGGTTTTAGGCAAATTGGCTGAAATTCGCGACAGTGGTATTCCGATTTATTTCTTTGTGGGTAATCACGATTTATGGATGGAGGATTATTTCGAAAAAGAACTCAATATCCCCATTTATCGTGACAATCAGGAATATACTTTCAACGGAAAAACCTTCCTTCTTGGTCATGGCGACGGAAAAGGGCCTGGCGACAAAGGATACAAACGAATGAAAAAAGTATTTACACATCCTTTATCCAAATGGTTGTATCGTTGGTTGCATCCCGATATTGGTATGAAACTGGCACAATATCTTTCAGTGAAAAACAAACTAATTTCGGGTGATGAAGACGTGAAATTTCTTGGCGATGACAACGAATGGCTGATTTTGTATGCCAAAAGAAAACTAGAAACCAAACATTACAATTACCTTATTTTTGGGCACCGTCATTTACCCATGATTAAAACCGTAGGCGAAAATGCTGAATATGTGAATCTAGGCGATTGGATTAGCTATTTTACTTACGGTGTTTTTGATGGCGAGAATTTCGAATTGAAGAAGTTTGAATAAGTTTTTTACCACATAAGTCATATAAGTTTTTTATTTGATACAGAAGCAAGTTAAACTTATATGACTTATATGTTTCGTTTTATTATTTATGGTTTTCGTGTTCTTGCATGTCTTTTTGCAAATCCAATTTTCTGAATCCTGGCAATTTGATTCCTGTGAAAATCACCACCAAAAGTGTCATACTTCCACCAAAAACAACTGCGGAAGCTGCTCCCATGAACTTTGCAGTTAATCCACTTTCGAAAGCACCCAATTCATTAGAAGAACCCACAAATATGGAGTTCACAGCTGACACACGTCCTCGCATGTGATCGGGCGTTTTGAGTTGTAAAATCGTTTGACGAATTACTACAGAAATTCCATCGGTAACACCGCTCATAAACAGCGCCAAAACCGACAACCAAAACCAAGTAGAAAGTCCAAAAACAATAATACAAATACCAAAACCAAAAATAGCTGCCAATAATTTCATTCCCGCATTTTTATAAAAAGGCAAATGAGCCGAAACAAACATCGTTAACAAAGCACCCACTGCTGGTGCTGCACGCAAAATACCAAAACCTTCAGGGCCAACTTTCAAAATATCTTGAGCAAAAATAGGCAAAAGTGCTACTGCTCCACCAAAAAGAACTGCTACCATATCTAGCGTTAAAGCTCCTAAAATGGATTTATTGGTATAAACGAATTTCAAACCTTCCTTTAAACTTTCCATTATTGGCTCTCCAATTTTTGGGTTCAAAATAGGTTTGGTTTCTATTTGAGTTAAGACTAATAATGCTAAAATCGAACAAGCAAAAATGGAGCACATTGACCAATGAACTCCGATCCAAGTGATAGAAAATCCAGCCACAGCAGGCCCAATAACGGAGCCAATTTGCCAAACCGAACTACTCCAAGTAGCTGCGTTGGGATATACTTTTCTCGGAACCACTAATGACAACAAGGAGAATATTGTTGGCCCCAAAAACGCGCGAACCAATCCACCCAAAAAAACCAAGAAATAAATAGAATATAAAATAGTATCGGTGGATAAATCGCTGACCATTCGTGGCCAAGTCAATAAAAACAATCCAAAACTGATGATAGAAAATCCTAGAATACATTTAACAAGCATTCCTTTTTTCTCTTTTTGATCGACAATATGACCCGCAAACAGAGCCATTCCAACGGCTGGAATTACTTCCATTAATCCAATCATTCCTAACGAAAGGGCGCTTTTAGTCAAACTATACACTTCCCATTCGATGATGATAAATTGCATAGACCAGGCAAAAACCATAGCAAAACGCACCATCAAAAAAATATTAAATTCTCTAAAACGCAACGCTGCGTATGGATCTCTCACTTTCTCACTCATAATCTGCTACTTAATATCTTTCAATCGCAATTGAACGGAAGTTTTACCATTCCATTCGTTTTCATCTATACAATACGCCGCTTCAAACGGATTTTTATTTATTGTTACTTCTATTTTATTTCCTAATCCAAAGCCAATTGCAGCTATTCCTTCCGAATTATTTTGACGTACAAAAAGTCTTAAATGTTCTTCATCGGCTCCTAATTTTTGAGCATAACCAGTATCTATAACATTTTTGGTCAGGAAAACAGGTGTCATATTTTGAGGACCAAAAGGTTCGAATTGTTTTAAAAGGCGGATCAGTTTTGGGGTAATATCCGATAAATTAATTTCAGCATCAATGGTAATTTCTGGAATCAACATATCGGGATGAATGGTTCTTTCGACTTCTTTTTCGAAAGCATTTTTGAAAGCCAGATAATTTTCTTCCAACAAAGTCATTCCAGCCGCATACATGTGTCCGCCAAATTGCTCCAGATGTTCCGAACAGGCTTCCAAAGCATTATAGACGTCAAAACCTTTTACCGAACGTGCCGAAGCCGCATATTTATCACCACTTTTGGTAAAAACCAAGGTCGGACGATAATAGGTTTCTATCAATCTCGAAGCCACAATTCCAATCACGCCTTTGTGCCAGTCTTCTTGAAAAACCACTGATGTAAATCGTTTTTCTTCCTTATTTTCTATAATTTGATTCAGTGCTTCTTTGGTAATTTGTTTGTCTAACTCTTTGCGTTCCGAATTATAAGCTTCAATTTCGGATGCAAATTGTTGGGCTTGTTCAAAATCAAATTCAGTCAATAATTCCACAGCGTGATTCCCGTGTTTGATTCGTCCCGCTGCATTGATTCTCGGTGCGATGATAAATACTACATCGGTAATATCCAAGGTTTTCTTTTTAATTTGATGTGTCAAAGCTTTGAATCCTAGTCTCGGATTGGAGTTGATGACTTGCAAACCAAAATAAGCCAAAACCCGATTTTCTCCTGTCATCGGAACGATATCAGCAGCAATTGCTGTTGCCACCAAATCCAAATAGGAAGTCAAATCTTCTATAGTTTGGTTTCGGTTTTCGCCCAATGCCTGAATTAATTTGAAGCCAATTCCACAACCGCACAATTCATCATACGGATAACTACAATCGTCTCGTTTGGGATCTAAAATCGCCACCGCTTCGGGTAAAAATTCTCCTGGTCTGTGGTGGTCGCAAATGATGAAATCGATGTTTCTCTCTTTGGCGTAAGCGATATGATCGATAGATTTTATACCGCAATCCAAAGCAATAATCAGCGAAAAACCATTGTCGTCAGCAAAGTCAATTCCTTTAAAAGAAACCCCATAACCTTCGTCATAACGATCTGGAATATACGTAGCAACATTTGGATAATAGGTTTTTAAATACGATGAAACCAACGAAACGGCAGTAGTTCCGTCCACATCATAATCGCCAAAAACGAGAATATTTTCTCCGTTTTCAATCGCTGATTCAATACGTTTAACTGCTTTGTCCATATCTTTCATCAAATACGGATTATGTAAATCTGCCAATGTAGGACGGAAAAATTGTCGGGCTTGTTCGAAAGTTTCAACGCCACGCTGCACGAGCAGTGTTGCTATAGATTCCTCAATATTCAAAAGGGCTGCCAATTGTTTTACTTTTTCTTCAGAAGGTTTTGCTTTGATAGTCCAGCGCATAAATAATGTAGGAATTGAGAATTACGAATGATGATTTTGTGTGTTAAGACAAATTTAGTTTAAAATAGCCAAAAAATATAAAGCGGCAAGAAATTAACAACCGATTAGGTATTTGTTGTTTGTTTCATTCATTCCTTAAGAATGCTTTTTGTAAGCAAATATTTCAATCTAGTACTGTTTTTAAATCAAAAATAATCTATTTTTGTATGGATAAATTCTTTAAATCATGAAAAAAATAGTTGCCTATCTGTTATTGTTTTTTGCTTTTGTTTCTTGTGAAGATAACGTGAAATTTAACAATCCTACTTTTGAAGGACAGAAAGATAATGTGTTTTGGCGCGCTATTGATGCTAAAGTTATGCTACTCAGTGATGGTGGTTTGATGGTTGAAGGATATACTAGAAACGAAATAATTTCTTTGAAAACAGCCTCAATTACAGCTCAAACATATACTTTAGGAATAGATGACTCGAATAAGGTTACTTATACTTACAAAGATGCCAACGGAACAATAACTTATGAAACAGGAGATGGAATTGGAGAAGGAGAAATTGTGATAGAGGAGTATGATGCTGTAAACAAAACGGTTTCAGGAACTTTTAAATTCAATGCAGAGAACATTTACAACAATCCATTGGCTGGACCACTATTGAATTTTCAGTATGGTCGCTTTTATAAAATACCTGTAACAACTGAATTTATCAATTAGCAGAAACTTATAAAAATCTCTTGTAATCAAGGCTTTTGCGATTTAAACTTGAATATTCTTCATATATAAATCATAAATAAACTAATACATAGTAGATTAGAGAAAAATAAGACTACATTTGTCCTATATTATAAATAAGTACATATGAATATTTTTGTTGGAAGCCTTCCATTCAGTATTGAGGAAGCAGATTTAAGAGAGTCTTTCGAGGCTTATGGAGCAGTTGATTCTGTAAAAATTATTACTGATAAATTTACTGGAAGAAGTAAAGGATTCGGTTTTGTTGAAATGCCAAATGATGACGAAGCTCAAAAAGCAATCGATGAATTGAACGGAGCAACTGTTCAAGGACGTGCAATCGTTGTTAATAAATCTGAACCAAAACCAGAAGGCGAAAGAAGAAGTTTTAATAACAACCGTGGTGGAGATTCACGCGGAGGTTACGGAAACAACCGTGGTGGAGATAACCGTGGAGGTGGAGATAGAGGAAGATACTAATATTTTTTTCAATCATATAGAAAAAGCTGTCAATGAAAATTGACAGCTTTTTTGTTTGTACAAAGTTGTAGTACTATTAATAATCCAATTTGCCCATTTGTCTCATGATGCGAACAATTTTATCTTTTCTGCGATTGATGTAAGATGAGGAACTCGTTGCGGTATATTTTCTTGGATTGGGTAAAATGGCTGCAATTCCTGCGGCTTGCTTTTTAGTCAAACTCGAAGCATCTTTTCTGTACCAATGCTCACAAGCGGCTTGGGCACCATAAACACCATTTCCCATTTCGATACTGTTGAGATAGACTTCCATGATTCTTTCCTTGCCCCAAATCAATTCTATCAAAACCGTAAAATAAGCTTCTAATCCTTTGCGCAAATAACTTCTGCCTTGCCAGAGGAAAACATTTTTAGCGGTTTGTTGCGAAATGGTGCTTCCACCTTTTATTCTTCGTCCCCTCGAATTGTTCTTATAAGCCTTTTGCATGGCTACAAAATCAAAACCATTATGAGTAAGAAAAGTTCCGTCTTCACTCGCAATTACTGCTTTTTGCAAATTAACTGAAATGTTTTCTATCGGCTCCCAGTCGTGGCTAAAGTAATTCTCTTTTCCGTCTATTTTATTTTCTATAGCTCGAATCACCATCAATGGCGTAAATGGTACTGGAACAAATTTGAAAAATACCACTGAAAAAATGGACAATCCAAAAAACCATAACATCGTTTTAAGTAAAAAACGAGTCAGCTTGCTTTTGAAATTTCCTGAATCTTTTTTAGTTGAGGGTTTTGTTTTCTTTGGGGTAATTCTTGTTGCCATTCTATTTTTGCCGCTAATTTATATAAATATAAAAAAATATTTCCGTTTTCAAAATTAACCATAAAACAACAGTTCCTAAAACATTTAGAATTTGTATTTTTAAGAAATAATAAATTTCCAAGTTTTATGAAAAAAGTACTATATATAACATTGATAATGATAAATCTAAATGCAATGGCGCAGCGTGTAATGACTCCAGAACTGCTCTGGAAATTAGGAAGAATAACCACTTTAGGAATTACTAAAGACGAAAAAAGTATAATTTATAAAGTAGATTTTCCTTCTGTTGAAGAAAACAAATCGAATTCTAAGTTGTATGCTTTGCCTATAAATGGTGGAAAACCAACAGAAATAACAACAACCAAAGAAGTTCTGAAAGACAAAAACGTTTCTCCAGATGGAAAATATGTTGTGTATCATGAAGAAGTAAAAATAGACAAAGTGCATGGTAAAGATTTTTATCCAGAACTCGAAAAATCAAATGTTCAAGTGTATAACGGATTGGATTATCGCCATTGGGATAAGTGGAATGAAGGTAAATTTAATCATGTTTTTTACAAAGAGAGTACAGAGAATGGGGTAGGAGTCGACCTTTTGAGTGGTGAATCTTTTGATAGTCCACAAAAACCTTTTGGCGGAGACGAAGATTATATTTGGTCGCCAGACAGCAAAAGCATTTTATACGTTTGCAAGAAAAAATCAGGAACCGCTTATGCAACTAGCACCAATACCGATATTTATGAATATCATTTAGAAACCAAAAAAACAATTAACAGAACCGAGCCAAACTTGGGTTATGACACCAATCCAGTGTTTTCTCCAACAGGAAACTTGACATGGTTGCAAATGAAACGTGACGGAAATGAAGCTGACAAAAACGATATTATTGTTAGTTTCAAAGGAATGAATATCAATTTGACAGCGCATTGGGACGGAACGGTGGAAAATTTCAAATGGAGTAAAAACGGAGAAAAAGTCTATTTTGTAGCTCCTGTTGATGGAACATTACAGCTGTTTGAAGTTGATTTCCCTGGATTGACCAAAAAAATGCCACAAGTCATTCAAATCACCAATGGCAATTTTGATGTGGTAGATATTGTTGGTTTTTCGGGAGATTCTGTCATTGTGAATCGAACAGATATGAATCATGCGTCCGAGATTTTTAGCTATCATTTAAAAACAAAAAGCTGGAAGCAATTGTCGAATGTAAATACGGAAATATACAATTCATTGGCGTTAAGCAAAACCGAAAAAAGGTATGTAACTACCACTGACGGTAAAAAAATGTTGGTTTGGTTGATTCTTCCCCCTAATTTTGATGTTACTAAAAAATATCCAACATTACTTTATTGTCAAGGCGGTCCACAAGCTCCGTTGACTCAATTTTATTCTTTTCGTTGGAATTTTCAATTGATGGCAGCTCAAGGTTATGTTGTGGTTGCTCCCAATCGCCGTGGAATGCCAGGTCATGGTGTAGCATGGAACGAACAAATTAGCAAAGATTGGGGCGGACAAGTAATGGATGATTATCTTTCAGCGATTGACGATGTCGCTAAAGAAATTTACGTTGACAAAAACCGTTTGGGGTGCGTTGGAGCCAGTTTTGGAGGTTATTCTGCTTTTTATTTAGCAGGAATTCACAACAATCGTTTCAAAACTTTCATTGCACATGATGGCGTTTTCAATACTCAAAGTATGTACGGAACGACCGAAGAAGTTTTCTTTAGTCATTGGGAATCGGGTGGTGCTTATTGGGAGAAGGATAATGCGATTGCTCAAAAAATATTTACCCAATTTAATCCTGCTAATTTTGTTCAAAAATGGAATACGCCTATACTAATTATTCAAGGCGGAAATGATTTTAGAGTGCCGATTGGACAAGCCCAAGAAGCTTTTCAGGCCGCACAATTATTAGGTGTAAAAAGTAGATTCTTGTATTTTCCAGAAGAGAATCATTGGGTTTTAAAGCCTCAAAACGCTATCGTTTGGCAAAGAGAATTTTACAAATGGTTGAAAGAAACTTTGTAGTATTTCAATTGTTTTTGAACCAAAAAATCCCGTCAATTTGACGGGATTTTTTATATGACTAGAATCTAGTTTTTTTCAGGATCATTCATTTTAAAAGTATCCATAAAAGCGGTGGTATAATCTCCAGCGATATAACGCGGTTCATCCATCAACTGTCTGTGGAACGGAATGGTTGTTTTAATTCCTTCGATTACGAATTCATCTAAAGCTCTTCTCATTTTGCTAATAGCTTCTTCACGAGTTTGAGCCGTCGTGATTAATTTAGCAATCATAGAATCGTAATTTGGCGGAATCGTGTAACCAGAGTAAACGTGAGTGTCTAAACGAACTCCGTGACCACCTGGCATGTGAAGCGTAGTGATTTTTCCTGGCGAAGGTCTGAAATCATTATATGGATCTTCGGCATTGATACGACATTCGATAGCGTGTAATTGTGGTAAATAATTTTTACCTGAAATTGGCACACCAGCGGCAACTAGTATTTGCTCTCTAATCAAATCATAATCAACAACTTGTTCCGTTATTGGGTGCTCTACTTGGATACGAGTATTCATCTCCATGAAGTAGAAATTACGGTGTTTATCTACCAAAAATTCTACTGTTCCTGCACCTTCGTATTTAATGTATTCGGCTGCTTTTACTGCAGCTTCACCCATTTTTTGACGTAATTCCTCGGTCATAAATGGTGAAGGAGTTTCCTCTGTTAATTTTTGATGACGACGTTGAACTGAACAATCTCTTTCTGAAAGGTGACATGCTTTTCCATAAGAATCACCAACAATTTGAATTTCAATATGACGTGGTTCTTCAATCAGTTTCTCCATGTACATTCCGTCATTTCCAAAAGCAGCAGCCGATTCCTGACGAGCACCTTCCCAAGCTTTTAGTAAATCTTCTTCTTTCCAAACAGCACGCATTCCTTTTCCACCACCACCAGCAGTTGCTTTTAGCATTACAGGATAGCCCATTTCTTTGGCTAATTTTTCGGTTTGTTCAAAAGATTCTAATAATCCATCTGAACCAGGTACACACGGAACTCCAGCTTCTTTCATTGTTGCTTTGGCCGAAGCTTTGTCACCCATACGGTCAATCATTTCAGGCGCTGCTCCGATGAATTTGATGCCGTGTTCTTGACAGATTTTAGAAAATTTAGAATTTTCAGAAAGGAATCCGTATCCAGGGTGTATGGCATCTGCATTAGTAATTTCTGCAGCTGCAATAATATTTGACATTTTTAAATAAGACAAATTACTAGGAGGTGGACCAATGCAAACTGCTTCGTCTGCAAATTTTACGTGCAAACTTTCAGCATCGGCAGTAGAATAAACAGCTACTGTTTTGATGCCCATTTCTTTGCAGGTTCTGATGATGCGAAGAGCAATTTCTCCTCTATTGGCAATCAATATTTTTTTAAACATCTTTTTTTAAATTAAAAATTAAAAATTTTGAATTAAAAATTAAAAGATACTTCAAGCATTTTTAATTTTTAATTAATAATTTTTAATTGATTAAGAGGGATCTACTAAAAATAATGGTTGGTCGTATTCTACTGGTGACATATCATCCACTAAAATTTTAACGATTTTACCTGAAACTTCAGATTCGATTTCGTTGAATAATTTCATGGCTTCAATTACACAAAGTACATCTCCTTTAGCAATAGTGCTGCCTACTTCTACAAACATTGGTTTGTCTGGAGATGGTTTTCTATAAAAAGTTCCAATAATTGGAGATTTAACAGTAATGTAATTAGAATTCTCTACTGCTGGAGCAGCTGGTGTTGGAGCTACTGGAGCGATGGTTTGAGGAACTGCAACTGGCTGAATAGCTGGTTGAGCTGGAATTTGTTGGATATAAGTTGCTTCAGCTACATTTCCTTCCAAAGTGGTTCTAATGGTGATTTTAACATCGTCCATTTCTAATTTAACTTCAGCAACTCCTGAATTTGCTACAAATTTGATTAGATTTTGAATTTCTTTTAAATCCATGATTATTGTTTTTTTTGGTTTAAATTTTATTTTTTATCGTATGCCCATTTTAAGTAAATAGAACCCCATGTAAATCCTCCTCCGAAAGCGGCTAAAATGATGGTGTCGCCTTTTTTGAATAGGTTTTCAAAATCATTAAGTACTAATGGTAAGGTGGCAGAAGTTGTATTTCCGTACTTTTCTATATTCATTAAGACTTTAGAGTCTTCTAAATTCATTCGACTTGCGGTCGCATCAATAATGCGTTTGTTGGCTTGATGTGGAACTAACCAATCTACATCTGCATTGGTCAAATTATTTCTTTTCAAAATCATTTCACTAGCATCAGCCATATTAGTCACAGCATATTTGAAAACTGTTTTTCCGTCTTGTTTGATATTGTGTCTTCCTTCTTCAACCGTTTGGGTTGTTGCTGGATGTAAAGATCCACCAGCATCAATTTTAAGAAAATCACGACCAATGCTGTCTCCTCTTAAATATTCGTCTTGCAATCCTAATCCTTCATAATTAGGTTCGAATAAAGCGGCACCAGCTCCATCGCCAAAGATGATACAGGTAGTTCGGTCGGTATAATCTACTATAGATGACATTTTATCAGCTCCGATAAGTAGTATTTTTTTATATCTTCCGGATTGAATGTAAGCTGCTGCAGTGGACATTCCGAATAAAAAACTAGAGCAGGCTGCTTGCAAATCATAGGCAAAAGCATTTTTTGCACCGATTTCAGTTGCAACATGTACTCCTGAAGCTGCCACTGGCATATCTGGTGTTGCAGTTGCCATTATTACCATGTCAATTTCTAAAGGATCGATATTGGCTTTTGTTATCAAGTCTTGAGCGGCTTTTATGGCCATAAAAGAAGTTCCTTTTGTGTCATCTTTTAGAATTCTTCTTTCTTTTATTCCCGTACGAGAGGTTATCCATTCATCATTAGTATCTACTAATGTTTCGAGAATTTTATTTGTAAGCACGTAGTCTGGAACATAAGCTCCAACAGCAGTAATTGCGGCTGTAATTTTATTCATTATATTCAGTTATTTCTTGTCAAATGCTTCCATTTGAAAAATTGCTAAAAGAACTCGAAAATTACAAAAAAAATCGAATTCTTATCGTTTTAATCACTCTTATTTAATGAAAATTATAAACAACAAAAAAACTCTCACATTGCTTGTGAGAGTTTGATTATCATTTACATAGATGTATTAAGCAACCGCTGTAGATTTATCTATAACAACTTGACCTCTGTAGTACATTTTACCTTCATGCCAGTAAGCTCTGTGGTATAAATGTGCTTCACCTGTAATAGGGCAAGTAGCGATTTGAGCTACAGTAGCTTTGTAATGTGTTCTTCTCTTATCTCTTCTTGTTTTCGAGATTTTTCTTTTAGGATGTGCCATTTTACTATATTATTTATCCGTTAATAGTTGTTTTAATTTGTCCCAACGCGGGTCAATATTTTCTTCTTTTTTATTCTCTTTTTTCAGTTCTTTTACTGTCAATTCTTTCAGTTTTGTTAAGGCTTCAGAGTTTAGGCTGCCATCTTTAACTCCTGGATGAATTCGCTTTAGAGGAACTGATAATACAATCATTTCGTATATATACTGTGCAATATCTATTTGATATTCTCCATGCGGCAAAATGAGCAATTCTTCATTGTCATTATTGAAGACATCTCCAAAACGAACAATTAATTTCATACTTCCTTTTATTGGCAAATCAAACTCTTCGTTTGTCATATCACAAGGAACATTTACTGTTCCTTTATGTTTGAAGGCCAACTCCAACATGGTGCTTTTTTTCTCTAAAACTACATTTACTTTGATATTCGAATTATTATATTCGTGATAGTCAAAGATTTCAAAGAACGAGTTACTTACCTGATATTCAAAATGATGTTTCCCTAGCTTTAATCCTATAAAAGGAATTAAAAATTCTTTTGTCTTCTCCATTTCAACAACAATTTGCCCGAAACTTCGGGAGTGCAAAGATATAAAATTATTGTAAACCTAATAATCTTATTTATCTTTTTTTGTTTATATCTATTTTTCTTTTATTTTCAAGGGTTTTTGGCTGATTTCTGCATATTGATTTCTTGAATGATAGATGTCAATTGCAGCATAAACAGCTTCTTTAAACGAATTATAATCCGCAATTCCTTTTCCAGCAATATCATAAGCTGTTCCGTGATCTGGGGAAGTTCGTACTTTATTCAAACCAGCTGTGTAATTTACTCCGTTTCCAAATGATAAAGTCTTGAAAGGAATTAGTCCCTGATCGTGATAAGTAGCAATAATAGCATCATATTTTTCATATTGATTACTTCCAAAAAAGCCATCGGCAGCAAAGGGACCAAATACTAATGTTCCTTTTTCGAATATTTTTTTTAATGCTGGTTTCAATACTACATCGTCTTCTTTGCCAATAACGCCACCGTCTCCACAATGTGGATTCAATCCCAATACCGCTATTTTTGGTTTGTTGATGCTGAAATCTTGTATCAATGACTGTTTAATAGTTTCAATCTTTTTTACAATCAATTCCTCTGTAAGATGTGATGCAACTTCATTAATAGCAATATGATCTGTCAATAGTCCCACTCTCAAGTTATCCTGAATCATAAACATCAAAGCATTTCCTTCCAATTCCTGATCTAAATAATCTGTATGTCCCGGAAATTTAAAATCTTCCGATTGAATGTTGTACTTATTTATAGGGGCTGTTACTAATACATCTACCAATCCTTCTTTCAAAGCTTTAGTAGCTGTAACAAAAGATTTGATGGCATATTTACCCACTTTATCATCGGTAGTGCCAAATTTTATATCTACGGCTTCTTGCCAAACATTTAATACATTGATTTTTCCCAAAACAATTTGGTCTAATCTATCAATTCCGTGAAGCATAGATGTAGATTCCAAACTTTTCTTTACAAAGGATAGAATTTTTACATTGGCAAAAATAACTGGTGTACATAATTCCAACATTCGAGAATCTTCAAATGTTTTAAGAATTACTTCGCTTCCAATACCGTTTAAATCTCCTATTGAAATTCCGACGATTATATTTTCTGCTTTTTTTGTCATGACATCAAGTTATTTATTGCTAATTTTGAAGTGCAAATTTAGTAAAATAAAACAAGAAATGTTTACAGGAATCATAGAAACCCTTGGTAAAATCCAGGAAATAAAAAAAGACAAAGACAATCTACATATTACAATAACATCTTCCGTTGCTAATGAACTTAAAATAGATCAAAGTGTGGCTCATAATGGGATTTGTTTGACAGTTGTTAATATTAATCAAGATCAATATACTGTAACTGCTATTGATGAAACAATAAAAAAAACGAATATTTCCCATTGGCAAACTGGAGATATTGTTAACCTTGAAAGAGCTATGAAATTAGGTGATCGATTGGACGGTCATATTGTTCAGGGACACGTAGATCAAATTGGGACTTGTATTGTAGCAAAAGAAACCAACGGAAGCTGGGGATATACCTTTGAATATGACGAATCACTTGGAAATATTACTATCGAAAAAGGATCGATTACTGTAAATGGAGTAAGTTTGACTGTAGTAGATTCTGGTAAAAACCAATTTAGTGTTGCAATTATTCCTTATACTTTTGAACATACTAATTTTAATACTTTTATAGAAGGGACAAAAGTGAACCTTGAATTTGATGTCATTGGTAAATATGTTTCTCGTTTGTATTCAAATAAATAAATCGTATTATAATAATAAAAACAAAGGCTTCAATTTAAATTGAAGCCTTTGTTTTTATTTGGTATTTTAGAATACTATAGAAGCTAAAGATTAATGCTATTAATATCAAAAAATAAATATTTTCGTCTATGGGTAATCCAGGTGGCGGTGGCGGTATTTTTTTTGGCGAAGGAGGATTTGGTGCGGCAATAATACTTCCTGTGAAAAAAAACAAAGCAATTAAAACAAAAAATCTATACATAATTGTTTTCATAAATTATTAATAAATAACAAAACAAAGAGATTTTGTGTTTAAACCTCCTAGGTTTTAATTAATTAACGCCTACAAAGTTATTTATATTTTGTTAGGAAACAATTTTTTTAACGATTAAAATACATTTTTTACCGATAAAAAGCATTGTTGAATTTTAATTGTAAAAAAAAACCTATAAATCGATTGATTTATAGGTTTTTTTGTGGTCCCACTTGGAATCGAACCAAGCACCTACTGATTATGAGTCAGTTGCTCTAACCGAATGAGCTATAGGACCGTTATTGCGGATGCGAAATTACTACTATTTTATATTTGTTCCAAATATTTTTAGAAATAGATTTTTTATATTCAAATCAGTATCACTTTCAAAACAGAAACTACTGATTATTAGAATCATCCTATAAGACATTCCTTTTGGCTGATTGTCAAATTTCACGTTTTAATTATCTAAAAGAACTAAACTTTGTCTGTTAGAGTCTTTGGAGCTTCAAAAAAATCGTATTTTTGCAACATGGAAACAAATAGACAGAAAAAAATAGGCGGAGTTATCCAAAAAGATTTGGTGGACATCCTACAAGGTGAAGTGAGAAAGAACGGACTTACGAATTTAATCATTTCGGTATCCAAAGTTAGTGTGACTACAGATTTATCCGTAGCCACGGTTTATTTAAGTATTTTTCCTCAAGAAAAAGCCCAAGAAACTTTAGTGGGAATAAAAGCGAATTCTAAATTAATAAAACACGATTTGTCTCAAAGAGTACGTTTGCAATTGCGAAAAGTGCCTAATTTAGTATTCTTTATAGACGACTCATTAGATTACATAGAAAAAATAGACAATGCTTTGTCTAATAAAGAAAATCCTATAGAAAATCGTGATCTTTTAGAAAAACGCAGATTTCAATAAAATTTGAATTTTCCTCTTTACATAGCCCAACGGTATATTTTTAGCAGCAGCAAAAATAATGCTATCAACATCATCAATCGCATTGCTAGTGTGGGAATCATCGTTGGTGCGATGGCTTTGTTTGTGGTTTTGTCCGTTTTTAGCGGATTAAAAGTCTTCAGCCTTTCGTTTAGCAATGATATTGATCCTGATTTGAAAGTTAGCAGTACTTTGGGAAAATCTTTTCTAGTTTCTCCATCTCAAGAAAATCAAATCAAACAAATTGAAGGTATTGCTTCTTACAGCAAAATAATAGAAGAACGTGTTTTATTTACTTTCAACGGAAAACAAGAAGTTACTTGGCTCAAAGGAATTGATTCTAGTTATACCAAAGTAAATGCAATTAAGAAAAAAATCTATACAGGGGATTGGCTCGAAAAAGATACTTATCAAGTAGTGGTTGGCTATGGAACTGCTGTGGAATTTTCGATGGGAATATTGGATTTTAAAAATCAATTGGAAGTTCTGGCACCAAAACCGGGAAAAGGCAATATCGAAAATCCAGCGGAAGCTTTCAATAAAGAGGTGATAATTCCAGTAGGAGTCTATGCAATTAGCGAAGAATTGGATTCTAAATATGTGTTTGCTGATTTAGGTTTGGCTCAAGAATTATTGGAGTATAAACCCACCCAAATTTCAGGAATTGAAATCAAGATGAATAAAAATGCTGATGAAAAAGCTATTGTCAATAAACTTCAAACTATTTTCAATAATAAAATCACAGTAAAAAACAGAGCGCAACTCAACGAATCACTGTATAAAATGCTGAATACCGAGAATCTTGCGGTTTATCTCATATTTACTTTAGTCATTATTATTGCCCTTTTCAATCTGGTTGGTGCATTAATCATGATGATTCTGGACAAAAAAGGAAACCTGAAAACACTTTTAAATCTAGGAACTGACATCAAAGATTTACGCAAAATATTCCTGCTTCAAGGTACTTTGTTAAGCGTTTTTGGTGGAATAATTGGATTGACTTTAGGTATTGCAATCGTTTTACTGCAACAACATTTTGAATTGATAATGATTACTCCAACCCTAGCTTATCCAGTAGATTTTACAATAGAAAACGTGTTGATTGTGTTTGCAACCATTGTTTCCCTTGGTTTTATTGCTTCATTGATTGCGAGTAGTCGTGTAAGTAAGAAGTTGTTGGATTGATTATAAAATCTGCGGAAGCTTGTTTGGGATATCTTCTTTGGAATGCCAAAATGCTAAAATAAACACTTCATTATTTTCCCAAATATAATACAAACCATAAGGGAATTTATTCAACCAAAATATTCTGATTTTAGAATAACGAAACTGGAAACTTTCAGGATTTTTAGCAATAATTTTTAAACCTAATCGTATTTCTTTTTCGATTCTTTTTGCTAAAACAATATTGATTGAAGCATAATGTGCAATTACATTTTCGATTTCAACCGCTGTATTTGTTTTTAAAGTGAGTTTGTTATAACTCATATTTAGATTTTAAGGAATCTAAAAATTCAAACGCATCAACTCCAGATTTAGAATTTTCTTGATGTTCAGCTAGTCTTTTATCTAATTCTTTCTTTTGCTTTTCGGATAACGAAACAGGTTCAATTTCGTGCAAAACAAAATTCTTCACTTTCTGAATAATAGAAGCGTCATTGATATTTTGAAGTAAATCAATTAAAAGCGATTTTTCGGTTTGAACACTCATAATCAAGGTTATTTAATAACAAATATAATGAAAATTGGAGAACAATAATTTCAAATTCTTTATTTTCTAAACCACCTCATATCCCGAATAAGTTTCTTCAATTTCATTCAAAACAGCAAATAATTCTTCGGGACGGTCTAGAGTAACCAATTGTTGTTTAAAAGGTTTGAAAGAATGAATTCCTTTAAAGTAATTGGTATAATGCGGACGTGTTTCTACAATTCCGAGTCTTTCACCTTTCCATTCCATTGCCCAGGTTAAGTGATTGCGAACAGCTTCTACTCTGTCCGACACAGTTGGTTTTGCTAAATGCTCGCCAGTTTTGAAGTAATGTTTGATTTCATCGAAAATCCAAGGATAGCCAATGGCAGCACGACCAATCATAATGCCGTCGATGCCGTATTCATTTTTATACTGTAATGCTTTTTCGGGAGAATCAATATCGCCATTTCCAAAAATAGGCATTGTGATTCTGGGATTATTTTTCACTCGGGCGATGTGTGACCAATCCGAATGGCCTTTATACATTTGGGCACGGGTTCGGGCGTGAATGCTCAAAGCAGCAACACCAATATCCTGCAGACGCTCGGCAACCTCATCAATATTAATAGAATTATCATCCCAGCCCAAACGGGTTTTTACTGTAACTGGCAAATGTGTGCTGTCGATAACGGCTTGCGTCAAGCGAATCATCAAATCGACATCTTTCAAAACTCCTGCGCCTGCGCCTTTGCAAACGACTTTCTTTACGGGACAGCCAAAATTAATATCAATTAAATCTGGATTTACCGTAGAAACAATTTTAGAGGACAATGCCATTGCTTCTTCGTCTCCTCCAAAAATCTGGATTCCAACGGGTCTTTCGTAATCGAAAATATCGAGTTTCATTCGGCTTTTGATGGCGTCGCGAATTAATCCCTCGGAGGAAATAAATTCGGAATACATCAAATCGGCTCCGTGTTGTTTGCACAATCTGCGAAACGGCGGATCGCTCACATCTTCCATAGGTGCGAGAAGTAACGGAAAATCAGGAAGTTTTATGTTGCCAATCTTTATCAAGGGTAATTTTTTTGCAAAGATAGATGATTTGATAGAATAGAAAAAAGATAAAAGAATAAAGCGAGCAAATGAGGTATTTCACCGCAGATTCACAGATTTATTTATCGAAAATCTGATTTTTATGATTTTGAAAGTCTAACTCGTACTTAAATTCATTGATTTTGAATACCAATTTTATTAAAATCTGCGAATCTGCGGTTATTTTTTAGCACATACATATTTCCATTGAGTCTTAAACCAAGTAGTTTGTGATTGAAGCGCTTTGAAACTGTTGAATTTAAACTATATTTGCAGATTAATTGCTTGCTTGAGAGAGCTTGTGACGATAGTCTGTTCGCCGCAGTGAACACGCCCAAACTTCGACTGCGCTCAGTTGGACATAAATTGACATACACAAAGAATGAAACACATAAGAAATTTTTGCATTATTGCACACATTGACCACGGTAAAAGTACGCTTGCCGACAGACTTCTTGGCGCTACACAAACCGTTACGGCTCGTGAGGAAAAGGCTCAATTGCTTGACAATATGGACTTGGAACGCGAACGTGGGATTACCATAAAAAGTCACGCCATTCAGATGGAATACAAGTACAAAGGCGAGGATTATATCCTGAATTTGATTGATACTCCTGGACACGTGGATTTTTCGTATGAGGTTTCCCGTTCGATTGCGGCTTGTGAAGGGGCTCTTTTGATTGTAGATGCTGCGCAAAGTATTCAGGCACAAACGATTTCGAATTTGTATTTGGCTTTGGAAAACGACTTGGAGATTATTCCAGTTTTGAATAAAGTGGATTTACCAAGTGCCAATCCTGAAGAAGTTAGCGATGATATTATTGATTTATTGGGTTGCAAACTGGAGGATATTATTCACGCTTCGGGGAAAACTGGTTTTGGTGTCGAAAATATTTTGGCTGCCATTATTGAGAAAATCCCACCTCCTAAAGGAAATAAAGACGAACCATTACAAGCTTTGATTTTTGACTCACATTACAATCCATTCCGTGGAATTGAGGTTATTTTCCGTGTGAAAAACGGAGAAATCAAAAAGGGTCAGAAGATTAAATTTATGGCTACTGGAAATGAATATTTTGCGGATGAAATTGGTACGTTGAAACTAAATCAAGTGCCAAAAAATGTCATTTCGACTGGAGATGTGGGTTATTTGATTTCGGGAATTAAAGAGGCGAAAGAAGTAAAAGTAGGGGATACACTTACGGATGCCAAAACGCCAACTACAAATATGATTACAGGTTTCGAAGATGTGAAACCAATGGTTTTTGCCGGAATTTATCCAGTGGACACCGAAGATTTTGAAGAGTTGCGTGCTTCGATGGAAAAATTGCAATTAAACGACGCTTCTTTAGTATTTACTGCCGAAAGTTCTGCGGCTTTAGGTTTTGGTTTTCGTTGCGGATTCTTGGGAATGTTGCACATGGAAATCATCCAGGAGCGATTGGAACGTGAGTTCGATATGACTGTGATTACTACGGTTCCCAACGTTTCGTATTTGGCTTACACCAAGAAAAATCCTGAAACTGCACTTGTAGTCAACAATCCTTCTGATTTGCCAGAGCCTTCTAGTTTAGACCGAGTAGAAGAGCCTTATATCAAAGCGACTATCATTACCAAAGCTGATTTTGTTGGGAATGTAATGAGTTTGTGTATCGAAAAACGAGGATTAATTACCAATCAAACTTATTTGACCACCGAAAGAGTGGAATTGAATTTCGATATGCCATTGGCCGAAATTGTATTCGATTTTTACGACCGATTGAAGACGGTTTCCAAAGGATATGCTTCTTTTGACTATGCTCCAATTGGAATGCGTACTTCTAAATTAGTAAAATTAGACGTTTTATTGAATGCCCAATCCGTGGATGCCCTTTCTGCCTTGATTCACGAAAGCAATGCTTACAATATTGGTAAAAAAATGTGTGAGAAATTGCGTGAACTGATTCCGAGACAGCAATTTGATATTCCGATTCAGGCGGCAATTGGTGCTAAAATCATTGCCCGTGAAACGATAAAAGCCTTACGTAAAGACGTTACCGCCAAATGTTATGGTGGAGATATTTCCCGTAAACGTAAATTATTGGAAAAACAGAAAAAAGGTAAAAAACGCATGAGACTGGTTGGAAATGTTGAGATTCCTCAAGAAGCGTTTATGGCTGTTTTGAAATTGAATGACTAGATTTTAGACTTTTTAGATAAAAGACGAATAGATAATAGAGAAAACCTGATGATGAAAATTGTCAGGTTTTTTTGTTTATTTTTACATCAAAAATTAATAATGAAAGAAATTAATCAATTAATAGATAATTTAGAAAATTTAAATAATTTGATTTCTGGCGAAATAAATAAACATAATGAAAATGATATTCGGAACGTTACTCTTGATTTAGTTGCAACGCGAATTCAAGATTTTAGAACCTCACTTATTTTGAGCAAAAATATCAATAAAAAGTGGCTTTTTGAAAATAACAGCAATGAGCATTATAGTGATATTGAAATTAAAACGTTTATTTCGAATTTTGTACACAATCAAATTGATGCATTTTTTATAAATACTTTTATGTATATAGAAGCACATATTAGATTAATTGCAAAATATTACGAAAATTCAAATAATAAAATTTTGAATTTTAAAATTTCTCAAACATTTGAAAACTTAACTAATAACAATAAAATTCAATTGTTTGAAAATATCAGCGAAGAAAACAAATTGTTATTCAAATTTTATCTTTCATTAAGAAATACTATACACACCGGACATTTTCACACTTGGGACTATGATTTTTTTATCATAAATGATAAATCTTCAATTATTGATAAAACTGAAAAAAAATTAGAACTACATAAAAATAAATATGTTGAAATTAATCCCTTCGAGAAACTTCTATTGATTGAACAAATAATAAAATTAATTTTAAAAATTAATTCCAAAATACCAAACAACACAATAATTGAGCATAGTTATGTTGATATTGGATATAATGAATAATTAAAAAATGGAGGAAAAAGACAATAAAATTCCCGTTGAGCATCAACAAATTGTTTTGGAACGAATAGAAAAATCAAAGACGAATCCAGAAAGACTTTTAGATTGGGATGAAGTTTCTAAAAATTTATAATTTTTGAAATGTATCTTTGAGACATTATCCACAAACATTTAACTCATAAAATGCTCGACGAAACCCCAAAACGATTTGACCGCATTGTTGCTATTTTGATCCAATTGCAATCCAAAAAAATTGTAAAAGCACAGGAATTGGCGAATCGTTTTGATGTCAGCTTGCGGACTATTTATCGTGACATTCGTACTTTGGAAGCTTCAGGAGTTCCTATTTACAGTGAAGCTGGCGTTGGTTATGCCTTAATGGACGGCTACCGATTACCGCCTGTAATGTTTACCCGAGAGGAAGCCAGCAGTTTTATTGCTGCAGAAAAATTAATGCAGAAATTCACTGATGCGACTCTAGGAAATCATTATGCTTCGGCGATGTACAAACTAAAAGCTGTACTTCGAAGCGATGATAAAGATTGGGTTTCCAGCATTGAATCGAGCGTTTTGATGCAATCTTCCGAAAAGCTTTTCAATGATAAATCACCGAATACTTTGTCCACTCTTTTTGAAAGTATAGCCGAAAAAACACAAGTTATTCTTTCGTATGAAGCGATTCAATCGGATGGAATTACGGTGCGAAATATTGAACCTGTTGGGGTTTTTCACGACAACAACAATTGGTATATGTTGGGTTATTGCCATTTACGAAAAGATTATCGACAATTTCGAGCAGATCGGGTTCACGGAATTGAAAAAACGGAAATTCCTTTCTCTATAGAACACGATGCTTTGGAAACTTATTTGGATAAAAACAAAAATGTTCCAACAACCAAAATCCGGATTCTAGTAGATAAAAAAATTGCCAACTATCTGGCATACGAACGAAAATACCACGGCTTTGTTTCTGAAAAAATAATAGACGACAAAATCGAAATGACTTTTATGTCTTGTGATACACTGGAAGGATTTTCGCGCTGGTATCTGATGTTTGGAGATTACGCCACCATATTGGAACCTGAAAGTTTAAAAACCAGAATTCTGGAATTATTAGAAATAAACAAACAACGACTTTTATAAAACATTGTTTCTATTTATAAACCATTAAGACATTAAGTTTTTATACTTAATTTTCTTAATGTCTTAATGGTAAATTCAAACCCGTTGGGTGTAATTTCATTTAGTTTTTTTAACACATAGAAACATAGTTTTTATTAACTTTAAAGTCGTTTCACTTTATTAAAGAATCATAGCTATGTGTACCGATAAATCGGCTATATAACTCTTTTTTCTATGATTCTATGCGTTTCAAATTTTACAATTTCTAAAGATTTAATAATTACACCCAACGGCTTAAATTCAAATGTTATCTTTCCCAGAAAAAAGGAGGTGTAATTCCTAACGCACGCAAATACACATATCCCTGACCTCGATGATGTACTTCGTTATCAATGAAATATAGAATATTATGAATAATCGGGAATTCGTATTGACCAAACAAATTAAAGGTTTCGTTAAAATCTTCTATTGTTAATTTCTCCCAATGCTGATTGATTTCTGCTGTAGCTTCATCCCATTTCTCTAGGTATTGCGCTTTGAAAATCAATTTTTCTGCTCTTTCTTCATTATAAGGCTGAATTTCTCGATTTACAATCCCTTTCAAAGCAGGTGCGCCAATAGCCAGAAGTTCATCTATCAATTTTGCAAAAGGACGCATCCCGCCAATGGAGAATTCAAAGAAATCTTTTTCAGGAAATGATTCAATTACACGACGGGTTAAGGCGCGATGCCCTTGCCAGTGTTTCAATAAATCTTCAGGAGTAATAACTTGTTGCGCTAATGTTTTCATAATTTTAAAGTTTTTATTTTTATTTCTTCAAAAGTAGATACAGCTGGTGACAACAGTTTGTCAGTAGTATTTTATTTATTTTGCAACCACCCAAATAGTCGTTTTGCATCCTCCAGTTTAAACAATTGGGTTCCTTCGTTCATCGTGGCTGCAGATCCACAGGAAACACCCCATTGCACGACTTCTTTCAGACTTTTGTTTTGGGATAATGCCCAGGTCATTGCGCCAACCATACTATCGCCAGCTCCAACGGTGCTTTTCTTGGCTACATTCGGCGCCGAAACAAACTCGGTTTGAGTTGCTGTTACCAAAACTGCTCCTTGTGGACCAAGCGAAACAACAATAATTTCGGCACTGCCTTTTTCGATTAAGGTTTGTGCGGCGTGAACCACTTCATCTATTTCTAATTTTTCGACCCCAATTAATTTGGCCAATTCCCCGACATTCGGTTTTATTAAATAAACGCCAGTTTCCAAGATCTTTTGCAAGGCTTCTCCCGAAGTATCTACAATTACTTTCGAACCTAATTTTTTTGCTAAATCGGCAATGTTTTTATAATAATCCGTTGGCAAACCTTCGTTCAAACTGCCACTCAATACCAAGAATTTGGGTTTCAACTCTTGAATAGTTTGAATAATTTTTTTTTGTTCTTCATCAGAAATTGCAGAACCCGAAAAACCAAAACGATATTGCGAATTGGTATTATCGTCAACAGCAACGAAACTTTCTCTTGTCCAATTTTTGGTTTTGATGGCTTCGAAATCTATATTTTCTTTTTGAACTAATCCTTCCAACATCGACCCAATTGGACCGCCAGAAGTAAAAACACAAAAGGACTCTCCTTCCAATCTGGCAATAGCTTTGGAAACATTGATTCCGCCACCGCCAGCATCATAACGAGGCTCCTCGCAACGAATTTTTTGTTCAGGAATTAATCCTTTGAAATGAGCTGTTTTGTCTAAAGCTGGATTTACGGTAATGGTAACAATATCGAATGGTTTCATTTTCTGTTTTTTTTTTGAATGGCATAAATTTAAGGATAAATAAAATGACAGAATCGAAACTGTTTTTTTATTTCTCAAAAAGCCTTCTGTTCTTTGTACCTTTGCAACTTTAAAATATAAATCACAATGATCGAAGATAAAACTCCACAAAGAACCAGTATTGCTCAATTAGGCGAATTTGGTTTGATAGACCACTTGACTAAAAACTTTGAAATCAATCAAACTTCCACATTAAAAGGAATTGGAGATGATGCAGCCGTTTTGGATTTCAAGGACAAAAAAACCGTTATTTCAACTGATTTATTGATTGAAGGCGTTCATTTTGATTTGGCTTATATGCCTTTGAGGCATTTGGGTTACAAAGCAGTTGTGGTCAATGTTTCTGACATTTGTGCGATGAATGCCAGAGCGACTCAAATCTTGGTTTCAATTGCGGTTTCTAATCGTTTTCCTTTGGAAGCTTTAGAAGAATTATTCGACGGAATTACGCTTGCTGCCAATGAATACAAAGTGGACGTAATCGGTGGCGATACCACTTCATCTCAAAAAGGAATGATTATCAGTATTACCGTTATTGGCGAAGCCGAAGAGAACGAAATTGTGTATAGAAACGGTGCTGGTCAGACTGATTTATTGGTGGTAACAGGCGATCTTGGTGCTGCTTATATGGGGTTGCAAGTTCTCGAAAGAGAGAAACAAGTATTTCAGGTAAACCCAAATTCGCAACCTGATTTAGATGCTTATACGTATTTAATCGAACGTCAATTGAAGCCAGAAGCTCGTAAAGACGTACGTACTTTATTGCACGCATTGGAAATAAAACCAACAGCAATGATTGATATTTCGGATGGATTGTCTTCTGAAATTATGCACATTTGCAAAAAATCCAAAGTGGGTTGTAATTTGTATGAAGACAAATTGCCATTGGATCCGCAATTTATGAATGTTTGCGAAGAATTCGACTTGGATGCCACAACGGTAGCCATTAACGGTGGCGAGGATTATGAATTGCTTTTCACTATCAAAATGGAAGATTTTGAGAAGATTAAAGGAAATCCAAACTTCACGATTATTGGTCACATGACCCAAGAAAGCGAAGGAATTCATTTGGTAACCCGAGCCAATACTCGAATTCCGCTAAAAGCTCGAGGCTGGAATGCTTTGAGCGAGGAAGAATAAATTTTAAATACAAAGCTTAAATAGTAAAAAACGACATTTTTAAAGTGTCGTTTTTTTTTTGCATAATGCTAAAAAATACCAATTATTTTTTATTGCATTCTAACACTTCACAGGAATCTGTTGTGTTTTCAACAGGAAAACCAGCAATTTAACAGACTTTATTAGCGAAAACCAATCAAATCATCGCAATTGGGGGAAATAATTTAAAAAATACTTTGGAAACTATTTTGGTATTCAAAGTTTCCGTTTTATATTTGCACCATAAATTTTAACACAAAAAGTCTTTTTAACATAAAATTCAACCAACTATGACAACAAAATGGGCTATTGATGCAAACCAATCGGATGTGTTAATCAAAGTAAAAGATGCTACAATTACGTATTTAGGTGGCGAAACCAATCAATTCAATGGTTTTGTGTCTATGGATGAAGATGAAGTTGAAGACGCATCGGTAGAATTTTTATTAGACAGTAACACATTTCCTTCTCAAAAAAGAGATTCAAAAAACAATCCTAAAAAGCCTTTGATTCGTTTCAAATCGACTTCGTTTCAAAAAATTAAAAATAACATCAATTTCTTGAAAGGTTATTTAACGATAAAAGATGTTACCAAAATGGTGGAATTGGATGCTGAATTTATTGGCATCAACAATTACAACGGAAGTCGTAAAGCTGCTTTTGAAATAAAAGGCGACATTAATAGAAATGACTTTGGATTGGATAAAAATTTCAATAATTCGAATGAAAAATTTGGATTAGGAAAAAATCTAAAACTAGTGGCTAATTTGGAGTTTTCAATCTAAAGAAGTTAAGTTATTGTAAACATCTTGGAAACCAATTTTTAGTTAAAATCTTCCAACTTACTTTTACATCAATAAAGGCGCTGAAGTTAATTCAGTAAAAAAAAATGAAAGAAAAAATTATAGCAAAAGCAGGCGAAATGTTTTTAAAACTTGGTTTTAAAAGTATTACTATGGATGACATCGCAGGCGAAATGTGTATTTCAAAAAAAACGATTTACAAATATTTTTGCAACAAAGAAATTCTAGTTGAAGAGAGTGTGCAATTGCTTCATAAAGAAGTGCATAAGCTAATAGAAGAAGCTATATCTAAAAACTTCAATGCTATTGCTGAAAATTTTGAAATCAGACGCATGTTTGCCGAGATGTTTAAATCTTCGGATACTTCTCCTATTTATCAATTAAAAAAGCATTATCCAGAAATATATCATAATGCTTTAAAATTTCAAATTGAAGAATGTGAATTTTGTTTTAGACAAAATATCGAAAAAGGAATTGAACAAAAACTATATCGAAGTGATTTGAATGTAGAGGTTTATGTTAAATTCTACTATTATTTGATTTTTAGTATCAACGAAAACACACCTTCAGAGGCGGAAGCTGAAACACTAGAATTTGAAGCTTTAGAATACCACACCCGAGCTATGGCTACAGCTGATGGAATAATCGAACTCGAAAAACAATTAAAAAACGTTAATATATAATCAATGAAAAAAATAATTCTAATACTATTGTGTTCTCTTGGTTGGACTACCAATGCACAAGTTAAAACCCTAACCTTGAAAGAAGCCATAACCTATGCGCTAGAAAACAAGGCCGATGCAAAAAAAGCAAAGTTAGATGTAGAAAATAGTGAATACCAAATTCAGGAAGTTCGCTCTAGAGCTTTGCCACAAATTACGGCTAATGGAAGCTTAAATTACAATCCTGTTTTGCAAACTACAGTAATTGATGGAGCTGCTTTTGGTACGCCAGGAACTACAATCCAAGCTGCTTTTGGACAAAAATGGAATTCAGTTGCAGGAGTTTCTTTAAATCAAGCTTTGTATGATCAATCGGTTTTTATTGGATTGAAAGCATCAAAGTCAACTAGAGAGTTTTACCAAATCAATGCGCAATTGACCGAAGAACAGCTTATAGAAAAAGTAGCTAATGCTTATTATCAGGTGTATGTTACTCGCCAAAACTTAAATGTTTTAGATAACAATTTAAAAAACACTACTAAAGTTAAGGATATTATCAAAGGGCAATTTGATAACGGTTTGGCAAAAAAAATTGATTTAGATCGAACTTTAGTTCGTGTTTCGAACATCAACACACAACGCCAGCAAACTATTAATGCTATAGCTCTTCAGGAGAATTCCTTAAAATTTTTGATGGGAATGCCTATAGAAACGACTATTTCAATTCCAGAAACTGAATTTGAAGTAACTCCAGAAGCACTTTCTGCCAAACCAGATACAACCACAAGATCAGAATATGCACTGCTAAAAAAGAACGAACAACTTTTAGAGTATCAAAAAAAATCAGTTCAAGCGGGCTATTATCCAACACTTTCTTTAACAGGAAGCTATAATTATATAGGACAAGGACCAGAAATGCCTTGGTTCAAAAAACCATCCGACGGAGTGTATTGGTCTGATTTTGCTTCAGTTGGTTTGAATTTGCAAGTTCCTATTTTCAGTGGATTTGGAACACGAGCCAAAGTTCGTCAAGCGGATAATAAATTAAAATCGATAAAAGTAGATTTAGAGGAAACGAAATTGGCTCTCGATTTAGAATTTGAAAATGCTAAAACTCAAATTGACAATAGCCTTATTTCCATCAATAATCAAAAGCAAAATGCACAATTGGCACAAGAAGTTTTGACTAATACCAATAATAATTACATTCAAGGATTGGCTTCTTTAACTGATTTGTTGGATGCTGAAAACGAATTGGTAGCCGCTCAAAACAATTACACCACTTCTTTACTACAATACAAATTAGCTGAAATAGCATTAATCAAATCCAAAGGACAACTTAAATCACTTATAAACAAATAACGAATATGAAAAAAATTATAACAACCGTACTAATAATTGTTGCCTCATTGGCAGTAATTGGATATATTTTGACGAGTAACAAAGCCGAGAACAAAGCGAAGACTGATATTGTTGCCGAAAAAAATGCAACAGTTTCTGTAAAAGTAGCTCCAGTAAAAACAGAAGAAATTGTGTTGGATTTCGTAGCAAACGGAAGCTTTGAACCTATCCAAGAATTGACTTTTTGTGCAGAAAAATCAGGAAAGGTAATCAGCGTTTTAGTAAAAGAAGGCGATTATGTAAGCGTAGGTCAAACATTAGCAACTGTAAGAGGCGATGTAATTGATGTAAATGCTCAAACGGCAAATGCAGTTTATCAAAATTCAAAATCAGATTATGCTCGTTATGAAAACGCATTCAAATCAGGTGGAGTGACCAAACAACAATTAGATCAAGCCAAATTAGCTTTGACTAATGCTGAAGCCAACTTAAAACAAGCCAGAATCAATGTAGGAGATACTCGAATCAAAGCACCAATCAAAGGTTTTATCAACAAAAGATACATCGAACCAGGATCTATTTTGACTGGAATGCCAGCTACTTCATTATTCGATATTGTGAATGTTTCTAAATTGAAATTGAATGTTACTGTTGACGAAAGTCAAGTAGCTAGCTTGAAAAAAGGAAATACAGTAAATGTTACTTCAAGCGTATTTCCTGATAAAACATTTTCTGGAAAAATCACTTTTGTTGCTGCTAAAGCGGATGCAACATTAAACTTTCCGGTAGAAATTGAAATCGCTAACAACTCGGACAATAGCCTAAAAGCGGGAATGTACGGAACGGCTAATTTTGGTTCGAAACAAAAGAAATTGTTGAAAGTAGTTCCAAGAAATGCTTTCGTAGGAAGTGTAAGTGCTAACGAAGTTTTTGTTGTAGAAAACGGAACTGCTAAATTGAAAAAAGTAACTGCTGGAAGAATTCTAGGCGATCAAGTAGAAATTGTTGACGGATTAGACGAAGGTGATACAGTAATTATTACAGGGCAAATTAACCTACAAAATGGTAATGCAGTAGAAATTATTAAATAAAAGTAATTAGTGACTAGTAATTAGTGATTAGTTATGAACTGTACTCAAGGCTAATCACCAGTCACTAATTACTTATCACTCTTTAAAACAAAATATATGAAATTAGCAGAAATATCCATAAAACGTCCCTCGTTAATCATTGTATTGTTTACAATATTAACCCTTGGTGGACTCTTCAGTTACAGCCAATTGGGCTATGAATTGATCCCGAAATTCGAACAAAACGTAATTACTATTTCGACTGTTTATCCTGGAGCTTCTCCGAGTGAGGTAGAAAATACAGTTACCAAAAAAATTGAAGATGCGATTGCATCCTTGGAAAATATCAAAAAAATTGATTCTAAATCCTACGAAAGTTTGTCTATCGTATCGATTTCATTGACATCCAATGCAAAAGTAGATTATTCGATGAATGATGCGCAACGAAAAATCAATGCCATTATTAGTGATTTACCAGATGATGCTAAAACACCCGCATTGACTAAATTCTCTTTGAGTGATTTGCCAATTATGACCATTGGTGCCAATGCCAAAATGGACGAAGCTACCTTTTATGACTTGATTGACAAAAAAGTAGCACCCGTTTTATCTCGTGTTCCTGGTGTGGCCGAAGTAAGGATAGTAGGTGGTCAGGAACGTGAAATTCAAGTCAATCTGGATGCTGTAAAAATGCAAGGTTACGGATTATCAATTCCGCAAGTGCAACAAACCATTTTGACTTCCAACTTGGATTTTCCAACAGGAAATATCCAAACGCGTGATCAAAAAATCTTGATTCGTTTGGCAGGAAAATACAAGAGTGTTGAAGAATTAAGAAATTTGGTAGTTTCTTCTCAAAACGGAATTCAAATTCGTTTGGGCGAAATTGCAGATGTTCAAGATGCTCAAAAAATTGCTGAAAAAATTTCGAGAGTAGATCAAAAAAGTGCTATTATCTTGCAAGTTGTTAAGCAGTCGGATGCCAATGCGGTTGCGGTAAGTGAAGAGTTGGTTAAAACCATCAACAACTTAAAAGTAGATTATGAAAAAAATGCTTTACAATTAGAAATTGCCAAAGACAGTACAGTTTATACGCTGGAAGCTGCGGATTCTGTAATCCACGATTTGTTGATTGCCGTAATTTTGGTGGCTTTTGTAATGTTGTTCTTCTTGCACAGTATTCGTAACTCTTTGATTGTAATGGTGTCGATTCCGGTATCGTTAATTGCGACTTTTATTGGGATTTATTTGATGGGTTACACCCTGAACTTAATGAGTTTATTGGGATTGTCGCTTGTGGTAGGTATCTTGGTTGATGATGCTATTGTGGTATTAGAAAACATTTACAGACACATGGAAATGGGCAAAAGTCGTGTTCGTGCCGCTTATGACGGAACTGCCGAAATTGGCGGAACCGTTACTTCTATTACATTAGTAATTGTGGTGGTATTTTTACCTATTGCGATGAGTTCAGGATTAGTGTCTAATATTATCACGCAGTTTTGTGTTACGGTAATTATCTCTACCTTATTTTCATTATTGGCTTCGTTTACGATTATTCCGTGGTTGTCTTCTCGTTTTGGAAAATTAGAACACATTGAAGGTAAAAACTGGTTCGGAAAATCGATTCTTGGATTCGAAAAAATATTAACTCGCTTTACCAACTGGGTTACTGGATTGTTAAACTGGTGTTTGGATCATTATATTAAAACCATTGTTGTTGTAGTGGTATTGTTTTTCGCTTCTACAGTAGGTTTGATGGCAGGAGGTTTTATCGGAGGAGAATTCTTTGCGGCATCAGATAGTGGAGAGTTTTTAGTGCAAATCGAAATGCCAAAAGACGCTTCGTTAGAACAAACCAACTTTATGACTCAAAAAGCCGAAGCGTATTTGAAAGGACAAGAGTATGTAGAAAGTCAAATTACGACCATTGGTCAAACCAGTGAAGGATTTGGCGCATCGCAAGCTACGGCTTACAAAGCCGAGATTGATGTAAAGATGATTGAACAATCCGAACGTTCGGACGACGCTTCTGTTTATGCAGCCAAAATCAAACGTAAATTAGAAAAAGTATTGGTGGGAGCCAAAATCAAAACAGTTCCAGTAGGTATTTTAGGAACTGCCGAGGATGCTACTCTTGGATTAATTGTTACAGGACCATCAACAGAGGAAGCAATGAAATTTGCCAAATTAGCCGAAGCCGAATTGCGTACTATTCCAGGAACTACCGAAATCCGATTGAGTGTCGAGGACGGAAATCCTGAAGTAAACGTGCAGGTAGATAGAGATAAAATGGCAGCATTAGGATTAAGCCTTCAAACGGTGGGTATGACTATGCAAACGGCTTATAGCGGTAATACTGACGGAAAGTTCAGAGCAGGTGAATACGAGTACGACATCAATATCAAATACAATGCTTTTGACAGAAAAAGTATTGCCGATGTTAGTAATTTGATTTTCATAAACAATGCTGGACAACAAATTAAATTAGCACAATTTGCTACTATTTCTGAAGGTTCTGGGCCTAGCCAATTAGAGCGTAGAGACAAAACGGCTTCGGTAACGGTTAAAGGACAAAACGTTGGGGTTGCCTCTGGAACCATTGTAGCGCTATGGCAAGAGAAATTAGACAAACTAAAAAAACCTGCAGGAGTCAATTACATTTGGGGTGGTGACCAAGAAAATCAAAGCGAGGGTTTTGGTACTTTGGGAATTGCATTATTAGCCGCTATTATCTTGGTTTACCTGGTAATGGTTGGATTGTATGATAGTTTTGTTCACCCGTTTGTGGTATTGTTTGCCATTCCGCTTTCGTTTATTGGAGCGATGATGGCTTTGGCTTTGACTAATAACACCTTGAATATATTTACCATTTTGGGAATCATTATGTTGATTGGTCTTGTGTGTAAAAATGCGATTATGTTAGTGGATTATACCAACCAACGAAGAGCAGCTGGCGAATCGATCAGAACGGCGTTAATTCAAGCGAATCACGCTCGTTTGCGTCCGATTTTGATGACGACAATTGCCATGGTATTTGGTATGTTCCCAATAGCATTGGCATCAGGAGCTGGAGCCGAATGGAAAAATGGTTTGGCTTGGGTAATTATTGGTGGATTAATTTCTTCTTTATTCTTAACCCTGATTATCGTTCCTGTGATTTATGAAATCATGGAAAAAATAATCGCTAAATTCTCTAAAGGCGAAAAAGTAGATTACGAAGCCGAAATGGTTGCCGATTATGAACACACCGAATTAAGCGAAGACGGTTTCAACCCGAAACATACGGTTTAATTTCTGAATTTTAATATTTTAAAAAAACCACCTGAAATTTGATTTTGGGTGGTTTTTTGTTTTTTGTAAGAATGGAATGATTATATTAGCGGAGAATATAAAGTGAAATAAACCTTCGCCAATCTACCTAATTTTGGGCGGATTGTCGCTACTTTGTAGCGAGTATATATAAGTTTGGCAAAAGAAAAAAAGGCCAAATTTAGATAATACTTAGGCCTTTTTTCCCTTCGCCAAGCGGACTGACGTTGGTGGCAATTGTAAGAAAAATATCCGGTAAACAAAATCCTTGTAAATGAAAACAGAAATTAAAATCATACTTGAGGAAGGCTCTTCAAATAAAGCTAAAGGAAATTGTTTTGAAACGCTTATTAGAAATTTACTTGCAATTCATCAATATGATATTAGAGGAAATATAAACTTTTCAGGAATGGAAATTGACTTAATTGCTAATCATAAACATAAAGACGAAATTCTTTATGTAGAATGTAAAGCAAAAGAAAAAGTTAGTTCAGATGAATTAAGTAAATTCTGTTTTAACGTTGAATTTCAAGAAGCTGATTATGGATATTTTTTTAGAACACAAGAATTAGAATATCAAGCTGGTGCTCTATTAAGTGAAATCAGAAAAAAAGCTAAATATAAAAATTTAACTTTTTTTGAACCCTCTGATATAATTCAAATGCTCTCCGATGCTAATAAAATTTTCGAACCAATTTCAAAGTTAAATTCATTTACAATTTCTAAAAAAATACTAGCAGTTACTCATTTTGGTGATTTTTTAATTTATTTAGTAGATGAAGCAAATTTATTTCCAACAAAATTTATTGTTGTTAATGCTAATAATAATTCGTTAGAAGTAAAAAAAGAAACTGTAGAATTAATCGTAAAGCGAATAGATGAGTTAAGTAAGTTAGAAGCAATAACAAATTTTATTGAACCTATAAAAAAAAATGAATTAATAAAAAAAGAGGTTGTTGTTGAAACTATATCAGAAGTTCAAGAAAGTGAATATTGGTATGATTATTTACCTGCTTCTTCTACAAAAAATCATTTTGTTGGGAGAGATTTTATTAGAACACAAATTTTAGATTTTTTCAAAGAAGTTCAAACTGACAAAACACATAAGAGAATCTTTTACTTAAATGGAAAATCAGGTTGGGGAAAAAGTTCTTTATTACTTGAAATTAAATCACGTTGCGAAAATAAATATTATAAAAATAAATTTTTCACACTTGCCATCGACACAAGAAGTGCATTGTCTGATAATTTTGTTGCTTTATCATTTGAAAAGCTTATCAATAAAGCAATAGAAAAAAAATTTATTAAAAAGACTATTTTCAGCAAGCAAGTCAAATTTACTTCAAATTTAGATTTACTATCGTCAGAATCAATAGAAGATTTATTTCAATCACTAAAAGCTGAAAATAAATATCTAGTACTTATTTTTGACCAATTTGAAGACGTTTTTAGAAAGCAAGATTTATTTAAATCCTTTTACAAGTTCTTAAGTGATGTCACAGATAAAAAACCAAATTTAATCGTTGGTTTTTCTTGGAAATCTGAATTTTTCATACCAAATGATGACCCAGCATATTATTATTGGCAACAAGCTAAAGAACAATCAAGAGAATTTATAATTGGAGATTTTGGTGAAAAGGAAATTGATGGTATAATTAAACAATTAGAACAATCCATAGGAAAACTTGATAAAGATATAAAAAACAGGATTAAAGAAAGCTCACAAGGTTTACCTTGGCTTACTAAAAAATTATGTATTCATATTTTTGAGCAAATTCAAGGAGGACTAAAAAAAGATAAACTTATTGAATCAAATCTTAATATTATAGATTTATTTGAAAAGGATAAAGAAAGAATAGAACCTGAAGAATTGAATGGTTTAAAATTAATTGCTCAAAAAGCATATGAAGGAGCATTTTTTGAAATTTCTGAAGTTGGAGAATCAATTGAAAGCAAAATAATAGATTCATTGTTAAATAAGCGTTTAATAATTAAATCAGGTGCTAATTATAATATTTATTGGGACATATTTAGAGATTATTTAGTTACAAACATTATTCCTACTATTGGTGAAAGTTATTTGATAAGACAACGTGTAACATTATGTTTAGAAGTTTTTTTACTTTTCAAAGATTCCGCAGAACCACAAACTATTGAAACAATTCTAAAAAAACATATAAAAAGTATAGGAAAAACGAGTCTTGAAAATATTTTAATAGAATTAAGAAATTTTGGTCTAATTAAAAAAAATGATGATTTTTATAGTGTTGCAAAAAAAGAAATAGAAATCACAGAAAATGGTTTTATTACATTCATTACAAATAAATTCCAAAATTACACACCTTATTTAGAATTAAAGAAAATGAATTTAAACTCAATCACTAAAGATGATATAACAACAGTTTTAAAATCAATTTTCAAACAAGATTTTAAAGACAAAACCTGGGAAGCTTATTCATTAAATCTGATTAGTTGGTTTTTACAATCTAAATTAGATATTAAACCAAAAATTAAGGAACCACAAAAAGGACGAAGTACAAAAACACAACTATCTTTAAAATCCGATAATGTAATTCCTAGAAGTTCGTTAAAAGAAATTTCAAATGTTATAAAATTAATGAAAGAAGCAGATTATTCCATTAATAGTAAATATTATAGAGATTTACTGTTACTTAATATAATTGACGAAAGCAAAAATATTACCGCTATTGGTTCTCAAATTATTGAATTAAAGGATGAAAATTTAAAAATCTCGCTTATAAAACAATTAAATAAGAACAAAAAAATAATTGAATTACAAAAGATTTTGAAATTAAAACCAAAAATACAAGCTAAAGAATTAGTAAAAAATTTACCAACTGATTTTTTTGACGGTAAAGCAGAAAGTTCAAAAATTATTTACGCATCAGTAGCCTTATCTTGGGTTAAATAGAAACAACAGCCACCAACAGTTAGAGTTTCGTTGCGTGCGCAGCACGAACAATGAAACTCCTGTTGAACGGAACCGATTACACGTCCGTCAACCTATGTACTTATCGTAAAAGTTTTAGAGAGAATAGCAAGAGGATTTATATTCCTCTTTTTTTTTTTTTTTGAGTAATTTCTAGAGGTTTTATCGTGTTTTCCATCACTTTTGGGCATACTATCCCTTACCCCAGCTCCTCGAAGAGTTCCCTAAAAGATAAATATTCATAAAGCTACGGTTGTGCTGGGCGAATGTCTCCGACTTCGCCCGCTAAACCTCTTTTGGAAACACTACTGGTTTTGGCTTAATATAAAGCTGGTTTTGTATTTTGGATGATTTGGCAAATTCGAAAATAGTACTTAATTTAGTTTCAAACCTTTGTACTAGCGAATGTTATCTAGAACAACGTTGCTATTACAAATAATAACAACTTGAAAAATTAACCAAAAAGCTACTATTATGAAAAAGTTACAATTCAAAGTCAGTATAGATGCAACTGCAAATAAGATCTATGATTTTATGCTGGGCATTAGCAATAAATCCACTTATGAGCAATGGACAGCTTTGTTTAATCCTACATCTACATTTGAGGGAAGTTGGGACAAGGGAAATAAAATCCTATTTATTGGAGTAGATGAGAAAGGAGAAAAAGGAGGTATGGTTTCCAGAATAGTGGATAACATTCCCAATCAATTTGTTTCTATTCAACATTATGGGCTTTTTAAAGCGGATAAGGAAATAACAGAAGGCCCCGAAGTAGAAAAATGGGCAAACGGATTTGAAAACTATACTTTCGAAGAAAACAATGGTACCACCACCGTTACTGTTGATTTAGATACCACCCAAGATTTTGTAGATTACATGAACCAGTCCTACCCAAAAGCACTCGACAAATTGAAAGAAATTTGTGAAAAATGAGTTTGATTTAGTGCCAAAACCACTATAATAGCAGATGTCGATTATTACAATTAAAACATTATAAATTGCACATGAAAAAAATAATTCCACTTATCGTATTTGTAATTTTATCCTGTTCCTCTCCAAAAACTATTGTTGCAGGTAATGATGTTGCTGACACCGATAAAGGTGTAGGTGATACCAGAACAAAACAGGTTGAAATGCTAGATAATAATACGTATTTGTTAACGGAAACTAGTGATGATAAAACTTACGGATATGACAAATCCAATCCTATAAAAGTAGGAGGAGTACACGATAACACTGGTCCTTTGAACGAACGAAGATTTTTAAATGCACTTTTTGGGCCCAACGATAGAAAGATGATGTATTTCAGAGCGGGTAGTTGTTGTCCATTTAAAACTCCCAATGGGTTTATTAACAATTCTGGAATGCTTGATCGTTATAGACTAACCGAAATTGGGAGTAAAGACACTTTAGATATCTATATCAATATGTACGATACTGGCGATTTAAAAATCCCTTTTGGTTTGAGAGCTAAAGAAAAGAAATAATTAACAGTAACCCGTTGGATGTAATTCAAAATTTTTGATTTTTAAACACATAGAAACATAGATTTTGTAAATTTTGAAAGGCGTTTCACTTTATTAAAGAAAAACATAGCTATGTGAACCCAAGACCCGAGCGATAGCGAATAGGCGAAGCAATTGGGCTATAAAACTCTTTTTTTCTATGATTCTATGTGTTTAAATTTTATATCTTTTTGAAATTCTTTTATTTTTAATAATTACACCCAACGGGTTAATAGTAATTAATTTCTATAAAAACATAATTATTTTGGAATTAATTCCAATAAAAACATAATTATTTTGGAATTAATTCCAATAAAAACATAATTATTTTGGAATTTAATCCAATAAAAACATAATTATTTTGGAATTAAAATTCAATTAAACTACTTTTGTTCTTCAATATCAATTCGTTATGGTAAGAAGAGAACAAACCCATTATGCCAAAGCAAGATTATTCAAAGGAAAAGCACTTTTGGTTTTTGGACCAAGGCAGGTGGGGAAAACTACTTTTGTACAAAACCTAATTGCCGACTTAAATAAAAAAACACTTTTCCTGAACGGAGACGAGTCGGATGTGTTGGTTTTATTCGAAAGTCCAAACGTTACGAAACTGAAGAACATCATTGGCGACAATGAAATTCTAGTGATTGACGAAGCACAGCGCATCACCAACATTGGCATTGTACTCAAAATCATTGTAGATCAAATTAAATCGGTGCAAGTTATTGCTACTGGTTCGTCAAGTTTTGAATTGGCAAATAAACTCAACGAACCTTTGACAGGAAGAAAATACGAAATGTTTTTGTATCCTCTTGCCTTTTCAGAAATGGTAAACCATAACGGATTACTAGAAGAAAAAAGAGCTTTGGAACAACGCCTTATCTTCGGCAATTATCCTGAAATAATTACGAATCCGATAGATGCGAAAGAGCACATCAAATTGATTGCCAACAGTTATTTATACAAGGATTTATTTCTGCTGGATCAAATTTCGAAACCTGTTTTACTTCAAAAAATCGTCAAAGCATTAGCCTTGCAAATAGGAAGCGAAGTCAATTATAACGAATTGAGCAAATTGATTCAAATAGACAATAAAACGGTTGAAAAATATATTGATTTGCTCGAAAAAGCTTTTGTGATTTTTAAACTTCCTGCGTTGTCTAACAATGTTCGAAATGAAATCAAAAAAGGCAAAAAAATCTATTTTTATGACAACGGAATTATCAATGCGGTAACTGGAAATTTCAATCCTTTGACTCAAAGAACGGATATTGGTAGTTTGTGGGAGAATTATATCATAAGCGAGCGCATCAAATATTTGAATATTCAGCAGCAGGAAAGTGAGTTTTATTTTTGGAGAACCACACAGCAACAAGAAATAGATTATATAGAGAAAAATGAAGACCAGATTTTGGCCTGTGAAATAAAATGGAACGCTAAATCGAAGTATAAAATTCCTGTCACTTTTTCGACAAATTATGCCAATGTAACCTCCCAAATAGTTTCGCCCGAAAATTATGAGGAGTTTTTGTTGTAATCTTTTATGGGTTTAATTCAACCAAAAAACTATTCGGAATCTTGACTTTTAGACTCAATCTTAACGAAATTTAAAACTTTGGTAAAGGCTCTCAATTAACAAATGTGTTAAATATTTTGTATTTTTAGGGTGTTTTATCTCGTTTATATCTATATTTGCAAAGGCAATTTTGATATAGCACAATCTGCACTCGCAGAGGTTACCAGTATTGGTACGGCTAATCAAAGATTGCTTTTTTTGTTTATATAACCATCAGTTTTAAATTCGCTTGCTTTTTCTATCTCGAATTTATTTTTTTTAGGATGGTATAATTACTGTTTTTACTTCCAAATTTTTCAAAATCGTATAAATCAATTATCAAATTCATTTTCTCTACCAAAGCATTGTAAAACCTGCTTTCTTGGAGAAGAATATAGCGTTGTAAAGCCCACATCAAATAATCAATAATACTTAACTCCGGTGTAATATCGCTTGGAATTGTTCTACAGTCATAATGAATTGCTATTGGTTTTTTCCTTTTTTTATTGTCTCTTTCAATTGCTTTTTCGATAGCTTCCTTTAATTTTTCTCCTGAATTACCAGCTCTGGTTGATAATAAAATTTGATAAAAAACGTCTTCTCTGTTTAATCTATCCTTTAACAAATGATAGACCATATCAAAATAAAATTCACTTTCAGATTTATTATGCTTTTTGTGAAATAAATCCAAACGTTTTCTTCCAATAACAATATAAGATTTAAAATTTTCCATTTTTCTGATTAGCTCAATAAATTTTGTTCTAATTTCTGGTTGATCATTTCTAGCGTGAAAATACCAACCTTTAGGATTTGAAACACATTTTAAAGAGTTGTATAATGTGTCATTTTTAATGTCTTCTTGAAGACTTTTAATAGAATTGTATATTTCTTTTTTGTCTTCTAAAACTATCAATCCTAGTAACAATAACGGTTGAAAGCCATCTGTTCCAACAAGTAGTTTGTTTTTTTGGCATAAAAAGAAGCATCACCGCTTTCGTCAATAAACAAATACACTTTCTTTTTATCCTCCATATCAATTCAACTTAAAATTCACTTGCATTTTCTCCAATTCTACTAACAATTCATTCGAAATCTTGATTTTTAGTTTTCGGCTGGGCATGGATAAAAAGGTAATGATTTTGGTTTCTTCTACGATTTCTTTTTCCATAATTACTACCGTGTTTTCGGTTTCTAGGGTAGTGTCGTCATCATCAAGTATCATTTCATTTTCATCTACTTCAACGGCAATTGGTGCTGCATCAACCTTTTTTTGGATAGTTTCCAGTTCCATTACTTCAAAAGTAACTTGGTGATCACCGCTGTTTTCTTGAAAAATGGTTTTCAATCTATGGATTAAATCTGTCTGTAAATCTTTAATATTTAGTGGAATAATTAATTTTTTAGCAAAAATGCCTAGTATGTCTTGTAATTGTTTTGCATCAACAAATTGAATTCTTGGATCCGACTTTTTTCCTGTTTCTCTATTAACCCAACCTTCTTTAACGAGTATTTTAAAATAAACAAAATTGTTAGGTAATAAGTAGCGATGAAAATTCAAATAATCCTCATTGAAAATTTTAAACTCATAGCTTTCATCATAGCCTTCTAAATTGAAACTAGCCCATTCTTTGCCGTTCTTTGCCGTTCTTCTTTGAACATTAGATACAATCCCGCCAAAATGTAAATTTTTGCCAATATGCAAATCTAAATTTTTAAGTGATTCTAGTTTAGAACTACAAAAATATTTCATTTCAAACCTAAAATCATCCAGTGGATGGCCAGAAATATAAATACCGACTACTTCTTTTTCTTTTGCCAATTTTTCCATCGTGCTCCAGTCTTCGCAAGGTGGTACAACGGGTTCGGCAATTTGAACATCGCTGCTTTCTCCAAACAAGCTCACCTGCGATGAATTTTCGTTTTCCTGATATTTCGCTCCATAGCGAATGGCTTTTTCATAGAACGTAATTCCATCACCATCATCATGAAAGTATTGTGCTCGTGTTGTTCCAATAAAGGAATCAAAACCGCCTGCTAAAGCCAGATTTTCGAATGCTTTTTTGTTGGCTGCACGCAAATCAATACGCTTTGCCAAATCAAAAATTGATTTATATTTTCCGTCTTTTCTATTAGCTACAATAGTTTCTACAGCACCTTGGCCAACACCTTTTATCGCACCCATTCCGAAACGAACGGCATATTCGTCGTTTACCGTAAATTTATAAAACGACTCATTTACATCAGGACCTAAAACTTTTAATCCCATGCGTTTGCATTCTTCCATGAAAAAAGAAACTTGCTTGATATCGCTCATATTGTTCGAAAGTACCGCAGCCATATATTCGGCTGGGTAATGTGCTTTCAAATAGGCTGTTTGATAAGCAATCCAAGCATAGCAAGTTGAGTGTGATTTGTTGAAGGCGTAACTGGCAAAAGCTTCCCAGTCTTTCCAAATTTTTTCTAAAACGGTAGCGTCATGTCCTTTGGCAGAAGCTTGTTCTACGAATTTAGGTTTCATTTTAGCCAGAACATCTATTAATTTTTTACCCATCGCTTTACGCAAAACGTCGGCTTCACCTTTAGTAAAACCAGCCAAAGATTGCGACAAAAGCATCACCTGTTCCTGATAAACCGTAATTCCGTAGGTTTCTGCAAGGTATTCTTCGCAAGCATCCAAATCATAGACGATAGGTTCTTCGCCATTTTTTCTTCGAACGAAAGACGGAATATATTCCAATGGTCCTGGTCGGTACAAAGCATTCATAGCAATCAAATCCCCAAAAACTGTCGGTTTCAAGTCCTTCATGTACTTTTGCATTCCGGGTGACTCGTATTGGAAGATTCCAACTGTTTCTCCTCTTTGGAACAGTTCATACGTTTTTATATCATCAATCGGGAAAGTGTCGGGATCGAGTTGAATTCCAGTTCTATATTTGACCAGTTTAACAGTATCTTTTATTAAAGTCAGAGTCTTTAAACCCAAGAAGTCCATTTTCAACAATCCAGCACTTTCGGCAACCGAGTTGTCAAATTGGGTTACATATAAATCCGAATCTTTGGCAGTGGTTACAGGAACGAAATTCGTAATATCCGAAGGCGTGATAATCACTCCACAGGCGTGAATTCCCGTATTTCGCATCGAACCTTCCAAAATTTTTGCTTGCTGAATCGTTTCTCCGGCTAAATCATCGCCACTGGCAATAGCAATTAGTTCTTTGACACTTTCGAATTCATCTGAACGCAAGGCTTTTTTGACATCCTCTTCTTTTTCCGAAATAAAACGTGCCAAATTCCATTTGGAAGGCATCATTCCCGGAATCAGTTTGGCAATTCTGTCGGCTTCAAATAGCGGTAAATCCAATACACGAGCCGTATCTCGAATGGCTGATTTGGTTGCCATTTTACCATAAGTAATAATCTGTGCTACCTGATTTTTTCCGTATTTATTAATTACATAATCCATTACTCGACCACGACCTTCATCATCAAAATCGATATCAATATCGGGCATGGACACACGATCGGGATTCAGGAAACGCTCAAAAAGCAAGTCGTATTTAATGGGGTCGATATTGGTAATTCCCAAACAATACGCCACCGCAGAACCCGCAGCCGAACCACGACCTGGTCCAACAGAAACGTCCATATTTCTAGCCTCGGCAATGAAATCCTGAACAATCAAAAAGTAACCCGGATAACCCGAATTGGAAATCGTCAATAATTCAAAATCCAATCGTTCCTGAATTTCGGGTGTAATATCGCCATATCTTTTTTTGGCACCTTCCATCGTTAGGTGTCGCAGGTATTTATTTTCACCACGAACTCCACCATCGGCTTCATCTTCCACAACAAAAAACTCGGATGGAATATCAAATTTTGGAAGTAAAACATCTCTGTAAAGCGAGTATATTTCAACCTTATCTACAATTTCTTGAATATTGGAAATAGCCTCTGGTAAATCGGCGAAGAGTTTTTTCATCTCCTCTTCCGACTTGTAATAATACTCCTGATTGGGTAAACCATAACGGTAGCCACGACCACGACCGATAGGAGTCGCCTGCTTTTCACCATCTTTTACACACAATAAAATATCATGAGCATTAGCATCTTGTTTGTTTAGATAATAAGTATTGTTGGTCGCAATTAATTTGACATTGTGCTTTTTAGAAAATCCAATCAAGGTTTGATTTACCCTGTTTTCGTCTTCCTGATTGTGGCGCATAATTTCCAGATAAAAATCGGTGCCAAATTGTGCTTTCCACCAAACCAAGGATTCTTCTGCTTGATTTTCGCCTAAATTCAGGATTTTACTCGGAATTTCTCCGTATAAATTCCCAGACAAAACCATAATGTCTTCCTTGTATTTTTCGACAATGTTTCGGTCAATTCTAGGCACATAATAAAAACCATCCGTGTAGGCAATAGAAGCCATTTTGGCTAAATTATGATAACCCTTTTTGTTTTTGGCTAACAAAACTACTTGATAGCCATTGTCTTTTTTGGTCTTATCCAAATGATTGTCGCAAATATTGAATTCGCAACCTACTATGGGTTTAATTTCGGTTTCGGTGGGTTCTTCACCACTTTCGACCAAGGCTTTGTTTTTGGTGGAAGCTGATTTGTTGTGGTTCATTACTGCACTCACAAAATGAAAAGCGCCCATCATATTCCCCGTGTCGGTCATTGCCACAGCGGGAAATTTATTTTTGGCTGTTGCCGAAACTAAACCTCCAATAGCAATAGTGGATTGTAAAACTGAAAATTGAGTATGATTGTGCAAATGCGCAAATCGAGCATCAGATAATAATTCAACATTATTGGAAAGCTCTTGTTTGGAAATTACTGTCGATTGTTTCTCTCCAAACTGCTGACGTATTTTATCCGAGGCTTCTTTTAGGTTAATGTGCCTTAAACCTATTAACTGTATTTCACGGGGATTTTTATTTTTAAACTCTTCAAAATAATCCTTTGGAACATCCAGCTCTTCTTTTGTAAAAACTTCTCTTCGAATTAATTCTAAAAAACAACGCGTAGTTGCCTCAACGTCGGCAGTTGCGTTGTGCGCTTCCGCAAAAGGAACGTTGAATAAATAACTGTGCAATTCGGTCAAAGTAGGCAGTTTGAACTTACCACCACGACCTCCAGGTAATTTTAATAGAGAAGCAGTAACCTCGGTACAAGTATCCAAAACAGGCATAGTACTCATCGGAGAATCCACACCCATACGATGAAATTCTGCGCCCATAATGTTTACATCAAAACCTAAATTCTGACCTACAATAAATTTGGTTTTCGATAAAGCAATATTGAATTTTTCTAAAACTTCCGCTAAAGGAATTCCATCGTGTTCGGCCAATTCGGTCGAAATTCCATGAATTCGTTCTGCATCATACGGAATATTAAAGCCATCTGGTTTGACCAAATAATCCTGATGTTCTATGAGTTTTCCCATCTCGTCATGCAGCTGCCAGGCGATTTGTATGCAGCGAGGCCAGTTGTCAGAATCAGTAATAGGAGCATCCCAACGTTTTGGCAAACCTGTGGTTTCGGTATCGAATATTAAGTACATAGTTGAATTTTAATGTATTGCAACTACAGAAAACTATAGGTAGCAATTTTCAAATTTAGTTTTTTTTGGAGTAGAAACATAATTCAAGTTATCAACAAAAATGATTTTAAACTGAAAAAAATAATGGTTGTCTCAAATCATTTTTAAGTGAATTTTCTCTGCAAAATTCAAAAAAAAAATCAAAAATCTATTTTTTGGATGTCGTAGTATTTTGTCAAAAAAAAAGCATTAGAAATAGTCTAAATAATTTTATTTGAAGGAGTAAAAAAACAAAATAGTAGCATGAGTTAAAAATAAATAAAAGCAATAATTATTGTTAATTATTGCTTTTTTGGCTTGTTTTTTTGTGGTTTTTGGTTCAAAAACAGTTGGTTTAGACCAAAATCGTGATGATTTTTCAAAAAAACAAAACCATTTCTGCTAAATTGAAAACCCAATTAAAAAGAGAATTAAAGTTAAAATTAAAAGACAATGTTTTATCACTATTAACTATCAGAACTAGTTAGCTGTTGTAAAAACAACTTTGGGTATCGTATATATGTAGAATAGTAAAATTGATAACTTTATTTCTTTTTATAAATTTGCACCCATTGTTATAATTATGGCTAATTACCAAAATTGTAAAAAAGAGAAATACACTAAAAAATATTAAAAATGAGTAAGACATTATTTGACAAAGTATGGGATGCGCACGTAATACGTAAAATTGAAGATGGACCAGACGTGTTTTTTATTGACCGTCATTTCATTCACGAAGTTACAAGTCCTGTTGCTTTTTTAGGTTTAAAAGGAAGAGGTGTTTCGGTTTTGTACCCAGAACGTACTTTTGCAACAGCCGATCACAACACGCCAACTATAAACCAACACTTACCTGTTGCTGACGCTTTATCTGCTAATCAATTGAAAGCATTGGAAGATAACGCTGCAGAATATGGCATTTCTCACTGGGGATTAGGTCACCAAAAAAATGGAATTGTACACGTAGTAGGTCCTGAAAACGGAATTACTTTGCCAGGTGCAACCATCGTTTGTGGAGATTCTCACACTTCTACTCACGGAGCTTTTGGTGCTATTGCTTTTGGTATCGGAACTTCTGAAGTGGAAATGGTTTTGACTACGCAATGTATCATGCAACCAAAGCCAAAGAAAATGCGTATCAACGTAAACGGAACTTTGAGCAAAGGTGTAGGACCAAAAGATGTGGCTTTGTATATCATTTCAAAATTGACTACTTCCGGAGGTACAGGATATTTTGCTGAATACGCCGGAAATGTTTTTGAAGAAATGTCTATGGAAGGCCGTATGACTGTTTGTAACCTTTCTATCGAAATGGGTGCTCGTGGAGGTATGATTGCACCAGATCAAAAAACTTTCGATTTCTTGGAAGGACGTTTATTCGCTCCAAAAGGAGAAGCTTGGACAAAAGCTGTTGAATATTGGAAAACGTTGAAAACGGATGCTGATGCAGTTTTTGATGCTGAATTAAATATCGATGCTTCTGATATCGAACCAATGATTACTTATGGTACCAATCCAGGAATGGGAATTGGTATCTCTAAACATATTCCAAGTGCTGACCAAGTAGAAGGTGGCGAGGAAACTTATAAAAAATCTTTGGCTTATATGGGCTTCAACGAAGATGATGTAATGATTGGAAAACAAATCGATTACGTTTTCTTGGGAAGTTGTACCAATGGTCGTATCGAAGATTTTAGAGCTTTTGCTGAAATTGTAAAAGGAAGAAAAAAAGCAGATAATGTTACCGCTTGGTTAGTTCCGGGTTCTCATGTTGTTGAAGCACAAATCAAAGAAGAAGGAATTTTAGACATTCTTACTGAAGCTGGTTTCGTATTGCGTCAACCAGGTTGTTCAGCTTGTTTGGCAATGAATGATGATAAAGTTCCTGCTGGAAAATATGCAGTAAGTACATCAAACAGAAACTTTGAAGGTCGTCAGGGTCCAGGTTCAAGAACGTTGTTAGCTTCTCCAATTATGGCAGCAGCAGCAGCGGTTACTGGAAAATTAACTGATCCAAGAGACTTATTTTAGATTGAAGATTTTAGATTTTAGATTTCACTTGGTGTTATTTAAAAATCTAAAAATAGCTTCAACTAAAATTGATTTACATTATTAATAAAAAATATTTTTAGAATATCCAATTTAGTATTTCAAATGAGAATCTAAAATCTGAATTCTAAAATCTAAAATTACAAAAAATGGCATACGATAAATTTAATATCCTTACCAGTAGTGCAGTGCCACTACCAATAGAAAACGTAGATACTGATCAAATCATTCCGGCTCGTTTCCTTAAAGCTACAAAACGTGAAGGCTTTGGCGACAACCTTTTCAGAGACTGGAGATACAATGGAGATGATACTCCAAAAGCTGATTTCGTGTTAAACGATAAAACATACAGCGGAAAAATTCTTGTTGGAGGAAAAAACTTTGGTTCAGGTTCTTCTCGTGAGCACGCTGCCTGGGCAGTTTACGATTATGGATTCCGTGCTGTAGTTTCTTCTTTCTTTGCAGATATCTTCAAAGGTAACTGTTTGAATATTGGAGTTTTACCAGTGCAAGTGAGTCCTGAATTTTCAGAAACTATCTTCAAAGCTATCGAAGCAGATCCAAACACACAATTGGAAATCAATTTGCCAGAGCAAACGATTACTTTATTGGCTACTGGACAAAAAGAATCTTTTGATATCAACGGATACAAAAAGAACAATATGCTTAATGGTTTTGATGATATTGATTACTTACAAAGTATGAAAGAAGAAATTGTTGGCTTTGCTGACAAACTTCCTTACTAATAAAAAACCTTTACAAAATGCAGTTACGGAAGCATTCCTTTTTGGAATTTGCTGAAGTAACTGCTTTTAGTGTTTTATACAAAATACAATATCCCGATTTCAAATTAGCGAAATCATATTAAAATGGAAAGAAGAAAAATTGAAATAATGGATACGACGCTCCGTGATGGTGAACAAACCTCGGGAGTATCCTTTTCTGCTGCAGAAAAATTAACCATTGCGCAATTATTGCTAGAAGAATTAAATATAGATCGCATCGAAGTAGCGTCAGCTCGTGTAAGCGAAGGTGAGTTTCAAGGTGTAAAAGGTATTATGTCTTGGGCAGAGCAAAATGGATATAGTAATCGTATCGAAGTTTTATCTTTTGTCGATGGCGGAATTTCTATCGAATGGATGAAAAAGGCAGGAGCCAAAGTGCAAAATTTATTGACCAAAGGATCTTTAAATCACTTGACGCATCAATTAAAAAAAACACCAGAACAGCATTTTTCTGAAATCGCACAATCTATTGCTTTAGCCAATGAAAACGGAATTGCTACTAATGTTTATCTAGAAGATTGGAGTAACGGAATGCGTAATTCTCCAGATTATGTTTTTCAATATTTGGATTTTTTAGTGACTCAACCTGTTAAGAGAATATTGTTACCTGATACTTTAGGAGTTCTTATTCCTTCAGACACTTTTGCCTTTATTGCTAAAATCACAGCCAAATACCCAAACATTCATTTTGATTTTCATGCACACAATGACTACGATTTAAGTGTTGCCAATGTGATGGAAGCTATAAAAGCAGGCATCAGCGGATTACACGTTACGGTAAACGGAATGGGAGAACGTGCAGGAAACGCACCACTCGAAAGCACTGTTGCTGTGATTAATGACTTTATGCCCGAGGTACAAATCAACATCAAAGAATCATCCTTGTATTCGGTAAGTAAATTGGTGGAGACTTTTACTGGGTATAGAATTCCAGCTAATAAACCAATTGTTGGAGACAATGTATTTACACAGACTGCAGGAATTCACGCCGATGGTGATAACAAAAATAATTTATATTTCAACAATTTGCTTCCGGAGCGTTTTGGAAGAAAACGAAAATATGCTTTAGGAAAAACATCTGGTAAAGCCAATATCGAAAAAAATCTGCAAGAGTTAGGATTACACCTTAATAACGAAGATTTGAAATTGGTTACTCAACGCATCATCGAATTGGGTGACAAAAAAGAAACCGTTACCAAAGAAGATTTGCCTTATATCATATCTGATGTTTTGGACAGTCATACTTATGAAGATAGAATTGTTATTGATTCGTATGCTTTAGTGCATTCTAAAGGATTTCAGCCCACAACCTCATTGCGTTTGAAAATCGATAACGAAATTATCGAAGAGCACGCTCAAGGCGATGGACAATTTGATGCTTTTATGAATGCTTTGACCAAAATATACAAGAGCAAAAAACTCACGTTACCAAAATTGACAGATTATGCCGTTCGAATTCCACCAGGAAGTAGTTCCGATGCGTTGTGCGAAACCATCATCACCTGGGCAGCCAACGGAAGAGAATTCAAAACCCGAGGTTTGGATTCGGATCAAACGGTTGCGGCTATCAAAGCAACACAGAAAATGCTGAATGTACAGTAACGGAGTAAATTCCAAAAAATAAAATCCAAATTCCAACTCATTGGAATAGAAATAAATAATTAATTATAATATCAAAATAATGAAATTTAACATCGCCCTTTTAGCCGGAGACGGAATCGGACCAGAAGTAATTGATCAAGCAGTAAAAGTATCAGATGCAATTGCACAAAAATTTGGACACGAAATTACTTGGCAACCAGCTTTAACTGGAGCTGCTGCAATTGATGCAGTTGGTGAGCCTTATCCAGATTCTACTCATGAAATTTGTAAAAATGCTGATGCAGTTTTGTTTGGTGCTATTGGTCACCCAAAATACGATAACGATCCTTCTGCACCAGTTCGTCCAGAACAAGGTTTGTTAAAAATGCGTAAAGCTTTAGGTTTGTTTGCAAACGTAAGACCTACTTTTACATTCCCATCTTTATTAGATAAATCGCCATTAAAAAGAGAAAGAATCGAAGGAACTGATTTAGTTTTCTTAAGAGAATTAACCGGAGGAATCTACTTTGGTGAAAAAGGAAGAAAAGACAACGGAGATACCGCTTTTGACAACTGTGTTTACACTAGAGCTGAAGTACAACGTTTAGCGAAAAAAGGTTTTGAATTAGCAATGACACGTAGCAAAAGATTATGTTGTGTTGACAAAGCCAACGTAATGGAAACTTCCCGTTTGTGGAGAGAAACGGTTCAGGCTATGGAAAAAGATTATCCAGAAGTAACTGTTTCTTACGAATTTGTTGATGCTGTTGCGATGCGTTTGGTTCAATGGCCAAATTCTTATGATGTATTGATTACAGAAAACTTATTTGGAGATATCTTAACAGACGAAGCTTCTGTAATTTCAGGATCTATGGGATTAATGCCATCAGCATCTATGGGAGCTGAAGTGTCTTTGTTTGAGCCAATTCACGGTTCTTATCCACAAGCAACTGGTTTGAACATTGCTAATCCAATGGCTACTGTTTTATCTGCTGCTATGATGTTTGAAAACTTCGGTTTAATGGAAGAAGGAAAAGCAATGAGAGATGCAGTTAACAAAGCGTTAGAAGCTGGAATTGTTACAGAAGATTTAGCCGATGGTGGTAAAGCTTATGGAACAAAAGAAGTTGGTGATTGGTTAGCAGCTAATATCTAAAATAGTTTTATTAGTCAAAAATAACTGTTTACAAAACTCTAAAATTTTGTAAACAAGACGCATAAAAGTTTATTGAAATTCGTTTCAATAAACTTTTTTTATTTGCAAACAGACCAAAATGTTAATCTGTAATTTGCTTTGATTTTTAGGAATCTAAAACCGTCTTCCTTTCCATTCATACTTACCAAACAAGGAATACAAAGCCACACTCACACTGAAAAAAGGATACACTACACTACTCAAAACCAAATAACGGATTTTGTTTGAAGTCAAAAAACGATTGGTTTTATAAATTAAAATACTATCTACAGTACATTTTAAAAAGGCAAACATAACGATATTTAGAAACGAAATAAAATCCACAACCCACAACCCACAACCTACAACCAAAGATAAATTCCCACCCAAAACTATCAATCCCAAACTAATTCCAAATTGACTTTGATAAGAGCCTGTTTTCGAAGCCCAACGCACTCTTTGATGAAATAAAGATTTCCAATTATTTACGGGTTGCGTAGTAATAATGTTGTTTTCTGATTTTAAATAATGCACTTTTTCTGGGAATTGAGCTATGGCTTTTTGCAACAAAAAAACATCGTCGCCGCTGGCAATAGTGTTGTTTCCGTCAAAACCATTGAGTTCCTGAAAAAAAGATTTGGTGTAAGCAAAATTAGCTCCATTGCACATAAAACCTTTTCGCAAACCAAAACTTCCTATTGTAGCACCTTGTAAACTCGTTAAATCCAATTGCTGAAAATGATGTAAAAAAGAGTTTTCACAATCATAAGTAACCGCTCCAGCTATCATCGAAATTTGATGCAGTTGAATGTAATTGTCTAATGCTGATAACCAGTTTTCATTGACTACACAATCAGCATCGGTGGTGATAATCCAATCGTTTTTGACCACTTTCATAGCTGTTGTAATCGCATCTTTTTTGGGTGAATTCGACACCCGAATAGTATCAATTACCTGAACACTGAACGCTGAACACTGAACACTGAACACTTCATCAGAATCGTCATTCACCAAAATTACTTCAAATAAAGCGGTTGGATAATCTAATTTGGAAAGACTATTCAAAAGTTTTGGAATATTTTCGGCTTCATTTCGAAAAGGAATTATAATAGAGAATTTGGTTTTTGGCTCCAGTCCAAGATAATCAAAGGAATTGACTTTGGTAAAACCATAAATTAAGGCAGTAATCGCCAAGCAATAAATGAATATTATGATGTATAAAATAATTGTAATCATCATCATTTTATTAAGTTGCGTCTCCCTCTTCTTTGGAGAGGGTCGGGGTGAGGACTTTGAAATTCATTACATAATAACTGCCAATAATTACGGGTAAAACTACATTCAAAAACCACATTAGCGTACTTATGAAAACCACAATCCATTCGTTAACTCCTAAAATACCAAAGAAATAAACGGCAACACTACCTTTTACGGCAAAGTCTAAAAATTGAAATGTAGGTAGCGATGAGGCTAAAAAGTAAACACTCGCTATGGTGGCCATCAAAGTGAAGTAAGGTAAATCTACATCAAAAGCTAAAAACAAAAAATAGTATTGATGTGAAAAAGTTAAATAACGACAAACCGCCAAAAAAATATTCTTACGATGAATAGATTTTGGAATTTCGTTAATTTTGTGAATCAGTTTTTGAATCGAATACCCTTTGATATTTACTTTCTTCGAAAAAAATAAAATTCCAAAAAGTAAAGAACAAATTCCAAAAAGTATCAAAACTGTTTTTGGAGTAATAATGTTATAATTGACATTAAAGTATAACAACCCAAATAGCCCAAAAACTACCGATAAAATCATTTGGATTCCGTTACAAATTAAATTTAAAAAGATAACCGTTTTTGCTTTTGCTTTTTTGAAAAACAAAGCTTTCCCAGCATATTCACCAACACCGTTTGGCGTAAATAATCCAGCAGTTAATGCGCCTAGGACTTGCTTGGTGGCTTCTGGTAAAAGGATTGGATGAAGATAAGAAACCAAATTTTGCCATTTCAAAATCTCGAAAAATCGATTCAAAACACTCAAAAGTAAAATAAAGGCAATTCCTCCAAAAGAGTAATTTTTATGGAATAAAATCAGGAATTTTTGCCAATCTAGCTTATCATTATTGGCCAGTTGATTGTAAATAAAATAGAACGCACCCCCAACAATCAAGATTTTGATTAGAAAGAAGAAAGATTGTTTTGCTTTTGGAGAAATGAAAATCATAACAGCAAAATAACAAATTTAATCTGTGAAAGTCTTTGAAATATTGGAAAGCTTTTATTAAAAAAAATAGCTCGAAACGGTTAGGCTTCGAGCTGTTTATTCTGTTGTTTGTGATTGTGTTTACAAACCGTGTTTAGCTTTCCAATTGGTGTATTCAGAACCAATCAATCCAGATGGCCAGTTGCCATACCAAGAATATCCTGTTCTTCTTTCGATTTCAATTTCGGCTAAAGTGTTTTTCTTAATGCCATCTCTACCACAGAAAAATGGTAAGCCTGTGTTTAAATCATAAAAACGAGCCCACAAAATTGCACCAGGAGAAGCTACAACCACTACATCGTTTGGGTTTGTAGTTGCTTGTGTTTTTATATCAAAAAGTCTAGCACTAATAAACCAATCTACAGCATCTTTCACAGCTTGTTTTACCGCTGGCGAAGGACTTTCTACCATCATTAATATTCTTGTAATTCCAACCGATTCAGATCCGCTAATAGAAGGTAGTTCATAAGCTCTAGCTGTGGCAGGTAGTAAACTTACTTCATCGTGTTGTGCACACCAAGCTGTTTTTTTACCGTTTGAAGTAATTTGTGTTTTTAAAATGACATCAATTCCTTTGTTAAACGCGGCAACAGCCATTGCTTTGTATTTAGAATTGATTACTTCGGTGTCTTTTTGAGTTTTAGAAATGTCCCACATCAAATTCATTACATTTCCCATAGCGTTATCGTTGTAAGTGATTTGGTGTCTGTATCCGCTTTTGTCAGGGTAATATTGCGGCCATCCACCATTGGCATATTGTGCTGTGAATAAGAAATCGATTCCTTTTTCGGCAGCAACCAAATAATTAGGATTTTTGGTAGATTTAAACGCACTAAGTAAATGTCTTATTTCTCCAATAGTATGATTGTTGTCTATGTTTGTGTCAAGGTTGTTTTTGGTATTGTTTGCAGTTGTAATTTCTGAACTGGTTTGTGTACGATCATATCCAGAAAAATCATTGTGAGGTTCTTTTGGCCATCCACCATTATTTCTTTGCCACAATAACATATTCTCTGCTCTTAGATTTGTAGTAAAGACAATACCAGAAATAGTAATAGTAAGTTGTCCTACTTTTCCGCTGCCGTCATTTGCTGTAGCATAAATGATAACTGTTCCGTTGGATATTGGTGTAAAAAGACCCGCTGAAGAAACGGTAGCAACACCCGAAGATGCAGACCAAGTAACAGTTTTGTTTGTGGCATTAGCGGGTTGAACATCTAAAGTAAGTTGTTGTGGTTTGCCATCAGTGCTAGGAGTTGCTCCGATAGTTACACTTGTAGCAAGCACAACAGGTCCAACAATTCCTGTGATGGTAATAGTAGCTTGTTTTGAAATTCCTGAACCGTCATTTGCAGTAACATCAACGGTTATGGTTCCGTTTTTTAATGGAGTTAAAAGTCCTGTTTGCGAAATGGTTGCAATTGTTGCGTCTGAAACAGACCAAGTAACGGTTTTGTCTGCGGCAGTACTTGGAAGTACAGTTGCTGATAATTGTTTAGGAAGACCATTCGTAATAGCTGTGCCATTATTGATTGTAATGGATTTTACTTGTTCTACCGTAGGCTCTTTATCAGAGCTACAAGCTGCTAAAAATAAGATGCCAATAAACAGGCCTAATTTTTTAATTGTGTTCATAATTTTTTGGTTAATAGTTGGTTAGTTATTGAATCACAAATAAACAACAAAAATCATTCCTAAATTGTAATCGATTACATTGTTTTGTGTTAAAAAAATAAAAAAGGCTATTTTTTTACGAAATTATATAAAAAAATAGCCTTGATTGTAATTACGGCATCGGTTTAAAACCTTCCCATTGCACCTTCCAAGTTCCGTCTTTTGGAAATCCGGGATTGTTTTCTGTCGTTCCGTCCCAACCAGCGCACATCATAGCAACGGTTGTTAAAATTCCCCCATTTCCAGGCAAGTATAATGTCAATCTTTCGGATTGGTAGTTGTGTCCGTTTTTCAAATACGTATTGGTAACTACGTCCATAAACAAAGCATCGATGGCTTTTTTTGGCATATTCAAACGAGCTGCACTCATCGCTGTCATTGGGAAATCCCAACCCCAAGTTTTGTCCCAAGACCAAGTGTCCCAAACCAAATCGAAAGTGTTTTTCATAATCTTTTTATCCAAAAGAGTCGTTTCTGGCAACATTCCGTAAGTTCCTAAAACAGATGGATGATCGGTTTTGAATTCAGGATTAGTGTATGAATCCGTAGCACTTTCGGTAGCCAAATACACATTGTCGGCAACTGGCAAAGGGGATAATTTAGCCAAAACATCTTGCCATTCTTTTGGAGCAGGTTCGTTCAACCTTTTTTTCCAATCCAAAGCTGTATTTAACGCCCAATTCCAATACGCCAATTCGTAAGTTGGGTTAAAAGTTTGCATTGCTTTGAAACGTTCTTGTGCAGGAATTACACCTGGCCCTAACATATATCTCTTTTTTTCGGCATCATAATGAGCGAACGAAGCCATAAAATCGGCAGTGGCAAAAACACGTTCTTTGTATTTTTCCAATGTTGCAGGAGTAGGCGAATTGCGATACAACAATTCAGCGTACGTAATAAAATGGGGCTGTTGCCAAATCAAAAGTGCTCCTACCGAAGAAGGACTTTCATTTCCATCAGGATCGGTCATTTTTTGCCATCTTGCTCCTTTAAATCCTTGTCTTTGGGCTATTTTTTTTGCTTTATCGAAGGCATTTTGATACCAAGGCAAACTTTTTTCTAATAGTTCTGGTCTTCCCCAAAGTGGAAAATGAACACCGTGCCACCAGTGCATTTCCAAATGCGGTTTTCCGTACCAACTGTTATACGTTAAACCTGTTTCTTGTGGAGGCATTGAACCTGTACATTGAATTTTGGTCAAGTATTGCGAAAGAACAACTCTTCGTTCCAATTCGTGTGCTCTTGGGTCAGTACTTCCTGAAAAGTCAACTGCTGCACCACTTTCCCAAAAGGATTTCCAACCAGCGATACTGCTTTTTTCAATCGCTTCAAAAGAAGGGATTACAGATTTGTTTTTATCTGTTTGAATGAACGAACAGCTCAATTCGATTGTATTACTTTTTGAAGGCTCTACAACAAAATAATGTTTTGCTTTTTCTTTAATCGATGCAGTACCTTTCCATTTCAAATTAATATCATACGAAATACTGTCCATTATGTGTGTAATTGTAGCTTCTGATTTATTTTTGATTTTCAGATTGCTTATATAATCTTGATTTCCGCCCCATTTTTTTCCCATATCAGTCCCCGCAATTGCAACTGCTGAAATAGTTACATCTTGTTTTTCTTCCCATTTTGTCCCCATATCACCCCATAATCCTGTTGGATAAGGAATTCTCAAACGGAATTTTAAGCGTCCTTGTTGCAATAAATCGGATACAACTTTTACGCCAATAGCATCTTTTTCTTGATGCGAAGCTGTAGTTACTTTTACAGGAATGCCTTCCACTTTGAAATTACTTTCAATTTCTCCAGTCCAAAGATTTAGCGTTTGATCAATAGATTCGATGTCTTCGGCTTTCGCCAATGTGCCGTCTTTTTTAGTAATTTCAAAACCAAGATTTCCCAATTGCAGTAAATGCGCATTTTGTCGGAACCAGTTTACGGCTTCGTTTTTTCGAGGCGTTGATTTTTCTTGAACGCTATAACTAATTTTTCTGCCGTATTGATCGTAATCTCTTAAGGTTTCTGAAAATTTGTAGTTATTGGTGTTTTTATAACTGTCCCAACCCCATTCGGATTGCGTTCCCAATGGCACTCCTTTTTGATATTTTTCTGGGAAAGATTGTAATCCTGTAGCATCGACAGTAAAGGCGAAAGCACCATTTCCAACGGATAATGAAGCCAGAGTATCAATAGACGAAAGCTTCACATTATGGCGACTGACCACTGCTTTTCGGTCAATTTTTTGCTGTCCTATCATTACGATAGAAAATAGAAGAGCTGTAATTATTAGGTTTTTTTTCATTGGTAGTTAATTTATAAAAAAGGGCAATATTACCCAAATAAACGTATATTTTTTTTACCGCAGATTCGCAGATTTTATTGTGAATTTTTATTAAATGAATTAACCACTTTCAGTGGAAATAGCACAAATTATCTTCTTTAAAAATCATAAATTTTGCTTTAAAATCAGCGAATCAGCGGTTGTTGTTTTTTCATCGCACCAAAGTCGCACTCATCAACCCAATCACCACATCATTGGCAATGGATTTCAGGGTAATATTTTTCAATGTTTTATTTTTATTTAATGGTAAATCTAAAATCGTTGCAGCACCGCCATCAACGGCATAATTGCTAAATCCTTTTATCGATGTGAAATCGGTGAAAGTTCTGGAAATCGTTCCCGATTTTAAATACACTCTTGGCGGTTTTGGAGCATCGGTCGTGAAAGCCAAACCGTCAATAAAATAATCTTGTTCTATCGGCCACCAGTTTTCAGGATTTGTAAGTGTTAGGATTTCCGAAGTTCCATCGGTGTAATTTACGGTCAATTCTCCATTTGTGAATCGACTTTGCATAGGGTTTGTGGTTCCTGCCATCATCAAATACAGGTGTGACGCTTTTCCTGAAAGGGGAACAGCAATACTATCCGGAAAGTTATCCCACATTGAGGTAAAAGCAATGTTTTTCGAATTGGAATCCGATGGCGTTTGAAATAAAATCCCTTGTGGACTTGTAATTTGGTTGTTTTTTGCACTTTGGCGTAAGCCAGAATCATCAATTTGTACGTCTAAATTGGGATAACACCAATTGCCAATTCCGTGTTTTGGTAATTGTAAAGTAGGCGATGTCGGTCTAGGCGAAAGGTATTCTTGTTTGAAAATATCGGTTACTTTAGCATTAAAATTTGGAGCAAGTGAAACTGTTTCTAGCTTTGTTTCTTTAGGTAAAGTAATATCCCAATTGGTAAACGAAATCGGAACTATTTTACCATCATTGGTTTTCAATTCTAAAGTATTAGTTCCCGAAATCAAATTCTCGAAAGGAATAGCAATAGTAGTTTCAGAATCTTTGTTCAAACTCACTTTTTGTGAAATTGCTGCTCCAAAAGGATTGAAAATCAAGTTCCCTTCAATCGCTTTTTGACTGTTGTTTTTTATGATAAAAAGTAATTTGTTGTTTTCTATTCTATTCGATTTTGCTTCGATTTCTGGTTTTACAATCAGTTTAATCGGATTCCACCAAGTCACATTTCCTTGTTGTAATTTTATGAAAAAAGTAGCATTTTCTTTGGTTTTCAAATTGGCTTTCAGTTCGGAATTCGTTTTCGAAACTTCTCTTAAAGCCATTTGTGGATCATAAATTTCAATGATTTTGGCTTTTGTTGTTTCCAATAAAATGCTTTCGCCAATGCAATAGCTTTTTTCCAATTTAGGTTGTTCTAGCTTTTCGCCATCCCAAGTAATGTCGATGTTGTAATTCTCTTTAAACGGACTTTCGACAATCAATTGTGGATTTCCAACTGCATCGAAGATTTTCCAAGTCGCTTTTTCGCCATTGATAGTTACGGATTTTATGTTGTCGTAAGGGATTTTAGCAACGAATTTCAACCCCATTTTTGTTGTAAAACGACTTTTAATTTCATAAGAATCCGTGTTTTTTTCTCTATTGAAAACAACTGAAATATCTGGAATTTCAATACTTGCAGAATTCCATTCGACTGGAAATCCGGGATGAATCGTTAACCTATTTTCCAGCGCATTCGGTTGGATTCCAAAAAGTCCTTCCACTAAAGTTCGGGAAGTCATTCCAATTGGGTCGGCAAAATCGCGGTATAATTCGCCACGCATCGCATCATAAAACGAAAGCTGTTCAAAACCACCTGGCGAAGCACCTAGATACATACTGCCGATTAGGGCACTTTCCCACATTTTGAAAGCCGTTTCTTGTTGTCCGCCTTGCCAAAAAGCCAATGAAGTGTGCAATTGTTCCGCCAGCGCCACATTATTGATGGACCAATCGTAAGGTTGCCAATTGGTCGTACTGATGACATACAAATCTTTTTTATCCAATCCTTCGGCAACAATTGGAATATGAGGCGTTTTGGTATCTACATAATTGAGCATTTGGTAGGATTGAAAAGGATCCGATAATTCGGAATCGATGGTGTGATAGATGCTCCAAACGCCTGGAGAATCGTGTAATAATTTGTTTCCAAGTCCATCTTTGTATTCGGCAAAAATTCCTTTTTTAGGCATCCAAAGTTGGGCATTCGTGGCATTTGAAATCTTTAGAGCTTCGTTTAAAAAAGGTTTTTCATCTATGTTTAAAATTTTGGCAACAGCCGCCACTTCTTTGTTTGCATAAAAATTATAAGCCGAAGTATGCGTTACCGCTCCGCCGCTATATTGCAAGGCATCGCTCGCCCAAATGGCTGCATACGCATCATACAATCCGTCATTATTAGTATCGAAATTTCTTTTTTCCCAAGCTAGATGCCTTTGTATTACGGGCCACATTTCTTTCATAAAACTGGTATCGCCAGTCCATTTGAAATGGCGTAACATTTGGTCGAAAAAAACCAAATTCATATCATAATGATGGGCAATGGTATTGTTGTCTGGTCGGCGGCTAATGTATCCGCTACTGAACATCGAAGTTCCAATTTTTTCGGTTTCACGAGCTAAATTTCGGCTAACATCGGGTGTGACAGGACCACTCAAAGGTTCCAGAACTTGCGAACGACTGTAACTGGTAAAATGAGTTTTGGCTCGATCGTGCCATCCCAAAGGATCGGCTGTGTAAGCGCCTCGCCAAGCATTTAAGTGCATTCGCCAAGCAATCGCTCCGTGCAAATAAGCGGGACTTTCCCAAATTCCGTCAGCGGCAATTGCCAAGGCAGAACCTAAAGTATTGATGTAAGGATTGGGTGTAACCACTTTAACTCGATTCGCCAAAAGTTGAGTTTCTTGAACGGATTTTTCGAAAATAACAGCCAATTCTTTTTGATTTTTGAGTTGGGTTTTAGCATCGGTTTCGATCATCCAAAATAAACCAGATTTTGGAATGCTATTTATTTTTCCAGTAATGACAGGCAAAGAATCAGGAGTGGAATTGTAAAGTTCTAAAGGGGAATTTTGCTTGTTGGCATTCGCCAAATGAATTTCGGATTTGGGATAAAAACCAATCAAACTTTTGTTATTTCCTGTTTTTTCTTTGTTGACTGCAGCGCCATATTCCAACAAGAAAGATTCTTTTTGTAATGTGAATTTATTGTCAGTGCAATAATTGGGTTGCATATAAAACACCGATTCGGGGTCGGCACCAATATCGCCATCACGACTGAATTTTCTACCACTCGCTCCACCAAAAGCCCAAATCAAAGCAATGTCTTTTGGGATATTGTTTCCAGTAACTTTCAATCCGAAACCTTCTGTGTTTTTCAAGGCAATTACTTCCAAAAGCAGTTCGCCATTTCCTAAAGTGGGATCTTGAATTTTGTAATACATAATGCCCAAAGTATATCGGGTATCGATTTTTGTAGCTTCGGTAATCCATTTGCTTTTGTCTCCTTTTTGAATTCCGAGTTTGAAGTTGCCGCCCATTCCAGGGAGATACAATGCAAATTCTGGTAAATCGCCCGTTTCAACTCTAAAAGCAGTGTTAGTTCCATAAAGTGCTCGGTTGAATTTTCGAGTTCCATTTTTTAACACAAAACTATTTCCTTCTGGCGCATAATGAATTTTGCGAGCTGATGGTACAGTTTCTTTAGCCTGACTTACAGAAAGTATTGGGAATAAAAGCAATAAAACTCCAAAAAATGGGAAAAGTGTTTTTTTAGTTCTCATACGATAGGGTGGAAGCGTCTGGGTTAAATAGCTGAATTTCAATAATGATAGGGCAATATAATTCTTTTTCAAAATTAATCCATCCTATGCTGTCCTGTACTGTGCTGAAATTCTAAAATTCTGCTTCAAATATGATGCCGTTATTCCTTAAAAATTGAATCTAAATGTTATTAAAAAATAAATAGTGTAGGAACTGCAACAAAAGAATTAGATTTGTATGAGAATAAAACAATAGTAGAAATTAAAGAGTATGAAGAAAAATAGAGACCGAAAATTACTTATGATTTTTTTGTTTTTAGGAATAAGTATTTCCAGTTTTTCGCAAAATACAGTAATTCCGTTGTGGGATAAAATTCCTAATTCCATTGAATTGAAGGATTATAAAGAAGAAATGACTTATTTTAACGATGGTTCAATAAACGGAATTAGTAAAGTTTCTGAACCTACAGTAACGGTTTTTCTTGCCGATGCCAAAATAGCTAACGGAACCTCGGTAGTTATTTGTCCTGGAGGCGGATACCATCATTTGTCTATTAATAAAGAAGGATATAAAATCGCTCAATGGCTTAATACTTTAGGAATTTCTGCCTTTGTTTTGAAATACCGAATGCCGAGCGATTTGACGATGAAAGACAAAACAATTGGACCTTTGCAAGATGCTCAAGAAGCGTTGAGAACGGTAAGGCGTAATGCCGAAAAATGGAAATTAAATCCTGCGAAAATTGGGATTATAGGATTTTCGGCAGGAGGACATTTGGCTTCAACATTGGCGACACAATTCGATAAAAAAGTCTATGATTCTAAAGACAACACCAGTACTCGTCCCGATTTTTCGATTTTGATGTATCCCGTGATTTCGATGCAGGATGGAATTACGCACAAAGGTTCCAAAACGAATTTATTGGGCGAAAATCCGAGTGCAGCTTTGATAGAAAACTATTCGAATGAAAAACAGGTAAATGCAACAACTCCCAAAACATTTATCGTTCACGCCACCGATGACAAAGCGGTTCCTGTTGAAAATAGCATCAATTATTATCTAGCATTAAAACAGAATAAAATTCCAGTGGAAATTCATTTGTATGAAAATGGAGGTCACGGTTTTGGATTAGGCACGGATGGAACGAATAAAAACTGGTCGAAAGCCTGCGAAAATTGGTTGATTGCTAATGGATTTCTACCTAATATTTTAGCGACAAAATAATTATGGCAAACGAACGCATTATATTAGGAATCGACCCCGGAACTACGATTATGGGTTTTGGATTGATAAAAATTGTCAACAAGAAAATGGAATTTTTGCAACTCAACGAACTGCAATTGTCCAAATACGACAACCATTATCAAAAACTGAAAATCATTTTCGAACGCACCATCGAATTGATAGACACACATCATCCAGATGAAATTGCGATTGAAGCGCCTTTCTTTGGCAAAAATGTACAGTCGATGCTAAAGTTAGGAAGAGCGCAAGGCGTGGCAATGGCTGCGGGACTTTCGAGAGATATTCCCATCACGGAATACGAACCCAAGAAAATAAAAATGGCAATTACCGGAAACGGAAATGCCAGCAAAGAACAAGTAGCCAAAATGCTGCAACAATTATTAGGATTGAAAGAATTACCCAAAAATCTCGATTCCACCGATGGTTTGGCAGCTGCGGTTTGTCATTTTTTCAATTCCGGAAAAGTGGTGGGCGAGAAGAGTTATTCGGGTTGGGATGCTTTTGTGAAAAATAATGAAGAACGAATTAAGAAGTAGTGTTCAGTAATCAGTAATCAGTTTGCAGACTGACGACCACTGAATACTGACCACTGAATACTGACCACTATTTTATGAGCGGAATCTACATCCATATCCCTTTTTGCAAGCAGGCTTGCCATTACTGCGATTTTCATTTTTCGACTTCGATGAAGAAGAAAGACGAGATGGTTTTGGCTTTGGTCAAAGAAATTCAAATGCGTAAAAATGAGCTTCTCGACTGCGCTCGAAGTGACAACGATGAGGTTGTAGAAACGATTTATTTCGGTGGAGGAACGCCTTCTACATTGCAGATTGCAGATTGCAGGTTGTTGATTGATGAAGTGTATAAAAATTATAAAGTTTCTGAAAATCCAGAAATCACACTCGAAGCCAATCCCGATGATTTGTCGGAAACGTATTTAATGGAACTTTCGGAAATTGGAATTAACCGATTGTCAATCGGAATTCAATCTTTTTTTGAAGATGATTTACAGCTAATGAATCGTGCTCATAATTCGGTGGAAGCCAAAAAATGTTTGGAACTGGCGACTCAATATTTTGATAATATTTCTCTCGATTTGATTTATGGAATTCCGGGAATGAGTAATGAAAAGTGGAAACAAAACATCGAAACCGCTTTGTCTTTTGGTATTCCGCACATTTCGAGTTATGCTTTGACGGTGGAACCCAAAACGGCTTTGAACAAACTCATCCAAACCGGAAAAATTACCCAACCCAAAGACGAAGTTGCCGAGGAACATTTCCAGATTTTGGTCGAAACGCTAGAAGCGAATGGGTTCATACATTATGAATTATCGAATTTTGGTAAGGAGAATTACTTTTCGAAAAACAATTCGGCTTATTGGTTGGGGGAAAAATATATTGGGATTGGGCCTTCTGCTCACAGTTATGATGGTATTTCTCGAAGTTGGAATATTTCGAATAATGCGATCTATTTAAAATCTATTCAAGAAAATAAATTGCCTAATGAAATAGAAATTTTATCCAACACTGATCGGTATAACGAATATATTATGACGGGTTTGCGAACCATTTGGGGCGTTTCATTGAATAGAATTGAACAAGAATTTGGAAACGACTATTTAGACTATTTGCAAAAGCAATCCCAGAAATTTATAAAGGAAGATTTACTTTTTATTGAAAATAAGATTTTAAAACCCACTCCAAAGGGGAAATTTTTGACCGATGGAATAGCCAGTGATTTGTTTTATATAGAATAATTCTTTGGTAGCAATTCGAATTTTTTTAACACATAAGAAACATAGATCTATAAATTATAAAAAGGCGTTTCACTTTTTTTTTAGAAAACATTAGCTATGTGAACCCAAGAAATGGGCTATCGAATTCTTTTTTCTATGCTTCTATGCGTTTCAAATTTTTATAGTTACAATCAAAAATTTATAGCATAAATAAATTGCTTTAGGAAATCAATCTAAAACCGAACGCAACTCTTTGCGGTATTCCGAAGCAGTTTTACCGGTAAATTCATGAAATGATTTATTGAAATAACTAAAGTTGTTGAATCCACTTTCGAAACAAATTTCGGTAATGCTGATGGGTTTTTCTGCAAGCAGTTTTGAAGCGTGTACCAAACGATATTCGTTGACAAATTTGGTAAACGTTTTGTGGGTTACTTTTTTGAAGAATCGACAAAAAGAAGGAACCGTCATACTAACTAATTCAGCCACTTCATCCAGCGTAATAGGTTCTTGAAAATGATCTTTCACAAAATTAAAAACAGAGTTGATTTTGTCATTGTCCTGCATTGGCATTTCCATTGAGAAACCTTCGGCATTGAGCACCTTAAATTCTGTGGCTTGTTCCATTTCATTTAAAACCGAAAGTAAAGTCAGTAATCTTTCGAACGGGGCTTGATTTTCCATCAATTCTATTTTTTGTCCAATTCTATTTTTGGTTTCACCAATAAAAACTAAACCTGCTTTGGCTCGATTAAAGAGATGCTGGATGTTTTTCATTTCGGCAATTCCAAAAAAGTCAGCTCCAAGGAAGTTAGGCAGCATTTGAATTACCGTTTCTTTTTTGTTCCCTGTTTTTTCATCGGTAAAACCGCAATGTGGCAGATTGCTTCCTATGAGAATAACACATCCACGGGTATAGTAAGAAATATGGCTTCCTACTTGGCGTTTGCCCGCACCACCATTTACATAGACCAATTCGATTTCGGGATGGTAATGCCAAAAGTGGGATTTGTTGTTCGAATTTCCGCCATATTGTGTAAAAGTGAAGGAACTTCCAAAAGAGGGTTCTATTATTTTTAAGGTAGGTTGAATCTTTTTCATATATATAGGAGTTATTTATCAGAGGTCATATATGTTATCGCTTTTTTATTTATTGGTGTTTGCTTATGCAAACGGTTTGTTAATAGCGATTTCATATAGTCTCTGATTTAGAATCAATACAAAATTAACTAAAAATAACACAGAATTATCTTTTTTAACCTTAATCGTTTTCGTAAAAGGTAATATAGCATATAAATTGGAAAATAGAGCATCTTTGTGCATCAGTAAGTTGAGGTAAATTTGACTTAACAAAAATCATTGTTAACTTAAAATGAACAATTATGAAAAAGATTTCAAAATTTGGTTTGATGCTGGGAGTAGCATTATTAACTGTAAATATGAATGCTGGTACTGTTGATTCTGCATTAAGTGTAAAAGAAAAAAAGGTAACTTTTGTTTCTAATGAGATGGACAAAGTAGATTTATCTATTTATGATTCTGAAGGGAAATTACTCCATTCAGAAATGGTTGATGCCAAAAAAAATCCTGCAAGAACTTTTGATTTGAAAGCTTTGCCAGAGGGGACTTATTTTTTAGAAACAGAAACCGATGTGAAAGTTTCGAGATATAAAATTTCAGTTCTTGAAAAAACAGCATCATTATCGACTACTGTTGTTTCTGAAATTTATAAACCTGCGTTTGTAAACAAAAAAGGACTGATAATGGTAAGTATCTTGAATTTAGATAAATCTCCTGTGAATATCAAAATCTATGATAAAGCCAATAATGAGGTTTATGATAGTGATGTTCTTATGGAACAAGATGTGAAAAAGGTTTTTGATATCAACAATTTACTCGACGAAGAATATACTTTTGTGATGAGTTACAAAGACAAAACGTATAGCAAAACATTTGCGAGCAATTAATTTTAAGCCAATCGGGATTATGTAAAGAACAGCTCTACCTACTTAAGGGCTGTTTTTTTTATGTTTATAAATTACCTAAAATCTTATCCATCACCCAACTAGTTTGTACTGCTGAAGCATCAGCTGAAGGATGCTGGCTATTGCCTAAAAGATGTTCTCGAATTCGTTCTACGTGATGCAATTGCACGTTTTCAGGATGCTCGATAAACAGTTCCGTATCGCCTTCGTCATTGGAAAGTAGAATTGCTTCGTCTTCGAAAATAGAAAAGGTTATCTTTCCTTTACTTCCAGCAATTTCTACAATATCTTCTCGTTTAGGACTTCCAAAATTCCAATTGCCATTTCCTGTAACTCCTGATTCGTGAACCCAACAAGCTGTGATAGCATCTTTGGCAGAATACAATCCTTGTTGGTTCAAACTATAACCTGTAACGGCTGCGATGTCTCCCAAAAGAAAGGTGAATAAATTCAAACCGTGACTTGCCAAATCATCAAAATAACCACCTGGAGCTACTTTTGCATCCGTACGCCAATTGTATTCTTTTGACAAATCTTGTTCCGATGTGGTTTTAGTCAAATTCCATCGAATGGATCGTAGTTCTCCAATTTCATTATTGTCGAGCCAAGCTTTTATTTTTTCGAAACGAGGCAAAGTTCGTCTGTAATAAGCGGTAAATAATGGAATATTCTTTGCTTTGAAAGCTTCGTAAATTTCAAGACTTTCTTTGTAGCTCGGAGCTAATGGTTTTTCGATACAACAAATTTTTCCAGCAGTAGCTACTTTAAGTCCGTATAATTTATGAGTGTCTGGTGGAGTCGCAATATAAACAGCATCAATTTCAGGATCATTGATTAGTTCGTCAGCATCCGAATAATATTTACTAATGTTGTGTCTTTTAGCATAATCAGCAGCTTTTTCGGCATCTCGTCGCATCACGGCTTCGATTTTGAAACCTGCCGTTTTTTGATAGGCTGGACCGCTTTTTACTTCGGTTACATTCCCACATCCCAAGATTCCCCAACGGATTTTTTTTGTGTTTTCGGTGTTGTTTGCCATTTCAAATATTTTATTTTTTTTCGAAAAACCTATTGATAACTTCTGCTGTAAAAAGCCTCGCTCCCGCATCATTCATGTGTCCACAAGATGAGAAATATTGATCTCCTTGCACGACGTTTTCCAGATTGTGAATTTCTGGATAAATTTTGTTTGCTTTTTCAAAATAATCTAGTCCTTTCACATTGGTACACATAGGTGTCATTACAGTGATTAGATTGTAATTATTTTGTTGGCAAATTAGCTTGATTTCTTCGTAATATTTGTTGCGAATGGGTTTCAAAGCCCTAATGTCGTTCTTCATGTTTCCGGGTTTGTTGCTATTTAAAGGATGATAGCCCAAATTGTCTAAAATATTTGTGGGTTTACCCGTTGCCGTATTGTACATTTCACGAAAACCAATCAGCGCATCAAAATCGATATAGCGGTAAAAAGGAATATAATACAACTCATTAAAATTCTCCTGCTTCGAAAAATGATTTTTTATAATTTCAGAATGATGAATGTAAGGCAGGAATTTGCCAGCAATCATTTCGGATTCTTTTTCGTTACAAAGCCCTAAATCGGCTTCCAGGATTATGGTTTTGATTTTGTAATTACGTTCAGCCATTAGTTTCAACATTAGCGAAGCTTCAAATAAATGGGCGCCGCTCATTCCGTAATTGAAGGTTTTCAATCCTTTCTTTTCAAACAATTCGGGAACGAAATGATTATTGGCTCTGGAAGAACCTAAAATTACTACATCATAATTTTCAGCTTTCGAATTGAAAACCTTTTCTACTTTTCCACGATTGGAAGAATGTAAAAACACAGTTGTATATGCCCAATCTAGTATTACTAAAAATACTAGAATGATGAGTAATATTTTTGCTGTTACTATTAGAAATTTCTTCATTAGAATTGAAAATAAATGAATTCTTTATAATCTGCATACGTTCCCAAAGCAATAATCGCCAAGAGGCACAAACTCATTTTTAACCAGCTGTATTTTCCCGAAATAGGTTCTATTTTATAGCGGCTGTTCCATTCTACCAAAACAAAAGCTAGAACCAATAAAAGTAGTTCATAACTGTAGCGTTGGTTTTGAAGAAATTGTGAGGCGAAAGTTCCGTTGGTAAAAATTTTGCCAATGTAATCAAAAGCAATCTCAATGGTGTTTGCCCTGAAAAATATCCACGCCAAACACGATAAAATGAATGTTGACAAAATACTAAAGAACACTTTTATAGAATTGAAATCCCAATGCAATTCGGCAGTTTCCATATTATTTCGATTCGTTCCCAATAACAAAGATGGCAAGAAATATAAGGCATTAATAAATCCCCAGGCTACGAAAGTCCAATTGGCTCCGTGCCAAAAACCACTAACCACAAATATGATGAATACATTGCGTACTTGTTTGAGTTTGCTTCCACGGCTTCCGCCAAGAGGAATGTATAAATAATCCCGAAACCAGGAGGACAACGAAATGTGCCAGCGACGCCAAAACTCGGCAATGTCTCTTGAGAAATAGGGATAGTTGAAATTGCGTAACAAATCCAAACCAAATAATTTTGACATTCCCAAAGCCATATCTGAATAACCTGAAAAGTCGCCATAAATTTGGAACGCAAAATAGATTGCTCCTAAAATTAAGGACAAAGAATTCATTGAGGTGTAATTGTCAAAAATAGCATTGGCATAAGTGGCGCAAGTATCGGCAATGACTACTTTTTTGACCAATCCCCAAATAATTTGATAAATGCCTTCTTTGGCTTTTTCGAAATCGAAGTTTCTTTTTGTTTTAAGATGAGGTAATAAATGTGTGGCTCTTTCGATTGGACCCGCCACCAAAAGTGGAAAGTAGCTCACGAATAAGGCATAATCAACCACGTTTTTCTCGGCGTTTATTCTTTTGTAATAAATGTCAATTACATACGACAAACCGTGAAAAGTATAGAAAGAAATCCCAACAGGAAGAATTAAGTCAAGTAAAAGCGGACTAGATTGTAATCCAATATTAGTTAATGCTTCTGCTAAAGATGTTGCAAAAAAGTTATAGTATTTGAAGATTCCCAAAAAACCAAGATTGAAAATTATACTCAACCAAAACCAAAATTTACGAGTTGTTTCTTTATTGCTTTTTTCGATTTGGATTCCAGTGAAATAACACAGAAGAGTCGAGAACAACAATAATAATAAGAAATACTTATTCCAGCAAGAGTAAAAATAATAACTAGCAACTACTAAAAAGGCATTTTGCGTGCTTTTAGAATAACTAAAAACAAACCAATAGAGTAGAAAAACTATAGGTAGAAAAACAGCAAATGTTAGCGAGTTAAAAAACATAGTTGTAGTTGTATAATGAAGACAAAAACCATCAAAATTGCTCTTGATGGTTTTGTGAATTTTATTTTCTATTTAGAATTATCCCAATAAATCCAACACTGCCGAAGGGAATAAGCCTAAAGCAATATTCAAGAGGATGGCAATAATGGCTACTGCATAAAAAACAAAAGGGGTTTTTGCTACTTCTTCGTTTGGCTCTTTTGAATACATTGCTAAAATCAACTTGAAATAATAACCAACACTTATGATAGAGTTGATTACTCCAGCGATAACTACTACCAAATATCCTGCTTCAATCACTTGGTTGAATAAAAATAATTTGGCAAAAAATCCGGCAAATATTGGTATTCCAGCCATTGAAAGTAAAGCTGCAGTAAGTACTGCTGCCATCAATGGATTCTTTTTACCTAATCCGTTGAAGTTTTCGATGTCTTCGTTATCTCTATTTTTACAAACGTATAAAATCACAGTAAAAGCAGCAATCCCAGCCAATGAATAAGCCGAAGCATAATACAATAAACTTGCAGATGAATTTTGGATACTCAACAAAGTCATCAACATAAAACCAGCGTGTGAAATTCCAGAGAAAGCCAGCATTCGTTTTACGTTATTTTGTTTCAACGCCATAATATTTCCAACAGTCATCGATGCGATAGCAATCACAACAATAATGATTTTGAAAGCTTCTAGAAGATCTTGGTTTTCTAAAGATGGAATTAAATTCAGTTCTATGATTAATTTATAAAGTGTGGCAACGGCTATTACTTTTACCAATGTACTCATGGTTGCAGTTGTCAAAGCTGGAGAACCTTCATAAACATCTGGAGCCCAAAAGTGGAATGGTACAGCAGCAATTTTGAAAAGCATTCCGATTGTCATCAAAATCATTCCGATAGGGAACCAAACAGGCAATTCGGCAGATAAGGAGCTTTCGCTTATTTCGATAACATCAAAACTTCCCATAGCGCCATAAACCAAACAAATTCCGAATAATATGATTCCTGAAGCAAAAGATCCCATTAGAAAATATTTCATACCTGCTTCGTTACTTTTTATATTCATTCTGTTACTAGCAGCAAGAACATAAAGGGAAATGGATAAAATTTCAATTCCGATAAAGAACATAGCTAAATTTCCAAACGAAACCATGGCTACTCCACCTGCTAACAAAAATATTTTTATGGCAATAAAATCGGAGATTTTAGTGGAATGATTTTCGTAGAAATCGTGTGCTAAAGCTATTAATAAAATAGCAAGAACAATAAACAATGAAGAAAATGCAGTCGAAAATTTACTTACCACAATCATATTGTTGTAATAAGTTTGTGGAGTATTAAATTCAGATACTGTTAATCCAAGGATGGCCAATAATCCAATAATGGTTACGGGAACAATACCTTTTCTAAAATTTAAAATTTCAAATAAAAGGCATAAAACACCTAATCCTGTTATAGCTATTAATGTATTCATTTTTTTATTTGACTTATTTATATCTATTAATTTCTATTATAATATTTTCGAGACTTGGTGTTATTAAATCTATAATTGGTTTTGGATACAAACCAAAGAAGAATAATACTGCGATGATGCTTACCAAAGTTAAACCTTCGTTGAATGTTACGTCTTTAAATATTTTGGTATTTGTTTCGCCCAACATTACGTGTTGGAACATTCTCAACATATAATAAGCTCCCAAGATTATTGTTGTTCCTCCAAGTACAGCAAACCAAATGTTTATTTGCGAAAGACTGTAAAGCACTGTAAATTCTCCGATAAAGTTAAAAGTAAGCGGTAAAGCAACAGACGCTAAAACTAAAATTAAAAATAGTGAAGTGAATATTGGTGATTGGGTACGAATACCACCCATTTCGGCAATTTTTCTGGTTTGGAATCTTCGGTGAATAATTTGCGCTGTGTAGAATAAACCAACCACCACAAAACCGTGCGCTATCATTTGTAAAACAGCACCACGCAATCCATCTAGTGTTAGAGTATAAATTCCAGCCGCAATTAATCCAACGTGTGCCAAAGAAGAATAAGCCAATAATTTTTTCAAATCATTTTGTCTCAATGCCACGATTGAACCATAGATTACACCAGCAAGTCCAAGTCCAATGAAAACATACATATATTCTTTTGCAGCCAATGGCGCTAGAGGTAATTGCCAACGAATAACGCTGTACAATCCCATTTTTAGCATAATCCCAGAAAGTAGCATCGTTCCAGCAGTTGGTGCTTTTTGATATACTTTTGCTTGCCAAGTATGAAAAGGAATCAATGGAATTTTGATAGCATAAGCCAAGAAGAAAGCCATGAATATCCAAAATTGTTCTGTTTCAGACAATGGAACTCTTAATAATTGAGAGATTAAAAAAGTACCTGTTTTTTGGTACAAATAAATAAACGCAACCAACATAAATAGCGAACCAGCGAGTGTATAAATAAAGAATTTCACCACTGCTTTTTTGCGTTCTTCTACATAGCCATTACCCCAAATCAAAGCGATGAAGTAAATAGGGATTAAAGCAAGTTCCCAGAAAATATAATACAATAATCCGTCAGTTGCAAGGAAAGTTCCTGCCATAGCGAAAGACATAAATAGTATCAAACTATAATACGCTTTTGCATTTTTATAGTCATTTCCAAAAGAAGAAAATATAATGATAGGAGTCAAAGCAGTTGTAAGCAGAAGCATTGCCATAGTGATACCATCTGCATAGAAGGATAGATAAACTGTTGGTTTTGTTATCCAGAGTTTAAAAAAACTAATTTCTATTCCTGCATTGAAATGACTCAATAAACAGATTGCACTTCCAAAAGCAGCCAAACTAAAAAGTAAAGCAATTTTTGAAGCCCATTTATCGCCCGAAAAATAAGTAGCCAATGCGCCAACTAATAGTATAATTAATAGGGTAGTTACATCCATTAGGTAAAAATTATTGTAAAAATAAATAAGTTAATATGGCAATAACGCCTAAAACAAATACGGAAAGATACAAACCAACACTTCCGTTATGTATTCTTTTTCCATAGAAAGCAATTCCGTTTGTTGCTGTTCCTAATCCTAAAACGAGTTTAGTTAATGTTGTTTCTACTTTATCTCTAAAGAAACTAGATAGTACATTGATTGGTTTTACAAAAACTGATTCGTATACTTCATCAACATAATATTTGTTGTATAAAACTTTAGAAAACCCTGTAATTTCAGTATCCTCACTTGGAATTGTATTGTCTTTTAAGTATTTTTTGTAAGCAATTGCAATTCCAACAATAGCACCAATGGTAGCAACTGCCATCAACATATATTCGGTACTTCCTAAAGTGTGGACCTCGTGAGCTTCTTTTGAAAATAATGGTGCTAAATAATGGTTCAACCAACTGTGTCCAGGTAAACTAATGATTCCACCAAAGAAAGATAAAATCGCCAAAATAATTAAAGGAACAGTAATTAAACTTGGGCTTTCGTGCAAATGATGTTTTTGTTCTTCGGTTCCTCTAAAATCGTTAAAGAAAGTTAGATATATTAATCTAAACATATAGAAAGCAGTCATGATTGAAGCAATCGAACCCACTATCCACAAAACTTTGCTTTCGTGAAAAGCCACCATCAAAATTTCGTCTTTTGACCAAAATCCTGCTAATGGGAATATTCCAGCAATGGCTAATGAAGCAATTAACATAGTGATAAAAGTAATGGGCATTGCTTTTTTCAAACCACCCATTTTGCGCATATCTTGTTCGCCGTGTAATCCATGAATTACTGATCCAGAACCCAAGAACAAACAAGCTTTGAAGAAAGCGTGCGTGATTACATGGAAAACCGCCACTTCATAAGCACCCAAACCTAAAGCCAAAAACATTAATCCCAATTGTGAAACAGTAGAATATGCCAATACTTTTTTGATGTCATTTTGAACCAAAGCAATCGTTGCAGCAACCAAAGCAGTAAGTGCTCCAACAACAGCAATAATTTCCTGAACACTTGGAGCTAAATCGAACAAGAAATTCAATCTCGTCAACATAAAAATACCAGCCGTAACCATCGTTGCAGCGTGAATCAATGCCGAAACTGGCGTTGGTCCAGCCATGGCATCAGGCAACCAAGTATATAATGGAATTTGAGCTGATTTTCCAGATGCTCCAATGAATAAGGCAAAGGCTGCAACAGGAATCCATAAACTATCTGTATTTGTTCCAGAAGCGATTAGTGTTTTTAAGGAAGTAAAATCCAAAGTGCTGAATACAGAACCCACAATGAATATTCCAATTAAAAATCCTAAATCTCCAATTCTGTTCATGATAAAGGCTTTTTTGGCAGCATCATTAAAATCTTGGTTTTTGTACCAAAATCCAATCAATAAATAGGAGCAAAGACCAACGCCTTCCCAACCAATGAACATCATTAGCAAGTTGCTTCCCATTACTAAAGTAATCATGAAGAAGATGAAGAGGTTCAAATAGCCAAAAAAGTAATGTGTTTTCTCGTCATCGTGCATATAACTGATGGAATATAAATGAATCAAAGATCCAATTCCGGTTACAAACATCAACCATAGTATAGACAATTGGTCTAAAAGAAAACCAAATTTCACATCAAATTTTTCTATCGAAATCCAGTCAAATAAATTAATAGAAATAGCTTCCTGGGTTTGGTTTATTTGAAGGAAAAAATATAACGTCACAGCAAACGAAACCGCAACGGAAAGTGTTCCCACAATGCCAACGCTATTTTTTCCAGCTTTTTTACCTAGAAAAATATTAAATAAAAACCCTAAAAAAGGAGCTAATAGTAGCACTAAAACTAAATTGGTATCCATTAAATTATCCTTTTAAGTTTTTTAAATTTCCAACATCAATTGTATGCAAGTTTCTAAAAATCGAAACTAAAATTGCCAATCCAACAGCCACTTCTGCCGCAGCAACTGCCATCGAGAAGAATACGAAAACTTGTCCTTGTGCATCTTGATGGTAAGTTGAAAATGCTACAAACAATAGATTAACAGCGTTCAACATGATTTCAATTGACATAAATACGATAATGGCATTTCGTCTGTACAACACTCCAAAAACGCCAATACAAAAAAGTATCACGCTCAAGAAGATGTAATTTTCGATACCCACTTGATTCAAAATATTACTCATTATTTCTTCTCTATTTTTTCTTTTTTAGACAATAAAACGGCTCCAATCATTGCTACTAAAAGTAGAATTGATGCAAATTCAAAAGGAACCATATACTCATTCAACAGTACTTTGCCCAATACTTTAATGGATTGGAAATCTTCTCCAGTTGTTGGATATTCTCCAACAATTGGTTTCGAATTGATGAACATTGTAATCAAAACTACACACATTGTGCAAAACAAAACGATAGCACCCAAGCGAGTTACTCTAGGTTTGTAAACTTCATTTTCTTTGTTGAGGTTCATTAACATTAAAGTAAATACAATCAAGATCATAATCGCACCGATGTAAACAATCAAGTTTACCAATGCCAAAAACTGTGCATTCAACAGTAAATAATGTCCTGAAATGGTAGAGAAACAAACCACTAAATAAATAGCACTATGCATTGGTTTTCTACTGTAAATAGTCATAAAAGCTGTAAACAATGTGATAACAGCAAGGATACAGAATAGTATTTGTATTGGTGTTGCATTTGCAATATCTGGAATACGTATCATTTAGTTAACAGTTTTAAGTTGAGCATTTCTTGTTGCCATTTCTAAAGGCATCACCAATTTGTCTTTTCCGAAAATGAAATCTTCTCTGTTATAACTTGCAGGTACTAATTCTTTAGAAATAGTCAAATAAATAGCGTCTTTTGGACAAGCTTCCTCACACAATCCGCAAAAAATACAACGTAACATGTTGATTTCATATATCGAAGCATATTTTTCCTCACGGTACAAATGTTTTTCATTTGGTTTGCGTTCTTCAGCTTTCATGGTGATAGCTTCTGCAGGGCAGGATAATGCACATAATCCACAGGCTGTACAGTTTTCACGACCTTGTTCATCACGTTTCAGCATGTGCTGACCACGATATACCGGACTCATTTCACGTACTTGCTCCGGATATTGAATCGTGGCTTTTCTCATGAATAAATGCTTCAGTGTTATCCATAAGCCTTTGAATATGGCTATAAGATACATTCGTTCCAAAAAAGTCATCTCCTTGTTAGAGACTACTTTTTTTCTTCCAGAAAGTGATATTTCTTGTATTGACATTTTTTCTTTTTTTTGAAGCTTAATCCTGCTATTCGTTTCTCCAGATGAAAAATTGAGATGCACTACTAGGCAGGGCTGGGTATTTCGTAATCTAATTAAAATCCTAAATAAGTGGCTATTTCTCCTTTCAACAGCACAATTCCAGTAATGATAATATTTGCAATCGATAATGGAATTAGTATTTTCCAGCCTAAATTCATTAATTGATCGTATCTGAATCTTGGGATAGTCCAACGTACCCACATATAAAAGAAGATAAAACCACAAAGCTTAATAAACAAAGCTATAATTCCTAATGTGTTTCCAATATTTACTCCCCAGTTTTCGACAACCCAACTCATTCCTGGATAGTTATATCCTCCGAAGAATAAAACTGCTAAAAGGGTAGAAGAAACAAACATATTTGCATATTCAGCAAATAAATAGAATCCCATTTTCATTGAGGAATACTCGGTGTGGTAACCTCCAATTAATTCGGTTTCACATTCTGCTAAATCAAAAGGAGTTCTGTTGGTTTCTGCAAAAGCACAAATCAAAAAGATTAAAAAGGATAAAGGCTGATAGAAAACATTCCAGTTCATTCCTGCTTGTTGGGCTGAAATTTCTTTTAGACTTAAAGTTCCTGTCATCATTAACAAAGCCACTATTGATAATCCCATAGCAACTTCATACGAAACCATTTGAGAGGCAGCACGAATCGCTCCCATCAAAGAGAATTTATTATTAGATGCCCATCCACCAATCATAATTCCGTAAACACCCAAAGAAACTATACCGAAAACATACAAAATAGCTACATCAATATCAGTAGCCTGTAATAAAATGTCTTTTCCAAAAAGATGGAAACGGTCTCCCCATGGGATAACAGCACTCGTCATCAAAGCCGTTGCCATTGCAATTCCGGGACCTACAACAAATAAAATTCTATTAGGGGTATTAGGAGTAAATTCTTCTTTTGAAAATAATTTTAATCCATCAGCTAGAGGTTGCAATAATCCACCCCAACCAGCACGGTTTGGTCCAATTCTGTCCTGTAGAAAGGCTGCTACTTTTCTTTCTGCCCAAGTAGAATACATTGCCATAAGCATGGTTACAGCAAAAACAACAAGAATTACAATACTTTTTTCTATAACAAAGGCACTATCCATTTTTTGTAGTATTTACTGGGTTACCATCTATTTTTTCATTATAATCAATCTCGGACATACTGATTTTTTTTCTGTCTTTTTCTCTACCTAAAAGAATAGTTTCTTCGGTATTGATAACCACTTTTTCTAATTTTTTGGTGTAATTGTTTTGATTGATTACAGAATCTTTTTCAAAAGCTCTTGGCCCTTCAATTACCCAGTCATTCACATCTTTTTTATCAAAACGACAAGTGTTACAAATAAAATCTTCTACTTCGTGGTATTCGTCTTTTCTTCCTGTAACTCTCTGAATTTCGTTTCCAAACATCCAAACAGTTGTTTTTCCGCAACATCCTGGAGTAGTACATTCTCTGTGTGCGTTGAATGGTTTGTTAAACCAAACTCTCGATTTGAATCGGAACGTTTTGTCAGTCAAAGCACCAACCGGGCACACATCAATCATATTGCCTGAAAACTCATTGTCGATAGCTTTAGAAATACAAGTTGAAATATTCGAATGATCACCTCTGTCCATCACTCCATGTACTCGGTTGTCTGTCAATTGATCAGCAACCATAACACAACGATAACACAGAATACAACGATTCATGTGCAATTGAATATTTGGACCAATATCTTCCGGTTCGAAAGTTCTTTTTTCTTCAATAAAACGGGATTCGGATTTTCCGTGTTCGAAACTTAAATTCTGCAAATCACATTCTCCTGCCTGATCACAAACCGGACAATCCAAAGGATGGTTAATCAACAAGAATTCCGTCACCGATTTTCTTGCTTCCTGCACTCTTGGCGAAGATTTGCTGTTCACTTCCATTCCGTCCTGACACCCTGTTACACAAGAAGCCATCAATTTTGGCATTGGTCTTGGGTCGGCTTCACTTCCTTTGGCTACTTCAACCAAACAGCAACGGCATTTTCCACCGCTTCCTTTTAACTTAGAATAATAGCACATCGCTGGCGGAACTACTTCTCCTCCAATCATTCTGGCTGCTTGCAGGATTGTTGTTCCTGGTTCTACCTCTATTGCTTGACCGTCTATGGTTACTTTCATTATCAAAAGATATTTTGAAATATTTATTTTAACTTAAATTACTTCTTTGCTATTACTTTGCTCAAATCTTTTAAATCTCCTGATTTGATATTATAGGAGGCAGGAGTATATACAGAGTATACAATTTCTCCAGTTTGAGAATTAATTACACTAACATATTTGTCCGTAGAACTCTTTATATATTGTAAATAATAAAAAACAGAATCATCATTTAGAATTTTTTTATTTAAATCCGTAGACGATACAATTTCATATTTGAATTTATAATCATTTAATATGTCTTTTGTATCATGTTTTTTTGATTCATCACCTGTAAACATATTAAATTTTGTAAAAATATAATCAGGGATATATAAAGTCTCCTTGTTTAATTTTTTTAGTTCATTAGCATTTACAATCTCTGAAAATAATCTTTTTTCTGTTCCTTTATTAAGGTAAGAAACCATATTTTGAATGTGGTTTTTAAATAGACCAAGTCCCCAATTTCTGATATGTCCATCAGCGTCATAATCGGTTTTGTAAAGATTACTCGGCATCATTAATGTTGGGAAATCTGTAAATAACTCTAATCTTGAAATTTGCGTTTTGTCTTTTTCCTTAAAATCTTTAGCATCTTGACTTTTTCCTAAAAATTTATCGCTACATTTCCATAGTTCTAAATAAATATGGGTGTGGCTATAATCAACTCCAAAACCTCGACCTCCGCTATAGATTGTATGAGAATTTACATCTGTCACATATCCTCCAATTGTTAAAAATGAACTTTTACTATTCAAATATTTATAAATATCGGAATATTCAATGAATTCAATTTTAGAAATTGTCCAATATTTTTGAAAAATAGCTGCGTATTCTTTTGCAATTACAGAATTTGGATCTTTCATTGCAATATAAGTCGTAGTATTTTTAATTTTATTAATTTCATCAGCATTAGAGACAGAAATCTGCGCCTTGCTAACAAAACTTATAAATAGAAATAAAAAAGCTAATCTTATCTTAATAGTCATATTTAGTGTTTAAACAGTTGCTTTAGAAACTAAATGCTTCACACTTTCAAAAGGCTCATTCACAAAATGGTCTCTGTTTTTTATTTTTTCCGGGAAACGAATATGGTATTCAAATTCATCTCTAAAGTGACGAATTGCCGCTGCCACAGGCCAAGCTGCTGCATCACCTAATGGACAAATCGTGTTTCCTTCAATTTTACTCTGAATGCTCAAAAGCAAATCGATATCTTCTTCACGGCCGTGACCGTTTTCTATTCTGTGCAATACTTTTTCCATCCAACCTGTTCCTTCACGGCAAGGCGAACATTGTCCGCAAGATTCGTGATGGTAAAAACGAGAAAAATTCCAAGTGTTTCTTACGATACAAGAAGTGTCGTTGTAAACGATAAACCCTCCTGAACCTAGCATCGAACCCGTTGCAAAACCACCGTCGCTCAAACTTTCGTAAGTCATCAAACGGTCTTCGTTGTTGGCTGTTTTGTAAATTAAATTAGCTGGTAAAACTGGAACTGAAGAACCTCCAGGCACAAAAGCTTTCAAAGGTCTGTCAGAACTCATTCCGCCCAAATATTCATCGGAATTCATAAATTCGTAAACGCTTAATCCTAATTCGATTTCATAAACACCAGGATTTTTGATGTGTCCTGAAGCTGAAATTAATTTGGTTCCTGTAGATCTTCCAATACCAATTTTAGCATAATCAGCACCTGAATTGTTTACAATCCAAGGCACAGCTGCAATAGTTTCTACATTATTTACTACTGTTGGATTTGCCCAAAGTCCCGAAACTGCCGGAAATGGTGGCTTGATACGAGGATTTCCTCTTTTTCCTTCCAATGATTCGATCAATGCGGTTTCTTCTCCACAAATGTAAGCTCCACCACCAATTTGAACATAAAGTTCCAAATCGTAGCCGGTTCCTAATATATTTTTTCCTAACCAACCCGCAGCTTTAGCTTCGGCGATGGCTCTTTCTAAAATTTTGTAAACCCACATATATTCTCCACGAATATAAATGTAAGACAGGTTTGCACCCAAAGCATAGCTCGAAGTAATCATTCCTTCAATCAATAAATGAGGAATGTATTCCATCAAATATCGGTCTTTGAAAGTTCCGGGTTCTGATTCGTCAGCGTTGCAAACCAAATGTCTTGGTTTTCCTGATTTTTTGTCAATAAAACTCCATTTCATTCCTGCTGGGAAACCTGCACCTCCACGACCTCTTAATCCCGAAGTTTTCACTTCTTCAACCACTTCATCAGGCGTTAGTGTTTTTAAGGCTTTCTCCACAGAAGCATAACCACCGTTTTGGCGATACACTTCGTAGGTTTTGATTCCCGGAATATTTACTTTGTCTAATAATATTTTTTGTGACATATTATTTATCGTGTAACGTAATTTTATTATCTCTACAATCAGCAATAATCTGATCTACTTTTTCTTTGGTCAGGTGTTCTTTGTAAAAATCACCCAATTGCATCATTGGAGCATAACCACAAGCACCTAAACATTCAACTCCTCTAACTTCAAAAAGTCCATCAGCAGTTGTTTCTCCAATTCCAACGCCCAATTTTTCGCAGGTATAATCCATTAAATCTTCAACACCATTCAAACAACAAGGAGAGGTTTGACAAAATTCAAACATATATTTTCCAATAGGTCGTCTGTTGAACATCGTATAAAATGAAACCACTTCATACACTTCGACTGGTTTTATCGACAATATTTCGGCTACTTTGTCTTGCAATTCAATACTCAACCAATTGTTGTGAGCATCCTGAACTTCGTGCAAAACAGGCAACAAAGCCGATTTTTGCTTTCCTTCAGGATAATGACTGATTAATTCATTGATGCGAGTCATCAAGGCTTCGGTCATATTTATTTCTTGTTTATAATCTGTTCTTTCCATTTTTATTTCTTTTAACCACAAAGTGCACAAAGAAGGCACAACGTTCACAAAGATTTTCTATCGAATTAAATTTTTAATTTTTAATTCTCAATTTTTAATTGATTTTAAGCGTCTAATTCTCCGGCAATAACATTTAAACTTGACAAAATAACAATCGCATCCGAAAGCATTGCTCCTTTTATCATTTCGGGATAAGCCTGATAATAAATAAAACAAGGTCTGCGGAAGTGAAGTCTATAAGGAGTTCTACTTCCATCGGTTACCAAATAAAAACCTACTTCTCCGTTTCCACCTTCAACCGCATGATACACTTCGGCAACCGGAACAGGAATTTCTCCCATTACAATCTTGAAATGATAAATCAAAGATTCCATATCGTGATACACATCTTCTTTTGGAGGCAAATAATATTCAGGAACATCAGCGTGAAATACATTTCCTTCTGGCATTTTGTCTAATGCCTGACGAATAATGCTTAAACTTTCCCAAACTTCGGCATTACGAACACAAAAACGGTCGTACGTATCGCCTGATTTTCCAACAGGAACGATGAAATCAAAATCTTCGTAAGAGGAGTAAGGATGTGCCACACGAACGTCATAATCAACTCCGGCAGCACGTAAATTTGGACCTGTAAATCCGTAAGCCATCGCCATTTCGGCAGTAATTGGACCAACGTTTACAGTTCTGTCAATAAAAATTCTGTTTCTTTCAAACAAGTTTTCGAATTCTTTCCAAGCAACTGGAAAATCTTTCAAAAACACGTCTAATTTGCGGAAAGCTTCTGGTGACCAATCTCTTTCGAAACCACCTAATCTTCCCATATTGGTTGTCAAACGAGCACCACAAATCTCTTCGTAGATTTCGTAAACTTTCTCTCTAAATTGGAAAACATATAAGAAACCAGTGTAAGCACCAGTATCTACACCAAGAATCGAATTACAGATAATATGATCTGTGATTCTGGCCAATTCCATCACGATAACTCTTAAATATTGAACTCTTTTAGGAACTTCAATATCTAATAATTTTTCCAAAGTCATCCACCATCCCATATTGTTGATAGGAGAGGAGCAATAGTTCATTCTGTCAGTAAGTGGTGTGATTTGATAAAAAGGGCGATTTTCGGCAATTTTTTCAAAAGCTCTATGAATGTAGCCAATGGTTGGTTCAGCTTCTAGAATTTTTTCTCCATCCATCAACAAAATATTTTGGAAAATACCGTGTGTAGCTGGGTGCGTTGGACCTAAATTCAAAATCGAAAGCTCGCTTCCGTCTTCATTTACCCTGTTTTTTATAATTTCAGCATAGCGATGCTCTGGTGGTAATAATAGTTCTGACATTTATAATCAATTACGAATTACGAATTACGAATTAAAAATCAATTTCTTAAAAGTAAATTGGCAATCTATTTTGTTCTGTTTTTATATTCTAAAATTAGAATTACGCAATCCATTCGTAATTCGTAATTTTTAATTTCTAATTATTATGTACTGTTCTTCCAAAGAAACGATCGTCTTTGTCTGTTCTTCCGCCGTCTTCCATCGGAAATTCTTTTCGCATAGGATGTGATACCATTTCATCCATATTTAAAATGCGTTTTAATTGTGGATGACCAATAAAATCGATGCCGTAAAAATCCCAAGTTTCTCTTTCCATCCAGTTTGCAGTTGGAAAAATAGTAGTCAAAGTTTTAATTTTTGGTATTTCTCCATTGATAAAAACTTTTATTCTGATGCGTTTGTTCTCATACCAATTGTGCAAATGATAAACTACTGCAAATTGTCTTTCGATTTCGTTATCTGGATAATGAACTCCACATAAATCTGTCAAAAAATGAAATTTTAATGCAGGGTCATTTTTCAAAAAAAGAACAACAGCGGTAATCTTGTCGGCTGCTACTTCAAATGAAAATATATCTTTTTCTTGATTGAAATGGAAAACGTTTTCACCAAACATTTCCGCTAATTTATCCTGAATTGTTGTCGATTCTAAACTCATTTGCTTATTTTATGTTATACGAAGCCAACAATTCCTGATATTCAGGAGAACTTCTTCTTCTTACCGATTCACTTTTTACTAGCTCTTGTAATCTCATTACACCGTCCACAATTTGTTCAGGTCTTGGCGGACAACCAGGAACATAAACATCAACTGGAATTACTTTGTCTATTCCTTGTAAGACTGAATAAGTGTCAAAAACACCGCCAGAAGAAGCACAAGCTCCAACAGCAATTACCCAACGAGGTTCTGCCATTTGTTCGTAAACCTGACGTAAAATTGGTCCCATTTTTTTTGAAATAGTTCCCATAACTAACAACATATCAGCTTGACGAGGAGAAAAACTCACACGTTCAGAACCAAAACGGGCTAAATCATAATGAGAAGCCATTGTTGCCATAAATTCAATTCCGCAACAAGAAGTGGCAAAAGGTAATGGCCAAAGTGAATTGGCACGAGCTAATCCCACAACATCATTCAATTTTGTAGCAAAAAAACCTTCGCCAGAAACGCCTTCAGGTGGGGCAACCATTTTTATATTTGAATCACTCATCTTTGTAATTATGAATTGTAAATTATGAATTATGAGTTCATAATTAAAATTTAAACATTTTAGAAATTAGAATTTTGTCATTCATAATTTCTAATTCGTAATTGTTTTTATTCCCACTCCAGTGCTTTTTTCTTGATGATGTAGAAAAAACCTACCAATAATAAAGCCATAAAAATCATCATTTTGACTAACCCTTCCATGCCTAATTCTTTGAAATTGATAGCCCAAGGGTAAAGAAAAATTACTTCGACATCAAAAAGTACAAATAAGATAGCGACAAGGAAATATTTAACTGAAAAAGGAATTCGAGCACTACCAAGAGATTCAATACCACATTCAAAGTTTTCATCTTTAATTTCAGATGATCTTTTTGGTCCTAATTTACCTGAAACTACAATTGTTCCTGCTACAAATCCTATGGCTAAAAGCGCTTGCATTATTATTGGGAAATAATCTAATTGGCTTGATTGCATAATGAATATAACTTTTATATTAGAATAAGTTACAAAGATAGGTTTCGGGTAATTAAAACACAAGAATAAAACACACAATAGTTTGCTAAAACATATAATTAACACTTTATTTTTAATCATTATAAATAAAGTTGAAATTAAATGATTTGTTATTTTTTGTGTCAAAAAAAAAGCGTCTCGATTTAATCGAAACGCTTTAAGCATTTGTTGTAAAAGAAATGATTTAGATAACTGCTACTTTCGCAGCAACTTTTCCTTTTCTTCCTTCTTCTTCTTCATAACTAACTCTATCACCTTCGCGAAGTTCTTCCGCAGTGATTCCTGATGCATGAACAAAAATGTCTTTTCCTGTTTCTTCGTCTGTAATGAATCCGTAACCTTTTGATTCATTGAAAAATTTTACTGTACCTGTACGCATTGTAATTGTAATAATAATTTATAATATGACAAATGTAATATTTAATACAATACGAAAGATATATTATACAAAATATTATTAAAATATTTGATATTCAACGTTTTCTAGTTGGTTTGAACTGTTTTCTACAATAAATCTAGTTTAATGTGTAGTTCGTTTAATTGCAGTTCATCTATTGCTGATGGGGCATCAATCATGACATCTCTACCAGAATTGTTTTTTGGAAATGCAATAAAATCACGAATGGTCTCTTGGCCACCAAGGATTGCAACCAAGCGGTCTAATCCAAAAGCCAATCCTCCGTGTGGTGGTGCGCCAAATTGGAAAGCGTCCATCAGGAATCCAAATTGCTCTTTGGCTTGTTCTGGTGTGAAACCTAAATATTTAAACATTAATTGTTGAGTCGCTTTGTCGTGAATACGAATTGAACCTCCACCAATTTCGTTTCCATTCAAGACCATGTCATAAGCATTAGCGCGGACTTTTCCTGGTTTAGTTTCCAAAAGCTTCATGTCTTCTGGTTTTGGAGAAGTGAAAGGATGGTGCATTGCATGATAACGACCACTTTCTTCGTCTAATTCCAATAATGGGAAATCAATTACCCAAAGTGGAGCAAATTCTGCTGGATTTCTTAATCCCAAGCGAGTTGCCAATTCCATTCTTAAAGTAGAAAGTTGTGTTCTGGTTTTATCGGCTGGACCAGAAAGTACAAAAATCATATCTCCAGCTTTTGCTCCAGTTGTTTTCGCCCAATTGGTCAAATCTTCTTGGTCGTAGAATTTATCAACCGATGATTTGAATGTTCCATCTTCGTTGCATTTTACATAAACCATTCCGCTGGCACCAATTTGTGGACGTTTCATCCAATCGATTAATCCGTCAATTTCTTTACGGGTATAATTTCCTGCTCCTGGAACGGCAATTCCAACAACCAATTCCGCAGCGTTGAAAACTGGAAATTCTTTGTGCTGTGCAAATTCGTTCAATTCGCCAAATTCCATTCCGAAACGAATGTCTGGTTTGTCATTTCCATAGGTTTTCATTGCGTAATCGTAAGTGATACGAGGAAATTTATCTACATCAATTCCTTTGATTTCTTTTAATAAATGACGGGTCAATCCTTCGAAAACATTCAAAATATCTTCTTGTTCCACAAATGCCATTTCGCAATCGATTTGTGTAAACTCTGGCTGACGATCGGCACGCAAATCTTCGTCACGGAAACATTTCACGATTTGGAAATATTTGTCCATTCCACCTACCATTAACAATTGTTTGAAAGTTTGTGGGGATTGTGGTAAAGCATAAAATTGTCCTTCGTTCATACGGGAAGGAACAACAAAATCTCGGGCTCCTTCTGGAGTCGATTTAATCAAATAAGGCGTTTCTACTTCGCAGAAATCTAAATCTGAAAGGTATTTACGCACTTCCATCGCTACTTTATGACGGAAAAGCAAACTGTTTTTTACCGGATTTCTACGAATATCCAAGTAACGGTATTTCATTCGAATGTCTTCGCCACCATCGGTTTCATCTTCAATGGTGAAAGGAGGAGTAAGCGCTGCATTCAATATTTTCATTTCAGTAACCAAAATCTCGATATCTCCAGTTGACAGATTCGGATTTTTGGCTTCACGCTCAATAACGATTCCTTTGGCTTGAATCACAAATTCACGACCAAGAGTTTTAGCTAGTTCGAAGACGGTTTTATCGGTACGACTTTCGTCAAAAATTAATTGGGTAACTCCGTAACGGTCGCGCAAATCGACCCAATTCATAAAACCTTTGTCTCTTGATTTTTGAACCCATCCTGCAAGCGTAACTTCGGTATTGATATGTGAGGCGTTCAATTCGCCACAATTATGACTTCTGTACATTGAAATAATTTTTTAGAGTGCAAAAGTAAAAACAAAAAACAACTTAATCCTAAAAACTATTCGGCAAGATGAAATATAAAGTAAGATATTTTAGGATTGTATTTTTTTATAAGCTATTTCTTTATATTTGAAGTCTAAATAAAAAAAATATGAAGAATTTATTTTTAATGGTATTACTGTGTCTTTTTTCGAGTACAAATTATGGTCAAACTAAAGAATATGCCACTTTTGAAGCTGATATTACTAATTTGAATGAGCCTATTTATCTTATGATGAAAGATAAGGTCGTGAAAAAATTTGTAAAAAATAGTGATGGAGTTTACAAAGACACCTTGAAAGTGGTTAAAGGAAATTACAGATTATTCGATGGTAAGCAATATACTTTAGTTTCTCTTGATAATAATTCAGATTTAAAACTAAAAATGGATGCTAATAATATTGATAAAACTATTGTTTTTTCTGGTGTTGGCTCTGAAATGAATAATTATATTGCTCAATCTGCTATTGCAATTAAAAAAATCGATATTAAAGGATTGTTCTTATTAGACGAAATTGCTCTAAAGAAAAAGATAGAAGAGATGGAACAGTCTGATAAAGCAAGAATAGATAAATATATTGTGGATCCGCAAGTGAATGCTACAATGAAAAAAGAGATAGGTGTTCAATATGCTAAATTGGAGGATGTTATTAAGAAAAATAAAGAAACACTAGCTTCTAGAAATAAAGAGCGTGAGTTGAAAAATGCGGAATTAAATAAAATGAATGGAACGCTTTCTCCAAGTTTTAATTATCGCAATTACAAAGGGATAAAAACAAAGTTAGAGGATTTTAAAGGGAAATATGTTTATATTGATTTATGGGCAACTTGGTGTGGACCTTGCATTAAAGAAATTCCATTTTTGCAGACTATCGAGCAAAAATACCACAATAAGAATATTGTCTTTGTGAGTATTTCTATAGATAAACAAACGGATTTTAAGAAATGGGAAACAATGGTAAAAGAAAAAAATTTGGGAGGAGTTCAGTTGATTGCAGATAATGATTGGAATTCTGAATTTGCCAAAAGTTTTGGTGTGACTAGTATTCCCAGATTTATTTTGATTGATCCAAGTGGTAAAGTAGTTAAAGCTGTAGCAGAAAGGCCATCAAATCCCCAATTAATTAAAGAATTGGATGTGCTTTTGAATTAAATGATTGATATAAATAAGGAAAATATTTTTTTATTTAAATTTTTTCTTTAAATTTACACTATATCAAAGACGCTCTAGATTACAGAAATTAGAGTAAAGTTTAGAAAATAAACTACTAATTCTGGATATTAAATTATTAATATAGCGTCCTATAAAAAAATCGGCTGTCGCAAATTTTTGCAACAGCCGATTTTGATTTATTAAATGTTTGGGTGAATAGGGGATAGTGCAAAATAAAGAATCCTTTAAGCGTTAATTTACAATGCTTAAAGGATTCATAAAGTGCGGATAATAGGACTCGAACCTACACGCCTTGCGGCACCAGATCCTAAGTCTGGCATGTCTACCAATTTCACCATATCCGCTAAAATTGTGAGTGCAAAGATAAACATAACTTCTAATTTTCAAAGGAATTTATAGAAAAATATTTATTCTCTTTTTTGTACTTTTGAAAGAGAAAAATTTAAACCTACTATGGAAACTATAAAAGCCTACGTTCAACAGCATAAAGACCGTTTTATCAGCGAATTATTCGAACTCTTAAAAATGCCTTCTGTAAGCGCTGATGCCGCTTACCATCAAGACATTATCAATACCGCCGATGCTATAAAAGTGAGCCTAGAGAAAGCAGGTTGCGATTTTGTCGAAATTTGTGACACACCCGGAAACCCAATTGTGTATGGCGAAAAAATAATTGATTCCAGCTTACCAACTGTTTTGGTTTATGGACATTACGATGTACAACCCGCCGATCCAATCGAATTATGGACTTCTCCACCATTCGAACCGGTTATAAAAAAAACCGAAATTCATCCCGATGGTGCCATTTTTGCCAGAGGCTCCTGCGACGATAAAGGTCAAATGTTCATGCACGTCAAAGCATTGGAATATATGATTCAATCGAATACTTTGCCTTGTAATGTGAAATTTATGATTGAAGGCGAGGAAGAAATTGGTTCCAAAAGTTTGAGCTGGTTTGTAGAAGGCAATCAGGAAAAACTAAAATGTGATGTAATTTTAATTTCGGATACCGGAATGATTTCCAACCAACAACCTTCTATCACCACTGGATTGCGTGGTTTAAGTTATGTAGAAGTCGAAGTTACTGGACCCAATAGAGATTTACATTCTGGTTTGTATGGCGGTGCTGTTGCCAATCCTATCAACGTTTTAGCTAAAATGATTGCTACGCTTCACGACGAAAATAATCGAGTTACCATTCCCGGTTTTTACGACAAAGTTGAAGAATTATCTCTTGAAGAAAGAGCCGAAATGGCAAAAGCACCCTTCGTTTTAGAAGATTACAAAAAAGCTTTGGACTTAAATGATGTCTATGGCGAAAAAGGCTATGTAACCAACGAAAGAAACTCGATTCGCCCAACGCTTGACGTGAACGGAATTTGGGGTGGATACATCGGCGAAGGAGCTAAAACCGTTATTGCGAGTCAGGCTTTCGCCAAAATTTCGATGCGATTGGTTCCGAATCAGGATTGGGAAGAAATCACAGAATTATTTACCAAACACTTTTTAAGCATAGCTCCAGCTGGAGTGAAAGTAAAAGTAAAACCGCATCACGGCGGACAAGGCTATGTAACGCCAACGGACAGCATTGGTTACAAAGCCGCCAACAAAGCCTATACCGAAACCTTTGGAGTTCCAGCAATTCCGGTGCGTTCTGGCGGAAGTATTCCTATTGTTGCCTTATTCGAAAAAGAATTAAAAAGCAAAACCATTTTGATGGGATTTGGTTTAGACAGCGATGCAATTCATTCACCAAACGAACATTTCGGGATTTTTAATTACCTGAAAGGAATTGAAACGATTCCGTTGTATTATAAGTATTTTGTGGAACTATCGAAATAAATCTTTTTTGTAAACTTTGTCAAAGTTTGAAACTTTGACAAAGATAAACTCCACTAGATATACATAAATCTATTCATCAAGGATTATACCCCAAATAATGCATTGCTTGTTCTTTGAAAACCACTCCATATTCTTCCAATTCTTTCAAAATAGGTAAATACACCTCTTCCCGAATTGGGAGTTGTACTCCAGGTGTTTTAATCTTTCCGTTCAGGATTAATAAGGTTGTTATGGCAACAGGCAAACCAACCGTTTTCGCCATTGCGGTATAGATTTGATCTTCGCCAATGCAAACCATTTTGGAATCGATTTGCTGTTTTTTACCATTCAATTCGTAGCCAAATTTATGATACATCACAATCATATCTTTATCATTTGGCTCCAATGTCCAGCTATCTGTTAGGATTTTTTCAAGAATTTGAGCTGGAGTAGCGTCTTTTAAACCTACTTTTTTATTGGGATTAAACAAATCCAATTCCAATAATTTATCCCACATAATATCGTCTTGATCGATTTTCAGAATCAAACGCATTTTGATTTCAACAGAATCTGTTGGGTGATAAGGCAAAAAAGAATTTACAAATTGGCGGTAACTCATATCTTCGGATCCTTCCATAACATAACTATCGTCTGTCATTCCGAGTTGAACAAACATATTCCAAGCTTTGGAAAAACCCACTTTACGAATGGTTCCACGGTACAAAGTTAGCACATCTTTCAAACCATAAACGTCAAGATATTTCAGAGAATCACGGTTCGAATAAGCCTCAAATCGTCCGTAACCTTCCACTTCTAAAAATTCGGTTCTACGGAATAAACTTCCATAAGGAATGTACTTATATGTTCCTTCCTGGATAAATTTTGCAGTTCCTCCCTGACCGGCAAGCACCACATTTCGAGGCGCCCAAGTAAATTTATAATTCCACAGATTCGTATCTGATTCTGGAGCTACAAGACCTCCGCAAAAGGATTCGAACAATAGCATTTTTCCACCTTTGGCTCTGATTTCGTTGATGACTTTCATCGCACTCATGTGGTCAATTCCGGGATCAAGACCGACTTCATTCATAAAAATCAAATTATTTTCTTTGGCCAAAATATCCAAATCCTGCATCGCATCGCTAATATAAGAAGCAGTTACTAAATGTTTTTTATGCACAATACAATCTCTGGCAACTTCAATATGCAAATGTGCAGGCAACATCGAAATCACGATGTCAGCTTTTTGAATAAGCATCTGTCTTTGATTTTTTTCGAAAATATCTAAAGCGATTGCGGTAGCATTGGGATGATTATTGGTTTTCTTTTGGGCGGAAGCCAATGACAAATCACCAATAATAAGATGCAGGTTTTCTTCATCAGATTTGTTTAAAAGGTATTGAATTAATGACGAAGCTGATCTTCCTGCTCCAATGATTAGAATTGTTCTCATAACTATAATTATTAAGACAAATGTAAGTTAATCATAAATAAAAAAGGGATAGCAAAAAGTATCGTTAAAATTGATTTTGTTTGATGAGAAAGCGATATTTTTGTGTTTAAAATAAAATAAAAAATGGACAAAAAAATAATTTCTACGGGAGCAATTTTCGGAATGCTCGCTATCATTTTAGGAGCTTTTGGCGCTCACGCATTAAAAAAAGTTTTAACTATCGATCAGCTTTCTACATTTGAAACCGGAGTGAAATACCAAATGTATCACGCCTTATTTTTATTGTTTATTGGATTGTCTTCCATTTCCCAAAAAACAAAAAGAATGATTTGTAATTTAGTTGTTGTTGGAATCATTTTCTTTTCAGGATCGATTTATTTATTGGCTACCAATGGTCTTTTTATTCCTTTTGATTTTAAAGCAATTGGATTTATTACTCCTATTGGCGGATTATTTTTAATCATTTCTTGGGGAGTTCTTTTGGTTAACATTCTTAAAAAAGCACCTCAATAATAATTATTTTCCTCACCCCAACCCTCTCCAAAGGAGAGGGAGCCGAAACTGGATTAATCAAAAAGAGCTGTTCATTTCGAACAGCTCTTTTTGTTATTAAGCCAAACAATTGAGATTTACTTTTTAGCAGCATCAATTCGTTTTTGAAAATCTTCCCAATTGTAAAAATGAAAGGTCATTCCGTTGCTCATCGCTACAAACATTCCTTTTTGAAATGCGCCGCCAAGGTTTAATGCCGTTACATCTGCGCCGTCGCATTCTATGGTAGAAGTTGGAATTTCGGCTAATAACGTATATTCATTGGCATTACCATTTGCTCCTTCTCTTGGATACACCATAAAAGTATTCGCTTGCTGATTGGATACCAAAATATAACCAGTTATTGCAGTTGTTTTATAAATAGCAATTCCTTCGTTATCCGCTTTGAAATCCTTTTGACCAAAAAGAGCTAATTCCGTATTATCATTCAAGGCTGGATCGGCTTTGTATTTTCTGATTCCGAATTGTTCATCGCAATAATAAAGAACACCCAATTCATTATCTACAGCAATGGCTTCGATTTCTTTTTTGCCACTGTATTTACCGAATTTTCGAACCACATTCGCTCCCGCTTTTCCATTGCCTGCATCGGTCAATTGGTATTGCCACAAATAGGTTTCAGAAGGGCCACTTTTTCTGCCAACGATAGCGAAAATAGCATTGTCACTTGGGCGAGTATATAAAGAAATCCCCATTGGATCACGTAGCAATTCACCATCAAAAACAGCAATTCCTCCATTGTCAATTGGTTTTAAATCGGGTAAGCTGAAAATTCTAATTCGATTATTTTCTCTTTCTGTTGTTACAGCAACATCTACTTTTTTGCCATCAATTAGCAAACCATAAGCGATGTCTACATTGTTGGGTCTTTTTAGAACTTCTGATTTGGCAATGATTTTTCCATTCAAATCAAAAGCATACAAACCACCGTCGGTATCTTTATCGGTACCAATAATAATACTTTTTGTAGCATCGGCAGGATTAATCCAAATAGCGGGATCATCTGTATCGTGCGGTAATGTTTGAGTTACTATGGCTGGTTTGACGGCATCTTTGCGAATAGGTGCCAACTTATTGCTACAAGAAGTAACGAAAAGGCTTAAAAACAGAATTGAGATTATATTAGTGTTCTTCATTGGATAATTCTTTTAATGCAATTAGACAGAATTGTTACATCCTGTCTAATTTATAAATTTTATTGTTTGTGTTTTTTAGAAGTCAAACTTCAATCCTAAATTATATCTAGCTTGATAGTATTCTACTTGTTTAGTATGTGATTCAACACCTTGATAATAACGCAACGGTTGATTGGTCAGGTTATTGGCTTCAGCAAAAATTCGGATGTCCTTTGTGATTTTATAGGCCGCATTCGCATCTACAAAAAACTGTTTGTCATAATAGCTGTCGTTGTATTCTTCTGACCCCAATTCGTCTAAATAATCGGAAGTAAAATTGGTAGAAACTCTAGCGGAGAAACGTTTGTTTTCCCAAGATAATGAACCATTAAACATATGCGGAGCAGTTCCCGGAAGACTGATATTTTTTCTTTCATTTCCATCTTCATCCGCAATTCCTTTGGCTTCTGATTTGGTGTAAGTATAGTTCAAATAAATTCCGAATCCTTTCAAGAATTTACTTTCGAAGAAATCCAGCTGACGCTGAAAAGCAAACTCAAAACCATAAACATCAACAGTATCTCCATTTTTTGGCTGAACAAATGTCCAATTTTCTCCTACTGGAATTGGGTTATCTTGCGTTGGGAAATCAGCAGCAAATTTAGCTGTTGTGTATTGACTATCACTGTAGTTATAAATGAAATCTTGCAATCTTTTATAGAAAACGCCTCCAGAAATTAATCCAACTGATTTGAAATAATTCTCTGCCATAAAATCATAATTGTATGAATAAGTAACATCCAAGTTTGGATTTCCAGCTGTGATTTCCATATCAGACGCAACGTTATTTACGTAAGGAGCTAGTGCATAATAATTAGGTCTAGCCAAAGCTGTAGTAGCTGCCGCTTTCAAAACTAAATCTTTGGTAGCATTGTATTGAAAAGTAAGACTTGGCAAAACATTGGTGTACGTATTGGTTGTGTTAATTTCACTTTCTAATTCTTCTTCGTCCAAAACACGGTTTGCTGTATAATCAATGTGTGTATTTTCTATACGAGCACCTACCACCATTGACAATTTATCATTAAAATCCTGATCCCATCTTACGTAAGCCGCATAAATATTTTCTTTGGCTTTGTAATTTACTGCTAAAAATTCGGATGGATCCAATTCTTTATCGAATAAAGAAGCATTATTCAAATCTAGATTTCCCAGATAATTTGCCGATGCAAAAGTGCCTGGCACAAATTGACTTCCTGGATTAAAATCTTTTCCATCAAAATAACTAGTTGGAACTTGAGATAAAGCATCCATATCGCCATTGATTGGTTCGTAAGCGAAAAACGAATTATTTCTTGATTTTTCTTTCATTCGAAGACGAAGACCCGTTCTGATTCTTCCTTTTTCGGCTGGAATAATAGTGAATGGGAAACGAACATTCAATTTAGCTCCAAATTCACTTTCTTTGGTTTCGTCTGTATTTTCAGAAATACCATCTAATTCTAAATCATTCAATGATTCTCCAATAGTTTTTACCAAAGGAAATCTTAAATCGGATAAATCTTGAGTTACATCCAAACCTTCTTGACGGTAATCAAGGTAACGCTCTCCCGGACGGTATTCTCTAGCGGTAGAATAATTAGTTGACCAATCTAAATCCAATTTAGAATTGATTAAATGCTCTCCACGAAGCGAGTAATTTTGCACTCTTTGGTCTTCTAATCTTCTGCTTTTGTTTCTGTTGTTATCAACTCCTCCTTTTGTTTGACGGGTTACACGACCTTCAAAACCTACTATTTGTTCTTCATCTACAGCATCATAAATGGCTTCGATATCGTCATAAGTAGTTCTGAAACGGTTTTCTCTATCGTCTCTCCAATTGTAAATCGCATTGGCAAAAATGGTGTTGTTTTCGTTGAATTTATAATCCATTGCCAACGAAGCACTTCTACGAATACGTTGCACATCGTATTTTCTAATTTCAGAAGCCTGAACGAATTCATTACCAAAATCGTCTTTTACCCATTCGTTTTCGATATTGTCTGAACCGTAATCTACATTATTATATGAACCACTCAAAACAGCTCCAAATTTGTTGCTGAAAAAACGATTTCCATACACAAAACCTGCGGTGTAAGAAGCATTTTCTCGTATTGGCAAATAACCTCCAGCTACTGTAGCCGAGATTCTTTCACCGTTTGGAGTGGGACGAGTTACCAAATTTACAGAACCTCCAATAGCATCGGCATCCATATCTGGGGTTAATGTTTTGCTTACTTCAATCGTAGAAATCATGTCGGATGGAATCAAATCCATTTGTACATTTCTATTATCGCCTTCGGCAGACGGAATTCTGTCACCGTTCAAAGTAACCGAATTTAACGAAGGAGCCAATCCTCTAATAATGATGTTCCTGGCTTCCCCTTGGTCATTTTGCATCGTAACTCCAGGAACTCTTTTCAAGGCATCTCCAATATTTGCATCTGGAAAACGACCTACTTGATCCGAAGAAATTACGTTACCAATGTTTTTGTTGTGTTTTTGTTGGTTTAATGCTTTGGCTTGCCCTTTTAGAATGTCACCAATTACCACTTCTTTCAATTCAGTACCTGAAGTGGCTAATTCGAAATTATAAATTCCGTTAGCTCCTGCTGCCAAAACCACTTCGCCTGTAGCAGCTGTGTAACCAATATATTTTACTTGAACAGTGTAAGTTCCTAGGGTAATATTCAAAAATTCGTATCGCCCGTTTTGATCGGAAATGGTGTATTTGTTCATTCCAACCAATTCGACCATCGCACCAGGCAAAGGCATTTTGTCTTCTTTGTCTAATACTTTTCCAGAAATAACTCCTTTTTGTGCAAAACCCATCAGGGTAAAACAAAGGAGCATCACAACTAAAAATTTACTTTTCATTTTGTTTTGTTTAAATAATTTTGAGGCAAAACTAGGCTTCAACCATTAATTTAAACCATGAAAAAAATTAAGCTATTGTTATGAATGTTATTGAAATAAAAAAAATAATTACATTAAGATAACACTTTAAAAAGTCTTAAATCATACAAACATCTAGGGAAAGTACGTCCACCGAAAGTACCTCTAAAAAATCCCAATACAAGAAATATAATTTTGCACCTAAATTGATTTTTCGAAAACTGATGGGTGTAAATCCGTAGAAAAATTTAAAGGCAGCCGAAAAATGTGAAACATCTTTGTAACCACATTTATAAGCGACTTCGCCTACATTGGATTCTTTATTTTGGAATAAAGTTTTGGCATATTCCATTCGGAGTTGGGTTACATAGCCTTTTATAGTCGTGTCAAAACAGGATTTAAACCCTTTTTTTAATTTAAACTCATTTAGAGAAACCATTCTAGAAAGTTCGGGAAGTGTGGGTGCATTGGTAAAATTGGCTTCAAGAATTGATTTGGCTTCTAATAATTTATGGTAATCTTCATCTTGAATTGTTATATTTTTCTTTTGAGACTTTTCTAGTAAGGCTTCCAGTTGTAGAATTAAAAGTTCTTTTATTTTAGCATCTAAATACATTTTTTGGATTGCTCCTTTGTATTTGCAACTTTTGATTTCGTGAATAATCCATTGAATGGCGGGGTTAAAAGGAACAGATTTTGGTGCTAAATAGCTGGATTTTTTTTGACTAATAGTTGCAGAGAAATTTGGATGAAGATTCCAATTTTCATTAATTAATTCCTGATAATAATCCAATGACAAAACAATCGATAAATAATTTATGTCTTCAAAAGCAGGAATTTCGAATGAAGCATTAAAATTAGATGCGTACAGAATATTATGAGTATTCTCTGTTGTAAATTTTTCGCTTTCTACATGATCAATAATAGCTTCAACATTGTTGCAACAAATAAAATTCATTACAATAGATTCGCCTGTTATTTCCGATTCAATAGTTTGTGGCGTTGAAAATCGCATTTGAGTATCTAGAATTACTATACCATCTGAAATTAAATTTTTACTTGTGATTTCTTCTCTTTTTCCATTTTGAATATTGATTTTTTCTTCTAAAAAAGTACTTGCTGGATTAAACAAATCAGCAGTTTCTATAGTAATTATAGGTTCTTGATGAGTCAGTATTTTCGATTTGAATTTCAAAATATTAATCCGTTTTTACAAAGTTATAATCCGTTTTTCCCTATCAAATTTCGGAATCCTGATAGTATTTTTGCAGCAAATCTATTTATAATAAGTCTAATTAAAAATAGATTTTTGTTAAAAAAAATAATAAAAACAAAATGTTTCAAAAATATAGCTTCTCGATTCTATTTTTTTTACTGGTAATTTCTGTGTTTGCACAGCAAAGTCTGCCTAAAGTAAAAACTACCAAAACTGAAAAAAAAATTAAAAAAGACAGTTTAGTCGAATCTTTAAAAAATGTTGAAATAAAAGGAAAATCAAAAAAGAAGAAATTAGAAACCAGTGGTTTTGCAGTTGCTATTATAGAAACCAAAGAAGCATCATTACGAAATTTGACCACCAATGAATTACTAGACCGCTCTGTTGGTGTTCGAGTAAGACAAAATGGAGGAATAGGCTCGAATGTGGAGTATAACCTGAACGGAATGTCTGGAAGTGCCATTGGAATTTTTATTGATGGAATTGAGGCTTCTACTTTCGGTTCTTCTTTCAATTTGAATAACATACCGCCTTCTATGATTGAGCGTATCGAGGTGTACAAAGGGATTTTGCCTTCGCATTTAACCGGTGATTATGTGGGTGGAGCTATCAATGTGGTATTGAAAAAAGATGTCTCTCAAAATAATGCTACTGCGGCAGTTTCTTATGGTTCTTTCAATACTTTTCAATCGGATTTAAGCGCAACTTATCGTGATAAAAAAACGGGACTTTCTTTTAGAGGCTCTGGTTTTTATACTTACACCGACAATAGTTTTGAAACTTGGGGACGATCAACGACTTATGTGAATCATTTGCAACAAATCACCAGACCTTATCGAGCCAAGCGTTTTAATAATGATTATGAATCGGTTGGAGGTCGAGCCGAAGTTGGTTTTGCCGATACCAAATGGGCAGATCAGTTTTTTATTGGCTATAATGGTTCTAGCAATTACACCGAAATCCCGCACGGAACCACTATGGCTGTACCTTATGTAGGACGATTCAATGAAACCAAAGCTCATGCTTTAATACTCAATTACAACAAAAGAAATTTTCTAGTAAAAGATTTGTCATTAAATATTAATGCGGTACGAAGCTATCGTACTACCTATTTGCAAGATACCGTTGGATATGCTTATAACTGGGACGGTACCGTTAGAGAAATTATTGAGTTTGGAGAAAGAGTACCCCTTAAAACATTGCAAGGCGGACAGCAAGGACCAAAATTAATTACGAATACCGAAAGAAAAATCACTAACGCACGATCTAATTTGGGTTATATGATTGCTAATGGACATCGTATTTCGTTGAATCATAAATATGAATCGACCGATAGAAAAGATGAAGATTTATTGAATCCAACTTTAAGAGATTTGGCTACAAAAAGTATTGTTTCAAAGAATATTATTTCGATGAATTATGAAGCTGAAACTTTCAATAAAAAGTTAAGAACCAATATTTTAGGAAAGTACACCAACAATCGAACTGATCAAACACGATTTGAAATAGTGGATAATCAAGGAGTAAGCTCAATTGTTCAAAAAGACACCACAAGAACGAATTATAATTTTGGTTACGGAGCAACAGTATCTTACAATGTTATTTCAAGCCTTTTTATTATTGCATCCACAGAGAACTCTTATATTATGCCTACAGAAACTCAATTGTTTGGAGCTCCTGAAATTAACATTCAACCGAACCTTGGATTAGATCCAGAAAAAAACATCAATTATAATTTAGGATTCCGTTATGGCGCAATAGATTTTGGGAAACACAAATTAACCTTCTATGCCAATGCTTTTTGGCGCAATGGATTCGACAAAATCACACAACAAGTTGTAAATGAGGCAGAAATTGAGGAAGAAGCTGATGCTGATATTCAAACTACTCGATATATCAATCTTGGCAAAACACAATCTCGTGGTTTTGAAGCAGAAATTATCTATGTCTATAATAATAAATTGAATGCTTCCTTTAATATTTCCAAATTCAACAACCTGTTCAAACTAGAACTTGACGATAATGGCAACGCACACAGTTTGTTTGGTCTTCAAGTGCCTAACGAACCTTATTTTACGATGAATGCTAATTTTCAATATCGCTTTAATGATGTTTTTCAAAAGAAATCCATACTTAACGCTTATTATAATGCAGGATTTGTAGGCGAATATTACATTGTTTGGGGACAACCTGAATGGTCATTAACTCCAAGACAATTTACCCATGATTTGGGTGCGAGTTATCGTTTTCCATCCAAAAAACTAGTAGCTAGTATAGATGTAAAAAACCTGTTTAACGCAGAAATTTATGACAATTTTGCCATACAAAAACCAGGTAGAGGAATCTACTTCAAATTGAATTACACCTTTAGTAAATTTTTATAATCAAATTAATCAATACCATGAAAAAAAATCTATTTAGAACAGTATTATTTAGTACCGTTACAGCCATTACATTAGGAAGCTGTAGCAACGACGACAATGATTCAGGAAGTAATCCTGGAGAAGACAATACCCGTTGGATTTCCCTAACAGGATCTTTTCCAGACGACACAGGAACCGCTGGAAATGGAGGTACTCGCGCTTTAGCCATTACACCAGAAAATGCTGCCAACCCAAGTTATGAAGTAGATCTTTTTAAAATGAACGGATCAGAATATGTTGAAGGTTTTGCTTTAAAATCAAGCCGTACTGCCCGTGTTCAAGCTTCAGAAGATGGTAAATTTTTATATAATATCCAATATACTGGAGCTGATGGTGGTGTATTCAATAAATACAGTGTTGCTGGTGGAAAATATACAGAAGTAGGATATGAATTAAATACTGCTAGTATTCTAGGAACAGCACCTCGTTGGGTAAAAGCTGCCGAAGGTATTGGTGTTGGTGTGTATTCTGGTACAGTAACAACTGTTTATGAAGGAACTGCTCCAAACTTTGTTTACAAAAGCAGAGATTGTGAAGTGAAAATTGCAGCAATAGATTTGAATAACACAGCCATTACGAATACTGCTATATTCAATTTCCCTTGGACAGATGCAGAAAGAGCAGCTGGTTATAGTGTAGGTCGTATTGATGTTCCTGTGTTAAATGCAGATAAGACTAAACTATTTATTGGTTGTAATGTAGCTAAAGTTGATCCTACAAAAACGCCTACTATAAGCACAGCTGGAGTACCTACATGGCCAAGTGATGCTGCGAACATCAATGGTACAAAAACTTTGGTAGTAGATTATCCTTCGTTGAAAAATCCTAAAGTTATTACTTCTACTTTAACAAAAACTAGCAACCACGGATACCGTACTATGACACAGTACGTGGGTACTGATGGTCATTTGTACCAAGCTACAGCAACTTCGGGAGCAGACATTATTCGTATTAGCAAAACAACCAATGATTATGACCCAACTTATCATTTTAATTTGAATACTGCTTTGGGTATAACTGGAGCAAGTATCAGAGCTTGGAGATATGTTAAAGATGGAGTGGCGGTTGTTTTATACACCACTACAACTGCAGCTGGTGGATATGTTGCTTTAGTGGATTTGAATGCTAAAACGGCAACTAAATTAGCGACAGAGATTGAAACAAATGCAGGTTTATCTACGACTTTAGGTCAGTACCAAAACATTGGTCTTATTGGTGACAATGTGTATCTTCCATTAACACCAGCAGGTGTAGATGGTAACATTTATATTGTAAATGTGAAGAACAAAACCATTACAAAAGGAGCTAAATTGAAAACGGCTTCTGGTAGTTTTTATTTAGGAGCTTACTAAAAAACAATAAAAATTCAGTTCATAAAAAAACAGATGTTGAATCATTCAGCATCTGTTTTTTATTTAAAATATTTCAAAATTTTACATCAAACTCAAAATCTCTTTTTTCAAAGCGTCATATTCGCCTTGTAAAATCAATCCGTTGTCAAGTAGTTTTTTATAGTTTTGAAGTTTGGCAAAAAGTTCGTCTTGTGTTAATTCGTTAGTTGCTTTTTCAGTTGAAGCGTTTGAACTTTCTACAACAGGTTCTGAATAACTAGAAATAGCTGGAATAATTTCGGCATAATTTACTACCTCTTCCGTTTCCATTTCTTCCACAATTTCTTCAGGAATATAAGTTGGAATTTCAACTTTTACTTCTTCGGCAACAACAGGATTTTTCAACAAATCCAATTGTTCTTTGGCATAAGTAGAAATCTTTCTGGCCTGAATTTTTGGAATGTAATCAATGGAAACTTGAATCTGTGTTTTGGTCGAAAACGAAAATTCGGAACCCAAAATATTTTCTTTCATAAAAGTTCCTTCGATTTCATCCCAAGTAAAATCGGTGAAATTCATCGAAAGTCCCATGTTTTTGGGTTGGCAAATAATAATTCTTTTATTGGTAACCACAATACTATCTGGAAAAACAGTAATCGCTGGTTTTTTCTGCACGGCGATATAACCAATTTCTTCATTTTTCATCAATAAATCATTCAATTTTGAAGTGATTTTCTCGATGGCTTTTGGGTCTTGTTCTTCGTTCAAGAACTTTTTTATATTGTCAATCATGATATTTTAATTTGAGTATGTTCTAAAAATGTTAGACAAAAGTAATGCCTAATTTTTTAATTGCAGAATTTCGCTTTGGATTTTTTTGATTAAACTTTTGAAAACCAAATTATAAGAATCATCAATCAATTCCTTTACAAATTTATCCGAAACATCGCTGTTGATGGCAACGGTGTTCCAATGCACCTTGCTCATGTGAAAAGCCGGCTGGACATCGTCATATTGCGCGCGTAATTCCAGGGCATAATCAGGATTGCATTTCAAGTTAACAGAAGGTTTCCCTTTTTCCCATTGTAATAATGAAGATAATGCAAACATTTTTCCACCCACTTTAAACACCAAAGTATCTTGATCGAACGGAAAATGTTCGGTTACGCCTTTTTTGGACAAACAATATTCGTAAAAACTTTCTAAATTCATAGTAGTATTTTTTCCATCATTTTTTCTGGGTGAGCCAATGTTTTAAAACCAAACTTTTCATATAAGTAATGAGCATCCGAAGTTGCCAATCGCCATATCTTAATATTTTTCAAAACAGGTTCTTCCAACATTGCTTCAATTAAAATAGACGAATAACCTTTCCCTCTTTCTTCTTCGGTAATAAAAACATCCATTACATACCCAAAAACCACATAATCAGTAATCACTCTAGCAAAACCAATTTGAACTTCATCTAAATAAATCCCTAAGCAAACCGAGCTGTCAATACAAATTTGCACTTCTTCAATAGTTCTTCCAGCTGCCCAATAAATATCCTTCAAAAAGTTTTGGATGAAAGGAACATCAAGTTTAGTTTTATCTGTTGAAACGGTAATCATGGTTATTTATTTTAAAGTAAAAAAAGGTATTTTGGATTTAAAAAACAAACCCTATCAACATTTTCAAAGTTGATAGGGTTGTTTAAATCTAATTATAAATTAAATTTAAAGTCCATAAAACCGTTCTGCATTTTTAAACCAAATCATTTCTTGCTGGTCAATCGGTAATTGTGAAATATAATTTTCGAGGGTTTTTACCACCAATTCATATTCAGAAGCGACCAAGCAAACGGGCCAATCGGAACCAAACATAAGCTTTTCGGGAGTGAAGTTTTCGAAAACCACATCCAGATAGGGTTTTAAATCATCGGGCGTCCATGTTTTCCAATTAGCTTCGGTGACCATTCCAGAAATTTTGCACATTACATTTTCGGCTTTCGACAATTCTATGATATTCTGTTTCCAAGATTGAATTTCGCCTGATTTAATATCGGGTTTAGCAATATGATCCAAAACAAAAGCTTGGTCAGGAAAACGATTTGCCAAATCAATAGCAGCGGGCAATTGACGATGAAAAACTAGAATATCATACGTATAATTATGCGTTTTCAAAGCGGCAATTCCTCGTCTAAAATCATCCCGAAGCATAAAATCATCTGCTTCGCCTTGTACTACGTGTCGGAAACCTTTTAGTTTTTTTTCGGTAGAAAAGAAATCTAATCGGTCGGCAATATTTTCATTCAATAAATCGACCCAACCTACAACTCCTTTGATGAAATCATTTTGCTTGGCTAAATCTAATAAGAAATGAGTTTGTTCCTCGGTTTGATCCGCTTGAACCGCAACACAGCCTTTAAAGTTGTTTTTTTCTAAAACAGGTAAAAGATCTTGAGGCAAAAAATCCCTTTGAATTCTTTGCATACTTTCGTCAATCCAACTATCTCGAACGGGATCAAATTGCCAAAAATGCTGATGAGAATCAATTCGTTTTGACATTTTTTAACCTAAATCATTAATTAAAGAACGATCCAAATGAACATATCCACCATCTACAAAAACAAATTGCCCTGTAGTGTGTGAAGAACGTTCGGAAATGATGAAAAGAACCGTGTCAGCAAGTTCTACCGTTTTAGTCATTCTAGCTTCAAACGGAATACTTTTGTTGATTTTTGCCAAAGTCGCTTCGCCATCAGCCAAGGTTTTAATCCAATCTTCGTAGGCTGGAGTATAACTTTCGGCAATGATTAACGCATTCGAACGGATTCCATATTGAATCAAATCGACCGCCCATTCTCTGGTTAAGCCTAAAACACCGCCTTTGGCAGCAGCATAACCAGAAGTTCCTCCTTGACCAGTTAAGGCTACTTTAGAACCAACATTTAATATATTTCCTTTGGATTCTTTTAGATATGGCAATGCGTATTTGGTCAACAAGAAATAGCTAACCACATTTAGTTTTAGCGATTCCATAAATTCCTCGTAAGAAGCGTCAAGACCTGCGCCATCGTTTACACCAACATTATTAATAACGGCATCAATTCTTCCGTATTTAGCCACTATTTTTTGTACTGCATTTTCTATTTGAACAGGGTCAGTAACATTGGTTTGTGCAAAAAAAGCATCGATTCCTCTTTTTTGAAGATTGGCAACATATTCGTGTCCACGGTCATTTCTATCGACCAAAACAGGAATTGCTCCTTCGTCTGCCAGTCTGTTGATGATGGTTTCTCCAATACTTCCTGCTTTTCCTGCAGAACCCGAAACCACTATAATTTTTCCTTTTAATCCTAAATCCATTTTGTCTTTTTTGGGTTAGTTAGTTATTAGTCTAATTCAATAAGTGCCTTGATAACATTATTTTTTGGGTCAATCCATTTGCCGAATTCGCCAATCATATCTTCAAAATTTGCTCTGTGAGTAATGTATTTGCTTGGGTCTATTTTACCCGCTTTCAAGCATTCGATTACGTATTCGAAATCTTCGGTAGTGGCATTTCTACTACTCATCAATGTCGATTCGCGTTTGTGAAATTCAGGATGACTAAAGGCTAATTCTCCTTTTTGCAATCCTACCAATACGAAACGTCCACCGTGTGAAATATAATTGAAAGCGCTATTCATGACATTTCTATTTCCTGTAGCGTCAATGACAACTGTAGGCATATTTCCGTTGGTGTATTCCTTTAGTTTTTCGACTACGTCTTCCGTCATTGGATTGATAATTTCATCCGCACCCAATTCCTCTTTACAGAAATTCAATCGGTATTGATTAATATCCATCGCTATTACTTTCGCACCAGCTATTTTTGCAAAATTGATTAATCCAATTCCAATTGGTCCAACTCCCATAACTAGAACGGTATCTTTTGCAGTCACAGCTGCTCTGCGAACTCCGTGTGCTGCAATAGCCAGAGGTTCTACTAGTGCTAATTGGTCGTAATCTAATCCTTGTCCGTGCAGTAAATATTGTTCAGGAACGCTAATGTATTCTGCCATTCCGCCATCAATATGTACGCCGAAAACTTTGATATTAGCACAACAATTAGTCAAACCATTGGTACAAGCGATACATTTTCCGCAGTGAAAATAAGGAATAAAAGTTACTTTGTCGCCTTTTTTGAATCCAGGAGCTTCACCTTCAATGTATTCTGCTGCTAATTCGTGCCCTAAAATTCTAGGATATTCAAAAAAAGGTTGAGTTCCTCCAAAAGCATGAATATCAGTACCGCAAACTCCAATTTTTCGAATTTTCAACAATACTTCGCCTTCTTTTCGAACAGGCATTTCTTTTTCTTTGATCAAAAACTCTTGTGGTTTTTCACAAACGATATATTTCATTTTAATGTATTTTGTTTATTGTTTTTTTGGATATTTTTATTCAAGTGTCAAAATAACACTTACAAATGTAGTAAATTAATTAAAACTAATGAATAACATTCATGGGTTGGCTGTTATCAAATTGTTTTTGTTTTTGCAAGGCTTTGCAAATTAAATTCTAAAGCAGTATATTTACAAAAGAGAGTCGTTTTTTATTGAGAAATTATTTTTAAATGCAATCTATTATTCGACAATCATTCTCATTATACCTTGAAAGTGAAGTATAGCTCTTGTTCTTTAAATTGATTCTTTAACGAGTATTTAAGCCTTTAGAAGATTTAAAACTATGGGTTAGTACAAATTGAGTAATTTTATTTTTGAAACAGATTGTCTATTAAAATTTTAGCCCCAAAGCCTGTAAACAAAACATAAATGATTAAAAAAAAGATACAAAAAGTACTCGTTAAAGCGAATATCAAAAGAGCCATTCTGTTAACTTGGTCAGTCTCAAAAAAGTTAACTATTCTTACCTTATTTCTTCTTGTACTTGAAAATGTGTTATGGCTTGGTTCCATATACATGTTAAAGCGTCTCGTAGATATTGTATCAAAAGCTGGTTACACAGAAAAAGGAGAAGAACTAGTAAATACGGTAATAATTGCTGGTGCAATCTCTGTAGGTTATGCTTGTGTAAGAAGTATTTCTGGATACTTTAGCGAATTACAATCTACTAAAGTGAATCATTTTGTAGATAGAAAAATACACGCACATACACTTTCTCTTGATTATAGTTTTTATGAAAATCCAGAATATCTTGATGTTTTAAAAAGAGCTCGCGAAGCAGGGATGGACAAGCCTTATGCAGTTGTTAGTTGCGTATTTGATATGGCAAAAAATGCTATTATGATGGCATCGGTAAGCTATATTTTAATATCTATAGATTGGTTGTTGCTTCCATTACTAACACTTTTTGTCTTACCAATTTTAATTAGTAAAATATTTTTCTCTAATAAAGACTTTCAACTATATCTTAAAAATACTGGATTAGAGCGACAAGCTTATTATTTGAGCTCATTGATTACTGTTGACACATTTGCCAAAGAGATGCGTACATTCTTATTAGGTGATTATATTTTTTCAAAATATATAAAGATTAAAGATTCATTGATTGATGAGCAACTGGCATTAAGTCGCAAAAGAACTATTAATGAATTGATGACTACGGGTATGGCAACAACCGCCTTCTTTAGTGTTACAACTTATATTCTTTTCGGAACATTAAGTGGTAAAACTAGCGTAGGAGATGTAGCAGTTTTTCTCGTTATCTTCCCACAATCCTACACCATTATGCAAGCTCTTGTGTCGGCTATTACTAATTTGTATCACAACAATATGTATGTTTCCAATATCTTTAAACTTTTTGATTTGGAGCCATCAGTAGAAAACAGGACATCTTTAGAATCGTTTAACGAAGAAGAAGAAAATGGAGAATTGATAATTGACAATGTTTCATTTCAATATCCGTCTAGTAAAGAATTTGCAATTCAAAATGTTTCACTCAAAATACCAGCTGGAAAAATTGTTGCTCTAGTAGGTTTGAACGGAGCAGGTAAAACTACATTAATTAAATTGATGTGTAAGCTTTATGAACCTACACAAGGAGCCATATTTTTTGGCGGACATGATATTAAAAACTATAGTTCTTCTCAATACAGAAAAAAAATAAGTGTTGTTTTTCAGGATTTTGTAAAATACAATTTAACTGTAAATGAAAATATTTGGTTCGGAAACATTCACCACGAGCCATCCTATGAGGCTATAACCAAAGCTGCCATTAATGCTGGAGCGGCTAATTTTATTGATGATTTCCCTAATAAATATGATACTGTTCTGGGTAAATTATTTGATGATGGTCATGAAATAAGTATTGGACAATGGCAAAAAATTGCTATTGCAAGAGCATTTTACGGCGACTCTGATCTTGTTATTTTAGACGAAGCCACCAGTGCTCTTGATGCAATAGCCGAAGCAGAATTGTTTAAATCATTTCGCTCTAGAATAGGAAATAGATCGGCATTAGTCATTAGTCATCGTTTATCTACAATTAAACAAGCGGACTTTATATATGTACTTTCAAACAAAGGAATTACCGAATCAGGTACTCACGAAGAACTTATTAAACTAAAAGGAAAATATGCTTCACTTTATGAAAGTGATTCAGAATTATAACTTGTAATATTATGGCTGAAAGTAAAAAAATTTTAATTGTAACTTGTAGCGAAGGAGATTGGGGCGGAAGCGAAGAATTATGGGCAAGAATGTTACCTTATCTCATCAATTATGGCTATAGTATTGCAGTATGTAAAGATAAAATCAATTTTGAGCACATTGAATTTAAAAAACTCAAATCAATAGGAGTTAATTTACATGAATTAAATCCTTTCTCACTACAGCCCAATTCTAAACATTCAGAAGATACCCTTGAGGCTATGCTTGATAATGAAAAATTTTCGCTTGTTGTAATTTCGCAAGGCATAAATTTTGATGGTTTAGGACTGGCTTATACCTGTCTTTTAAGAAATATTCCTTATATTCTTATTTCTCAAAAAGCAGTTGATTCTTTTTGGCCTCACCACCTTGATCGAGTTGGAATGAGAAATGTGTATATCAATGCTGAAAAAGCTTTCTTTGTTAGCAAACACAATCTTACGCTAACCGAAGAACAATTTGGCATAAGATTACGTAATGCTCAAGTTATACCAAATCCCATAAAAATTGAACGAAAACCACAAAATTTTCCAAGTACTGATCAAGGTTATCAACTAGCCTGTATTGGTCGTTTCTTATTAATAGACAAAGGGCAGGATATCTTGATAAGAATAATGGCACAGGAAAAATGGAAAGAAAGACCTATAAAAGTGTCATTCTTTGGGCAAGGACCTGACAAAGCAGCACTTATGGATCTTGCATCATTATTGGGAGCCAATAATGTTGAGTTTTTAGACCCACAATATGACATAGAAAAGTTATGGGAAAATTACCATGCGCTAGTATTGCCCTCTCGATTTGAAGGAATGCCACTAGTACTACTTGAAGCAATGGCTTTAGGTAAAACAGCTATAGTGTCAGATGCAGGCGGTAGTGCCGAGCTTATTGTAGATAGTGTAACAGGTTTTATAGGACAACCCAATACTATTGATTTTGAACAAGCCTTGGAGCGTGCTTGGCAAGCACGTGAGGATTGGCCAACTATTGGGCTCGCAGGATTTGAAAAATTAAAAAAATATATGCCAGAGTTACCCGAGCAAAATCTAGCAGATGAAATAAATCGCATTATAAATCAAGATTCACAGTTGGTTTCAGTTATTATTCCAACATACAATCGTGCTCATATTGTTGAAGATGCAATTATTAGTGTTCTCAATCAAACTTATCCACATGTGCAACTGATTGTAGCGGATGATGGATCAACTGATCAAACCGATGCGCTTATGGCAAAGTATCCACAAGTGACTTACATAAAACTGCATAAAAATTCTGGTCAGGCAATGGCAAGAAATGAAGGTTATATTTATGCAAGAGGACATTATGTAGCTACATTAGATTCTGATGATACTTGGGAGCCTGATTTTCTAAAAACTTGTGTTAATTTAATTAAAGAACATGATTTAGATTTTGTCTTTACAAATTGGATGCAAGATATGAAAAACGGTGAATTCATCGATCGTTTTAGTATCTGTAAAGTTCTCGAAAACCACCTTAATGCAACGACCGAGAATACAATTATTTTGGATGACAAAGAATTGAGAAAAATATATTTGAGTGGTTGTCCTTCACCTTCGTCTTCATTACTATTCAAAAAATCTTCGTTACGTTCCAACTGGTCTTCAGGATTGAAAATTGCCGACGACTGGTGCTTACTTATGGATATTATCTATACAAAACCCAGAAAAGCAGCTTTTACAAGAGATATTTTATGGCGAAAAAAAGTAGATGGATTTAATATATACGATGGAAGAGAGATGTATGACCTAATGAAGGATCTTTGGACTCACGATCTTAATTTACTTTACGATAGATTCCGAAAATATTTGACCACCAAGGAAAAAAAGGAAATGCGTACCAATCTTTCTGATAATTACTTGAAATATGCTTACTTTCAAATATGGCATAAAAAACAATATTTAAAAGGGATAAAAAGTGGTTATACTGCAATTTTATTTAACAAAACTGGAATCTTTAAAGTAATAGTCTATGAAACGAGTGTTAAAGTAAAAAGAGTGATTAAACATTTGTTGCGACTAAAATGACGAATCTTATAAAAATAATACGCGCTACAGAGTGGTGGGAATATAAATTTCCTCCCATTTTAGTAATACCCTATTTTATTATTTTATCTGATACTAATTTAAAATTATCAACAGTAGTTTGCAGTGTGCTATTTATCATAGCAGCACTCGTAGTTGGTGCGATATATGTATCAATACTGAACGATATCACTGATATAAAAGAAGATGCTATTGCAGGTAAAAACAACAATATGGCTAAACACAGTCGAGTGAAACAGTTTTTCATCTTGTCAATTCCCATCTGTTTAGCACTGTCATTTTGTTGGTTTTTAAGAGAAAACAATTTTGCACTTGCTTTTTACGTACTATCCTACGTTTCATTTACGTTGTATTCTGTGCCACCATTTCGTCTAAAAAAAAGAGGAGTGCTTGGTCTATTTGCCGATGCGTCAGGTTCACAAATGCTACCCACATTATTCGCAGTCACTTTTGTTTCTCATTATTCTCATCATCAATTATCTACTATTGAAATATTGGCTATAGCCGCTTGGTCATTATCCTTTGGTTTGCGGGGCATTCTTTGGCATCAATTCCATGACCTAGATAATGATGTGCGCAGTGGCTTATATACCATTGTGCAACGAATGGGAAGAAGAACTACCATAGCTACTGGATTGTTAATTATCACCATTGAATTAATCGCATTTTTATGGTTAATGTACGCAATTGGAAACCAGTATTTATACATAGCACTCCTGCTTTATATAATTTATATGCTTTACCGCATTAAAAAAACCGACCTAGAAATAATCATAATAAAATACACCAGCCCTAATTTTGACATTGTAATGAATGTCTTTTACCAAGTTTTTCTTCCTATTGCGACACTAATTTTAATTTCAACAAACCGCCCAGAATTTTTAGGATTAACAGCACTTCATTTGCTTCTTTTTCCAACAGGGTTCTACAGGGTCATTAAGAATATTTTTAATTAGTTGATGACTGTTAATAATATTAAAAATAGCAAATAATAATACATTCATAATTAAAACTAATTCACAAATGGCGTTTGATTTGTTTTTAATTTCTAAATTTGTACTCTAGTTTGAAACAGTAAAAAACAAACTTTAAACTTTTAAATAGATATATTATGGCATTAGCAATAACAGATGCTACTTTTGAAGAAGTAGTTTTGAAAGCAACACAACCAGTAATGGTGGATTTTTGGGCAGCATGGTGTGGTCCATGTAGAATGGTAGGTCCAATCATTGATCAAATTAGTGAAGAATATGCTGGAAAAGTAGTTGTTGGAAAAGTAGATGTTGACGCAAATCAAGAGTTTGCTGCAAAATACGGAGTGAGAAACATCCCAACGGTATTAGTTTTTCATAACGGAGAAGTAGTAGGAAAACAAGTTGGAGTTGCTCCTAAACAAACTTATTCTGATAGTTTAGACGCATTATTGTAATCTGTAAGATTATGATTTATATAGAAAGGTTTGGCGAAAGTCAAGCCTTTTTTGTTTTCAAAAAGGTTTAGATTTAAGTAATTTATCTTTTAATTTTTAATCATTCAATCTTTTAATACATTTGAGTTATGAAGATAGAATCACAATTAGATAAAATTTCCAGTTTTCAGCATCTTGAAATGTTGGCAAACCAAATTGTAGAAGGATTTATTTCAGGTATGCACAAAAGTCCATTTCATGGTTTTTCTGCTGAATTTGCTGAACACAAAGTGTATAATTTGGGAGAAAGTACAAAGCACATCGATTGGAAATTATTTGCTAAAACAGATCGATTATATACCAAGAAATTTGAAGAAGACACCAATTTGCGTTGTCACATCATCATCGATAATTCGTCGTCGATGCATTATCCAAAATTGCAAGACAAGCAACACTTTTTTCAAAACAAGATTGGATTTTCTGTTCTAGCTTCGGCAGTTTTGATGAATATTCTAAAAAAGCAGCGTGATGCCGTAGGCTTGAGTGTATTTTCGAATACCTATGAATATTTTGCTCCCGACAAAGGAAGTGATCGCCATCATCGAATGATTTTGAATGCGCTTGAAAATATTTTGGAAAAACCCAAATTACAAAAGAACACCGATACAATAACTTTCCTGCACCAAATAGCCGAAAAGATTCATCGACGTTCGATGATAATTTTGTTTACAGATATGTTTCAATCAAGCAATGAACAAGCTCTGTTTGATGCTTTGCAACACTTACGACACAATAAGAACAAAGTAGTTTTGTTTCATGTTATTGATAATAAAACTGAGTTAAAATTTGATTTTGATAATGCTCCAAGAAAGTTTATCGATGTGGAGACTGGTGATGAAGTAAATCTTTTTGCCGAAAATGTAAAGCAGGAATATGAAAAAGGAATCAATAATTATTTCAAAAAAATAGAGCAAACCTGCACGCAGAACAAAATTAAGTACATTCCGGTTAGTGTTGGAGAAAATTTTGAAAAAATTTTAACTGCTTATTTAGTTGAAAAACAAAACTTTGGGTAACGATTAAAAAAAAGATGAAATATTTTTTCAAAAAACACTTGTAAAAACGAAAATCTAGTGTATCTTTGCCACCGCAATAACGCAGTAGGTTTGGTAGTTCAGTTGGTTAGAATACATGCCTGTCACGCATGGGGTCGCGGGTTCGAGTCCCGTCCAGACCGCGAATATTGGGAAAGCGATTCAGAAATGAATCGCTTTTTTTTCCGATATAAAGCATTTAAAATAGTTGTGTTGTTTTCGCTACGACTTTGTAACTCGTGGCTCGGTTTAGTAGTTAGACCAATGGAAAGCTTTCCCTTTTAGGGATGGCTTTTTTAATTTTAGGACAATTTGATTTTTTTCAAAAACTTCAGAATAAAAAAAGCAGCAAAATATTTTGCTGCTTTTTTGTTTGTGTTAGTTTCTTTTAAAAAAAAAGATTAACTATTTAATGATTAATTTCTTGGTTTCGGTTTTTCCATCTTCAGTAATTTTGATGATGTAAACTCCGTTTTTTAAACCACTAACATTAATGCTGTTGTTTGTAGTAGAAGTTTTTAAAACTTGCTTTCCTAATACATCGAATAATACAACAGATTTTGCTGTGCTACTGCTAGATGTAATGTATAAAGTTCCTTTAGAAACTGGGTTAGGATAGATGCTTAATCCAGCGATTTCGTTTTGTTTAACTGATAAAACAAGGGCAGATGTAGTAACATAAGCCCAAGTGCTGCCAGCTCTTACATCATCAAACTCAACATTGCCAGTTCCGGCCAATGTTGCACTTCCAGATTGTCTGATGCAAATACTTGCGATTGAAGCTGGGGCTGCTCCTGCTCCAGATGCGTTAGTTAGAGCTGGTGTTGGTTCAGTGGTGTTATCTAAAGTAGGGTTTACAAATAAGTCAGCAGTGTTGTTAGTGCGGTTATATTTAACAACAACAAAAACAGGCGTTCCAACTGGATAATCTGTAGGTAAAAAAGTAGCAGCTGTTCCTGTTCCGCTATTGTTTACAATTCCAATGTTGAAAGTGTTTGCAGTTGTTCCTGTTTTTAATGTTAATCTTCCGACTAATGCAGTTACACTAGCGCCAGTAGTTCCTCCAAATGACATTGAATAATCTCCGGTAGTAGATAATAATGTAGTGTTTGGTACATTTAATACTGTAGAATAATATGCAGCTGTTGTAATAGCTGTTCCTATGCTTTTATTTGCATCTTCGCTATTTCCCGCAATCAAAGCAACTTTGTTTCCTGTAGGGGTTAGTCCAGAATATGTTAATGAACCTGATGCTATTGATAGTGGTGTTGTTCCGCTATGAACAGTCCATCCATTTGCACTCAATAATCCTGTTCCAGTAAAAGTGTCTGTTACTTGTCCAAAAGATAAAGAAGCCAGTAAAATAAAAGATAAAGTGTAAAGTTTTTTCATAATTAAATGTTTTAGATTCTTTACAAATATAGCAATAGTTTTTCCTTGTAGGAAAAAATCAATGTAAAAAAAACATTAAATTAAGGAAAAAGGTAAGAATAACTTATTTTACGATAAGCTTTCTAGTAGCAGTTGCTTCACCTTCATTTATCTTGATGATGTAAACGCCTGGAGATAGATTAGAAACGCTTAACTCTCTAGAGCTGATGGTGGTTTGAAGAACTTTTTTGCCTAAAACATCAAAAATAAGGATGTTTTTGTCGGAATCGTTTTTTGAGGTAATATATACTTTTCCATTGCTCACAGGGTTTGGATACAAGTTTAACCCTTCAATAGAAGTGTTATCTTGAGTTTTGGATTGTGACTTTGTCTCTTGAGCCGAAAGGCTAAAAGTAAAGAAAAAAACCAGTAAAGTGGCAATATAAAAGTAGTTTTTTGTCATTATTTCTGTTTAGAAAAAGTAAAGATATTAAAAAAACATTTCAAAAGATATACCAAACCGAATAAAATTGCGTTATCGTGCATTTTTTAGCGTAAAATTAACTATTTAAGGCTTTTTGTTTCTTCAATGTTATTTTTTTGTTTTTGATATATTACCAAATCGTTAACTTATTAATTTTGTTTCAATACTATAAGTGGTTTTGTTTTACATTTACGTTCACAAACACAAATTTAGCATTACCGTTACTATGAAAAAACGAAATACAAAGATTTTATTAGTGGATGATGAACCGGATATCTTGGAAATTGTAGGCTATAATCTTACTCAAGAAGGCTATCAAATTGTTACTGCTTCTAACGGTAAAGAAGCTATTTTGAAAGCTAAAAAAGAATTGCCTGATCTTATTATCATGGATGTGATGATGCCTGAAATGGACGGAATGGAGGCTTGCGAAAATATTCGAAAAATCCCTGAACTTAATAATGTAATCATCACTTTTCTTACGGCTAGAAGTGAAGATTACTCGCAAGTAGCAGGGTTTGATGCTGGTGCTGATGATTATATTACCAAGCCGATTAAACCTAAATTATTAGTAAGTAAAGTAAAAGCATTATTACGACGTTTGAAAGAACAAGAGATAAGTAGCGAGACACTGAATGTAGGCGGAATCGAAATTAATCGTGAAGAGTATAAAATCATAAAAGATGATGTAGTTATTGCATTGCCTCGAAAAGAATTTGAACTCTTCTATTTATTGGCTTCAAAACCTGGAAAAGTATTTAAACGTGACGAAATTTTAGACAAAGTTTGGGGTAATGAAGTGGTTGTGGGCGGTAGGACTATAGATGTTCATATTCGAAAATTACGTGAAAAAATTGGTGAAGATTTATTCAAGACCATAAAAGGAATTGGTTATAAATTTGAAGTATAATTTTATTGCTAAATTTGCCTGAAACATCCAATTTCTAAACATGAAGATTAGCTTCAAAAAAACCTACAAATTTGCCGTAGTATCGGCTTTATACATTAGTCTTTTTGCTACTATTTTCGTTATGTTATTAGCGACTATGGTGTTTCAATACACCCCAAAAAGAATCTTTCTTTTTGGAGGTGTTTTTCTTATCTTTATTTATGCCTTTTCATTTATTGTTGTTCAGTACAGAGTAGAACGCTTTATTTACCGTAGAGTCAAAAAAATCTACGATGATGTTTCTCTTTTAGAATCCAGTTCCTTTATCAATCAGCCTATAACGACAGATATGGAAACTTTGACCCAAGAAATGAAAAAGTATGCTACGGGCAAAAAACTCGAAATCGAAATGTTTAAAGTTCGAGAAGAATACCGAAGAGAATTTCTAGGTAACGTTTCACATGAATTAAAAACTCCTTTATTTACTGTTCAAGGTTATATTTCCACACTACTAGATGGTGCAATGGATGACAAAGTTATTCGAAAAAAATATTTAAAAAGAGCCGAAAAAGGAGTAGAAAGATTGATCTACATCGTTGAAGATTTGGATATGATTACCAAATTGGAAGTAGGAGATTTGAATTTAGAATTTTCGGAATTTGATATTGTCGAATTGGTTCAAAATATTTTTGATTTATTAGAAATGAAAGCCAATGAAAAGAAAATTAGCCTTGCATTCGAAAATAAAAAAATCCAACCTGTTTATGTAAAAGGCGATAAAGATCGCATTCAACAAGTTATCGAAAATTTAATTGTCAATTCAATAAAATACGGTAAAGAAGGTGGATTGACCGAGATTAGTATCGTCAACTTGACCAAAAGGAAAGTTTTAATTCGAGTAACCGATAATGGAGAAGGAATTGAAAAGCAAAATCTTCCGAGAGTATTTGAACGTTTTTATCGTGTGGATAAAAGCGGTTCAAGAACTGAAGGTGGCTCTGGATTAGGACTCGCCATCGTAAAGCATATTATCGAAGCGCATAAAGAAAAGATATATGTAGAGAGCGAATACGGGATTGGTTCTGAATTTTCATTTACATTACCTAAACCTAAAATTAATTCACAAACAAAAGATTAATTAACATTTGAAAAATAGGTATTATATTAATTCGTCTGTAATCAGCGGTTTATATTTTAGGTAAGTTAATTCAGTTTTAATTCAACATTAATTTATTGTCAACATAATATTTTGTTAACATTAGCTTAACATAGCAGTAGCACCTTTGCAAAAAAATAAATCATAAAACAAAAATGAAAAAATTTTTATTTGCAAGTTTGCTGACTGCTTCTCTTTCAGTAAATGCACAAGAGGTAAAGAAAGACGAAATAAAAAAAGAAGTAGTCCGTATTTTAGACTCTATCAATTCTGCTAACAAAAGCAAACAAGTAGAAAAAGATCAATTAATCCTAAAAGAAAAACTAGATAAAGAGAAAGCTGAAAAAGAATCTTGGTATAATAAGCTTTCTATAAGAGGATATGTTCAAGTTCGTTACAACGGATTATTTTCTACAAACGACAAAGTTTCTTGTGATCAATGTGATAAGTCCTGGGGTACAACTTCTACAGCTCCAGACGCAAAATCAAACAATGGTTTTTTTATAAGACGAGCTCGTATCGTTTTTTCGGGACAAGTTCATCCTAATGTATATATTTATATTCAACCTGATTTTGCTAGTTCTCCAGCATCAGGTGTCAATCATTTTGCACAACTAAGAGATGCTTATGCTGATATATCATTCGATAAGAAAAAAGAATTTAGAGTAAGAATCGGACAAAGTAAAGTGCCTTATGGTTTTGAGAATATGCAATCGAGCCAAAATCGTTTGACATTAGATCGTAACGATGCGATGAATAGTGCTGTGGTTAATGAACGCGATTTAGGAGCATTCTTTTATTGGGCACCAGCCGAAGTAAGAGAACGTTATGTTATGCTTATAAAAGACGGTTACAAAGGTTCGGGAGATTATGGTGTGTTTGCATTTGGAGCCTATAATGGTCAAACCGCTAATAAAACAGAAGGAAATAGGAATCTTCATGTAGTTTCTAGAATAACTTATCCTTTTGTTATAGGAAATCAAATAATTGAGCCAGGATTGCAAGCTTATACTGGAAAATGGGCTTTTACAAGTGAATTATCTACAGGGGTAACCACTCCAAATAAAATAAATACACTTGATCAAAGAGTAGGAGCTAGTTTTATATTGTATCCAAAACCATTTGGTATTCAAACAGAATATAATATTGGAAGAGGACCTCGTTATGATAAAGTAACTAATACCGTTGATGTTTCTAGTTTAGAAGGTGGTTATGTTACTTTAAATTACAAATGGGATGTAAATTTGGCCAAACATCATTTTATCTATCCTTTTGCCAAATTTCAGTATTACGATGGTGGAAAGAAATTTGAAAAAGATGCTAGAAGTTATATCGTAAGAGATTATGAATTCGGTATAGAATGGCAACCGTTCAAGGCATTTGAACTTGTAGCTGAATGGGTTGTTGCTGATCGAACTTTTGAAGATAGCGCACTAAAAAATAACAGACAGCGTGGTAATTTATTACGATTACAGGCGCAAATTAATTTTTAAATTCTATTGAATAAATACAAAGAGGTTATTTCGTGAATTAACCTCTTTTTTTTGCTCAATAAAATTAACTTAATAATTCTTCATTGTAAAGTAATTGTAAAAATTACTCAAATAGTAAAGATTGAATAATGCTGACTTAACACAGGCTTAACCTTGCGGCTATACATTTGTCAAAAATTAAAACTAAAATCAAAAATGAATACAACTAAATTAAGAATTGCAGCCCTTTTAGTAGTCGTGATGACTATTGGGTATTCGTTTACTACTTTGAGTAAAATAACAATCAAAGGTTCGGATACCATGGTGATTTTGTCACAACAGTGGGCAGAAGCTTATATGAAAAAACACCCTGGAACAACTATTCAGGTTACTGGTGGAGGATCAGGAGTGGGTCTTGCTGCATTAATAAACGGTTCTACAGAAATTGCTAATTCAAGCCGTCCAATAAAGCCAACAGAAGTAGAAAAATTAAAGGCAAAATACAATAAACCTGGTGTTGCAATTGCTTGTGCTAAAGATGGTTTGTCTGTTTTCTTAAACAAAGGAAATTCTGTTTCGGAATTGACAGTAGCGCAAATCGGAGATATTTTTTCAGGTAAAATAACCAACTGGAAACAAGTAGGAGGAGCTGATGCAAAAATTCAATTATACGGAAGAGAAAGCAGTTCAGGGACCTTTGAATTCTTCAAAGAACACGTGGTGAAAACAGATTTTTCTCCATCTTGCCAAACTTTGCCAGGAACTGCAGCAATTGTAAATGCAGTAAAAAAAGATAAATATAGCATTGGTTACGGTGGTGCAGCTTATGCAGAAGGTGTGAAAGATTGTAAAGTAAAAAAGGATGCTAAAAGTAAAGGAATTTTGCCAACAGAAGCAACCATCAAAAACAAAACATACCCAATTTCAAGATACTTATTCATGTATTTGAAATCAAAACCAACTGGCGAAACTAAAGCTTTTATCGATTGGATTTTGAGTCCAGAAGGTCAAAAAATGATTGCAGCCGTAGGTTATTTTCCAGTAAAATAAAAAAATATAAAAATCCCTCTCTTCATTTAGGGAGGGATTTTTTTTATGAATTCTTAAATCCATTAAATGAATTCTCCACTTCCAAAAGAACAAACTTTTACCAAAGAAAGTTTAAAAAAACAATTTCGGCTTTCTGAATTTTTGGCCGAGAAAATTATTTCAACAGTAGCTTTTCTCTCTATTGCTATTATTTTTTTAATATTCATTTTTGTTTTCAAAGAGTCTTTACCGTTGTTTAGTACCAACCAAAAAGCGAAAGAGAATTCAGAAATACAAACCACAACAACAGCAGTAGAAACCTACGGAAGCGAAACTTCTGAAGAAAGCCAACCCGAAACTTATGGAACTTCAACCGAAAGTTTAGAGCCAGAAACTTACGGAGAGCCTACAGAGGATTTGAATGTAGCGACAGAAGAATCGACCGAGCCTGAATCTTACGGAACAGTAACCGAAGATTTGAATCCTGGAGCAACAACAGATGAAACTCTTGTAACTGAAAAAGCCCTTGAAAACAAAGAAGGAGCCGACAAAACTTGGAGTACTTTTTTCACTACAGAATGGGTTCCTGTTTCAGATAATCCACGATTCGGATTGTTAGCTTTACTTATTGGAACTTTAAAAGTAACAATTATCGCTATGCTAATTGCTGGACCATTGGCAATACTGGCAGCCGTTTACACTTCTTGTTTTGCATCCAATAGAAGAAAAGAAATCATCAAACCGATTATCGAAATGCTAGCAGCTTTTCCATCAGTAGTAATCGGATTTTTTGCGATGATGGTTTTGGCTACTTTTTTCCAAGATATTTTTGGTTATGATTCTCGATTGAATGCTTTTATTGGTGGTGTTGCCATGGCATTGGCAGCTATTCCAATTATTTATACCATTTCTGAAGATGCCCTTTCGGCAGTTCCAAAAACCTATACCGAAGCCAGTTTAGCATTAGGAGCCAGCAAAGCACAAACCGCTTTTTCGGTGATTTTGCCAGCAGCAACTCCAGGTATTTTTGCAGCCTTGCTTTTGGGTGTAGGTCGTGTTTTTGGTGAAACCATGATTGCATTGATGGCAACAGGAAACGCCGCTTTATTATCGGCAAATCCGTTTGAAAGTGTACGAACTTTTGCCGCAACTATTGGATCTGAAATGGCCGAAACTGTTTTTGGAGAAACTCATTATAGTGTGCTGTTTTTTATAGGTTCGTTGCTTTTCATTTTCTCTTTCATATTAAATGCTGTGGCAGAATTTTATGTTAAGGGAAGATTAATCAAAAAATTCCAAGGTAAATAAGTATGGAAAATACAATTGATATAGTAGAAAATCCGTTTTCTAAAGCGAATAATCATAAAGGCAAAGAGATTAAAGAAAAAGCAGTTGTAGGAATTACTCAACTGGCAGTTTTTTTGATTATTGCCATCTTGTTTGTCATCTTGGGAATTATCATTTACCAAGGTCGTGATAAGTTTTCATGGGAATTTATCAGTTCTTTTCCAACGGATGGAATGACTAAAGGAGGAATTTTTCCTGCTTTGATTGGTACTTTTATTTTGGTTATTGTTATGTCGATTGCTGCAGTTCCATTCGGGACAGTTACGGCAATTTATCTAACAGAATATGCTCATGAAAAATCAAAATTTGCAGCAGCAGTTCGTTTTTCAATTCGAACTTTAGCAGTAGTTCCTTCTATTATTTTTGGACTTTTTGGATTGGGTTTTTTTATCCAGTTTGTGGGCAGCGGAATGGATTCAGCTTTTAATGGGGGCGAATTGCATTGGGGACAGCCTAATATTTTGTGGGCGAGTTTAACCATGGCTTTATTAACGCTTCCCGTGATTATCGTTTCGGTAGAAGAGGCTTTGAAAACCATTCCGAGAGAATTAAGAGAAGCCAGTTTAGCATTAGGAGCAACGAAATGGCAAACCATAAAAAAAGTTGTTTTTCCAGGTTCTATTTCGGGAATTATGACAGGAACAATACTTGCTGTGAGTAGAGGAGCAGGAGAAGTAGCACCGATATTGTTTACAGGAGCAGCTTATTATCTAGCCACTTTACCAGGTTCTTTGAGTGACCAATTTATGAATTTGGGGTATCACGTTTATATCATGTCAACCCAATCTTCGGATGTGGAAAAAACAATGCCTATTCAATTTGCGACTACTCTAGTATTGTTGATTCTTACGTTGTCGTTAAATTTAGTTGCAGTTGTTATCCGTTCCAGAATTAGAAGAAAAGCAAAATAGAGATTTTTGATTAACGAATTTTGACCCGAGCGTCAGCGAACTGGCGAAGCATTTCAGATTTTGGAGTCACACCTTTTATCAAATAAAGAAATAAAATGAAAGATATAAAAATACAGGTTAATGATTTGTCATTATACTACGGCGAAAAGAAAGCATTAAAAGAAATTTCGATGCAAATTCCAGCTAATAAAGTTACCGCCTTGATTGGGCCTTCGGGTTGTGGGAAATCTACTTTTTTGAGATGTATCAACCGAATGAATGACTTGATTCCGAGTGTGAAAATCACAGGGGAAATGCTGGTCGAAGGAATTGATATTTACGATAAAAACGTTGATGTGGTGAATATCAGAAAAAAGATTGGAATGGTTTTTCAAAAATCGAATCCGTTTCCGAAATCCATTTATGAAAATGTGGCTTATGGACCAAGAATCAATGGATTGAAAGACAAAACCCAATTGGACGAAATTGTAGAGAGATCTTTGCGACAAGCCGCTATTTGGGATGAATTCAAAGATAGATTAGATGATTCTGCTTTGGGATTATCGGGAGGTCAGCAGCAACGTTTGTGTATTGCAAGAACATTGGCGGTAAGCCCAGATATTATTTTGATGGATGAGCCAGCGAGTGCTTTGGATCCTATTTCGACTTCAAAAATTGAAGAATTGGTTCATCAATTGAAAGAGCAATATACTATTATAATTGTAACACATAATATGCAACAGGCTGCGAGAACCAGCGACCATACTGCGTTTTTTTATATGGGTGAATTGATTGAAATGGGTAAAACAAACACTATTTTTACCAAACCAGAGAAAAAACAAACCGAGGATTATATCACAGGAAGATTTGGATAGTTGTTTAATCGTTTATTTGTTTAACCGATTAAACAGTTAAACGATTAAACAGTTAACTGATTAATCTTTTTAAACTAAAAATTGTAAGATGACACACTTTGAAATGGAATTAGAAAAACTTAAAAATGTAATCGTAAAAATAGGTTTGCTAGCCGAAGTTCAGGTAAGCGAATCAGTAAACGCATTACTTTCAGAACCTTTTTCGGAAGTGAAAGATGTTAAGAAAACTGAACAAAAAATAGATAAATTAGATGTAAAAATCGACGAAATTTGTCAAAGTATTTTTGCCTTACAGCAGCCTGTAGCGTCTGATTTGCGCTTTATCATGTCGGCAATGCAAATCAGTAACGAAATTGAGCGTATTGGAGATTTATCCATTAGTATCATCAAAAAAACCAAGAGCATTAAGGACAAACATGATTTGATTACCAAGTTTAGTATTGCTGAATTAGCTAAACAAGTTGAATTAATAAATACAAAAACAAATGAGTGTTTTTTGTCTCGTGACCAAAATGCTATTGGAGAGATATTGGTTTTGAACAAAAATATCAAAAACAAGTGCGACGAAGCCATTCACGGTATTATCAGCGAAATGAAAACCAATTCGAAAGTAGTGGTTTCTGGGACTAATCTTGTAATTGTTTTAAAGCATTTGGAGCGCATTTCAGAACATTGCTCGAATATTGCCGAGTATGTTTATTTTATGGTTAATGCCAAAATCATCAAACACGAAAAATTTGAAGATAACACTATTTTACCTCCAACTATAGAGGAATAACAATTTTTTCAAGACTAGAAAAACCCCGAATTGGAAGTATGCTGATTCTGGGTTTTTATTTTTCGAATACACTAAATAATTTCTTCCAATCTAATGTTTTTTCGGTTAACGAAAGCCCTTTGTAAACCCCAATTTCTTGAAGATTTTTTATCTTGAAATGTTCTTGTTTGGCATAAGGAGCCAGTCCTTCATTTTTTAATTTTTTGGCTAAATATTCTTGTTCGTATTGCCCTGGAGTAGGGATCAAAAAAGTTTTTTTATTCAGTTTTGCCAAATCCATGATGGTAGTGTAGCCTGATCTGCATAAGATATTTTCGCTTTCGTTAAAAGTTTGTTCTAACTGGCGTGAATTCATGAAGTTGTAAAAAGTTACATGGTCTATTTCTTCTTTTTTTTGCTCCTTTTCGACAATGCCTTTTATGAAAACTACCTTTCCATTATAATGAATGATTTCCTTTTTTAGTTTTTCTTCAAGTAATCCTCGTTGCGGTTCTGGACCAGATAGAATAATCATCAAGTCGTATTGTTTTGGAATATCTTTTTTGTGCATTCGGCTCAAAGGCCCAATGTATTTTATTTTGAAATTTGCATTTTCGAGATGACCTAATTTTCCGGATAAGTTGGGTGATTTTTCAAAATCAGGTATCCAGCATTCTGTATATTTCTTAATGATAGATTGATGTAGTTTACTAGTAATCCAGGTGGTGCTTCCTGACATCACATTCAATTGGTGTGTGATAAATACCGAGGGTACTTTAGTGCTAAAAACGCCTAATCTGTTATCAGAAATGATGCCGTCAATATGGTGTTTTTTAATCCATTTTTTAACTATTTTTCTTTCTTCTAAAACGGCTTCAATCATTTTGGGGCAGTTCTGCAATAATTTCCATTTGAAGTTTTTACCATTTTTGGGGTATTCTATTTGGTATGAAGGCAATTCAAGGGTTTGTAAGTAAGGGAACTCTTTTCGCAATAATTCCAATGCAATACCATCTGAAGCTATAATTGGAGTATAATCGTTTTCTTGTAATTCTTTAATAATGGGAATGCAACGTGTGGCGTGACCCAATCCCCAATTTAATGGTGTAATTAAGATGGTTTTATTATTGTTTTTATCCATTTATTCAAAAATAAGAGTAGTATGCTTTTGTTTGTGAAGTTATAAAAAATACTCCTCTTACGTATTTTCAAATTATTACGTTAGTATTAAATTACATCATAAAAAAAAGCTGTCTAAAATAGACAGCTTCGTTTTTTGGAATTAAATTTAATCCTGAATATAGGTTTTATTTCCGTTTTTATTGATGTAATATTTCCCACCTTTTGGACCCGTATATACTTTTTTTCCTTTGTATTCTCCTGTGATTTTATCCGCTTTTTTAGGTGCTTTTTCGGTAGATTCTTTTAATGTTGGTGCTTTGGCAATTTTCTTTTTGGTGTCTTTTACGATGGCTTCTTTTTTGTCAGCTACTTTCTTTTCGGTTGCTTTGGCGTCTTTTTTTACAGCTTCTTTTTTGTCTGTTACTTTCTTTTCTGTTGCTTTGGCTTCTTTTTTAACCGCTTCCTTTTTTACAGTAACGTCTTTGTCGTAATCATAAGCTGATTTCTTTTTGGTTGCTTTTTTTTCAGTAGTCGTTTTAGCCTTTGTTTCTTGGGCATAAAAAGTAGAGGAATAAACGAATAGGAAACATAATAAAATTAGTTTTTTCATAATGTATTGATTTTAAGTTTTTGAATAATAAAAATAATAAATTTAAGATTACAAATATTTTTATACCAAGAATATTTTAAAAATAAGCTCTCAATTGAACACTTCCGGTATGAATGGTTGGGTTGGTTTCGCTTTTTCGTCCTTGATAATTGAGATTGATGTCCAGAAAACTCGTTAAGTTTTTTTGAACCAACAATCGCCAAGTTATATTTTCTCCTGTTTGTAATCCTTCCAGCATTTGAAAACCCACGGACGAAAATTCATTGCCCACATATTTGTTTTGGTAAAAAGAAACTTCGCCATTCATCGTGATTTTCTTTTCTCCTGCGTAACTAAACGAAGTTCCAAACCGGCTTTGTTGTAAAGTTTCTAAAGATCCAATTTGATTTTCCTTGTTTTGAAATTCATAAAACAAATCCCAACTCGTGCTTTTTGAAAACAAATAGCTGATTTTTGGAGCCAATTGATAGCCTTTTATCGCATAATTTTTCTCGGGATAATTTTCGGATGTCAAATCCGTTTGAATGGTTTTGGCAAACCAACCGAACAACCAACTTTTTTGGTACAAATGATTGTACTGCATTTGGTGCGAACTGTTTTTGGCATCTTGCGAACCAATAGAAAGTAAATTTTTAGCATTATTTTGCACATAAGTATAAGTTACAGAATGCAATTGTTTGCCTCGATTGAAGAACAAACTGTTCCTGAAACTAGAATTCAATCCCAGCACATTTTCGTCCGATTTGCTAAACGGATTCAAATCGAAATTATCGCCTTTGTTTTCCACTTTTCGATCTATGAGATACGAAGATTGGTTATAAAAATAAGAGAGTGCTTTTTTGAATCCAGTTTCATTTTGCCACTGATTGGGATTTAAAGTAATGGATTGTGAAAATTTATTCTGATGGGTTTTGATGTAAATTCGATTGGGCAAATAAACTCTAATGTATTTCGCTTGGTCAATAAATGGCGCTACTTCAAACTCTTCTAATTCCTGAATTCCGTTACCATTGTAGTCGTTCCAAGTATAAACGCCTTGTCCGACGGCTACTTCTAAATAAGTGAATTCTTGTTGCGGAATCGAACCCGAATTGGTTTCGAAAACCGTCGTCGATTGTATCAATTGATTAAAAAATCGATCGTTGTATATCGCCCTAGAATTCAACGAAGGTTCATTTTTTTTACTTGGATCTACAAAATCCAATACGCGGTAATTCGCAAAAACAGACAAATCACTTTTGTTGGTTTGAATTAATTTCGACCGTAAAGCAAAGGTTTGAGAATTGTTTACCCGTTGAATCATACCGTTTTGCAGGCTGTCATTCGCTCTTTTATAATAACCCAATTCCACAAAAACTTTGGTGCTATCGCCACGACCCGCAAAAAATCCGTATTCTGTAAATCTTTGGCTTAAAGCCGAAAATTGATTGGTAGCTTTGTTTTTTTCTTGATTGTCCTCTAATCTTAAACTGCTGCCAATCCAATTTTTCTTGAAATGGTATTTAACTTGGGTTTGATTCCGCAAGAATTTGGATGAAGAAATTGTCGCTTCACTATTTAGAAAGCTGCCCAAACTTTGAATCTTCCAATTATTCAAATTAAAAGAAGCATTCAAAAAATGACGATTCCCCGCAAAATTTTCAGAAAAATCTAGTTTTTCGAATTGGTAAATCAAACTGCCTTTTTCGGGTAAACTCATTTGCAATCCTGAAATCAAATAACTTTGATTGCCAATGGCAGTTGTTCCTAAATTCCAATCTCGGCTAAATTCAATACTGTACAAACGTTCTACAGTACTGAAATTTTTGGCTATAAATTGATAATTCGCAAACGCATCGACATTCCATTTTCTGGAAAAAAGGCGTTGTTTTATATTTATTTTAGTCGCCACGCCTTCATTGTTAGAATCGTCTTGAGTTGAAAATAAGTTTTTGTCATTATTGCTAACACCAATTTCAAAATCAATGGCTGTTTTTTCGCTAGGATTGTATTTTCCTAAAAATGTAGCGACTTGCGTTTTTATAGGAGCAACTAATTGAATTACGGGTTCGAAATTTCCTTGCGGGATTCCATTTATGGGTTCGATGTATTCGTAAATTCTTCCGATTGCAGCATTGCTTTTCAGGATGTAATTTCCTTTGTTGGCGTCAACTGGAGTGAATCTCACATTGTATAAAACATCGTCTGGATTATTCGAATATTCGAAAATTTCGACTGTATTGATTGTCGTTTTCTGATACAAAATTTTGTTGTCAGAATACGAATCTACATAAGCCGATGGTGCCACCATTAAGTCTGTGTTATCACCAGCATTCGATAAAATTTGCGCTTGTTCTGTCGAAAGGCTTTGCTGTAAAGGCTGGTTTTTCAAATCATTTTCAGAATACAAATAACTGCCAAAACTCCATTTTTTGCTTTCGTGCGTTCCGCCAACATAAGTAACGAGTCGAGTGTAATTTTGATTGGTATATTGGTATTCTACCACAATTCGCATTTCGGACGTGACGGTAAAAAGCGGCGTAAAAATGATTTCACCAGCATTGTAGTCTATCACATAATCGTTGTTTTCGCCTCGTTTTAAAAGAATTCCGTTGACATAAACCCGTTCTGAACCCGAAATAACCAATACATACAACTCGCCACTTTGACCAATTAATTTATACGGGCCTTGATTGCCTTCTTGCCCAATAAAATTGCTCCTTGCATATTGTCCTCTGACCAAGGCTGCCGATGCGAAAATATTGGTCTTGTTGTCGTCTTCTCCAAAATCGAAACTAGCGGCGATTCCTTGTGCTTTTTTGTTGAAATTTAGGAATTGACTTTTGTGGTTTTCCAAGAAAACGTCGCCTGCTCGAATATTCCATTTTTCGCTGAAAAGTTCCATAAAAACATTGTCAAATTGATCTAGTTTTTGCGAATAACCACCATCTTGCAACGGAATATTACTGTCTTGTAAAGAAGCTCGTAAACTCACTTTTTCGGATAATTTTCCTGTGATTTGTAAATCGAGATTGGAGTTTAAAACCGAATTTTGATTGTTGCCAATAGTTACTCCACGAGTAATACTTCCCGAAGTGTTGAGACCTTCAAAAGGAGTGTTTTTTTTCTGAATATTTTCTCTTTCAATTTTATATAAATTGCCCGATAAGGCCTCGTTGCTCACTACTTTACTATCGTCGTAAATGCGATATTCTTTGGTCAAAATCTCGGGAAGTTTGAGGTAATGAACCGTCAATGAATCCGAACTAAAGGGCAAATTTTCGCTTAAAATTAATGTTCCTTTTGCAAAATTGATTTGGTAAAATGTAGAATCAACAGGTTTGTCATTAACATCAAGTAATTTAAAATTACTCGAATTGATGCTGTTGTTTTCTAGATGTATCGTGTCTCGGGAAATGGATATTTTTTTGGTTTTGTACAACGAATTTCCTTCCTGTGCCTGTAGCCCAGAAAAGTAAATGAGTGCCCACAAAAGCAAGAGATTCTTTAGCATAAATACTTTAACTCGAAAGTATCAAAAGTAGTATTTATAATTGGGAAAAGTAATGACAAAAAAACCGCAGATTCACAAATTTAAAAGTCTGCGAATCTGCGGTAAAATTATCCAGATAGTTATTGACTAACTTTCTTGCGTTATAATTTGCATTGTTTCCGTACTCACTTGTTTCAAGATAACCGTTTTGTTTTCTTCAACAGTATGTGCTGCTTTTTCGTCGAAATGGCGAATGGTATATAATGTAACATGTTCTGTAAAATCGACTTTGAATTTTTTAGATAGAATAGCATTTACATCCTTGAAGTTGTCAAATTTATCTTCGATACAAACAGAGAAACTAATCGCTGAATTCTGAATCAAGTTTACTTTTAATTTGTATTCGTGGAATAAGCCAAAGATTTCGCTGATGTGTTCTTCCATAATAAAAGAGAAATCTATAGAAGAAAGCGATAGCAATAATTGGTTTCTTTTTACAATAAAACAAGGCATATAAGGCTCCAAAGTTGCTCCTTTAGAAACGCTTGTTCCAGGCAATAATGGATTGATAAACGATTTTACATACAAAGGAATTTCCTTTTTTTGTAGTGGTTGCAAGGTTTTTGGGTGAATAACCGTTGCGCCATAAAACGCCAATTCAATCGCTTCACGATACGAAATCTGGTTCAATAAACTTGCATTTTCAAAATATCTTGGATCAGCATTCATCACACCTGGAACGTCTTTCCAGATGGTTACGCTTTCCGCATTCAAGCAATAAGCAAAAATAGCAGCCGTATAATCCGAACCTTCACGACCTAAAGTAGTAGTGAAATTATTTTCGTCAGAACCTAAAAAACCTTGTGTAATGTTTAGAATTTTTCGCTTTACATTTTTCGAAATATTTTGCTGTGTCAATTCCCAATCTACTTCGGCATCTCGGTAGTTAGAATCGGTTTTTACAAAATTTCTAACATCCAACCATTGGGTTTTGATGCCCATAAAGTTCATGAAATGACTTAAAACTGTAGTCGAAATCAATTCACCATAACTCACAATTTGGTCATAAACAAAATTGTAATTCGGTGATTTGTTGTGTGCCAAGAAATATTCTAATTCTGCAAATTGAGCATTTACAGCAGCAAAAACTTCATTTTTTTCATCCTCGAATAAATCCAATAAAATTTCGTTGTGGTATTTTTTTATTTCTTGAACAGACGATTGCAATTCTGGCGATTTGTCAAAATAGTTTTTGATTACTAATTCCAGTGCATTTGTGGTTTTTCCCATGGCGGAAACCACTAATAATACGTCTTCGTAACCTGCTGTTTGCAAAACGCTATATACGTTTTTAATTCCTGCGGCATCTTTTACAGATGCACCACCAAATTTGAATACTCTCATTTTTAAATTTAGATTTCTGACTTTAGATTTCAGAATAAACTACTGAAAACTAAAAGTCATTTATTGATATGTTTTTTTTCTAATCCTTTTTTGTACATGAACAAAAGTTGCAATCTAAAATTGGAACTCTGAAATCCCTTTCTCGTCCATTTGCACTACTTTCCAGTCGTCAAATATTTTGGCTCCTGATTTTTTGTAAAACTCGATAGCTGGCGTATTCCAATCCAGAACAGCCCATTCAATTCTTCGAACACCGTCTTTTTTGCCTTGCTTCATAATTTCATCATATAAGGCTGAACCCACTCCTTGTCCACGCATTTCATCTTTTACAATTAAATCTTCCAAGTGGATGGTTTTACCTTTCCAAGTTGAATAGCGGTAATAATACAAAGCAATTCCAACAATTTTTGATTCTACTTCTGCTACAAAAACATGAAACAAAGGAACTGCTCCAAAACCATCACGAATTAAATCCTCAACTGTTATTACCACAGCATCGGGCTCTTTTTCAAAATCGGCTAAATCTTGAATTAGTCCCAAAACGGCTTTCATATCTTCAGCTGTGCCTTTTCGAATGTTCATATTGTCTTATTTTACGTTTTTTTCTGCGTTTGAAAAGATTTTACAAACAAAAAGTTATAAAATTTTAAGCAAATATACAATTCTGATAAACGGATTGAATAAAATACGATGATTTTCACAAATAATCCGATATTTGTGACTTCAAACTAACTACAACGATTTCATAATGGAAGAACGCAACAAAACTCTAGGAGAATTCATCATCGAAAATCAACACGCTTTTCAATATTCGTCAGGTGAATTGTCTAAAATAATCAATTCAATTCGATTGGCTGCCAAGGTGGTCAATTATAAAGTAAACAAAGCTGGATTAGTGGATATTGTTGGAGCCGCTGGCGAGCAAAACATTCAAGGCGAAGACCAACAAAAATTAGATGTTTATGCCAACGAAGTTTTTATTCAAACTCTAATCAATCGTGAAATTGTATGCGGAATTGCATCCGAAGAAAATGACGAATTTATTACGGTTGAAGGAAGCGACCACAGTCATAATAATAAATATGTGGTTTTGATGGATCCTCTTGATGGTTCGTCTAATATTGATGTGAATGTTTCGGTAGGTACTATTTTTTCAGTTTTTAGAAGAGTTACGCCAATAGGAACTCCTGTAACGATAGAAGATTTCTTGCAACCAGGTATTAATCAAGTAGCAGCAGGATATGTAATTTATGGTACATCAACGATGTTGGTTTATACTACAGGTCACGGCGTGAACGGATTTACATTGAATCCCGCTATTGGAACCTTTTATTTATCGCACCCCAATATGCAGTTTCCAAAAGACGGAAATATTTATTCAATTAACGAAGGAAATTATGTTCATTTCCAGCAAGGTGTAAAAGATTATATCAAATATTGCCAGTTAGAAGAAGAGGACAGACCTTATACGTCTCGTTACATTGGAAGTTTGGTTTCTGACATTCACAGAAACATGATTAAAGGCGGCATTTATTTGTATCCAACGAGTACTAAAGCACCAAATGGAAAATTAAGATTACTTTACGAGTGTAATCCAATGGCTTTTATTGTAGAGCAAGCGGGCGGAAAAGCATCGGATGGATTAAATAGAATAATGGAAATACAACCAACAGAATTGCACGAAAGAGCTCCTTTCTTTTGTGGAAGTTTCAATATGGTCGAAAAAGCCGAAGATTTTATGCGATTGGCAAAGTTGAGTAAATATTAATTCGAAATAGTATTGTAAACAAAACACCCCAAAACGAATGTATTTGTTTTGGGGTGTTTTTAGTTTTAACTCCTTCGCTTTTGGAGAGGGCTGGGAGAATTTTTTTATTTATTCATGTGCTCCATTTCGTAAACAAAAGTGTCAGCATCAACTTTTTTATCTACTAGTGTAAGGGCTTTGTCAACAATATAGTTTACGTTTTCTGGATTAAATCCTAATGCTACACCAATTTTTCTTAACAAAAGATCTTGTTTGTCGCCTAATTGATGATCTACATGCACCATTCTAGCAAGGTCATACAAACGCTCTAATCTTTGCGCACGCAAATAAGGAGGGTTGATCGGGTATTTTAAAGGATTTTCAAGGATTTCTTCGTATTCTGATTCCGTGATTTCTAGGTTTCTAGATAGTTTTTCTAAAAATTCTTTTTCTTCAGGACTAACTATTCCGTCGGCAAGTGCTACACGAACAATAGCCGAAAAATGACCTTTATTTCTTTGTTTGAATTCGCTATCGAATAAATCGGAGAATGACATAATAGTGTTAAATTAAATGATTTCCACAAAGGTAATTTTAATTTTGCTTTCTAGCCAATATCGGTTTTTAAATTTTTCATAATTAGGTTAAAAAATCAAGTCGGAGAATATATTTATGAGTATGCTTTCAAACTATTTTCAAAATATATTGTAAGTTTGACAGTCCCTAATCTTTAAAACTATTGTAAAATGGCAGAATTTTGGATTTATTTTGAAAAAGGCTTAAGGCATATTCTCGATGCTTATGCTTATGATCATATCTTGTTTTTAACAGCTTTGACACTGCCTTATGCTTTTAAAGATTGGATGCGATTGTTACTTTTAGTGAGTGTTTTTACACTTGGTCATTCTTTGGCGTTACTCTTGTCTATTTTTGGAATTGTATTTGTCAAAGGTCATTTTGTCGAGTTTTTAATTCCAATAGCCATAATTATTGTCGCTATTTTTCATCTTTTTACTGCTGGAAAATCATCCAAAAAAGAAAGTATTAGTGTGGTACTTTTTATTACACTGTTTTTTGGAATTGTACACGGATTAGATTATGCTACTTATTTCAAAACGCTAGTGAGTGGTTCTCCACAATCCAAATTATTGCCTTTGTTGGAGTTGGGATTAGGGATTGAAGCAGCTCAAATAATAGTAGTTTTTGTGGTTTTGGTACTTTCGTATATTGTTCAAACCTTCTTTAGATTTTCAAAAAGAGATTGGACATTAGTGATGGCATCATTTATAATTGGTGTAGTTTTGCCAATGATTATCGAAAGCAAAATCTGGATTAGATAAAATGGAAAAGAAAAAATTAAATAAATACGATAGAGCTTATCTTCGAATTGCCAAAGAATGGGGACTTTTGTCCTATTGCAAGCGCAAGCAAGTAGGAGCCATAATCGTTCGAGATAAAATGATTATTTCCGATGGTTATAACGGAACACCTTCTGGTTTTGAAAACTGTTGCGAAGATGCAAACGGCTTGACCAATTGGTACGTACTTCATGCCGAAGCGAATGCGATTCTTAAAGTAGCTAAATCTACTCAAAGCTGCGAAGGAGCCACTTTATATATTACACTTTCGCCTTGCAAAGAATGTAGTAAATTAATTCATCAATCGGGAATTACTAGAGTTGTGTATCAAACCGCATATAAAGATACTTCGGGGATAGATTTTCTTGCCAAAGCAGGTGTGATGGTAGAACAAATTGAAGTTTTAGAATAAATAAAATGAGCATAATCGGATAGTAATGTCAATGATGGTTTTGTATGTGAATTACATTTGACCATTAAAAAAGCAATGAAAATCTCCAAATGAAAGTCAATCCGAATTTTTTACCCATTATTATCGCCGCAGCCATTGCCTTTGGAATTCTTCTAGGTGGCGGACTTAATTTTTCAGAGCAGAATTATTTTTTGGTTAAAAATTCCAAAGGAAAACTCAACAGACTCCTTGATTTTATTGATAACGAATATGTAGATAGCATTAGTTCCGATTCGATTATGGATAATGCTATCGATAATATCTTGGGACAACTCGACCCACATTCGATATATATTCCAGCTAGTGAGCAAACTCAAGTTGCCGAAAGTATGAAAGGCGATTTTGTGGGAATTGGCGTGAATTATTATATGTATAAAGATACGATGGCAATCTTGAAAACCATCGAAAATGGTCCTTCAGAAAAAGCAGGAATAAAAGCAGGAGACCGAATTTTGTATGTTGATCAAACAAAAATGTTTGGACGAAAATTGCCCAACGACAGTTTATTTGCAAAATTAAAAGGAAAAGAAGGCTCGGAAATTGTATTGACCATCTTTAGAAAATCAGAAAATAAAAAACTGAAAATAAAACTCAATAGAGGCGTTATCCCAATAAAAAGTGTTGATGTAGCTTTGCTTTTAGATAAAAATACGGGTTTTATAAAACTAAACCGATTTGCAGGAACAACTTACGAGGAATTCAAAGATGCCTTGGATAGTTTAATACAAAAAGGAATGAAAACACTGGTTATCGATCTTCGAGATAACGGAGGAGGTTATATGGAAGAAGCCATTGCTATTGCTGACGAATTATTAAAAGACAAACAACCCATCGTTTTTGTCAAAAATAAAAAAGGAACTACCGAAAAAACATTTGCTACAGCAGGTGGAAGTTTTGAAACTGGAAGAGTATTTGTTTTAATCAACGAAAATAGCGCCTCGGCAAGTGAAATTCTCGCAGGAGCCATTCAGGATAACGATAGAGGAACAGTTATAGGGCGTCGTTCTTTTGGAAAAGGATTGGTGCAACGTGAATTGGATTTTGCCGATGGATCCGCCGTGAGATTAACAATTGCTAGGTATTATACGCCAACAGGTCGTTCTATACAAAAGCCTTATATCAAAGGAAGTGAAGGATATGGTAAAGAATCAGAATCTCGTTTTACGAATGGAGAACTGTACTATAAAGACAGTATAAAAACACCTAAAACACCACAATTTAAAACTCCAAAAGGCAGAATTGTTTACGGTGGTGGCGGAATTGTTCCTGATGTTTTTGTTCCTTTAGAGTTAAACCAAGGCGATGAAAACACTGCCTATTTGCTGCAATCGGGTTTGGTGAGTCACTTTGTTTTCGAACAATTAGACAAAGATAGAAATGCCTTCAAAGACTTAACTTTTGAGGAATCAATGGATAAAGTCAATACTACTGATTTGTACTTTAAGACATTTCAAGATTTTCTTGCTACTCATGAAATCGATTTGAAATTGGATAAAAACAAGTCTTTAGCCAAACGTTATTTGTCAGCAGAATTTGCCCGACAATTATTCAATGAGCAAAAATATTATGAATTGGTGTTAAAAGAAGATTCAATGATTCAGCGGGTTTTAAGGAAAGATTGATTATTTTCTTATGCTATCATGAGCATGAGTCTGAATTCCTCCATTCCATAAAGTAAGAATATCGGTGGCTACTGCTGCTCCACTTCCAGCTGCAATCGCTACTTGGCTTCTCCAGCCTGCTAAAACGCCAATTACATAAATGCCTTCAGCGACTTTATGATCGTTGTTTTTGAGTTGGATTCGTTGTTTTTCAGGAAGAGACTTTTGATGTGGTTCTACAAATTGCATCAAGCCTTCAATCGCAAAAGTATTAGCAGAACCAATTCCTACTACAATTGATTTCGTTTTATAACTATTCTTGTTGGTAAGGACTGTGAATTCAGGCGATTCACCTTCGATTTTCAATACTTTTTCGTCGGCAATTTGTGTAATATGAGGATAGGTTTCTCGTAAATGTTCGATGCTTTCTGATAATAAATCCGCACCTAATTTCCTAGCAGGAATTCCGTAAGCATTGTTAATGAGAGCTTCTTGAAGAGCAGAAGTTTTTTGGTGAGCGATAATTCCAATTTTTTTATCAGTGGCAAAAGATTTGTTTTTGGCAGAACCCAAAACAAGAGCACACGACATTCCAGAAACGCCACCGCCTAGGAGTAGAACATCAAACATTATAGTTTGTCGTTCATTTTTTCTTCAATATTCTTTGACATCTTAAAAATCAAAAGAATCAAAACCGCACAAATAGAAGCAGCGATTCCAATAAAAGCCACCATGCTATTTCCTTCAAATGGGTTTTTAAAATCCAAAAGACAGATATTAAAAATAATCAACCCCAATGCCAAAACGACCAATATATTAGTAAACACTTTCATAAAAATATTTTTTTTCTTCTAAAATCCAGAGGGTAAATTTATAAAAATTTATTTTAGAGGAACAAATCTTTAACATTAGCAGCGAATAATTTAACAGCAATTGCCAAAAGTACCACGCCAAAGGCTTTTCGGATGACTCCCAAGCCATTTTTTCCTAACCATTTTTCGATTTGAGCAGAGGATTTTAGAACAATATATACTACGATGACGTTCAAAATAATAGCAACTACTATATTTAAGGTTTGGTATTGCGCTTTCAAAGACAATAAAGTAGTCATGGTTCCTGCGCCAGCAATCAGCGGAAAAGCAATGGGAACAATTGAGGCAGAGCTGGCTTCTTCATCCCGATAAATACGAATGCCTAGAATCATTTCTAAAGCCAAAAAGAACAATACGAACGAACCTGCTACCGCAAACGAATGCACATCGATCCCAATAAGATTCAGGAATTCTTCGCCAATAAAAAGAAAAAAAATCATAATCAATCCTGCTACTAACGAAGCTTTTTCGGATTCTATTTGACCGTGTTTGGTTCTTAAATCAACAATAATAGGAATTGTTCCTACAATATCAATTACGGCAAAAAGTACCATTCCTACTGTGGCTATTTCTTTGAAATTTAGTTCCATGATTTGGTGTGTTTGATGTAGTAAAAGTATTGAATTTCAAATCGATAAAACTCATTTTTGATTATTTTTTAGAATAATTTAAAAGTGTTTAAGGAGTTGACTTTTATTGGTTTAATTTTAAAATTCACTCAAAAGAAGAAAGTAATAATACAATTAAATGAATAATAAACTCAAAAATTAACAGTCAAAATTCAGAATTGCTGGCTATCTTTGCAAAATGTTTCAACTAGGAAAAACCATCGTATCAGAAGATATTCTTGAAAAAGAATTTGTTTGTAATTTATCAGCTTGCAAAGGCGCATGTTGTGTCGATGGTGACGCTGGCGCACCATTGAGCGAAGCCGAAACCAAAATTATGGAAGCCATTTATCCAAAAGTAAAACCCTTTCTTCGCAAAGAAGGAATTACCGCTATCGAAGCGCAAGGCACTTGGACAAAAGGAACCGATGGCGATCTTGAAACACCTTTAATTGATAATAAAGATTGTGCTTACGTCATTTTTGATGGTAAAACTGCACTTTGCGGAATTGAACAAGCTTACAATCAAGGAATTGTAGATTGGAAAAAACCCGTTTCCTGTCATTTGTATCCCATTCGTGTTAAGGATTTTACCGAATTTGCTGCCGTAAATTATGATAAATGGGACATTTGCGACGATGCCTGCTCTTTAGGCAAAGAATTAGAAGTTCCTGTGTATAAATTTGTCAAAGAAGCACTCGTTCGACGATTTGGCGAAGACTGGTATATCGAACTCGAAAAAGTGGCCGAGGAATTGAAAAATGATCCTCGAAAAAAATAAACACCTTCCCTTTTTTTCTTTTATTAAACCCCTATGTTTTAGGGTGGTTTCTTGTTTTTATGCTTTTTAAATAACTGATAAACAGTGTTTTATTATTTGTATGAAAAGCATTCTAATTGTTAAAAACTCAAGCCGATTGTGAATAAGTTTGACTTTTAATAACCACGATAATTCACAATCTTTGTAATCTACGAAAAGCACACTTTTCAATAAAATCTCTAAAAAACAAAATCAAAATGTCGCAAATTGAACCAATCTTACAAGAGAACAAAAATAGATTCGTAATATTTCCTATCAAACACCAAGATATTTGGGAATTTTATAAAAGCATGGAAGCCAGTTTCTGGACTGCAGAGGAAATAGATTTATCCCAAGATTTAAACGATTGGAACAATAAGTTAAGCGAAGATGAAAAATATTTTGTAAAACATATTTTGGCATTTTTTGCGGCTTCAGACGGAATTGTAAATGAGAATTTAGCAGAGAATTTCGTGAACGAAGTACAATATGCTGAAGCCAAATTCTTCTATGGTTTTCAGATAATGATGGAAAATATTCATAGCGAAACCTATTCGCTTTTGATTGATACTTACGTAAAAGATGAAGCTGAAAAGACAGAGTTGTTTACGGCAATAGATGTTTTTCCTGCGATTAAGAAAAAAGCAGAATGGGCTTTGAAATGGATCGAATCCGATTCGTTTGCTGAACGATTAATTGCTTTTGCAGCCGTAGAAGGAATTTTCTTCTCCGGAAGTTTTTGTTCTATTTTTTGGTTGAAAAAACGTGGATTAATGCCAGGTCTGACATTTTCAAACGAATTAATTTCTCGTGACGAAGGCGTTCACTGTGATTTTGCTGTGCATTTACACAATCATCATTTGGTAAACAAAGTCCCAAAAGAGCGAATTAGAGAAATTATTGTAGATGCGTTAAACATCGAAAGAGAATTCATTACCGAGTCAATTCCTGTGAGTTTGATTGGAATGAATGCTTCTTTGATGACACAATATTTAGAGTTTGTTACCGATAGATTGTTGGTCGAATTAGGATGCGAAAGAGAGTACAATACACCAAATCCATTCGATTTTATGGATATGATTTCGCTCCAAGGAAAAACCAATTTCTTCGAAAAGAAAGTAGCCGAATACCAAAAAGCAGGAGTGATGAACACCGATTCTGACGCTCAAAAAATTAGTTTCGACGCTGATTTTTGATTTTTTTAATCTTTGTCAAAGTTCAAAACTTTGACAAAGATCCTTCTTAAAAATAAATTATAGAATGCCCGGGATTAGTTTCCCAAAATAGTAATACAAATTCACCTAAATAGAAAAGGGATTTTCTGTTTAAAAAACAACAACAAGATTATGTACGTAGTAAAAAGAGACGGTAGGAAAGAGCCAGTAATGTTTGACAAAATCACGGATAGAATTAAAAAACTATGCTATGGTTTGAATGATTTAGTAGATGCCGTAAAAGTGGCAATGCGAGTAATTGAGGGGCTTTACGATGGAGTTTCAACATCAGAATTAGATAATCTTGCGGCTGAAACGGCTGCTTCCATGACTATTGCGCATCCAGATTATGCACAATTAGCAGCGAGAATCGCCATTTCGAATTTGCATTCAAATACCAAAAAATCATTCTCGGAAACGATGAACGAAATGTTTCATTATGTCAATCCGAGAACCAATCTAGAAGCACCTTTGCTTTCAGAAGAAGTGCATAAAGTAATTATGGAAAATGCCGAATTCTTGGATTCGCATATTATATACAACAGAGATTTTAACTACGATTATTTCGGTTTTAAAACCTTGGAACGTTCGTATTTGTTGAGAATTAACGGAAAAATTGTAGAGCGTCCGCAACACATGTTGATGCGTGTTTCGGTTGGAATTCATTTAGGGGATTTGAAATCTGTAATTGAAACTTACGACTTGATGTCGAAAAAATTCTTTACACACGCCACGCCAACATTGTTCAACGCTGGAACGCCAAAACCACAAATGTCTTCTTGTTTCCTTCTAGCAATGCAAGATGACAGTATTGACGGAATTTATGATACGTTAAAACAAACCGCTAAAATATCGCAATCAGCAGGAGGAGTTGGACTTTCTATTCACAATGTTCGTGCAACAGGATCTTATATTCGTGGTACAAACGGAACATCAAACGGAATTGTGCCCATGTTAAGAGTGTTCAATGATACGGCTCGTTATGTGGATCAAGGTGGTGGAAAACGTAAAGGAAGTTTTGCGATTTATATCGAAACTTGGCATGCTGATATTTTTGATTTCTTGGATTTGAAAAAGAATACTGGAAAAGAAGAAATGCGTGCGAGAGATTTATTCTTCGCCATGTGGACTTCGGATTTATTTATGAAACGTGTGCAAGAAGATGGACCTTGGACTTTGATGTGTCCAAACGAATGTCCAGGTTTGTATGACGTTCATGGTGAGGAATTCGAAAAATTATATACCGATTACGAAAAGGCTGGCAAAGGTAGAAAAACCATCAAAGCACACGAATTGTGGGAGAAAATTCTAGAATCGCAAATCGAAACTGGAACACCATATATGTTGTACAAAGATGCAGCAAACCGTAAATCAAATCAAAAAAATCTTGGAACCATTCGTTCGTCGAATTTGTGTACCGAGATTATGGAATATACTTCAAAAGACGAAATTGCAGTTTGTAATTTAGCTTCACTTTCGTTACCAATGTTTGTTGAAAACAATAAATTCAATCACGAATTGTTGTTTACGGTTACCAAACGTGTAACTAGAAACTTAAACAAAGTAATCGACAGAAATTATTATCCAGTACAAGAAGCAGAGAATTCTAATATGCGTCACCGTCCAGTAGGATTAGGAGTACAAGGTCTTGCTGATGCTTTTATTATGTTACGTTTGCCTTTTACTAGTGACGAAGCAAAGAAATTAAACCAAGAAATTTTCGAAACTTTATACTTTGCAGCCGTAACCGCTTCGATGGAAATGGCAAAAGAAGAAGGACCTTATTCTACATTTGAAGGATCGCCAATTTCGCAAGGAGAATTCCAACACAACCTTTGGGGAATGAAAGACGAAGAACTTTCAGGACGTTGGGATTGGGCATCATTGAGAAAAGAAGTAATGGAACACGGAGTAAGAAACTCATTGTTGGTAGCACCAATGCCAACAGCTTCGACTTCACAAATTTTAGGAAACAACGAAGCATTCGAACCGTATACTTCTAATATTTACACCAGACGTGTACTTTCAGGAGAATTTATCGTGGTGAACAAACATTTATTAAATGATTTAGTAGAACGCGGACTTTGGAACGAAAGTTTGAAACAAGAATTAATGCGTAATAACGGATCGGTTCAAGACTTAAACATTCCGCAAGACTTGAAAGACTTGTACAAAACCGTTTGGGAAATGTCAATGAAAGATATTATCGATATGTCTCGTCAGCGTGGTTATTTTGTAGATCAATCGCAATCGTTGAACTTGTTTATGCAAAACGCCAATTACTCTAAATTGACGTCAATGCACTTCTACGCTTGGCAATCTGGATTGAAAACAGGAATGTATTATTTGAGAACCAAAGCAGCAGTTGATGCTATCAAATTCACATTGAACAACGATAAAAAAGCAGAACCAGTTGAGGTAAAAGAGCCAGTTGCAGAGCAAAAACTACAACCTATTGCTGAATTAAACGAACCTGTAGAAATAAGTCCAGAAGAATACAGAGCCATGATCGAATTAGCTAAAAATGCTGGTCCAGAAGATTGTGAGATGTGTGGGTCTTAAAGGAAATAGAACAAAGAAAAGAGAATAAAGAGGAACAGCTATCAATTTTGGTAGCTGTTTTTTTATATTTGTATTTCAATGAAGAAAAAAGACATAATTCCGAATTACATTCTAGCGTCAAAAAACACTCGTTTTTTGAACTTTATAATCGATTTGTTTTTTATTTACATACTCTCGTTGATGGTCTATTTCTTGTTGAGTTTTGTAAAGTTTGACAACGTTTATCCATATTTTTCAGATTGGATCGATACGTTCAATCATTCAGAAAATTTTATTTTCCATTCAATAATTTGGTTTTTTTATTACGGACTTACTGAATTTTTTCTATCTCGAACAGTTGCTAAATATTTTACCAAAACAATAGTGGTTTTAAAAGATGGTTCAAAACCAAAACTAAAGAATATTTTAGCTAGAACTGTGTTGAGAATTGTGCCTTATGAGCATTTTACTTTTTTAGGAGGAAGAAGACTTGGTTTACACGATGAAAGTTCTGAAACATTTGTAGTCAAAAAAGAAAAACTTGAAAAATTCATTTTAAATAGAAATACATAAAAAGTTTATTCCTAAGGAATCCTAACTGTTTTTAACTCTATATTTACCCGGTGTCGTCCCAGTTCTTTGTAAAAAAGAAGAAGTAAAATGCTGTATCGACGAAAATCCGCAAGAATAAGCAATATCCGACATGGATTTGTTTTTAGGGTTTTGCATCAATACAATGGCTTTTTCAATTTTAAGATTTATGATGTAACTATTTGGAGGATAACCAGTTAGTCTTTTTACTTCATACGTAAATTTGGTTTTCCCCATCCCAAAACGATGCGCTAAATCGTCGATATTCCATTTTTTGCTAATATCTTCCGAAATGATTTTAGTGAAAGTTTCAATAAAATTGGTTTCTTCCTCGGTTTTGAGACTTCTAGACGAGAGATGGCGATACAAATCGATGAGTAAATTCTCTAAAATATTACCCACCATAATTTCAAAACCTTCTTCTTGATCGGCTAATTCTTTGCGAATTTCAGCAAAATATTTTTCAAAATCTTTGGCTTTTTCTAAAACGGCATTGCTATTATCGGCAATTAATTCGCCCAGACTATGTTGGAATTTTTGAGACAATTTAGTCCATTTTCCTAGATTTAATTTCTTCTTTTGGTCATATTCTACTGGCTTTAAAATAATCCAATTGATGTAACCAATGTCCATTTTTCCATTTGGACTTCCGTTCCAATGCCATGGTGCAGTTACCGATAAATTACCAGGTAGTAATTCAATCTGATTGCCTTCGACAACCCAGTCGTATTTACCACTGGTTACAAAATGAATTTCGATTCCATCATTCAAGTGCGGACGCATATTTTCGTCCATTTGCACTTTCGTAAAACGCATACTTCCAAACTGCTTGATGAAAGGCAAATTAGCCAATGGACCTTGGTTTTTTTCATGCCACCAAACTCCAGAATTTCCAACATTGTTTTTTGAATTGATTTGATCCATATTTGTTTAAAATTTATCTAAGAGGGCGTTAAGTTACAAATATTTATACAATTGTTCGTTGTTTAAAAATAACACGGAATAATTATATAAATAGTACTTTTAGCTTTTAAATAATTATTCCTTGGAATAAATACAATATTCTCGGAAATAGATTACTATAAATAGGATTAATAAAAAAAAGAGAAGAATGTATTGCTGCATGAATGATTCAGAAATATGTTTTTTTGTTCAATTAACGATTAGTTTTTACAATGACTTCAAAGCAACAGCGTAACATATTTTTAATTTTTTTTCTAATAGGAATGCTCTTTTCAGCCAATGCTGCCGAAATTTGGGTCGCACCAAACGGAAAAGATACTAACGAAGGAACAAAAGTAAGTCCTTTAGCAACCGTACACATGGCATTGAGAAAAGCTAGGGAATTCCGTCGATTAAAAGACGCATCGGTAAAAGGAGGAATTCATATTATCATCAAAGACGGAACCTATTATTTTGATGAGCCTTTGTTTGTAAGGCCAGAAGATTCAGGAACAGCTGATAGTCCAACAACTATTGAAGCCGATGTCAATGCAAAACCTATTTTTAGCGGTGGAATCGAAATCAAAAATTGGAAAAAAACCACAACTTCAATAAATGGATTAAAATTAGGAATGGTTTGGGTAGCTGATGCTCCTGAAAAAGCGGGTGAAATCATCAATTACCGACAATTGTGGGTGAATGGAAAAAAAGCCGTCAGAGCCAAAAGCACAGCTGGAAATCAAATGGACAGAATTCTTTCATGGGATGCTGCAACAGAAACTTGCTGGATTCCTTTCAAGGATAAATCGATTAAATTTCAACCCGGAATGGAAATGTTCATCGTACAATGGTGGGCAATTGCCAATCTTCGAATTAAAAATATCGAGGTGAAAAAAGACAGCGCCCGACTTTCATTCGAAAAACCAGAAAGTAGAATTCAAAGTGAACACCCTTGGCCAGCACCTTGGATTTCGAAAAATAACGGAAATTCAGCATTCTTTTTAAACAACGGAATGTCAATGCTGAACGAAGCCGGAGAATGGTATTTGGACAGAAAAAAAGCCAAAATATATTACATTCCAAGAGCAGGAGAAAATATGGCTTCCGCCAAAGTGACTGCTCCGGTTTTAGAAAATTTAGTTGAAGTAAAAGGAACGATTGACTCTCCAGTGCACGATGTAAAGTTTAAAGGAATTTCGTTTCAGTACAGCAATTGGCTTCGTCCTTCTCAGCAAGGTCACGTTCCGTTGCAGGCAGGAATGTATTTATTAGATGCTTACAAATTGAAAACTCCAGGAACGCCAAATCAGGCTTCTTTAGAAAATCAGGCTTGGGTGGGAAGACCAAGAGCAGCTGTTGAAGTGAATTTTGCTAATAACACGATTTTCGAATCTTGTAGTTTTGAGCATTTGTCTTCTACAGGACTGGATTTGCATAAAGGAACAAATAACAACAAAGTACAAGGAAATCTTTTTAAAGATATTGGTGGAAACGGAATTAATTTGGGTGTTTTCTCCGAAGAAGCTTTCGAAGCGCATTTGCCATTACAAGTAAAAGATGATAGAGAAGTTTGTTCGAATGAATTAGTTGCTGATAATATGATTACTGATGTTGCCAATGAAGATTGGGGATGTTTAGGAATTGCAGCTGGTTTTGTGAAGAATTTGACTATTGAACACAACGAAATTTCAGATGTAGCTTACAGCGGAATTTCGATGGGTTGGGGTTGGACACACACTGAAAATGTGATGAAAAACAATAAAATTATTGGAAATAAAATTCATCATTATGCCAAACATTTACACGATGTGGCTGGAATTTACACGCTTTCATCGCAGCCAGACAGCCGAATAGAAGAAAATTACATTGATAAAGTGTACAACAGTCCGTATGCTCACGATCCATTTTTATGGCTGTATTTGTATACCGACGAAGGTTCACAACATTTTACGATTAAAAACAATTGGATTCCAATTAAGAAAATTTTAAAAAATAACAATGGTCCAGCTGGGAATGTTTGGAAAGATAATTATGCTTTTGTTGATCCAAAAATCAAGGAAAATGCAGGTATTCGTGCACCTTTTGCAAATTTGAAAAAAGAAGTAGTTGTTGATGAGGCTTGGGGATTACAAGAAATGCCAAAATCGGTAGCGATAGAATTAATCGGGAAAAATTTTGATATTGAAAAAATCAAATCGACGATAAAAGGTTTCCGAATTGTAGGCGAAGAATTGTACCAATGGGAAAATCATCTGGTGATTTATGGTTTGATGAATCAGCCAGAAAGAACAAAAAGAAAACTGGCTCTAGCTTTTCCTGAATTAGAAATTAAAATCTACGAAAATCCAGTTTATGATTTTCAAAATTTCGAAAGATGCAAGGATTCAAAACCAGCATCCGAATGGGAAAATATTGTATTGACTGCCAATTTAGTAGCTGATGAAAAAATGCAAAAAGAGTATGTGGATTATCACACGACTCAATTTGAAAAATGGCCGGAAATTGCTAAAGGTTTCTGTAATGCCGATTTCCAACAATTGCAGGTTTTCAAAAACGGAAGACAATTAATGTTAGTAATCAGTATTCCAAAAGGAGAAAGTTTGGATAAATTAAATCCAAAAACTACCGAAAACAATCCGCGTGTTGACGATTGGAACGCCTTAATGAAAAAATACCAAACAGGAATCGAGGGAACAAAACCAGGAGAAGTTTGGATGTTTTTGAAGAAGCTTTAGACGAGAAAATTGAGAAAAGAATAAAGAAAATTGAAAAAGTATAATGCCAATACTTAATAGGTCTCAATCCAGTTTTGGCTCCCTCTTTTTTGTAGAGGGCTGGGGTGAGGAAAAAATTAAACAGAATAAATGTTAAAAATAGCCATTTTAGGTTTAGGAGAAGGAAGAAGTACAATGTCGGCCGCTTTGTCGAGCTCAAAATTAGAGTTGGTAAAAGTGTGTGATAGTAACGAAGAGTTGTGTAAGCAAAGAGCTAAAGAATTTGATTTCCATTCTTATGCCACCAATTACGATGAACTTTTAAATGATAGCGCAATCGATATCATTGCGATTTATACACCAGATCATTTGCATGCTGAACATGTAAAAAAAGCCTTGTTGGCTGGAAAACACGTGGTTTGCACCAAGCCTTTCATTGACGATCTTTCGGATGCGAAGGAGTTATTGGAGTTAAGCAAAAGCACAGGAAAGAAAGTATTTATTGGTCAAAGTTCACGTTTTTTTGAACCAGCTAAAAGACAAAGAAAAGATTTTGAAGCAGGAGTAATTGGTGATTTGATTACAATAGAATCGCATTATCATGCGGATCACCGTTGGTTTTTAAAAAAAGAATGGTCGTTGTTACAATCATTCAAATGGTTGTACGGAGGATTGAGTCATCCTGTGGATTTTATTCGTTGGTATTTGCCTAATATCGAAGAAGTAATGGGTTATGGAATGATCAGCAGCAACGGAAAAACAGCAGGCTTGAAAAATGAAGATACAATGCACTTTATTTTCAAAGCGACTGATGGACGAATTGCCAGAGTTAGTGGAGTCTATACTTCGCCAACACAGCCAACCAAAAGAGATAGTGGAATGAGTGTTATTTTAAGAGGGACCGAAGGAGCAAGTCAGGCAGATTATCATGAATTGCGTTATTCTGTTACCGATAAAGAAGGCGAAGAAAAAATCATTCACTGGGGAGATGCAACGCTTAAATATTATTTCCGTTTTGAAGGACAAAGTCATCATGGTGGGGAATACCAAAACTATTTAGACTATTTTGCAGATAGTATTGAGCAAGGTTTTACAGCGTATCCGGATATGAAAGAAGGAATAGGAACCGTAGCTTTATTGCAGGCAATGGACAAAACATTACAAACCGGAATGCCAGTAAAAATGGCGAATATTTTAAAAGAATATAACCTATGAATAATACCATCTACGATAAATTAACTGCTTTAGACTTTATAATAGTTGCTGCTTATTTAGTGATATTATTGGTTATTGGATACATTGTTAGTGTCAAACAAAGCAAGAAGAATGAAACGCTTTTTATGGCGGGAAATTCGTTGAATTGGTATAATATTGGATTCAATATGTGGGGAACTAATGTTGGGCCATCTTCATTATTAGCTTTTGCCAGTATTGGATATACCACTGGAATTGTAGCAGGAAATTTCGAATGGTATGCCTTTGTTTTTTTACTGCTTTTGGCTATCGTTTTTGCACCAAAATACATTGCGAGCAAAGTAAGTACAATGCCCGAATATATGGGAAAACGCTATGGTGATAGTACGCAGACCATTTTAGCATGGTATGCCATGGTGAAAATTTTGGTAAGTTGGTTGTCTTTGGGATTGTTTAGTGGAGGCGTTTTAGTACGTCAGATTTTAGGGATTCCGATGTGGCAAAGTGTGACAGTTTTAGTGATTTTTTCTGGAATTTTTACCTATGCCGGAGGATTGAAAGCCATTGCCAAAGTGAATGTTTTTCAGATGATTTTGTTAATTGTTGTATCGCTTACCTTATCCTATTTAGGTTTACAAAAAGTAGGCGGAATCGAAGCTTTAATTGCAAAAACGCCATCAAATTTTTGGAATTTAGTGCGTCCTGCGGATGATGCTCATTATCCCTGGCCTGCTATTTTATTAGGTTATCCTGTGGCTGCAGTAGCTTTCTTTTGTACCGATCAATCGATGGTACAAAGCGTATTGGGAGCCAAAAATTTAGAGCAAGGACAATTAGGAGTTAATTTTATTGGTTGGTTAAAAGTGATGGCATTGCCATTATTTATTTTACCGGGAATTTTGTGTGCCGTTTTATATCCAGAATTAGGAGAAAATTCCGATTTGGCTTATATGACAATGGTAACCAATTTATTTCCAAGTGGAATGAACGGTTTGGTTATTTGTGTGATGATTGCTGTATTAGTAGCTACAATTGGTTCTTCATTGAATGCGTTGAGTACGGTTTTTACCAATGATATTTATGTGAAGAAAATGAATCCTGCGGCAACTATCAAGGATCAGATTAAAGTAGGTCGTATCACCATTGGAGTAGGGTGTATTGTTTCTATTCTGATTACAGTAGCGATTGACAATATCAAAGGGCAAAATTTATTCAACATCTTTCAGGCAGTTTTAGGCTTTTTAGCACCATCTTTATCTGTTGTGTTTTTGTTGAGTATTTTTTGGAAGCGTACCACAAAGAGAGCTGTAAACTGGACACTTTCATGGGGTTCGGCTTTTAGTTTATTCGTTGGAGTATTGTATTTATGGATTTTTCCAGCCGATGTTTACACAGCCTGGCCACACTTTTTATTGATTTCTTTTTACATTTTTGCCGTTTTAATGTTAACAGCCATTGTCATTTCATTAGTGGATAAAAATCCCGAAACTAATTTCGAAATCGAGTCAGAAGTTCCTAAAACCAGTAAAAAAGTCAAATTGTTGTTTGGTTTATTAGGAGTAACAATTGTCGTTTTATATCTCATTTTTAATTTCAATTAATATGAAACTATTTTCTTCTTTACGCCAAAGTTTTAAAACGATTGTTTGCGTTGTTGCGGTATTCTTTTTGTCAGAAGCGGCTTCGGCTCAAACCTGGATTTGGTATCCGGGAGATTTCGAAGTTTGGTTAAGCAATAAAATGCAGGTAAGACGTACAGAACGCGAAGCAGTATTTCCACCGCTTTGGCAATATTACAGTCCGTATGCCTTGGTCACTTTTCAGACAGAAGTAGATATTCCTGCCCCAGACGATGTAAAAATCTACTCGGAAGGCTCTTTTCAATTACTTTTAGATGGTGTTCAAGTTTACGGGCAACCCAAATCATTAAAAATTCCAGCCGGTAAACACAAAATTTCCTTTAAAGTGTATAATCAGGAAGTGTTACCAGCTATTTATATTGCTGGTAAGTATGTGAAATCAGATGCTTCCTGGAAGGTGACTAATGAAGATAAACTTTGGATTGATGAAAATGGAAAAGCACAGCAATCCGGTACACCATGGGTGCCTGTTGGTTCCTGGAATTTTGATGCGCCAGAAAACAAGCCTTCTGAATTTAAACTAACAACTACACCCTGGAATGCCAAAAAAACAGAAAAAACAGCAGCAGGTCAGTTGGTTGATTTTGGTAAAGAAACCTTTGGTTACATTAAAATTCACGGCTTAAAAGGAAAAGGTAAACTAGCATTGTATTATGGTGAATCTCGTGAAGAAGCGATGGATACGGCCAGATGTGAAACATTAGACCATTTATCTTTTGATGGAAATCAAGCGGAAACGTATACTCATAATGGGTCGAAAGCATTTCGCTATGTTCAGGTAGTAGCAGATGCATCGGTAAAATATGATTCCATTTCGATGCTTTATGAATACTTGCCATTGGAGTATCGTGGTGCATTCAAATCTTCGGATCAAGAATTGAATAAAATTTGGGATGTGTCGGCTTACACGATGCATTTAACATCCCGTGAATTTTTTATAGACGGAATCAAACGCGACCGTTGGGTTTGGTCTGGCGACGCTTACCAAAGTTATTTAATGAATTATTATTTGTTCTTTGATTCGGCTTCCGTAGAACGAACGCTGTTGGCTCTTCGTGGTAAAGAACCTGTGACAGCTCATGTAAATATCATAATGGATTATTCGCTGTATTGGTTTGTGGGTGTTTACGATTACTATTTGCACACGGGCGATACGAAATTTATCAAAACTTTTTATCCGCGAATGAAATCATTGATGGAATTCTGTTTAGAAAGAAGAAACAAAAACGGATTTCTGGAACCATTAGAAGGCGATTGGGTTTTTATTGATTGGGCAAACGGATTACCAAAAACGGGTGAGGTTAGTTTTGAGCAAATGCTTTTAGCGAGAAGTTTAGAAGCAATGGCAGTAAGTGCTGAAATTGCAGGTGAAAAGGATGACCAAAAAGAGTATAAAAAATTAGCGGATGATTTAAAAATAAAATTATTTGATGTGTTTTGGGATAAAAAAGAAAACGTGATGAAGCACCAGCGTATAGACGGTAAAATGCAGGATATTGTTACCAGATACGCTAATATGTTCGGTATTTTTTTCAATTATTTTAATGAAGAACAAAAACAAAGTATAAAAAAGAAGGTGTTGCTCAATGATGATATTCTTCAAATCACAACACCCTACATGCGTTTTTACGAGTTGGAAGCGTTGTGTGCCATGGGCGAACAAGATTATGTGTTGAAAGAAATGAAAGACTATTGGGGCGGAATGTTAAAAGAAGGCGCAACTTCTTTCTGGGAAGAATACAACCCAAACAAAAAAGGAACAGAACATTTAGCGATGTACGGACGTCCTTATGGAAAAAGTCTTTGCCACGCCTGGGGTTCCAGCCCAATTTATTTGTTGGGAAAATATTATTTGGGTGTAAAACCAACTGCTCCGGGTTATGCTGAATATGAAATCAAACCCAATTTAGGCGGACAGCAATGGATGGAAGGAAAAGTGCCAACGCCAAACGGAGAAGTTGCCGTATATTGTAGTACCAAAGAAATCAAAGTAAAAGCATCTGAAGGCGAAGGAAAATTGGTTTTCGAAAGTTCAAGCAAACCGAAAGTAAGTTCAGGAACGATTACAGAATTGGCAAAAAACAAATACCAATTGATCGTAAAACCGAATGTGGAGTATAAAGTAAGTTATAAAGCAGTTAAATAATGATTCAAAAAAGTAAATATATTCATTGGTTATTCTTGGTTTTTTTGAGCTTTCAATTTTCAGTAAAAGCTCAAAATCCAGCTTGGCAACCCGCTTCTTTTGAAGTGGTAAAATCCAATTACAAAGCATTCAAAACAACCCAATACGCACACGTTTTTTCAGGTAGCAAACACAATATTATAGGATTGGCAACCGAATTGCAAGGGTTGACAGGAGTAGAACTTCCTTTGGATGCTTACAAAAAAGGAACGAATGCTCCATTACAATTAAAATTCAAGGAGCCGGTCCAGGTGCTGATAGGAATTTTTCAAGAAAAAAATAATTCAGATTACCGCCAATTAAACAATGCCAAATTAGTTCTGGAAAACGGTGTTACCATCACAGGTTTGCCACCCGTAAATGTATATGCGATTTCTTATCCAAAAGGAACTCAAATTATAAATCCCGAAGGCAAAGGCTTGTTCGCCGTTTTAGGTGTAATCAAAAACAATCAACCAATAGTTTCCCGTAATGCCCAATTATTGGATGGAAAACTTTGGAATATGCCTTACATAATCGAAGGATTCTCCGATGAAAAACCACTTTTCGAAATTATTGGTGGCGAAAATAAGCCAGTAATCGATGAAGGATTTCCTGGAACCGAAGGAATTCAAGGCGGTTTTGAAGGAGGTCGCGTGGTGAAAGTTGGCGATGCCTATCATATGTTTCCAACGGAAAGAGCTGGTGAAGTTGGTATAGAAATGTATTACGATCGTGTAAAAACTAAAATCGGACATTGGACAAGTAAGGACGCCGTTCATTGGAAAAGAGAATCCACTATTTTGCAAGCCAGGGGAACTTATGCCATCACCGAAGATGATAATCCGATGAACGATCGTCGTGCGGCGATTTGGTCGTATATGCCGGTTTTTAACGAAAAAGCAAATAAATGGTACGGCTATTATTTGGCTTATACCGTTCACAAAGAAATTCAACCGAATCATTCTTTTGGAAGAATTTGGCGTTGTGAATCAACGGTCGATGGAATCAACGGAATCGGTGGTCCGTACAAAGATATGGGAATCATTATGGAACCGGGTTTGGATTCACAGCCTTGGGAAGGACGTCAGGGAGTGGCTTCCTTTTTTCCGTATAAAGTCGGCGACAACTATTTCGGATTTTACAGCGGAGCCTATCCGTTTGAATCTTGGGCAGATTATCCGACGAAATCAGGAAAAGGCTGGTTTGTGGCTTTGGCAGAATCGAATAGTTTGGAAGGTCCGTGGAAACGATTAAACAAAGGTTTAGAACCGATAAAAACGATCCATCCACAGTTTGTTGAAAATCCAATTGTGAGTCAGTTGCCAAACGGTTTGTACATCGCCATTTTTGACGGAGGCCCTGAAGGATGGGGACATCATTTGCCCAATATGATTGGATACACACTTTCAAAAGACGGAATCAATTGGGGAGAAGCACGCTATTTGCCAATAGAAACCAAAGTGGATAAATGGTGGGATATTATGCGAACACCGCTTTGTTTAATTCCCGAAGGAAATGACGTTTATACAATCGTGTACAACGCCATCGATCTAAAAAGAAGATTTCACCCAACAGGAATGGTAAAAGTAAAACTGAACAAAGACGTGATGGAATCGAGATTGAAGGAGTTGAAGTAAATATAGAACGAGGATTTAAGCGATTTTAATCTTTGTCAAAGTTTTGAACTTTGACAAAGTTGTTAAGAAGAAAAAAATCCGTGGAAATTAGTTTAATCTGCTCCTCAAAGTCGGAGACTTTGAGGATGTGTTTTTCAGTCTTTGACTGACCTTAAAGAAGAAAATAATAAAATTGAAGGAAATATATGAAAAATACAATGAAATATCTTTTTTTTGGAATAGCAACTTTGCTAATAGCGAGTTGTGCAACCAAATACAAAAAAAGAGAAATCAACGAAACCGTGATGCAGGAGATTTACAACGAAATCAAAACGCCTTACAAATACGGTTTGGTGATGGTGCCAACGGACAACTCCTATAAAATGGACTGCCCAAGCGTTTTTAGGAAAGACGGAAAATGGTTTATGACCTATTTGATTTACGACGGAAGAGGCTACGAAACCTGGCTGGCCGAAAGCGATGATTTATTGCATTGGAAACATTTAGGAAAAGTAATGTCCTTTTCAGAAAATGAAAAACATTGGGATGTGAACCAAAAAGCGGGATATATTTCGTTGCAAGACCCAACTTGGGGCGGAAGTTACGAATGGGAAAAATACGATGACAAATACTGGATGAGTTATTTTGGCGGAGACAGTAAAGGCTACGAAGCCGGAATATTGTCAATAGGAATGGCTTACACCAAGGAAGCACCGACAAAACCACACGAATTTCAGAGATTGGAAAATCCAGTTTTAACACCAAAAGACAAAGACGTAAGCTGGTGGGACAACAGCACAATGTACAAAAACAGCGTCATCCGTGACAAAGATAAATTGACGGGGCATAATTTTGTTATGTATTACAATGCCCGAGGCGACAGTTTGAAACCGCAAAAAGGTGCAGAACGAATTGGAATGGCAGTTTCAAACGATATGAAAACCTGGAAACGGTTCGGAAAAAATCCAGTTTTGAATAACCATAGAGGAATCACGGGCGATGCATACATTCAAAGAGTCAACGATACTTGGGTGATGTTTTATTTTGGTGCTTTTTGGACAGGTTGGGATCAAGGTGCTTTCAACCGTTTTGCAGTGTCGAACGATTTGATTCATTGGAACGACTGGAAAGGCGAGAATTTGATACAGTCGTCAGAACCGTATGATAATATGTTTGCCCATAAATCATTTGTAGTGAAACACAATGGTATTGTTTATCATTTCTATTGTGCCGTTAACAAAGCAGAGCAAAGAGGAATTGCCGTGGCAACTTCCAAGGATTTAGGTAAAAGTGAAATGAATTTTGTGGCTCCACCAGAGAAAAAAGAAACTAAAAAGAATTAATATAAAGATACAGTTTGTCATTCCGTAGGAATCTCACAATGCAGAGATTCCTACTGAATGACAAAACACTAAAAAATAATATAATGTTCAAATCAATTCAAATAAATCACTTTTTCAGGTTTCGATTTTCGATACCTAAATCGGTATTTACATTTTACATTTTACTTCTAACATCTTACACAACACAGGCCCAATCCGTAACCGGCGAACCAGCGGGAGTTCCGGAATTGCACAAAAAATACGAATTTGCTCCTTGGGAAGACCCAACGGTAACAAGTATCAACAGACAGCCATCCAGAGCAACGGCTTATTCGTACAGCAATATTGAAGATGCGCTAAAAGGGGATAGAACCAAGAGCCGAATCCAAATGCTGAACGGCAACTGGAATTTCAAATATGCGGTGAATCTAAAACAAGCTTCAAAAGATTTTTATAAAAACACCGTATCGGGTTGGGACAAAATAGAAGTTCCTTCCAACTGGGAAATGAAAGGGTACGACAACCCTATTTACAAAAGTGCCGTTTATCCATTTAGACCCATAAATCCGCCTTATATTCCTAAAGACTACAACGGAATCGGTTCGTACCAACACAGTTTTACCGTTCCGGCCAATTGGAAGGATATGACCGTGACTTTGCATTTTGGCGGCGTAAGTTCAGGCTTTCAGGTTTGGTTAAATGGAGAGTTTTTGGGTTATGGAGAAGACAGTTGTTTGCCTTCGGAATTTGATATTACTCCTTATTTGAAAGAAGGAGAAAACGTGGTTTCGGTTCAGGTAATCCGATGGGCAGACGGTTCGTATCTCGAAGATCAGGATCACTGGCGAATGAGCGGAATCCAGCGTGAAGTTTTTATTATGGCAGAGCCAAAACTACGCATTCAGGATTTCTTTGTCCAAACCAAATTGGATAAAGAATACAAAGACGCGATTTTCAAACTGCGTCCAAAAGTGGAGAATCTGACTGGTGAAAAAATCAAGGATTACACGATGAATGTCCAGTTGTACGATGCCAATAATAAGGCGATGTTCAAAGAGCCGCTTCAAAGACCGGTGATTGATTTAATCAACGAAAGTTACCCTCGTCTGGACAATGTTCGCTTCGGATTCTTTCAGGAAAATATCAAAAATCCAAAAAAATGGAGTTCCGAAGAGCCCAATTTATATACAATGGTCGTTTCGATAAAAGATAAAAACGGCAACATCACCGAAGCCAAAAGCTGTAAAGTTGGTTTCCGTTCGATTGAATTTTCGAAAGAAAATGGCAAGATGTTAATCAACGGAAAAGAGACCTATGTGTATGGCGTGAATCGTCACGACCATCATCCAACCCGTGGAAAAGCGGTAACCAGAGAAGATATCAAACAAGATATTACGACAATCAAGAAATATAATTTCAACTTTATTCGTACCAGCCATTATCCAAACGATCCGTATTTTTATGAATTGTGCGACCAATATGGAATTATGGTAATGGACGAAGCCAATCAGGAAACCCACGGAATTGGCGGAAAATTGAGCAACGATCCAAAATGGACTAATGCTTATTTGGAGCGTATGACCCGAATGGTCGAAAGAGACAAAAACCACCCATCGGTGGTGATGTGGAGTTTGGGTAACGAAGGCGGAAAAGGACCCAATCATTCCGCAATGTCGGGTTGGGTTCACGATTTTGACATTACGCGTCCCGTGCATTACGAACCGGCGCAAGGAAATGCAAAATTGGATGGTTATATCGATCCGCTGGATAAGGGATATCCAAAAACAATCGATCACGCCTACCGATTCGAAAACCCGCAGGATGATTCGTATGTCGATATGGTCAGCCGATTTTACCCAGGCGTTTTCACTCCGAAATTTTTGGTGGACCAAAAGAAGGACACCCGACCAATTATTTTTGTGGAATACTCGCACGCAATGGGAAATTCCGTTGGAAATTTAAAAGAATTATGGGATGAATTCCGTTCGCTTCCAAGAGTCATTGGAGGCTGCATCTGGGAATTTAAAGATCAGGGATTGGTGAAATTCGATTCCAGATCGGGTCAAAATTATTTTGCCCACGGAGGCGATTTTGGCGAGAAATACCACGACGGGAATTTCAATACCAAGGGAATTGTAGATTCCAACGGAAAACCAAAAGGTTCTCTTTTTGAAAACAAATGGGTCTACCAGCCAGCAACATCGACTTTAAAAGATGGTAATCAATTAGAAATAAAAAATCGAAGTGCTGTAAAATCTTTAGCAGATTATATTCCGGTTCTTCAACTATTGGAAAACGGAAATATTATTAAAACACAAATTCTAAAACCTTTCAATTTAGAGGCAGGACAATCGACAACTTTAAATGTAAGTCAGTATCTGCCAAAGATGAAAGCAGATGCAGAATACATTTTGAATATTGAATTCCAGCTTTCGAAAGACGAACTTTGGGCTTCTAAAGGTTACGCTGTAGCGGAAGATCAGTTTCTGCTGAAAAAGAAAGAAGTTGTTTTAGAATCCAAAAAAGGAAATCTAAATGTTTCCGAATCCGACGCTGATTTTAACATCAAAGGAAAAGATTTCGACATAAAAATCAATAAATTAAACGGAGCCTTGAGTTCCTATGTTTTCAACGGAGAAGAACAGGTTTTTGCGCCTTTATTGCCTAATTTTGTTAGACCGCTTACGGATAATGACAAGCGTGGATGGAAATCGCAAAAATTGCTGAAACAATGGTACAACGCCAAGCCAAAATTGACGAATGTCAAAATCGACAAATCAGCTTCTGAAATTAAAATTACGAGCGATTATGAAATTATAAAAGACAGTGCCAATGTGAGCGTGGCATACAACATCAAACCGGACGGAACGATAAAGGTAGATTACAGTTTGAAGGCTTCGAACAAACTGCCAAAAATTCCGAAAATTGGAATGCAGATGGGAGTTCAAAGAAAATTTGACCAAATTTCGTGGTACGGAAAAGGGGAATTGGAAAATTACAGTGACAGAAGTTTTGGTTCGTTTGTTGGTAAATATTCATTGCCAATTAATGATTTTATCGAACATTACCCAAAACCGCAGGAAAACGGAAACAGAACTGAAGTAAGATGGATGGCATTGACCACTCCACAAAAAAACAAAGGATTTTTGGTTGTGAACGACACCAAAGTTTTGAGTATGAGTGCGTGGCCTTACACGCAGGAAAATTTAAGCGGTGCTTCACACACTTACGACTTGAAAGATCCGGGGTTTTTGACGGTAAACATCGACTTAATCCAGATGGGAGTGGGAGGAAACGACAGCTGGACATTGGTGGCACAACCAATAGAACAGTATCAAATCAAGTCGGGAGATTATCAGTATAGTTTTTATTTGACGCCTTTCAGCGGTTCAAAAAATGAATTGGAAAGCAGTTTGAAGCAGTTTAAATATTAGATTTTAAAAGTATAGTTTGTCATTCCGTAGGAATTTTTACAACTGGAGCAACTAACGTGAGATTGCTTCGCAATGACAAAGCAAATGGATAATAACAACAATAATGTTTCCAAAAAAACACTTCTTTTTTATTTTATTACTTGCGGGAATCCTTTCCGCACAGGAAACCTATAAAAATGAAAACACATCATTTCAGCCCACAATCGAATCCTCAAAACCTTGGGTGTATTGGTATTGGATGCAAAGTGCCTATTCAAAACCCGGCATCACAGCCGATTTAGAAGCGATGAAACAAGCCGGAATTGGAGGTGCTTATTTGATGACGATAAAAGGGCCAGCAAATCCGCCCTTGATGGATCCGCCGGTTTTACAGTTGAGTAAAGAATTCTGGGACTTGGTACATTTTGCTTTAACCGAAGCAGACCGATTAGGCGTAAAAATAGCCTTTCATCCCGCCGATGGTTTTGCCGTTGCTGGAGGACCGTGGATTAGGCCTGAAATGTCGATGCAAAAAGTGGTTTGGGCAGATGTTACAATCAACGGAAATAGCTTCAAAAACCTGCAATTACCCGTTCCAAATCATTACAAAGAGTATTACAAAGATATCGCTGTGTTTGCCATTCCCGTTAAGGAAGATTATATCACATCCGATCAAAATCGTCCAAAAGTTACTTCCACTCTTGGCGATTTTGATGCTTCATTTTTGAGTGATTCAAAAAAAGATGATCAATTTCGATTAAAGGAAAAAGGCTGGGTTCAATACGAATTTGATCAGCCGTTTTTGTGTAAATCCATTCAAATTGAGAACAAAGGCAATAATTATCAGGCGCATCGTTTACTAATTGAAGTAAGTGACGATGGTGTAAATTTTAAAAGTCTCGGTCGATTGACAACGCCACGCCAAGGTTGGCAAGATACCGATGCGTTTTATACCCACAGCATCGTTCCGACAAAAGCCAAATATTTCCGTTTTGTTTACGATCCCGAAGGAACAGAACCAGGTGCGGAAGATTTAGATCCAGCCAAATGGAATCAGGGATTGAAAGTCGCAAAAATATATCTATCGAATGAGCCCCTGATTGACAATTACCAAGGAAAATCAGGAGCGATTTGGCGTTTGAGTCCGCAAACTTCTGTTGAACAAATTGAGAAAAATGATTGTGTGGAACAATCAAAAATGATTAACGTTTCGAAGTTTGTTGATGAAAAAGGTATTCTGAATTGGAAAGTGCCTTCAAAAGGAAATTGGCGAATTATTCGTTTCGGGCATACATCCACAGGTCACGAAAATGCCACGGCAGGTGCAGGACGAGGTTTGGAAGTCGATAAATTCAATGCCGAAGCGGTTCGTTTTCAACTGGATCATTGGTTTGGCGAATTGCTTCGAACAGCAGGGCCTGAACTGGCATCCAAAGTGGTTAAAATATTGCATATGGACAGTTGGGAATGTGGCAGTCAAAATTGGTCGCCTGTTTTTCAATCCGAATTCAAAAAACGCAGAGGCTATGATATTGTAGATTATTTGCCAGTTATGGCGGGTATTCCCATAAACGATATTGAAACTTCGGAGAAAATATTGTATGATGTTCGCAAAACAATTTCAGAATTAATTGTCTATAATTTCTTTGGCACTTTGGCGGATGAAGCCAAAAAAGCAGGAGTAAAATTCAGTTCCGAAAATGTGGCGCCAACGATGATGAGCGACGGACTTTTGCATTTCAAACACATCGATTATCCGAGTGGCGAATTTTGGCTGAAAAGTCCAACGCACGACAAACCCAATGATATGCTCGATGCGATTTCAGGCGGACATATTTACGGAAAAGATATTATTCAGGCCGAAGCTTTTACGCAACTAAAAATGGATTGGGACGAACATCCCGGAAATTTGAAAACTTTGGCAGACCGAAATTATGCCCTCGGAATCAACCGATTTTTCTATCACGTTTTTGTACACAATCCTTGGACGGACAGAAAACCTGGAATGACTTTGGACGGCGTGGGTTCTTATTTTCAAAGAGATCAAACTTGGTGGAAACCAGGAAAAGCCTGGGTGGATTATTGCCAGCGAGTGCAGTTTCAATTGCAAAAAGGAAAACCGGTTATTGATTTGGCGGTTTTTATTGGTGAAGATTTGCCGTCACGTTCGGTGCTTCCAGATCGATTGGTGCCGTTTATTCCGAATGTTTTTGGGAAGCAACGTCTGGAAAGTGAAGCCATCCGATTGAAAAATGTAGGCCAGCCAAGCATTAAAATACCAAAAGAAGTAACTTCTAGTAAAAATTCAACCGATTTGTCACAATGGACTAACGCAATGAATGGCTATCAGTACGATTCTTTCAACGCCGATGTTTTATTGCATAATGCCAAAGTTGAAAATGGGAAAATAGTTTTCAGTAACAGTATCGAATACCGTGCTTTACTATTTCCAGGAAGTCATAAAATGGCACCGAATAAAATAATTTCTTTGGCTGTAGCCGAAAAAATACTGGAGTTAATAAAGCAAGGTGGAACTGTTTTTGTGGATGAAAAACCAAATTTGCAACCCGGAATACAATCAGAAGCTGATCAAAAAAAACGGCAAAATGTTATTGATGAAATTTGGAATAACTCAAATGAATCAACTTGGAAAATTGGAAAAGGAACAATTATTAAATTACCATATTTAGGAAACGATTTTTCAGGAATTGGAATTCCGAAAGATGTTTATTTTCCTAAATTAAGCAGGGCCGATGCCGAAACAATTGCCTGGACACACCGTAAATCGGAAACAGAAGATGTTTATTTTCTTTCGAATCAAAAAGAAGAAAAACGATCCTTTGAAGCTTCGTTTCGAGTAACTGGAAAAATACCGGTTTGGTACAATCCTGTAACCGATAAAACATTGGCTTTAGCCAATTGGAAGATAGAAAATGGAAGGACAATTGTTTCGATACATTTAGATGCGAATGAATCCGGTTTTGTGATTTTTAAAGAAGAAACAAAAGAAATTTTGGCTCAAAGCAATCAAAAAGGTATAGAATTTGAGAGCGTTCAGACGTTGGATGAAAACTGGGAATTGCAATTTGATCCAGAATTTAAAGGTCCAAAAGAGGTTGTAAAAACAGATAAACTATTTGATTGGAGCAGTTCGGAAAATGATCAAATTAAGTATTATTCGGGAACGGCTACTTATCAAAAAGAAGTGGTTTGGAAAGGAAAAACTGAAGATAAAATTTGGTTGGATTTGGGGACAATTGCCAATATTGCTGAGGTTAGTATCAACGGAAAAGATTGCGGTACGCTTTGGACATTTCCTTATAAAGTCGCTATTTCTGATGCACTGAAAAAAGGAAAAAACACGATTGTTGTCAAAATCACGAATACTTGGGCAAACCGATTAATCGGCGACCAAAAATTGCCAAAAGAAGAAAAATTAACATGGACAACGGCGCCATTTCGTTTAGAAGGAGAACCGTTGCTTAAAGCAGGTTTATTAGGACCAGTAAGTATTGTAAAAGAAAAATAAATTTTTTCGCCACGAATTCACGAATTTTTATAATCCTGATTTGAAAATAATTCGTGAATTCGTGGCTAATAAAACATAGTAGAAATGAAAAAAACAATTATTGCAATTTTAATGCTTTTAGGAAGCTTTCAAATCAATGCAAAAATCAAATTGCCGGCACTGTTCACGGACAACATGATGTTGCAGCAAAAGGCGAATGCGCCAATTTGGGGCTGGGCAGAGAAGAACGCCAACATTACGATAAAAACATCTTGGGATTCCAAAACCTACAAGCTGAAAGCGGACAATTCCGGAAAATGGAAAACAGAATTGCAGACTCCATCTTTTGGAGGACCTTTTACCATTGAAGTTACGGAAGGAAACGAAAAAGTAACCATCAAAAATATTTTAATTGGCGAAGTCTGGCTGTGTTCTGGTCAGTCGAATATGGAAATGCCTTTGAAAGGATTTCAGGGTCAGCCCGTAAAAAACGGCAACGAAATCATCGTGAAATCAACCAATAAAAACATCCGTTTGATTATGATTCCACGTGCAACGGTTTTAGAACCCAAAGATGATTTTGAAGGAAAATGGGAAGTGGCTTCACCAAAATCTACGGCAAATTTTAGTGCGACGGCTTGGTATTTTGGTTCGCTTTTGCAGGAAGTTTTGCAGGTTCCAGTAGGATTGATTCACGTTTCCTACGGAGGTTCGAGTATGGAAGCATGGATGAATCAGGAAATGTTGAAAGATTTTGCAAGCGCCAAAATTCCGACTACAAAAGAAGAGTTGGCCAAAGACCCAAATCGCGTTCCGACGACTCTGTTCAACGGAATGCTTTCGCCTGTGATTGGTTACGGAATCAAAGGCTGTATTTGGTATCAGGGCGAATCGAATTACGAAAGAGCTTCGGAATATGCTGCTTTGATGAAAAAAATGGTCAGTAGTTGGAGAGGTTTGTGGAAGCAAGGCGATTTTCCGTTTTACTACGCACAAATTGCTCCGTTTAATTACGCCCAATTTCATCCAAAAGACAATTTAGAGAAATACAATTCGGCTTATTTGAGAGAAGCGCAACTGAAAGCTTCGGCAGTAATTCCGAATTCAGGAATGGCGGTTTTGATGGATGTTGGCGAAGAAAATAACATTCACCCAATGGACAAGGAAAAAGGCGGAAACCGTTTGGCTTTTCAGGCTTTGGCAAAAACCTACGGAATCGAAGGCTTCGAATTTGAAAGTCCGAAATATAAGTCGATGGAAATAAAAGACGGTTCGGTAACGGTGTCTTTTGATAATGTTGAAAACGGAATAACGGCTTATGACAAAGAAGTTAAAGGTTTCGAAATAGCAGGCGAAGACAAAGTTTTCTATCCTGCAAAAACAGTAGTTCGAAGAAAATCAGTAGTATTGACTTCGGATAAAGTTGCTAAACCAGTAGCGATTCGTTATTTGTTTAAGGATTTTGCAAAAGCAGAATTGTTTAGTGGAGGTGGTTTGCCAATTTCGTCTTTTAGAACTGATGAGTGGTAAGTTAAAGAAATTATAGATAAAGTTTGTCATTCCGTAGGACACGAGCGATAGCGAATTGGCGAAGCAATCTCAAGTTAGTTGCTCACATTGCCGAGATTCCTACGGAATGACAAACGAAACTTAAAAATTAAATGAAAAAAATAACAGTTTTCTTCTTTCTAATTTGTACGATTTTAACTAAAGCGCAAATTCCCGTGCTTGAGAATTACAATCAAATCTGGACAACTCAAAGCAATAATTCATCAGAGTCGATGCCATTAGGTGGTGGCGATATTGGTATGAATGTTTGGGTAGAGAACGGTGATTTGTATTTTTATTTTTCACGGAGCGGAACATTTGACGAACACAACACTTTGCTGAAACTAGGACGTGTAAAAGTGAGTTTAAGTCCAAATCCGTTTGCCGATGATGAAGGATTTCGTCAAGAATTGGTTTTGAAAGACGGTTATATTTCGATTATTCAAAAGGATACCAAAATCAAACTTTGGGTAGATGTTTTCAAGCCAATAATTCATTTGGATCTAGAAAGTGAAAATCCGTTGCAAATGACGGCTTCTTATGAAAGTTGGCGATACAAAAACCGCGATTCCAAAGGAAAAGCGAACAATGCCAATTCCTACAAATGGGCTCCTCAAGGCGAAATTGTAACATTTAAAGATTCGATTGCTTTTGAAAATAACGGAATCAAATTCTACCACCGTAACCGGGAACAAACCGTTTTTGATGTTGCAGTCAAACAACAAAAAATGGAATCGATGAAAGACCAAATGATGAATCCGATTGTAGATTTGACCTTTGGCGGATTTATGAAAGGTGACAATCTCAAACCCATAGGCAATTATCTTGGAAAATATCAGGATACTGATTTTAGGGGATTCAGTCTTTCAAGCACAAAACCTTCTAAAAAACAGTCGGTTGAGATTTATTTAAACACGAGTCAATTTGATTTTAATACTTGGAATAACGGTTTGAAAATTTTGATTGCTGCAAATAAAGGAAGAGTAGAGCAGGCCGAAAAAAGCACAATGAAATGGTGGAATGATTTCTGGGATCGAAGTTTTATTTATACACAGGAAAGTAATTCTGCCGCAAAAGATTCTGTCTATCAAATTGGGCAGAATTATCAATTATTCCGCTATATGTTGGGGTGTAATGCCTACGGAAAATATCCAACCAAATTCAATGGTGGACTGTTTACGGTCGACCCCGTTTTTACCAATCCCGATTTGAATTTTACACCCGATTTCAGAAATTGGGGTGGCGGAACAATGACGGCTCAAAATCAGCGATTGGTTTACTTTCCGATGGTGAAAAGCGGTGATTTTGATATGATGAAATCGCAATTGGATTATTATTTGAGCCTTCAAAAAAATGCTGAATTGCGTTCGCAGGTTTATTGGAAACACGGCGGCGCATCGTTTACAGAGCAATTGGAAAATTTTGGTTTACCCAATCCAGCGGAATACGAATGGAAACGCCCAGCCGATTACGATCCTGGAATGGAATACAACGCTTGGCTCGAATATGAATGGGACACCGTTTTTGAGTTTTGCCAAATGATGTTGCAACAGAAAGAATACGCCAACGCAGACATTCAGAAATACAATCCGTTTATCATCAGTTGTTTGAGGTTTTTTGACGAACATTACCAATATTTGGCGAAACAAAGAGGCAGAAAAGCATTGGACGGAAACGGACATTTGATTCTTTTTCCAGGTTCGGGAGCCGAAACCTATAAGATGGCAAATAACGCCAACAGCACTATTTCTGCTTTAAAAGTAATTACGGAACAGTTATTGTTACTGTCGGAAAAAGAATTGTCAAAAGAAGATTTAGCTTATTTAAAAGGGCTTCAAACTCGAATTCCGCCTTTAAATTTTAGGGATTTTAACGGAAATAAAACATTGGCTCCAGCCAAAACTTGGGAAAGAATCAACAATACGGAAGTTCCACAATTGTATCCTGTGTATCCTTGGGGAATTTACGGAATAGGAAAACCCGATTTAGAAACGGCTTTGAATACTTGGAAATACGACACCGATGCGATAAAATTCCGAAGTCATATTGGTTGGAAACAGGATAATATTTTTTCGGCTCGTTTGGGATTAACCAATGAAGCGGCGAAATACAATTTGTTGAAAATGGCAAATTCCGACCGAAGATTTCCAGCTTTTTGGGGTCCAGGATTCGATTGGGTTCCCGACCATAATTGGGGAGGTTCGGGAATGATCGGAATGCAGGAAATGCTTTTGCAGGAAGCCGATGGAAAAATTTACCTTTTCCCCGCTTGGCCAAAAGAATGGAATGTGCATTTCAAGTTGTATGCTACTCAAAATACAACTGTTGAGGCGCAGCTTGTAAATGGCAAATTGAAAGTTTTAAAAGTTGTTCCTGAAGAACGGAAAAAAGATATAATCAATCTGATTGGCAAATCAGAAGCAGAAAAAATCAAATTAAATTAAAAGAGTATAACGATTCCAGTTTCGGCTCCCTCTCCTTTGGAGAGGGCTGGGGTGAGGTTCAATAGCAATTTAGAAAAATAAAATAAGAAGATGAAAAAATTAGTAAGTGGTTTGGTTTTGTCGGCTATTTTGGCTGTAAATACACAAGCACAAGCATTAAAAAGTGGAACGGAAAAACAAATCGTAAAAGTTGATTTCGATTTTTCGCAACGAAGATTGGAAGAAGTGAACGACACCAATTATAATTCTTGGACGATAAGCGAACAAAAGCAAGCCGAGAAATCCTTTAAAGACTTAACCTTCAAATTGAAAGGAAACTTTAATGCGAAATGGTACAAGGTGGGAATGAATGCGCCATTTTACAGTAAGTTGGCGAGTGATGGTTTGGCTACAGCCGAAAACTTGGAATTGACAATCAGTGGACTAAAAGCGGGACAACATTCGTTGCTGACTTTTCACAATACTTTCGACAAAATCGAAGGAAAAACATTCTCGCCGGTAAAAATTTATGTGAATGGTACATTGGCGGAAACCGTTATACCAAGTAATCGCTCCAATTCCAAAATAGAAACCGCAACGGCTTATATTCTGTTTAATGCCGAGGCAAACAAGGATGTGGTAATTCGTTTTGAATTGGAAAATGGAACCGATTTTGTCCAACAAATGGTCATCAACGGATTTGAAATTGATACCCCAAATTTGAAAAAACAAGCTCATACGCCAAAGCCTGAAAATGCTAATGAGCACGTGGTGATGGACAACAAATTGATGTTGAACTGGGAATCGGCCAAAGATGCCGTTGCGCACCAAATCTATTTTGGAACCGATAAAAAAGCGGTTTCAAATGCCACCGAAAAATCTCCTGAATTCAAAGGGAAATTAACCTCGAACCAATTCGAACTTGGAAAATTATACAGCGGAACTTCTTATTACTGGCGTGTGGACGAATTGGATTCCAAAGGAATAGTGAAATTGGGAACTGTTTGGTCATTCAAACCAGCACAATTGGCTTTCCCTGGAGCGGAAGGTTACGGTCGTTTTGCCGTGGGTGGAAGAGGAGGAAAAGTGGTTGAGGTAACCAACTTGAATGATAGCGGACCGGGCAGTTTGCGTGATGCCGTTGACAAACCCATTGGACCAAGAACGATTGTGTTTAATGTTTCGGGAAATATAAAATTGCAATCCAGATTAGTTGTCAATCAACCCTACATAACCATTGCGGGTCAAACCGCTCCGGGCGAAGGAATCACGATTAGCAAAGCACCAGTGGGATTAACAGGAAATGATGGAGTAATCCGATTTTTGAAAGTTAGAATTGGTGGCGGAACAACTTTTGACGGAATGGGATTGACGGGAGCGAATCACAGTATTATTGACCATTGTTCCATCAGTTGGACGATTGATGAATCTTTTAGTTCTAGAGGATCACACAACATTACCTTGCAACGCACTTTGATTTCTGAAGCCTTAAATATTGCGGGTCACGACAAATATCCAGCAGGAAAAATGCACGGTTATGCGGCTACAATTGGTGGCGATATTGGAAGTTTTCATCATAATTTATTGGCACACAATGAAGGCAGGAACTGGAGTATTGGTGGTGGTTTGAATGGCGATGGTTTTTATGGAGGAAAATTAGATATTCGTAATAATGTAGTCTATAATTGGGGACATCGCGCTACAGATGGAGGAGCGAGTGAAGTGAATTTTGTCAATAATTTTTATAAACCGGGAGTTTCAACTAAAATTTTTGTGGCCTTGAATGCCCAGATAGAAGGCGTTGGAAAAGGGAAACAGCAATATTATTTTGATGGGAATGTGATGCTGGGTTATTTTGACGAAAAAAATCAGGACAAAGGAAGAAAATTTACGCTATCGAATAAAGCCGTTGTGGATTATCCCGTGTTTTTGCCAAAACCATTTTTCGAATCTTTTGTAACCAATCAAACTGCCGAGGCTGCTTATAAAAACGTGCTTTCGGATGTGGGAGCGAATCAGCCATTTTTCGACAAACACGATAAGAGAATTGTGGATGAAACCTTGAAAGGAACTTTTACTTATAAAGGAAGTAAAAGCGGTTTGGGTGGATTGATTGACAACGAAGCCGATGCTGGAGGATTTCCAAATTTCGCCAACGAAACACGCCCGACAGATTGGGATACCGACCACGACGGATTGCCAAATTGGTGGGAAAGAGCTTTTGGCTTGAACGAAAATTCAAAAGCAGGAGATTTCTCGGATGCCAATGCAGATGCAGACAAGGACGGATTTACGCAATTGGACAATTATTTGGATTGGATGGCACAGCCTCATTATTTTGTGAATTCTGGAGAAAAAACAAGTTTAATTGTTACCGATTTTTTTAAAGGATACGAGAAGAAACCAGTATATACTTTTTCGGAAGTTAAAAATGGTAAAGTAGTTTTAAAAGGAAAAGAAATTCAGTTTACGCCAAGTGAAAAAGGGTTTGGTTCTTTTGTCGTTACTGTAAAAGATTCAGAAGGAGATACAATGAGTCGTACAATTAATTTCTTTGTTAAATAAAATTGGTTTAAATTTTTTTACCGCAGATTCGCAGATTTTTCATTAATTCATTAAAAAAATCTGCGAATCTGCGGTTAAATTTTAATTTTTTAATCTGTGACAAAATTCATCTCATTAAATAAAATTATAAAATGAAAAAGAACATCATTCTATTATCGGCGGTACTTTTTTCTACAGCTTTTGTGGCTCAAAATAAAGGCTTGGTAGCCAATTCAGAAAGTCCGTATTCCAAATTGCAGAGTGTCAATTTACAAGATGTAAAATGGACAAATGGCTTCTGGAAAGAACAATTTGATGTGGAAGCCAAAAATACTTTGCCGTATATGTGGGATTTGTATCATAACGATTCGATTTCACACGCCTATAAAAATTTTGAAATTGCAGCTGGCGAAAGTAAAGGAACTTTCAAAGGACCTTCTTTTCACGACGGGGATTTTTACAAGATTTTCGAAGGAATGGCAGCCACTTATGCCGTAACCAAAGACAAGAAATTGGATACCGAAATGGACAAAGCCATTGCACTTTTTGCCAAAACACAACGCAAAGATGGCTATTTGCACACGCCCGTTTTAATTGACGAACGTTGGGGAACTTTGGGGCCTGAAGAAGTGAAAAGACAGTTGGGTTTCGAGAAATACAATATGGGACATTTGATGACTGCGGCCTGTATTCATTATCGTGCCACAGGGAAAACGAATTTCTTGAATGTTGCCAAAGGCGTTGCCGATTTCTTGTATGATTTTTACAAAAAAGCATCGCCAGAATTAGCACGAAATGCCATTTGTCCTTCACATTATATGGGAATTGTCGAAATGTATCGCACGACGAAGAATCCAAAATACCTGGAATTGGCCAATAATCTAATTGACATTCGAGGAACGACCAATGACGGAACCGACGACAATCAGGACAGAATTCCGTTCCGAAAGCAAACCACTGCAATGGGTCACGCTGTGAGAGCGAATTATTTGTATGCTGGTGTAGCCGATTTGTATGCGGAAACGGGAGAGAAAAAATTATTGGACAATCTGGAATCGATTTGGGATGACGTTACTTATCGAAAAATGTACATAACGGGTGCTTGCGGTTCTTTGTACGACGGTGTTTCGCCGGACGGAACTTCATACAATCCAACCGATGTGCAAAAAATTCATCAAGCTTACGGAAGACCTTTCCAGTTGCCGAATGCCACGGCTCATACCGAAACTTGCGCCAATATCGGAAACGTGTTGTGGAATTGGAGAATGCTTCAGATTACCGCCGACGCCAAATATGCCGATATCGTGGAGTTGGCTTTGTACAACAGCGTGTTGTCGGGAATCAGTTTGGAAGGAAAAGATTTTTTCTATAACAATCCGTTGAATGTTTCCAAGGATTTGCCTTTCAAACAACGTTGGAGCAAAGAACGCGAAGGTTATATTGCTTTATCCAATTGCTGTGCACCCAACGTGACCAGAACCATTGCCGAGATTAGCAATTACGCTTATAATTTTTCGAAAGAAGGATTGTATGTGAATTTGTACGGAAGCAATAATCTGAATTCTACTACACTTTCGGGAGAAAAAATTGAAGTTGAACAACAGACGAATTATCCTTGGGACGGAAAAATCAGCTTGAAAATCGTGAAATCCCCGAAAGATGTTTACGCTTTCCTGTTGAGAATTCCGGGTTGGAGCCAGGGAACCACTATTTCGGTGAATGGTAAAAATGTTGATGATGTAATTACTTCGGGTTCCTACCAAAAAATAGCCCAAAAATGGAAAAAAGGAGATGTCATCGAATTGAATATCCCGATGCCTGTTGAATTGATGCAAGCCAATCCATTGGTGGAAGAAGTCAAAAATCAGGTTGCTGTAAAACGTGGACCAATAGTGTATTGCTTGGAATCGAATGAACTTCCTGCGAATGTAAAAGTGAACGATGTGATTTTGAATCTAAATTCAAAATTCACTACCGATTTTATCAAAATCGACAACCGTCAATTGTTGAGTATAACGGCAAGTTCGTCCATAGCTCCAGATAATTCTTGGGATAAAAAGTTGTACAAACCCATTTCGACCAAAGACAATAAAGAATATAACATAAAATTGATTCCTTATTTTGCGTGGGGAAATAAGGGTAAAGGCGAAATGTCTGTTTGGTTGTCGCATTGATAATTTGTGAGTTAGCTCCGCAAAGTCTCCGACTTTGTGGATGTGAATTGCGGTCTCTGACCGCCCTTGTAACAAGTAAATTAACCCAAATAATGAAGGTCGGAGACCTTCAAACACACCCACAAAGTCTCCGACTTTGCGGAGCTAGTTTGTAATAAATTATTGATTTGTTCCCAGTTTAATAGCGATATTTCTACTGTTTTAGAGTTTATTAGATGTAATTTTGCTTTTAGCAGAAACTCCGACAGGGATGTTTAAATGAAACTTTTTAAAACTAACCACCAACCAAAAATGAAAAAAGCAATAACATTTCTGTTGCTATTGGCAATAGGTCAAATTAATGCACAAGAATTTATGCCGCTTTGGACAAAAGGCAAGATGCCCAATTCCAAAGGATTGGTCGTAAAAGACAGCATCAATAATGAGCGTGTAATGCAGGTGGGAATGCCAGGTATTCACGCTTTTTTCACATCCATACAAGAGAATAAAGGAGCAGCGGTTTTGATAATTCCGGGCGGAGGCTACCATCATTTGTCTTATAATATCAGTGGATTTCAATTGGCAAAATGGTTCAACACCATTGGAATTAATGCTTTCGTGTTGACACATCGATTACCGATTTCACCAGACCTCAAAGAAAGAGAGAAAGCACCGCTGCAAGATGCCGAAAGAGCGATGCGAATAATTCGCAAAAATGCAACTGCTTGGAAAATAGATGCCAATAAAATTGGCGTTATGGGTTGTTCGGCAGGAGGACATTTGGCGGCAAGCCTTGGAACAATCAAAGATGATTTTGCCAAAGTAGGGGATGAATTGGATGGTTTTTCTTTTCAACCCAATTTCATGATTTTGGTGTCTCCGGTAATCGACATGGGAATTTTGGGACACAAGGGAAGCACTGAAAATTTGCTTGGACCCAATCCATCTGCAGAATTGATTAAAAAATATTCGCTACAATTTCAGGTAAGCGATTATACGCCACCCACTTTTATGGCTCACGCTTTCAATGATAAAGTGGTGTCACCAAAAAACAGTTTGTTGTTTTATGACGCTTTATTGTCAAACAAAATTCCTTCGAGTTTGCACATTTTCAATCAAGGTGGTCACGCGATTGCTTTAAGAAATAATCCAGGTTCCACAAATATATGGACTGCTATTTGTGAAGAGTGGCTGACGGAAATAAATATCCTGAAAAAATAATTTCAATAACTACAAACCACCATTTAAAAATTATGAAACGTATTTTAATCCTTTTGCTGTCATTAAGTTCTATCTTATCGTCAGCGCAAACTATGGAGAATTTATTTGAACTAACCGTTGCTCAAGATGGTTCTGGGAATTTCAAAACCATTCAAGAAGCCATCAACAATGTTAGAGATCACGCCGAAATTCGAGTGACAATTATCATTAAACCAGGAATTTATAATGAAAAAGTTGTGATTCCTTTTTTTAAAAGAAATATAACTCTGAAAGGATTGGACAAAGAAAAAACGCTAATTACATACAATGATTATTCTGGAAAACCATTTAGAGGAATTGACATAACAGGAAATCCAAAATTCAGTACTTACACTTCTTACACTTTATTGGTTCAAGGAAATGATTGTTCCGTGGAAAATCTGACTATCGAAAATACCGCTGGAAAAGTAGGTCAAGCAGTGGCATTGCATACTGAAGGGGATCGCTTGGTTTTTAAAAATTGTTCTATTTTAGGAAATCAAGATACTTTATATTTAGCAAAAGGAGGAACCAGAAATTATTTTGAAAACTGCTACATCAACGGAACGACCGATTTTATTTTTGGTGCCGCAACGGTTTATTTTTACAATTGCACCATCGAAAGTTTGACTAATTCTTATGTTACCGCAGCATCTACAACACAGCAAGATGCCCACGGTTTTGTATTCGTTGATTGCAAATTGACTGCAAAAGATACTAGTGTAAATAAAGTTTTCTTGGGAAGACCATGGCGACCTTATGCACAAACAGTTTTCATTAATACTGAAATGGGAAGCCATATTCTTGCTGAAGGTTGGAATCCTTGGAAAGGCGACAAGAATTTCCCAGACAAGGAAAAAACAGTTTTTTATGCTGAACATGGTAGTAAAGGCGAAGGCGGAAAAGATACTTCAAAAAGAGTTGCTTGGTCACACCAACTAAAAAAAGCCGATCTTAAAAAATATGATTTGGGTAAAGTATTCAACGGTTGGAATCCTAAAAATTAAAAAATATGAACAAAATATTTTCCAAGGAGCTTCTTTTGTTCCTTTTTTGTGTAGTTGCGATACAAGTTCAAGCACAAACTAAACCCTATTCTTGGAATAATTTACCAGTAATTACTGAACCTGTGTTCAAAAAGGACACCATCAACATCATCAAATATGGGGCAAAACCAGATGGAACTTTTTTAAATACCAAAGCAATCAATGATGCTATTTCAGCTTGTAATGCCAATGGCGGTGGAGTGGTTTTGATTCCCAATGGCTTTTGGTTAACGGGTCCAATAAAATTGAAAAGCAATGTTAATTTGCATTTAGAAAAAAATGCTCTTTTGTTGTTTTCAAAAAATTTCGACGATTACAAAATTATTGAAGGCAATTACGAAGGCGTTCCATCGGCAAAAAATGAATCGCCAATTATGGGAACTAATTTGCAGAATATAGCCATAACCGGAAAAGGAACTATTGATGGAAACGGTGATGCTTGGCGAATGGTGGGAAAAAATAAATTGACCGAATCCGAGTGGAAAAATAAAATAGCCTCTGGCGGAAGTGTGAGCGAAGACCAAAAAATCTGGTTTCCTTCCGAAAAAACGAAGAAAGCCTATTATGAAAAACCTTCAACTTTACTGAAACCAGGAGTTAAGCTGGAAGATTTTGATCCAATAAAAGATTTTCTTCGTCCTAATTTGATTGTGCTTACCAGTTGTAAAAATGTATTGTTAGAAGGTGTTGTTTTTCAAAATTCTCCCGCTTGGAATGTACATCCATTAATGTGCGAGAATTTGACAATGAGAGATTTGTTTATAAAAAACCCAGATTATGCCCAAAACGGGGATGGAGCAGATATCGAGTCTTGCAAAAATGTATTGATGGAAAATTGCGTTTTTGATGTAGGCGACGATGCCATTTGTATCAAATCAGGTAAAGATGTAGAAGGTAGAAAAAGAGGGATGCCAACAGAAAATATGATTATCAGAAACAATACTGTTTATAGCGGTCACGGAGGTTTTGTGATTGGTAGCGAAATGTCGGGTGGAGCTAGAAATATCTTCGTTTACGATTGTACTTTTAGAGGAACTGACAAAGGACTTCGTTTTAAAACCACTAGAGGAAGAGGTGGAGTGGTCGAAAATATCTTCATCAGAAACATCAATATGGTTGATATTGTTAGCGAAGCTATTTTCTTTGATATGTATTATTGGGTAAAATCTCCAAAACAAAATGAAGTGGTTGCAGTGCCTCCAGTTACGGAAGAAACGCCAATTTTTAGAAATATTTATATAGACAATGTGGTGTGTAATGGCGCTAAAAAAGGAATCTTTGTGAGAGGTATTCCAGAAATGCCAGTACAAAATATTTATATGGAAAATTTGGTTCTGAATACTGACATTGGTGTTGAAATCAAAGATGCTAAAGGAATTTACATCAAGAATTGTGACTTTACCACCAAGAAAGGAAAAGAATTGATTTACATCGAAACGAGTCAAAATATCTCTTTCGATACGATAAAAAGCAATCAATCCGAAGGGACTATTTTTAACATCAATGGTGAAAGCAGTTTGGATATTAGTATTAAAAATTCGACTTTTTCAGAGAATTTGACCAAGGCAGTTTTTAATAATAAAGCTGTTGCAAAATCATTGAAATTCAATAAATAATGATGAAAAATTATAAAAGGCTATTAGTTGCTTTTGTATCTATATTGGTTTTAAGTGCTTTTAATCCAAAACCTAAAGTGACCACAATTTACTTAATCGGAGACTCTACTGTAGCCGATTACTCATTAGAAGAAAATTATCAAACCAAAAGATTTCCTTTGGTGGGTTGGGGACAAATGTTTCAACCCTTTTTTCAAAAAGACAGTTTGAAACAGCTTACGACTATTTTAGGCAATGCCAAAGAAGTAAAAATCGACGATAGAGCCAAAGGAGGGAGAAGCACCAGAACCTTTTTTCAAGAAGGTCGTTGGGCTGAAGTATATAAATCCTTGCAAAAAGGTGATATTGTGATGATGCAATTTGGGCATAATGATGCATCTGTAGAAAAAACCGAACGTTATGTTGATATTCAAGGGTATAAAGAATTCTTGCGTCTTTTTATCAATCAAACTCGTGAAAAAGGAGCCACCCCAATTGTCATGACTCCGGTTGCCAGAAACTATCCTTGGAAAGACGGTAAGTTAACCAATGTTCACGGAGAATATCCACAAGCAGCCAAAGATGTTGCCAAAGAACTCAACGTAAAATTGATTGATTTGAATGAATTATCGATAGCGTTTTTTACCAGCAAAGGACAAGAATATGTGACCAAAAATTATTTTATGACTTTCGAAGCTGGTTTATATGAAGCTTATCCCAACGGACAAAAAGACAATACCCATTTTCAAACCGAAGGAGGAAAGGAAGTGGCAAAATTGGTTTTCAATGCGATGAAAAAACTTTAATTTCATAAAGATTTAGTAACCTAATTTCAGTTTCTTTTTTATAAATACTTTTTCAAAGCTTTACTTTTTGCTTAATCGTTAAAGCAGCGATGTAAGAATTTACTTTTTTAGCAAAAAAAAATTCAATAAAGTTAAAATTTTAACATTTTGAAATCGATTTCGTAAATGGATTTTTTAGATTTTAAATCAAGTTTATTTTAGTAGTTTTTGATTAAAAAAAACTTCTTCTTTGAGTTTTTTTTTATTGTCTAAATATCTGTAAATCAGTTATTTGTTTTTGTTATTTAAAATATCATAAGAAACTATTTTTTAATTTTTTTATATAAAAAAACGCAGTATAATTCCATAATTTGTTTAAAAATTAGTTATGAGATTTTTTCTTTTAAAAACAGGTTTTTTCTGCTTATAAGTCACTTTTGTTAAATTTATCTCAACAATACAAAACAAATGGGGTTAAAAATTAAAATAAATCAGTAATATCGGTATTTTTTTTGCTAATTTTATTTTAGGTGTTCATTTTTTATGAATATGATTTATTTTTACTACTTTTATTTTGTAAAAATCAAATAGCAGGATAGTGCAGGATAGTTTAGGTTTACCTAGCTAATAATTTTGACCAAAATAGTATAATTGTATCTTTTACATTTATTAATTTTTGGTTTTTCCAGAAACTACTGTAAAAAATATTTTTTTATAACTAACTAACTTTAATTTAACTAAAACATTTATGAAACAAACTATTAAACAGGTATGTGGGGTACTGTTATTTATGCTGTTAAGTTTGTCGGGTTTTGCTCAAAATGCCGATGGAGGAAAAATTATAACAGGTAATGTAGTCGATAACACAGGTATTGGGATACCAGGAGTGAATGTAATCGAAAAAGGAACTAAAAATGGCGTAACAACCGATATGGATGGTCGTTATAAAATTACAGTAAAGAATGGATCAATTCTTACATTTGCATTTATAGGAATGGACAGAATAGAAAAACCAGTTGGTAATTCATCAACTATTAATGTAACAATGAAAGAAGATGCAACACAACTTGATGATGTTGTAATTGTTGGATATGGAGCGCAAAAAAGAGGTAATCTTACGGCATCTGTTGTTACAATAAAACCAGATGACATTAAAGATCTGCCTGTTTCTAATTTAGCAGAAGCTTTAAGAGGATTGTCTCCTGGAGTAAATGTGAACAATGCAAATGGATCTAGCCGTCCGGGTGGAGCTGCTACTATTAATATTCGTCAATCTTTTGGGTTTACAAATGCTACTGCATTATTTAGTGTTCCTTTGATTGTAATTGATGATATGGTGCAAATTGATCCAGCAACGGGTAGAACTACACAAGAAGCATTCGATAGATTAGATCCTTCAGAAATTGAAAGTATTACTATTTTGAAAGACGGTTCGGCAGCGATATATGGTTCTCGTGCTTCTCAAGGTGCTATTATTGTTAAAACCAAAAGAGGAAAAGAAGGTAAAGCAAAACTTTCTTATTATTCTCAATTTGCTGTGAATGATGCGGTAAGTCATCAGAAAACAATGAGTGCTTATGAGCATGGTGTTTGGAAAAACAGATTTTTGAGATCTAATTTAGATGCGAATCAAGCTAAATATTTTTCTGATGCTGAATTAGAACAAATGAAAGGGTTAGATTATGACTGGTTGAAAAAAGCATGGAGAGCAGCGACTCAACAAAGACATGTGCTTAATGTAAGTGGTGGTACGGATAAAGCAACTTATTTTGCAGGTATTAATTTTTATACCCAAGGAGCAAATTTAGGAGAACAAGATTATAAGAGATGGAATTTCCGTACAGGTACTACTGTTAAAGTTACAGATAATTTAGAGTTTTCAGCTTCGGTTTCTGGAAGTTCAACCGATACTCAAAAATCATTTACAAAGGCTTCTGCAAACTTAAATGATAGTAGTTTTGGTTCTCTTTCTTCAGGAGAACAAGCAGATTATATGTATTTATTGCACATGCCAAAATATATTCCTTGGGAAACGACTGTGGCTGGTAAAGAATATTGGCTATCTCCGTTTGCACGTACCGATGTTAATTTAGGAAGTGCTAATAATAGAGGTACTATTGCGGGTTGGAATTATTTTGCTGCATTAGATGCAGGTAAACAAATAGATGAGGATTTTTCATACAACGTAAATTTGAATTTGACTTACAAAGTACCTTTTATCAAAGGAATGTCTATTAAAGGAAGTTATGCTAGAAGTCAGTCTGCTTCTCATACAGAACAAGTTCAATTGCCTTTTGATTTGGCTAGAATAAGAAACTATGAAACAGTTGGTAATCATTTAGCAGGAGCTGCTGATCCAACATTTTATGATGTTGTAACTAACCCAAATGGGGATTATATTTTAGATACCAATAGCGCACAATCAAGAGTTTATTATACTTCTGATTTGGATAAAATGATTCAGACAAATCTTTTTGTTAATTACAATAGAACTTTTGGTGATCATAGTATTGATGGAATGGTGGGTGTTGAACGTTCGGAGCTAAATAATAAAAATGTACGTTTAGCTTATGAGGGAACGGGAAAAGACTATTTAGGAGATTATGCTACAGCAGGACCTATAAGTACTAATTCAACAGCGACAAAAGTAGAGTCAGGTAATCTTTCTTATTTAGGACGTTTAAATTATAGTTTCAAGGATAAGTACTTATTATCACTAATTTTCAGAAGCGATGCTTCTACAAAATTTGCTCCGCAAAATTATTGGGGCTTTTTCCCTGGAGCACAAGTAGGTTGGGTTGTGTCTAAAGAGAAATGGTTTTCTGAAAATGTATCATGGGTAGATAATTTAAAATTCCGTTATTCAATTGGAAAAACAGGAAAAGATGCTATCAATCCTTGGCTTTGGCAGCAATTATATGAACCAATTGTGGATAAAGGTGCTCAATTTGGAAATTTAGGCGGTACATTAGGAACAGGTATAACACCTCGTATTACGCCAAATGCAGATGTTCGTTGGGATGCTAGTGTGAAGCAAAATTATGGGATAGATTTGGCTTTGTTAAATAATAGATTACAAATAACTGCTGATTATTATTATAATAAATCAACTGATATGTTGGTAAGTTTAGCAAGTATTGTTGGAACTCCAATTTCAGTAGGAGGAGGGTTAGCAGAACGTAATTATGCAGCTGTCGATGATTGGGGTACAGAATTTTCTGTGAATTGGAATGACAGAATCAAAGAGAATTTTAGTTATAATGTCGGGGTTAACTTTGGTTTTACTAATAATGAAGTACAAACTTATCCACTTTCTGCTCTAGCGCTTCCATCTGCAAATGTTATTCGTGAAGGTCAATCGTTAATTTTTCCTTCATGGGGATTCAGAACTTGGAAAGGAACTTCTTCAGGAGACGGTATCCTTCGTACGGATGAAGATGTTACCAACTATTGGAATTATTTGACAGCAAATGCAACAGCTGCTGGGGGAACTCCTAGTTATGTTGGTAATATCACAAATGTTAGCAATATGAGAAAAGGGATGTTAGCTTATGAAGATGTTGGAGGTGTATTTAATACTGCTACTGGTGTTCAAGCTGCAGCTGATGGAAAGATTGCAACAGGTGAAGATTATGTGAAATTGGTTAATAAAAATAGAACCTATGGATTTACCACAAATCTTGGATTCAAATACCATAGTTTTTATTTTAAATCACAAATTGCTACTTCTTGGGGAGGTTACAATGCTATTGATTTAATTAGACAAGGAACTGGATCTGCACATAATGATTGGTCACATGAAGTTTTTTGGACAGATATGTATGATGCTACAACGAATCCAAACGGGAAATACCCTAACATGTATCAAGGTGCTAATTTCAACCCATCTGATTTCTGGCAGTTAAATAATTTTAGATGTGTGGTTAGAAATTTATCAATAGGTTTTGCTGTTCCAAAAGAGGCACTAAAAACTATAAAAGTGGACGGTCTTAATTTTGGTATTACAGGTCAAAACCTATGGGATTTGTATAATCCTTATCCTAATAAATACCGCAATATGTATGATGATTCTTCTACAAAGTATCCTACTCTTAGAACTTGGTCATTAAGTATTAATGTTGCATTTTAATTTTAATTTAATTGTAATTATGAAAACAAAATTTAATAAATATTTAGTTGTATCCCTTCTAATCGTTCTTGGAGTTTCTTCCTCTTGTAATGATGATTTTTTAGAAGAAAAAAAACAGTTTAGGTACTACGATGAGACTTTTATGGAAAGTGAAACTCGTGTCAATCAGTATGTAAATAATTTGTATTTTGATTTTTTTGATGGATTTAAAGCACCTGGAGCAATTAAAACAGGTCTTTATAGTACAACAGAAACGTCTTATACTGAAGAATTAGGGGGAATTTCAAATTTAATTAACCCAAACGTAACTTTACAAAATGCAGCTGATGGTTCTAGCTACTATGGAACTACTCTAGGTTCTACACTTCGAAACGAACCTTATACCAGAATTAAAGATTGTAATTTTTTATTGGAAAAATTAGATGTAGTTGGAGCTGCTTTACCTCAAGCTTTTCGTAATGCAATTAAAGGGCAAGTGTATTATTTACGTGCATTACAATATTTTGATTTAATGCGTACTTATGGAGGGGTTCCTATTGTAACTAATAGTCAGCAAGCATCGCCAACTGATGAATCCATTAAAACACCGCGAGGAACGGTAACTGAAGTAGTTAATCAAATTGTGGCTGATTTGGATTTGGCGGCTACTTTATTACCTCCAAATTGGGATGCAGCCAATTATGGTCGTTTTACAAGAGGAGCTGCTTTGGCTCAAAAATCAAGAGTATTATTGACCTACGCAAGCCCATTATTTAATAAAGGTTGGGATACTTCAACTACACGTTGGGATGTAGCATTAGCTGCAGGTTTAGCTGCTGAAACACAACTGACAACTGACGGTTACGGTTTGTATGGTACAAATGCGAAACAATGGGCTGAAATGTTTTATATTAATGATAATGCTAAAAATAGTGAAGCTATTGTTGTTAAACTTTTAGCTAATGGTATTACTGCATTGTTTTCAAACAACTCTTGGGAAAGATCGATGAGATTGGCTAGTCAAGGTGGTGTAGCTGGTGGTGGTGTGAAAGTACCTAAAAGAATGATTGATTTATTTCCAACTAATACTGGCGCCAGACCTGTTGCAGGAACTAATTATGATCCATTTCTTTTCTTTAAGGATCGTGATCCACGTTTTTATAGAACTTTTGGTTTTTCAGGCGTTGCTTGGCCATACACTAACACTCTTGGAAATACCACACAAACAACTGTTTGGGCTTATCGTTGGGCAGTAAGTAGTGCGTCTAATACGGCTTTTGGTTTTAGTTTAGGTAATGATGTGCCTAGTCCAGCTTTTGTGCGTAAAATGTCAAATCCTGCTGCTGGTAATGCAAGTAATTTTCAGTATTCTGGAACAGATATTATGGAATATCGTTATGCAGAGCTATTGTTGAACATAGCTGAATGTTATGCTGCTAAAGGAGATGTAACTAACACATTAGTGTATTTAGGTAAAATTAGAAATCGAGTAGGAATTCCTTCTGCTAATAATTATGGTATTGGTACATTGGCAACTAAATATGCTGCTCTTGAAGCTGTATTGTACGAACGTAGAGTAGAATTAGCTTATGAAGGAAAACGTTTTTGGGATATACAACGTTGGATGTTATATAGTGACGATAGTTCCGTAAATGAAGATGATACAAATGCAAAACTTGGTTTTCCAATAATAAATGGTACACAGCGTATTGGTAACTATTTACACTATAAAAATGGTTTCAGTCCTACAGGTACAGATCCATTGGCTACAGCACGTGCTGCTATTTCAGTAGATCCTGATGCTTCAAATTTTGCTGCTCAAATTACTCTTTTAGCTAATTTTTATACAGCTAACTTTGAATTGAAATCGCCTCCTTCTCCTATGGATAACGTGAGTAGTACAGCAACTAATATTTTATGGAGACCTAATTATTATCTTATGGGACTTACACAGACTGTTTTATCTCAAAATCCATGGTTGATACAAAACAAAGGATGGAATGATTCTACAAACTCTCCAGGAACATATAATTATCAAGAATAAAATAATAAATGTTAATTTTACAATTATTAATGTTTTTGGCATCATATTTGAAATTAGCCCTGCGAATGCAAGGGTTCACTTATCCAATTAATAGTAATAATTAGTTAAATAAATCAGCTGTATTTCTTCAAAGAATGCAGCTGATTTAGTTTAACGACAAATTTGAAATCAAAAATTATCATGAAAAAATCTATTTTATTTATTTTATTTCTTCTTTTTTTAGGGAATACAAAAAGTTTCGCGCAATACCCAAAAATAAGCCCTGAAGTACAGGCTCAAGAAAAAGCAATTAAAGAAGAAGCCAATAAACTTTCGGACGAAGCTTGGGAAAAAGCTCTTGTAATTATCGAGCAAGAAGCCAAACAAGGAAAACCTTTTATTCCGTGGGCATCAAGACCAAACGATTTACCACAAGCAACAATTCCAGCTTTCCCTGGAGCCGAAGGTGGAGGAATGTACACTTACGGAGGTCGTGGCGGAAATGTCTATACCGTTACCAGTCTTGAAGACAGAGGTCCTGGAACTTTGCGCGAAGCTTGTGAACAAGGAGGAGCTAGAATAGTAGTGTTTAATGTTTCTGGTATTATCAAAATCAAAAGCCCTTTAATTATTCGTGCACCTTACATTACCATTGCGGGACAAACCGCTCCTGGTGATGGAGTTTGTGTGGCTGGAGAATCTATTTGGATTGATACCCATGATGTAATTATTAGACACATGCGTTTCCGTAGAGGAGAAACTTTTGTGGGTCGTAGAGATGATTCAATTGGAGGAAATCCTGTTGGTAATATTATGATTGATCACGTTTCGGCCACTTGGGGATTAGACGAAAATATGTCGATGTACAGACACATGTACAGCCCAGGTGCAGGCTATCCTGACGAAAAAAAACCAACTGTAAACATCACAATTCAGAACAGTTTGTTCGGAGAAGCATTAGATACGTATAACCACGCTTTCGGAAGTACTTTAGGTGGAGAAAATTGCTCTTTTATGAAAAACATGTGGGCAAGCAACGCAGGTAGAAATCCATCTATCGGTTGGAACGGGATCTTTAATTTTGTAAATAATGTGGTTTACAACTGGTACAACCGTTCAACAGATGGTGGTGATTATACAGCCAACTACAACATCATTAATAACTTTTACAAACCAGGACCTGTAACTAATTTAAATGAACCTATCAGCTACAGAATTTTAAAACCGGAATCTGGAAGAAGCAAATTGTCTTATATGGTTTTTGGTAGAGCACACGTAACAGGAAATATTGTGAATGGTAACGAAAAAGTAACCAAAGACAACTGGGATGGCGGTATTCAAATTGAAAACAAAAAAGGAGAATTGATGGGTTATGACGAAGCCAAAACCTATTTCGACAAAATGAAAAGCGAAACACCTTTTCCAATGCCTTGGTTTTCTAAAATCCTAAAAGCAGACGAAGCCTATGAATATGTTCTTAAAAATGTAGGAGCCACTCTACCTATCAGAGATAAAGTGGACGAAAGAATTGTTAGAACTGTAAAAACTGGAGTTCCAGAATATGCAAAAGGATTAGAGAAAAAGACGTTTTATCAGTTTGAGCACCGTCGTTTACCTGCGGATTCTTATAAACAAGGAATCATCACCGATATTTCACAAGTGGGTGGTTATCCAGAATACAAAGGGAAGCCTTATGTAGATTCAGACAAAGATGGTATGCCAGACATCTGGGAGAAAAAACACGGACTAAATCCAAACGATTCCTCTGATGCCAAAGGAGATTTAAACGGTGATGGATATTCTAATATCGAAGATTACATCAATGGTGTGAATCCTGCCATAAAAGTGGATTGGAAAGATTTAGCCAATAATAAAGAGACTTTAGTTAGACCTTTATTGGATTAAGGATTGAACCGCAAAGTCGCAAAGAAAATAAGTATAATAATATTCCAGTCTCGGCTCCCTCTCCTTTGGAGAGGGCTGGGGTGAGGTTTTTAAAAATTATAACAATGTCAATAAATAAATTTGCCCTATTGTTCCTGCTTTTTGCTTTTTGCCAATTAAGCGCACAACAATATGCAGACCCGGAATACATCAAAGTAACCAACGAAAGAGCAGCCAAAATCGTTGAAAAGTTAGCTTTGGGAAACAAAGCAAAAGAAACTGCTGTAACCAATATCATTGCGCAACAATTCCGTGATTTGAGTAAAATTCATGACGGAAGAGATACTGATATTAAAATAGTAAAAGACGACGCTAGTTTATCTAAAGATAAGCAAAATGAAATCATTGATAAATTGAAAGCCGAAGCCGACAAATCAATTAATGAATTGCACAAAGCCTATTTGGAAAAATTAGCAACGCAATTAGACGAGGCTAAAATAACCGAAGTAAAAGACGGAATGACTTATGGCGTTTTGCCAATTACTGTTGATGGTTATAATGATATGTTGCCTAATTTGACCGTAGCACAAAAAAAATACATTTATGATGCTTTGGTCGAAGCCAGAGAACATGCCATGGACGGTGGCTCATCCAAAGAAAAACACGCTTGGTTTGGTAAATACAAAGGAAGGATCAACAATTATTTGTCGAAAGAAGGTTACGATTTGAACAAAGAAAGCACCGATTGGCACAAACGTTTAGAAGAACGAGAGAAAGCTAAAAAGGCTAAATAATCAATTTTAATTCCTAACAAGAATTCCAATGGCTAACATTTTTCAAAAGAACAGTTTACAAACTACGATGATGGCAATTACTTTCTGCCTGACTTTTTCATCCGCATTTGCCCAATATCCAGAAATTCCAAAAGAACTTCAAGCCAAGACGGATTCTATTTTGGCAAAAGAAGAAATCCGATTGGGCGAAATTTGGAAAAGCAACGAAAATGTGCTAAAGGAAGAAGCAAAACACGGCAAACCTTATTTGCCTTGGGCTTCCTATCCAAAAGATTTTGTGCCTGCAGAAATTCCGGCATTTCCTGGAGCCGAAGGTGGAGGAGCATTTACCCAAGGTGGTCGTGGTGGGAAAATATTTGTAGTTACCAGCTTGGAAGACAGCGGAAAAGGAACTTTCAGGGAAGCTTGCGAAGCTGTTGGATCAAGAACCATTGTATTCAATGTTTCGGGAATTATCCGATTGAAAAACCGCATCAGTATGCGAGCACCATATGTTACCATTGCAGGACAAACTGCTCCCGGTGACGGAATTTGTATTGCGGGAGAAACCTTGGAAATTGACACGCACGACGTAATTATTAGACATATGCGTTTTCGTAGAGGTGCCACCGACGTGACCCGTAGAGATGATGCGTTGGGCGGAAATCCAATGGGGAACATTATCATAGATCATTGCTCGGTAAGTTGGGGATTGGACGAAAATATATCTTTGTACAGACACCAGTTTAAAGCGAACGAAAAATCTACATTGGAGAAATTGCCGGCTGTAAATATTACGATTCAAAACACGATTTCCTCGGAAGGGATGGATACTTACAATCACGCTTTCGGAAGTACAATTGGCGGATTAAATAGTACCTTTATGAGAAATTTATGGGCCGACAACATTTCCAGAAATGCGTCTATCGGAATGTATGGCGACTTTAATTTTGTAAACAACGTGATTTTCAATTGGTGGAACCGTTCTTTGGACGGCGGTGATTATCGTTCGATGTTTAACATTATCAATAATTATTTCAAACCGGGACCAATTACACCAACGGATCAACCCATTCGTTACAGAATTTTAAAACCAGAAGCAGGTTATATGAAACCTAAAACTTTTGGAAGAGCTTATGTTTCGGGAAATCACATAGTAGGAGCTCCAGAAGTTACGGCCGATAACTGGAATGGCGGAATTCAATTGGAAGACCTTTCATTGGAAGCTTCCAAAGAATATTTGGAATTAATCAAACAACCAAAACCATTCGCAATGCCCCAGTTTAAAATAATGTCGGCAGAAGAAGCGTATGAATTTGTGTTGAATAATGTTGGTGCAAATTTTCCAAAAAGAGATGCCGTTGACGAACGTATTATCAAACAAGTTCGTACTGGAAAAATCGAAGTCAAAGACGGTTTGGAGAACACAATTGGCAAGGAATTTATCAAAAGAAGATTGCCTGCCGATTCGTACAAAAAAGGAATTATAACCAATCCCAATCAAGTGGGTGGTTATCCAGAATACAATGGGAAAGCCTATAAAGATTCGGATAATGACGGAATTTCTGACGCTTGGGAAAAGAAATTTGGGTTGAATCCAAACGATGCCTCCGACGCCAACAAAGATTTGAATGGCGATGGTTATACCAACTTGGAAAAATATTTCAATGGTATCGATCCAACCCAAAAAACGGATTGGACAAAAGCTGAAAACAATACCGATACGTTGGCGAAGTCCAAAGGATTATTGCAGTAAAAGAAAATAGAATAAAGAGAAAAGACGTTTGAGAAAAATCTAAAATCTAAATTCTGAAATCCAAAATTAAAATGAATTTTGTTCAACTAAAAAATAGAATCTCTTTCCAAAAAGGCAAACTGGTTTTGTCAAGTTTCGCTTTGTTTTTTATGGTGGCAAATGGAACGGCGCAAAACACATTTCCAGATATTGTAAAAACCAAAGAAGGAAAACTATCTCATACTGCGGATAATCAAGGAAATCAAATTCCTGATTTTTCGTATGCCAGCTATATGGCTTCCGAAAAAGCGATTCCGAATCTGGAAAACAAAATTTTTGTCTCCAGACAAGAAGAAGATGCGACTCAAAAAATACAAAATGCGATTGATTATGTGAGTAATCTAAAACCGGACAAATCAGGTTTTCGAGGTGCCGTTCTTTTAGACAAAGGAACTTTCAAAATCAGTGGAACTTTATACATCAGAAAATCGGGTGTCGTTTTAAGAGGAAGTGGCAACACTGAAAACGGAACCATTCTTTTGGGAACAGGACTTGAAAGAGAAGCCTTGATTCGGGTTTTAGGAGTTGACGATAGAAAATACGGAGAAACTTTCGAATTCAATACCGCTTACACGCCACTTGGAACCCAAAAAATTCAATTAAAAAATGCTTCCAAATTAAAAGTCTCGGACGAAATCAGCATTAGCAGACCATTGACGGACAATTTTATTAAGGAATTGAATATGCAGGATTTTGGAGGAGAAACTTCTTGGATTGGTTGGAAAAAAGACAGTTGGGACATTGTTTGGAACAGGGTCGTGACCAAAATCAATGGTAATGAAGTAACGCTAAATGCGCCAATAACAATGGCTTTGGATGATACTTATGGAACTTCAAAAGTGACAACTTATACTTGGGAAGGAAGAATTGAGCACATCGGAATCGAAAATATTTTGATGAAATCGACTTTTAACGCATCCAATTTAAAAGACGAAGAACATCGTTGGCAAGCCATCAGCATCGAAAACACCAGAAACGCTTGGGTGAAACAAGTGAATTTCAAGCATTTTGCGGGCGGAGCCATTACATTATTGAAAACTTCGCAACAAATCACCGTTGAAGATTGTATTGCAACCGAACCAGTTTCTGAAATTGCCGCTTTCAGAAGACATACTTTTTATACAGAAGGACAGCAAACACTTTTCCAACGTTGTTATTCAGAGTTTGGATACCACGATTTTGCCGTTGGCGGTTTTGGAACTGCGGGACCAAACGTGTTTTTACAATGTGAATCGCATTTGCCTTTTGAAAATAGCGGAGCCATCGGAAGTTGGGCAACCGGAGTTTTATTTGACATTGCCAATATTGACGGTCAGGCATTAAGCTACAACAACCGAGAACAAGACGGAAGAGGAGCAGGATGGACGGCTGCAAACAGCGTAATCTGGGAATCTTCGGCTTCCAAAATAGAAAATTACAGTCCGCCAACAGCTCAAAACTGGGCTTTTGGAGTTTGGGGACAATTTGCAGGAAACGGACATTGGAAAGACGTAAACGGTCACATCAGTCCAAGAAGTTTGTTTTATGCACAGTTGGAAAACCGTTTGGGGAAACTTCCCGTGAAATCCTTTATTTATGATTTAGGTTCAGAACCATCTTCAAGTCCAACGGTGGAAGTCGCTATGGAATTAACCAAAAACTCGGCTAAAACCGCAATGACTTTGCCGGAATGGATTGCCGAAGTTTCAAAACAAAATCCAATTTCGATTAACAATTCGGGATTAAAAAATGCCAACGATTTAAAAAATAACGACCAAGATAAGGTTGCCAAAAACAGTTCTAAAGTAAAAACTGAAAACGGATTATTGACTTTCGAAGGAAAATTAATTGCCGGAAAACAAACAAATGTAGCTTGGTGGCGTGGAAGTCTTTTAGACAAAGAAGTTCAAAAATCGACTCCGCACCTTACCCGATTTGCTCCCGGAAGAACTGGAATCGGATTGACCGATAAAGTTTCGGAAACCGTGGATTATTTAAGTGCCAATAATACTGTCGCTTTAGAACATAATTACGGCTTGTGGTACGACCGCAGAATGGACGATCACGAACGTGTCCGCCGAATTGATGCCGATGTTTGGCCTCCGTTTTACGAACAGCCTTTTGCGAGAAGCGGACAGGATTTGGCTTGGGATCATTTGAGTAAATATGATTTGACCAAATTCAATGATTGGTATTGGACTCGCTTGGCACAATTTGCAAATTTGGCGGAACCCAACGGACAATTGTTGGTCAATCAACAATATCTTCAACACAATATTATTGAGGCTGGCGCGCATTGGTCCAGTTCTCCTTGGCGTTCAGCGAATAATATTAACGAAACAGGATTTCCAGAACCGCCGCCGTATGCAGGAGACAAACGTATTTTTATGGCGGAACAGTTTTATGATATTACCAATCCAACAAGAAAAAAATTACACCAAGGATTCATTCGAAAATCATTGGAAAATTTCCAAGAAAACAGCAACGTAATCCAATTGACAAGTGCCGAATATACAGGTCCACTTCATTTTATGGAATTTTGGTTGGACGAAGCACAAAAATGGAAAACGGAAACCGGTAAAAAAGGAATCATTGGTTTAAGTGCCACCAAAGATGTACAAGATGCCATCTTGAATGATGCCAAAAGAGCCAAAACCGTTGACGCCATTGATATTCGGTATTGGTATTACAAAGAAGACGGTTCTGCTTATGCACCACAAGGAGGCGTAAATTTAGCGCCAAGACAACACGCCCGAAAATTAAAAACCGGAAAAGAAACCGATGACCAAGTGTATCGTGCCGTTCGAGAATATCGCGAGAAATATCCAGAGAAAGTAGTCTTGTATTCTACCGATGGTTCATCGAGATTTGGATGGTCAGTTTTGATGGCGGGAGGTTCTTTGCCTAATATTCCAAAAATAGAATTGCCCGCTTTTTATTCCGCTTTAAGCGAAATGAAATTTGTAAACGGAACCACGTTTTCAGATCCCGTTTGGAAGCTTGAAAATAAAGGGAAAGCTTATCTTTTTTACACAAAGAATTCCCAAGATATTGCAATTGACCTTGCTGCGGATAAAGGAGATTTTGAAGTTTATGCCATTAATGCAACTACAGGAAGCATATCAAAAAACACAAACATCAGCGGAGGAAAAAAGGTTGTAATTCCAGCTTCTGACGTGAAGGAAAAAGTACTATTCGTAATAAAAAAATAATTCAAATACATTCAATAATGAATCCGAAAATTAAATATTTCAACTTGTTTCTTATAAGCTTTTTGCTTTTAGCACAAAGCGGATTTTCTCAATCCAAAAACCTACCAAAACTTAAAGTTTCCAAAAACCAACACTATTTCGTAACCGAAGACGGGAAACCATTTTTCTGGTTGGGCGATACTGGCTGGCTGACCTTCGGGAAACTGGACAGAGAAGGGGTTGTTAAATATTTGGAAGACCGAAAAGCAAAAGGATTCAATGTCGTTCAGGTAATGGTCTTGCATAATGTGAATGCCGTAAATGTCTATGGCGATCAGGCATTAATGAATGAGAATGTGGCGCATCAAATTACTTCACCGGGCAACGATCCCAATAATGCTCCCGAATACGATTACTGGGATCACGTAGATTACACCTTGGATGTAGCTCAAAAAAACGGAATCTACTTGGCAATGGTGCCAGTTTGGGGAACCAATATTAGTAGTGATAAAAGCAAAGTAACGAAAGCGGATGTTGAAAAATACGCCAAATTTTTAGCCGATCGATATAAAAAAAGAACCAATATTATCTGGCTTAACGGAGGAGATACTTACGGAAATAAATTTCAGGACATCTGGAACGCACTTGGAAGTATTTTAAAAACCAGCAACCCAGATCAATTGGTGACTTTTCACCCATTCGGAAGAACCGATTCGTCAGAGAATTTCCACAATGCATCTTGGCTGGATTTCAATATGTTCCAATCCGGTCACAGAAGATACGATCAGGATACTTTGAAAAATTCCTTTAAAGAAGACAATTTCAAGTTTGTGCATAGAGATTGGGATTTAAAACCAACCAAACCAACCCTTGACGGAGAGCCATCTTACGAAGGAATTCCCCACGGATTGCACGATACTTTACAGCCATTATGGAAAGACAGCGATGTAAGACGTTATGGGTATTGGTCGGTTTTTGCTGGCGGGGCAGGTTACACTTACGGTCACAATGCCGTAATGCAAATGTTCAGAAAAGGTGACAAACCAGCTTATGGAAACAAAATTTTATGGGATGATGCCATCAATGCACCAGGAGCCGGACAAATGGTACACATTAAAAACCTGATGTTGGAATTTCCGTATTTAGAAAGAGTTCCAGACCAAACTTTAATCGCGAATCAAGGCAAAAAATACGACTATCAGGTTGCCACCAGAGGAAATGATTATGCCCTGATTTATACTTATACGGGAAGAAAAATTACCGTTAATATGGGCAAAATTTCAGGAGATAAAGTAACGGCAAGCTGGTACAATCCAAGAAATGGCGAAAGAACAAAGATTGGAACATTTGATAACAAAGGAACCAAAGAATTCCAGCCTTCCGGCAAAAATGAAGATGGAAACGACTGGGTTTTAATCCTAACATCGAACAAGTAATCCGCAAAATCTGCTTGCAAAAAAAGAACACTATGAAAATCAAAAACATCATAATAATACTTTGCTTAATAACCGGATTAAACACCGCTTTCGCAAATGACGGCTGGTTGAATATCTTGAACGAAGGCGGAAACAACAAAGGCATAAATTGCACCGAAGCCATTCAAGGTGCTATCGAAAAAGCATCAAAAAACGGTGGAGGAACTATTTTTTTTCCAGCCGGCGAATATTTAACAGGCGCTTTAAAACTAAAAAGCAACATCACTATCCATTTAGATTCAGGAGCACTTTTAAAATTTTCAGAGAATTTCGATGACTACCTTCCGTATGTAGAAATGCGTTACGAAGGAATCGTGATGCAGTCTTTCTCCCCATTATTTTACGCCAAAGACGTAGAAAATATCACCATCAAAGGAAGAGGCATAATCGACGGACAAGGAAAAGCGTGGTGGAACGAAGTGTACCGAATCGAAACCGCCAAAGGCCCGATCCCGGAAACCAAATACCAAAAAATGTGGACCGAGCAAAACAAAGGAATCGTTTACGAGCCGTATTACAAAAGAACAATTGACAAACACTTTTTCCGTCCTTCTTTTTTTCAGGCTTACAATTGTAAAAACATTTTGATTGAAGGTGTCACGTTTAAAAACTCGCCTTTCTGGACCATAAATCCTGAATTCTGTGACAACGTAACCGTAACCGGAATCTCCATTTTCAATCCGCATTCACCAAATACAGACGGAATCAACCCTTCGTCCTGCACCAACGTTCACATTTCAAATTGCCACATCAGCGTGGGCGACGACTGTATCACTATCAAATCGGGTCGCGATGCCGACGGCCGTAAATACGGAAAAGCAACCGAAAATGTAACCATCACCAACTGTACCATGTTAAGCGGTCACGGAGGTGTCGTTATCGGAAGCGAAATGTCGGGCGGAATCAAAAAAATCACGATATCCAACTGCGTTTTCGACGGAACTGATCGTGGAATCCGTATCAAAGCCGCTCGTGGTCGTGGCGGAGTGGTCGAGGACATTCGCGTCGACAATATCGTAATGAAAAACATCAAGGAAGAAGCCATTATTTTGGATCTTTTCTATGACAAAGACAATCCCGTAGAGCCTGTTAGCGAACGCACACCGATTTTCAGAAACATCCACATCAGCAATGTTACGGGCGGAAATGTCAACAAAGCCGGATTCGTTCGCGGAATTGTTGAAATGCCAATCCAGAACATCACGTTCTCCAACATCAATATGGACGGCAAGGAAGGTTTTACCATAAACACGGCGACCGATGTAGAATTTCACGATGTAAAAGTCAATGCAACAGTCGGTTCCTCTTTCAAAATCACCGATGCTAAAAACCTGATTTTGGATAATGTAGGATCTTCAACGCCAATAAAAGGAGTTCCGGTTATCAAAATCGACAACGCTTCGAACATTATGATCAACAACAATTTTCCGTTCAACGCCACCGATATTTTCATCGAAGCCAATGGAAAAGACACCAATAATATTTTCCTAAAAAACAATGTGTTCAACAATGTGACTACAGTTGTGAAAAAAGGAAAAGACCTGGATAAAAAAGCAATTACAGAATAACGTAATTATTTTCAGGAGCAGAAAAATTAGGCATTTTTAGGAAGCATTGTCCCGCTTTCCGTTACAATCTTTTGTGCCGAACACCGGCACAAAAGGATTTCCACTGCAATCGGGGCTAAAGAGAGAGATTTTGCTTTTTTGCCCCATTAAGAGGAAACGCCTAATCCTGCAAGGTCTTTTTTTGACCTTGTAGGTATTTCATTAGACAAAATCATACCTACAAAGTTTTGGACACTTTGCAGAAAAAAATAAAAAAATGGGAACAATAAAAATAGCTGAAATTAAGTCTAATAAAAATAGTGAGTACAAAGAGTTTTTAACGATTGGACTCATTAATGACGAAGAAAATTTTAGGATTACGCCAAATGACGATTTGAATTCAAAGTTTCCTACCAATGATAAAGAAGACAGTTTTACATTGGGTGCCTATGTCGAAAATGAATTGGGAGGAGTCGTAAGTTTTACAAGAGATGGAAATGACAGAGAAAAATTAAGACACAAAGGAATTTTATTCAGAATGTATGTTTCAAATGAGTTTCGTGGCAAAGGAATTGGAAAACAACTTATAGAAGAACTTATAACAAGAGTTAAGAAAAGCAACGACATTGAACAAATTAACTTAACCGTAATTTCAAATAATGCAAACGCCAAAAAATTATATGAAAAATTCGGTTTTGTAACGTTCAGTTCTGAAAAAAATGCTATTAAATGGAAAGGAAAATATTTTTCAGAAGACCAAATGGCATTACAACTTAAATAAAAAAATCTTCAGTTTTGACTTTCTCACTTTTGGAGAAAGTCGTGGAGAAGAAAAATATAACAATGAAAAAAATATTCATCATACTAACGCTTTCATTTTTCGCTGTCAGCTATTCCCAGAAAAAAAAGGAAATTTTCCTTTTCACCTCTTTCAGGGAACCCGCTACCGAAGGTTTGTATCTGGCGTACAGTGAAGACGGTTATAACTGGAAAGGCCTTGAAGGTTCGTTCCTAAAACCCGAAATCGGTGCCAGCAAAATAATGCGTGATCCCTCCATCACAAAAGGCGCAAACGGAACCTACCATATGGTCTGGACAACCGACTGGAAAGGCGGAAACGGATTCGGATACGCCAGTTCCAAAGATTTAATTCATTGGTCAAAACAGGAATACATTCCCGTGATGAAACACGAACCCGAAGTCGTAAACGTGTGGGCACCCGAAATTTTTTACGATGATGTCAAAAAAGAATACATTATCATCTGGGCATCCACAATCCCATTCCGATTCGAAAAAGGAGTAGAAGATGAAAAAAACAACCACCGAATGTATTACGTAACCACCAAAGATTTCAAAACCTTTTCGGATACCAAATTATATTACGATCCTGGTTTCAGCGTCATCGATTGTGTGATTGTAAAAAAAGGCAAAAAGGATTATGTATTGGTTCTTAAAGACAACACCAGACCGATGCGAAATATCGAAGTAGCTTTTGGAAAATCACCTTTAGGCTCATTCGAAAAAAGATCAAAACCCTTAACCGAATATTTATCAGAAGGTCCAACGGTTGTAAAAGTCGGTAAAAACTGGTTGCTGTATTATGACAATTACGGATCAAAAAATTACAAAGCCTTGAGCACTTCCGATTTTGTAAATTTCGAAGATGTCTCATCCAAAATAACCCTTCCCGAAGGACACAAACACGGAACAATTACAACAATTTCCGAAGAAGTTCTAAAAGGATTAATAGAAAAGAAATAAATTAATGCCACAGATTTCAAAGATTAAAAGGATTAAAAAATCTGCTAAATCTGCCAAATCTGCGAGAAAAAAATAGACAAGCAAATTCAATAAAAAATCTGTGAAATCTGTGGCAAAAAAATAAAAGCAATGATTGCATTTCAAAACATAAAAACCAATATCGTAACAGCAACAACTATTTTGTTGAGCTGTGTCGCAGTCAATTCGGCGCAGGCCCAACAAGACACGATACGATATACAGGCAAAACACTTTCCAATGTCGATTACCATCACGGACAATTGAGTCCGGCAGTTGGCGTTCACGCTACACAGATTATGCGTGCCAGCCGTGAACATTCTGAAAAAGCAGATGGTTTTGGCTGGACGTACAATCACCAGTCCATGATGGCGTATTGGAACAATACCTTTTACCTGCATTATTTAAGCGACCCGTCAGGTGAACACATTCCGCCAAGTCAGACTTTTATGATGACTTCCAAAGATGGGGTAAACTGGACAAAACCAGCCGTGCTTTTTCCAATTTACCACGTTCCTGACGGCTTCAAAAAAGAAGGAGTAGAAGACGTTGCCAAAAATATTGATGCGATAATGCACCAGCGAATGGGCTTTTATGTTTCATCAGACAACAGATTACTGGCAACCGGTTATTATGGAGTTGCCTTAGACAAAAAAGACGATCCGAATGACGGAAAAGGAATTGGTCGTGTCGTGCGAGAAATTTATAAAGACGGCACATATAGTCCAATTTATTTTATTCGATACAATAAAACCGGAAATCCTTTGCCAACGACTTTTCCATTTTACACCAAAAGCAAAGACAAAAAATTCATCAAAGCCTGCGATGAGCTGATGTCAAAACCTTTACTGATGCAACAATGGGTCGAAGAAGCCGATCGTGATGATGAATTAATTCCGCTTAAAAAACAATACAAAGCCTTCAATTATTACCATTTACCAAACGGAAACGTAGTTGGTTTATGGAAATTTGCTTTGACATCTTTAAGCAAAGACAATGGTAAAACTTGGGAATACACGCCATTAAGAGCGCCCGGATTTGTAAACAGCAACGCCAAAATCTGGGGTCAAAAAACCTCTGATAATCGTTATGCAACCGTTTACAATCCGTCAGAATACCGTTGGCCATTGGCAATATCCACCAGTGATGACGGACTGAATTACAAAGATTTATTATTAGTTCACGGTGAAGTAAGTCCGATGCGTTACGGTGGTAACTATAAATCTGCAGGACCGCAATACGTTCGCGGAATCCTCGAAGGCAACGGAACTCCGCCAGACGGAAAACTGTGGGTAAGTTACAGCGTCAACAAAGAAGACATTTGGGTCGCTTCGGTACCGGTTCCCGTAACAAGTGAAGTAAAAGAAAACGCCAATGATGTTTTCAACGATTTGCCAAACGGAGAAGAATTAAAATTATGGAACACCTACGATTTGTCCTGGGCATCCACCAAAATCGAAAAGAAAACAGACGGTAAAAAATGGCTGACTTTACGAGATCAGGATTTTTTTGACTATTCCCGTGCCGAGCGTGTAATTCCGTTTGCACAAAAAATGGAAGCGACTTTCACCGTAAAACCCGAACAAAATAACCACGGATTGTTGCAGGTAGAATTCCAAAACAAACAAGGACTGCCTGCGATTCGCATCGTTTTCGATTCGGATGGAGAAATAAAAGTGAAGCACGGAGCCCGTCACGGCGGAATTGGAAAATATGAAGCCGGAAAAGAATATACAATAACAGTCAAATTGGATGTGACTTCCAGGTCATATACGTTGAAAGTGAATGACGGCAAAGAAACCAACAAAATATTCTATGCGCCAGTTGACGGAATTTCACGTATTATGTTCCGCACAGGAGATCAAAGATATTCGCCAAATGCAGATACAGAACCGGACACACCAGATTTTACAGACTTACCGGATACAGGAAAATTAATTCCGGAAGCGGTATTTAATATTCAGTCATTGGTTACGAATAAATTGTAAAAAAAATATAACCGCAAATTCCACAAATTCCCGCAAATCTTTTAACTGAAAGAAAAAGAATAATTTGTGAAAATTTGTGCAATTTGTGGTAAAAAAATAAAGCGTGAAGAATTTAAAAAACATAGTATTCCTCTTTTGTCTTCTGATATCGTTTGTTTCGAACGGACAAATTGCTGTCCAACATTTACGATGCGAAATGACAGAAAATCCATTGGCAGTAAATACTAACCAGCCAAGATTAAGCTGGCAGTTGGTTTCGAAAGAATTTTATGCCTCACAAATAGGTTATCAAATTTTGGTTTCCTCTTCGGAAGAAAATCTAAAAAAGGATAACGGCGATATCTGGAACAGCGGAAGAATAAATTCAGAGAAAAATCTTCAAATTACTTACAGCGGAACTCTGCTAAAAAGCGAAACCAAATATTTTTGGAAAGTCAAAGTCTGGAATCAAAAAGGCAAGGCATCCAATTGGAGCAAAACAGCTTCATTCAGAATGTCGCCTTTAGCATCAGATTTAAATTCAACCTGGATTGGCGCGATTACAAAAGCCGAAAGTCATTTGCCGGAAGGTAGAAATTACCATACAGCGACTTTCAACAGACAGAAAAAAGACGCTTTGATCAATGCTTCGGATTCATTGTCGCGCAGAAGTATTATGTTGCGTAAGCCTTTCGAAGTAAAAAAAGAAATAAAGGAAGCTGTGGTTTACATTTCCGGTTTGGGACATTATGAATTAACGGTTAACGGAAAGAAAATCGGTAACAGCGAGTTTGCGCCTTTATGGACAGATTACGATAAAACGGTTAATTTTAATACGTATGAATTAACTGCGGAAGAACTAAAAAAAGGCGAAAACGTAATTGGTGTTTTGTTAGGAAACGGAATGTACAACACACTTGCTGAACGCTATTCGAAATTCTATGTAAGTTTTGGTCCGCCAACTTTATTTTTCAAAATGAAAGTGATTTATAAAGACGGTTCCGAGGGAATTATAAAATCAGATGCAAGCTGGAAATACAGCAAAAGCCCAATTACGTATAACAGTATTTTTGGAGGCGAAGATTACAATGCCAATCTGGAGCAAAAAGGCTGGAGCAATAAAGATTTTAATGATTCGACCTGGAAAAAAGTAGTTGTTCAGGAAGCGCCAAAAGGAATTTTACGACCACAGACTACAACACCGATTACAATTCAAAAACAATACGAAGTTAAAGAAGCAAAAGAGCTGAAACCTAATTTTTTTGTTTTCAATATGGGACAAAATCTTTCGGGATTTACGACCATAAAAGTCCAAGGAAAAAAAGGGCAGACTGTTCGTGTTTGGGTGGGCGAAAGTTTAAATGAAGACGGAACTGTCGGACAGGGGAAAACCGGAAAACCGTATTATTACGATTACACTTTAAAAGGTGAAGGTGTTGAAGAATGGCAACCGAAATTCAGTTATTACGGTTTTCAATATGTGCAGGTTGAGAACATCAATTACAAAGAAACCAAAGATGAAAATTTGCCAACACTGGTCGATTTAAAATCTAATTTCATTTACAATTCGGCAGGAGAAGCAGGAACTTTTGAATCTTCGAATGACATTTTCAACAAGACACACTTGCTGATTAACAACGCCATCAAAAGTAATTTTCAGAGCGTTTTTACCGATTGTCCGCAGCGTGAAAAATTGGGCTGGATAGAGGAAATTCACTTGAACAGTCCAGGCTTGATGTTCAATTACAATCTGGAAAGTTACATTCCTGCCACAATGCAAAACATTTCGGATTCACAACGCGATAACGGTTTGATCCCAACCATCGTTCCCGAATATGTGGTTTTCGGTGGCGACTTTACCGATTCTCCGGAATGGGGTGTGACTGGCGTAATCCTGCCATGGATGTATTACGAATATTACGGCGACGCTTCGTTAATCGAAAAATATTATCCCGTAATGAAAAAATATGTGGATTATTTAGGAACTAAAGCCACGAACCATATCGTTTCCCACGGATTGGGCGATTGGTATGATTACGGAACACACGCAGCAGGATATTCGAAAAACAGTCCGATTGCACTTTCGGCAACTTCGCATTATTTTTATGGAGCGAGTTTGGTTGCGAAGGCAGCAAAATTGTTGAATAAGTCAGAAGATATTAAGAAGTATGAAAAGCTGACTTCGGATATCAAAAATGCTTTCAACAAAGAATTTTTCAATCCCAAAACCAAGCAATACGGAACCAGCAGTCAGTTCAGTAATGCCGTTCCCGTTTTTATGGATATCGTAGAACCGCAATATAAACAAGCCGTAATGCAGAATTTATTGGCTGACATCAAAGCAAAAGGCGACCGACTGACAACAGGTGATGTTGGAAACCGTTATTTGTTTCAGGCCTTGGCTCGAAATGGCGAAAACGAAACGATGTACAAAATGAACAACCATTACGATGCGCCGGGTTATGGATTTCAGATTAAATTTGGCCTGACAACCTTGACCGAACAATGGGATCCGCGTAAAGGAAATTCGTGGAATCACTTTATGATGGGACAAATCGAAGAATGGTTCTATCAAAGTTTAGCCGGAATTGTACCTGATGAAAAAAATCCGGGATTCAAGCATTTCTTTATTCAGCCGGAAATTGTGGGCGATATGACTTTTGTAAAAGCAACTTATAAATCGATTTACGGAAATATCGCTTCAGCCTGGGAAAAGAAAGACGGAAAATTAATCCTGAAAGTAGAAATTCCTGCCAATACATCGGCGACAATAAAATTGCCGATCGCAAAGAATTCCGAAATAAAAGTCAATGGAAAACCGATTAAAAATTTAAAATTAGGTTCAGGAAAATATACAATTGAATGCAAATTATAAGATTTAAAAATGACTACAACCGCTCCGCAAAGTCTCCGACTTTGAGGATGTATTGTAAGGTCTCCGACCTTCGTTATTGGTATTGAGGTTGTTTCCAAAGGCGGTCGGAGACCGCTGCTCACTACCTCAAAGTCGGAGACTTTGCAGAGCTAAAAAATAATAATTGAAAAAATGAATAGGATGAACATAAAAAATATAGCTTTTACTTTACTCGTTTCAATCTTTACATTGACACTTGCAAACGCACAATGCACATCGGATACGAATTTCAGAAAACCCGTTTCAGAAACGATTCAAAAAATTGGAACCATTTTTAATGTTGCCATAAATGACGACCGTGGTTTATTGAAAGGCAAAGAACTCGATTATGCCGATTGGAGAATCGAACCCGGAAATCTTGCGGTTTCACTGACCAATATTCTGGTGCCTTTCGAATTGATGTATTTCAAACAGCCCGATGGAACCTACATCATCAGAAAATATGAAAACCATAAAGTTTCAGTCGATAAAGGAAAAGAGCGTTTTGATTATCTAACGACTTTATATTCCAATGTTGCCGATTGGGAAAAGCGTAAAAGCGAAATAAAAGCCTGTATGATCACGTCATTTGGTTTGGACAAAGCACCGCCAATGCCCAAATCAAAGCCAATCTTAACGCCAAAAAGAATTTATAAAGATTACAGCGTTGAGAATATCGCGTTAGAAATTCTGCCAGGTGTTTACACTACTGGTTCGATTTACAAACCGTATCCGTTAAACAAAAAATCGGCAATTATCTTGACGCCCGACGGACATTTCGGCGACGGAAGATACAGAAAAGACGAGCAGTATCGTTGTGCGATAATGGCCAAAATGGGCGCGATTGTAGTGAGTTACGATTTATTTGCCTGGGGAGAATCCTTATTGCAATTCCCGGAAGAAACACATCGAAACAGCATTGCATCAACCGTTCAGGTGTTGAGCGGAATCCGATTATTGGATTATCTAGCGACCATAAAAAATGCCGATGTTTCGCGAGTTGGCGTTACCGGCGGTTCCGGCGGAGGTTCGCACACGATGTTTTTGGCCGCTTTAGACAATCGAATCACGGTTTCGGCTCCCGTGGTGATGGTTTCTTCGCATTTTTCGGGCGGTTGTCCGTGTGAGAGCGGTCGCGGAATCCACCTTTGCGGAAACGGAACCAACAATGCCGAAATCTCTGCAATGATGGCGCCAAAACCACAGTTGATTGTTTCCGACGGAAAAGACTGGACGCTCGCAGTTCCCGAATTGGAATTTCCTTTTATCCAAAGAACTTACGAATTGTACGGCAAAAAAAACCTTGTAGAAAATGTCCATTTTGCCAAGGAAGGTCACGATTTTGGCGTTTCAAAACGTATGGCGCTGTACCCGTTTATAGCGAAATATTTAGGTCTGGATTTGAACAAAGTAAAGAACGAAAAAGGCGAAATCGACGAGTCAACCTGTGTGATTGAACCGTATGATAAATTATATGTTTTTGGCAACAAAGTCGAAAATTTACCTAAAAATGCCCTGAAAGACATCAACAAATTATATGAAATGTTCGGAGAAAAAAATCTGAAGATTTATGAGGTTAAGAAGTAAAAAAAGTTAGACACGAATTACACGGATTGATTTTTTTGCACAATATTGTCATTCCGTAGGAATCTCACATTAGTTGCTCACATTTCGAGAGATTCCTTCGGAATGACAAAAGAGGGCTATTGAGATTCGTGATATTTTCAAAACAAATGAATTCGTGTAAATTCGTGAAATTCGTGTCAAAAAAATAATTAGAGTCTTGGCTCAAAAAAATAAATAAATTATGAATTTAAGAAATAAAATTACAGTCCTCTGTTTCGGAATTGTTTCCTTCGCTACAACGGCGCAAACCAACACCGAACTAAAATTGTGGTACGACAAACCCGCAACCATCTGGAACGAAGCTTTGCCTTTGGGTAACGGCCGATTGGGAGCAATGGTTTTTGGAGATCCCGCAGTGGAGCGTTTGCAGTTAAACGAAGAAACCATTTGGGCAGGTTCGCCAAACAGTAATGTACATACGAAGTCTATTGAAGCATTACCAAAAGTAAGACAGCTCGTTTTCGAAGGAAAATTTGATGAAGCACAGGATTTGGCAACCCGTGATATTATGTCGCAAACCAACGATGGAATGCCGTATCAGACTTTCGGAAGCGCTTATATTTCGTTTCTGGGCCATCAAAAATACACCAATTATTACCGTGATTTGGATATCGAAAACGCTACGGCAAAAGTAAAATACACCGTAAATGGAGTAGAATTTACCAGAGAAATTTTGACATCTTTTTCAGATCAGGTGATTGTTGTAAAATTATCGGCAAGTCAGCCGGGACAGATTACGGCAAATGTTTTTATGAACAGCCCGATTGACAAAACCGTTCCTTCGACTGAAGGAAACCAAATTATCCTTTCGGGAATTGGAACTAATTTTGAAAATGTAAAAGGGAAAGTAAAATTCCAAGGACGAATCGAAGCCAAAAATAAAGGCGGAGAAGTTTCAGCAAGCAACGGAATCCTAATCATAAACAAAGCCGATGAGGTAACGCTTTACATTTCGATAGCGACCAATTTCAAAAACTATCAGGACATTACCGAAGATGAAGTAGCGAAAAGCAAATCGTATTTGGAGAAAGCTTTACCGAAAAGTTTCGATGAAATTAAAAAAGCACACGTTGCCTATTATCAAAAATTTTTCAACAGAGTTGCTTTGGATTTAGGTTCAAACGATGCCATCAAGAAACCAACAAACGAAAGAATCCGTGATTTCAAAAATCAATTCGATCCGAAATTAGCGAGTCTGTATTTCCAATTTGGACGTTATTTATTGATTTCGAGTTCACAGCCGGGAGGTCAGCCTGCCAATTTACAGGGAATCTGGAACGATATGGTGACTCCGCCCTGGGATTCTAAATACACAACTAACATCAATGCCGAAATGAATTACTGGCCGGCAGAAGTAACGAACCTTTCGGAAATGCACGAGCCTTTTATCCAAATGGCAAAAGAATTAAGCGTTACTGGAGCAGTAACTGCAAAAACGATGTACAATGCCAACGGCTGGGTCTTGCATCACAACACAGATATTTGGCGCGTAACCGCTCCGGTAGATTCGGCTGCGTCAGGAATGTGGATGACTGGCGGTGCCTGGGTTTCGCAGGATTTGTGGGAACGTTATTTGTACACAGGCGATCTCAATTATTTAAAAGAAATTTATCCGATAATTAAAGGATCAGCAGATTTCTTTTTGGATTTTATGATTACCGATCCAAACACAGGATATTTAGTGGTGGTACCGTCAAGTTCTCCTGAAAACACACACGCAGGCGGAACCGGAAAATCGACTATTGCTTCGGGAACTACGATGGATAATCAGTTGGTTTTTGATTTGTTTTCGAATGTCATTAAAGCATCAAAACTGGTTGCTCCGGATGAAAATTATACTAGAAAATTAAGTGATGCTTTGTCCAAAATGCCTCCAATGAAAATAGGAAAACACAGTCAGTTGCAGGAATGGCAGGACGATTGGGACAACCCGAAAGACAATCACCGACACGTTTCGCATTTGTACGGCTTGTTTCCGAGTAACCAGATTTCGCCAATTAAAACACCTGAATTATTTGAAGGAGCCAAACAATCCTTAATTTACAGAACAGATGAATCGACAGGCTGGTCAATGGGCTGGAAAGTGAATTTATGGGCCAGATTATTAGACGGAAATCACGCCTACAAACTGATTCAGGATCAATTGCATTTGGTAACCGCCGACCAAAGAAAAGGTGGTGGAACCTACCCGAATATGCTCGATGCGCACCAGCCGTTTCAAATTGACGGTAACTTTGGCTGTACTGCCGGAATCGCCGAAATGCTGATGCAGAGTCAGGAAGATGCGATTCATTTATTGCCTGCTTTGCCAACGGTCTGGAAAGACGGAAGCATTAAAGGTTTGGTAACCCGAGGCGGATTTGTAATTGATATGACCTGGAAAAATAATAAAGTTTCAACTTTAAAAGTGTACTCAAAATTAGGAGGAAACTGCCGATTGAAATTGGAAAACACCTTAAAAGCAGATAAAGGAATTGCACTTAAAAAAGCAAAAGGTAAAAACCCGAATCCGTTGTTTTATGATGTTGAAGTAAAAAAACCGATTATTTCAAAAGAAGCAAAATTGCCTAAAGTGCAATTACCGAAGTACAATGAATATGATGTGGAGATGAAAGCGGGGCAGACTTATAGTTTTTCGGCGAATTGATAGTTTAATTATTATACGATGATATTGAATGAACTGAATATTTAATAATTAAAAATGTGAATTAATGGATATATTAAGAGCTTGTTTTTATGCATATAATAGAAAAGTTAATCATTTTGCACAATGTGTTATTTTGATTAATAAAGATGTTTTTAATGTGTCTAAAATTTATAATATTTCAGTTACTCAAGACTATTTTATATGTTCTGAAATAAAGATTGATAAATTAATAGATAAATTATGTGAAAAAGAGACGGGTGATTTTTTAGATGCATATCATCTTGCTAAAAATCAAGGTTTTTCATTTTCAGCTTTTCCTGATGGAGGTAATTTAAATATGAGTTTAATTCAGATACCACGTTTTGGAGAAGTAGATTTTGAAAGAATTATTAATTCAATAGGAGGGAGTAAAATTCCTGAAACAGAAAAAAGAACTCCTGACTTTTACATTAATGATATACTTTTAGAATTGAAAGATTTACAAGAAGATAGCCTTGAAAATAAAGATAGACAAAAAAGTATTGCAAAACTTTTTAAAGATAGAGTTGACTATGCTATTAACATTGATCCTTTGCTTGATTTTGGAGATTTGACATTTGACATTTGATTACCATCGTCTTGTAAAAAACACAATTAAAAATCAATTCAAATCTGCTAGCGATCAAATCAAACAATATAAAAAATTGAATCCTAATTTTAAAAATGCTGGAATTATTATTCTTAACACAGGATTTGAAAGTCTTCCTAATGAATTATTAAAAAAAATGGTTGCTGATATTTTGAATAATGAAACTAAAACAATTGAGTTTGCTTTTCTTTTTTCACAAAAAATGCAAACAAATGGTTGGAATATGGATTCTGTGTTTTTGAGTGAATGGGTTGGGAATGTTCCAAATGAAATTCTAAAATTAAAAGATGAAATGGATGAACTTGTGGAGATAAAAATGATAGAAATGGTGCGTGAAAATAATAGCTCAAAAACAATAGAATCACAAAAACCAATTTCTTTTGAAATAGATAATAAAGTGTTTTTTTGGAATCCTGGGCAGATGAAATTTCCTTGGAAATAAAAATGAGTATTAATTAATTTATTGACTCTAGGTTTCAAAAACCTGTCAGGTCTTAAAACGAATATTGTTTCCGCGTGAGTGATGGCAGTGGAGCTCTTTTTTTGAGAGGCTTTTTTGCCGAACAAAAAAAAGCGGGAACGTACAGCACGACCCGAAGTTTTTCACGAAGGGTCACGCCCAAATAATTAAAATAATTTGAATATGTTACACCAATTTAAATACAAAATAATGGCGATTGTGATCCTGATTTCGGCTTTGAACAGCGGTTGTAAATCGGGTGCGGGGCATTCTAAAAAAGAAACTTCGGTTGTTTTGAAAGCGGATAATTTTAAGCATTATGTAGATTATTTCAACACGATGGAAGATGAGAATATCAAACAAGCCATACCCAATGACAGTGCGTGGGCGTGGATGGAAAAGAATATTCCGTTGTTTGAATGTCCACAGCAGAATTTTGAAGAGATTTATTATTATCGTTGGTGGACGGCTCGAAAACACATCAAGAAAACGCCACTAGGTTTCGGAATAACCGAGTTTTTAGTTGATCGTTCGTATGCCGACAAATACAATTTGATTGCTTGTGCGGTGGGGCATCATATCAATGAATTTCGCTGGGTACACGATCCGCAGTACATTGAACAAGATGTTAAAATATGGTACCGTGGTAATGAAGGAAAACCGATGAACAAATTGTATAAATTCAGCAGTTGGACGGCTGATGCGTTGTACAATCGTTATTTGGTGAATAAGGATGAAAAATTCTTATTGGATATGTACCCCGATATGGTTGCGGATTATGCTGTTTGGGAAAAAGACCGTCAGCGCAAAGATGGTTTGTTTTGGCAACACGATGTAAAGGACGGAATGGAAGAATCGTTGAGTGGCGGGCGAAAAGTACAAAATGCAAGACCAACGATTAACAGTTATATGTATGGAAATGCCGTGGCGATTTCGAAAATGGCATCGATGAAAGGCGACAAAGAAGTGGAAGCTAAATTTAAAGCCAAAGCGGATGTTTTGCAACAATTGGTCGAAACCCGATTATGGAATTCCAAAGACAATTTTTTTGAGACCTTTACCGAAAAAGATACGCTGGCACAGGTTAGAGAAGCAATTGGATTTATTCCGTGGTATTTTAATCTGCCAGAAAAAGACAAAGGTTTTGAAAAAGCCTGGGAGCAGATTAAGGATGAAAAAGGGTTTTCGGCTCCTTTTGGATTGACGACTGCCGAGCGCAGAAGTCCACGTTTTAGAACCCACGGAACCGGAACCTGCGAATGGGACGGAGCGATTTGGCCTTTCGCGAGTTCGCAGACTTTGACTGCTTTGGCCAATGTTCTGAATAATTACAATCAGAATTTCGTTGCGAAAACCGATTATTTCAGGCAAATGGATTTGTATGTGCAGTCGCAATATTACCGTGGAAAGCCATACATAGGGGAATATCTTGACGAAACAACCGGTTATTGGCTGATGGGCGACAAAGAAAGAAGCCGTTATTACAATCATTCGACTTTTAACGATTTGATGATTACGGGACTGGTGGGTTTACGTCCGAGAGCGGATGAAAAGATTGAAGTAAATCCGTTGATTCCACAGGAAAAATGGGATTGGTTTTGTTTGGATAATGTGTTGTATCACGGTAATATCATTACGATTCTTTGGGATAAAACAGGGGAGAAATACAAGAAAGGAAAAGGGTTTAGAATTTTTAAAAATGGTAAGGAAATTGCGGTTTCAGAAAAATTGGAGAAATTAGTGTCGGAATAGAATTATTTGCTTGTTGTCTAGTGTTTTAAGTCGAAAATAGAGAAAAATTATGATAGAACAAATTGTAAAAGATTATAAAAAAGACTTATTTAATTCTCCATCAGAAATAAGAAAAAAGTTAGATTTTTTTAGAGATTTAAGTAAAAAAGGATTGCATAATTTTACTGAAAAAGAAATAGAAGAAATAAAAACTAACTTTATAAAGTTTATAAATATTAATATGACTTTTTGGGTTGATACTTATCCAACAAAATTATTTAGAGTTACAAATAATAAATATTTATATGGAGGTGAAAAAGTAAAATTACAAATTATCGATGATTTGCTCGGACCTCCTTTAAATGAATCATATTACGGAAGATGTAACTTACCAAATGAAAGTGTCTTTTATTCTGCTTTAGATTTTAAAACTGCAATTTGGGAAACAAAGCCAGAAGTTGGAGACTTAATAACTGTAAGTGAATGGCAAATAAAAGATGGCGAGAAATTAAATACTCATAATATATTTAATCCTAATGTTTTCAATTTATCCAAAGAAAGTAAAGATGCATATAAAGCTTGGATTGATTCGAAAAATAAAAGAGACTCGACTTTAGGAGAAATTTTTGAAGATGTAATGCTTTTTTTTACCGAAGAGTTTATGAAAGTTGTTGATAGTGACAAGAAGGAAAATTATTTATTTTCAAGTATTTTATCTTCAAGATTTTTGCAAGCTAAAAATGATGAAAATGGATTTAAAATTGAAGCAATAGTATATCCAAGTGTCAAAATGCAATATGGTTTAACAAATTTAGCAATATCAAATGATTTAGTTTTGAAAAAGTTAAACTTAAATAGCATAACTATATATGAGATTATGGAAACAAACTATGATGAGAAAAATGTTCATAATGATGATTTAATAAAAGTTTCTCCATTAATAATTAAAACAACTGATTTTGATATTATAAACAACAAAATCAATTATGATGAAGATGCCGAATTCAGACAAATGATCGAATTACATCAAAAGTATAGAGAAGATATCAATTAATATACATACAGGAAAGATTGATATTTAAGCAGATTCGCATATTCTCAAATAGTTTAAATTCATTTTATTGATCTGTGATAATCATTCAAATCTGTGGCAAAAAAATAAACTTATGAAAAAATCATTTCTATATACATTAATCCTCATTGCATCGCTCTGTTTTTCTTTGGCGCAAGCCCAAAACAAAATCAGCATCACAAATCTGCAATGCGAAATGCTGAACAATCCGGAAGGAATTGATGTGGTTCAGCCCCGTTTGAGCTGGCAGATAAAGTCGGATGTCAATGATGTAAAACAGACTGCCTATCAAATTATTGTTGCTTCGACTTTGGAAAATCTAAATGCGAACAAAGCCGATTTATGGGATAGCGGAAAAGTAACAAGCAACGAATCTGTAAATATTATTTACAACGGAAAAAAGCTGGGAGACCGACAAAATGCGTTTTGGAAAGTAACTGTTTTTACGAATAAAGGAGAAATTAAATCTACTGAAAATGCCCATTTCAGCATCGGGATTTTAACCTATGCTGACTGGAAATCGACGCGCTGGATTGGCTATGAAAAATTATCAAAAGACGATAGTATTTCCCAGTTTTCCAGATTATCTGCACGCTATTTGCGAAAATGGATTGATTTGAAAAAGCCTGTCAAAAGCGCCAAAGTCTATATTATGGGAATGGGCTTGTATGAGCTGTACATCAACGGAAATAAAATTGGTGACCAAGTTTTGGCACCCGTTCCGACGGATTATACTAAAAATGTAAAATACAATGTTTTTGATGTGACTTTGCAATTGAAAGAAGGTAAAAATATGCTGGGAACGATTTTAGGAAACGGACGATTTTTTGCAATGCGTCAGGATTATAAACCCTATAAAATTAAGTCGTTTGGAATGCCAAAAATGGCTCTGCAGTTGTTTGTAGAATATACCGATGGAACCAAAGACATCATCCGAACTGATGACACCTGGAAATTAACCACTGACGGACCAATTTTGTCCAACAACGAATACGACGGCGAAGAATACGATGCCCGAAAAGAAATGAAAGGTTGGGCTACGACCAATTTTGATGATGCAACCTGGGTAAACGCCAGATACGTTCAGGAACCGGGCGGTTTTTATGAAGCGCAAATGACGCCGAATATGAAAATAATGGGCGAGGTAAAACCAATTTCCATAAAAGCGACTCCGAAAGGAACTTATATTTTGGATATGGGTCAGAATATGGTGGGCTGGTTGCAATTGAAAGTAAAAGGAAAAAGTGGTGACCAAATCACGATGAAATTTGCCGAGTCTTTGCAAAAAGATGGTTCGCTTTACATTGCCAATTTGCGTGATGCCAAAACCACCGATGTTTATACACTAAAAGGCGAAGGCGAAGAAATCTGGGAACCCCGTTTTATATTTCACGGTTTCCGATTTGTAGAAATTTCAGGTTTTCCGACCAAACCAACATTGGATAATTTCGTTGGGAAAGTAGTTTATGACGATATTAAAACCACCGGAACTTTCGAATCTTCGGATGCGACGATGAACCAGATTTTTAAAAATGCGTGGTGGGGAATCAGCGGAAATTACAAAGGAATGCCAATCGACTGTCCACAGCGAAACGAGCGCCAGCCTTGGCTGGGAGACAGAACGACTGGTGCTTATGGCGAAAGTTTTTTATTCGACAACCAGACTTTGTATGCCAAATGGCTGGACGATATCAAATATTCGCAAACACAGGACGGAGGATTACCAGATGTGGCACCAGCTTTTTGGCGTTATTATGGCGACAATGTGACCTGGCCGGGAACCTACATTACGGTGGGCGATATGTTATACCAACAATTTGGCGATGCAGAAGTCATCAAAAAACAATATCCGTCTATGAAAAAATGGATGGTGTATATGGAAGAAAATTATCTTCAAAATGATTTAATGGACAAGGACAAATACGGTGATTGGTGCGTTCCGCCGGAATCATTAGAGTTGATTCGTTCCAAAGATCCTGCCCGTTTAACAGATGGACAATTGTTGTCGAGTGCGTTTTATTATCAGCTTTTGAGCATAATGAAAAAGTTTGCCGTAATCGCAAAAGCCGATGCTGATATTGCTCATTATGATGATTTGACAACAAGAATCAAAAAAGCATTCAATGCCAAATTTTTAAATACCGAAAAAAACTTCTACGCCAATAATACTGTAACGGCAAACGTATTGCCTTTGGCTTTCGGGATGGTTCCTGAAAATCTAATAGACAAGGTTTTTCAAAATATGGTTCACGAAGTTGAGGTTACTAAAAATGGTCATATCAGCACAGGCGTAATCGGAACACAATTTTTGATGCGAACGCTTACGAACTTCGGAAGAGGGGATTTGGCTTTCAAACTGGCTTCCAACAAAACCTATCCAAGTTGGGGTTATATGGTGGAAAACGGAGCCACCACCATTTGGGAATTATGGAATGGAAACACCGCCGATCCCACAATGAATTCGCAAAATCACGTGATGCTTTTGGGCGATTTACTGATTTGGTACTACGAAAATATGGCGGGAATCAAGAGCAATCCCGAAACTCCGGGTTTCAAACAAATCATTATGAAACCTGATTTCAATGCGGGACTGACTTTTGTAAATGCCTCTTACGAATCGGTTTATGGTTTGATTAAAAGTGACTGGAAGAAAAACAAAACCAATTTAGTTTGGAAAATTACCATTCCTGCTAATTCATCTGCACTCGTTTATTTGCCAACAGCGAATGCTTCGGATGTAAAAGTAAACAAGGAAAAAGTATCGAAAAACCATAAAATTGAAAATAATAAATTGGTACTTGAATTGCCTTCAGGAACCTATGAATTGAATGTAAATAATATAAAATAACAATAATGAGAATTTTAAAGACAACTAGCCTTTTACTTTTAACCGTACTACTTTTGGGAAGCTGTAAATCGGCTTTGGAGAAAAAGACCTGGAAAGAAGGAATCTTGGTAGATCAATTTGTATATGATAAAGCACCTTATCCGTCTTGCCACTCCATAACAATTGTGGAAGCGACGAACGGAGATTTAGTTTCGGCCTGGTTTGGAGGATCACACGAAAGACATCCGGATGTTTGTATTTATTCGGCAATAAAACCAAAGGGAAGTGATAAATGGGGCGAAGCAACTAAAGTAGCAGATGGCGTGATGAAAGACGGAACAAGATTTCCGACCTGGAATCCAGTTTTATACCAAATTCCGGATGGCGATTTGATGTTGTTTTACAAAATAGGGCCAAAACCATCCGAGTGGTGGGGCGTTTACAGAACTTCTTCTGATGGAGGAAAAACCTGGTCTGACAAGATTGATATGCCGAGTAAAGATTTCTTGGGCCCCATCAAAAACAAACCAGTATTGTTGAGCAACGGAACATTGTTGCTTCCGTCAAGTACCGAAGGAAATGGCTGGCATTTGCGTATGGAATCCACTCCGGACTTTGGAAAAACCTGGGTTATGGGCGACACGATTTCAAGAGGAAAACAAAAAATCAATGCCATTCAGCCCAGTATTCTGTTCCACAAAGACGGACGTATTCAAGCCATTGGAAGAACGAGAAACAGGGCTATTTTCAGCACTTTTTCGAAAGACAACGGAAAAACCTGGTCGGATGTGGAACTAATTGGTTTGCCAAACAACAACTCCGGAACCGATGCGGTAACATTGAAAAACGGAAAACACTTATTGGTTTACAACCACGTTTTGCCTCCGGGAACAGAAGCCAAAGGACCAAGAACACCATTGAATGTTTCCATTTCCGACGATGGAATCAATTGGAATGCAGCATTAGTTTTGGAAGATTCAAAAATCAGTCAGTATTCGTATCCATCGATGATTCAAAGTAAGGACGGAATGGTGCACATCGTTTACACTTGGAGAAGAGAAAAACTGAAATATGTAAAAATCGATCCAAGAAAATTAGTGGCTCTTCCAATTAAAAACGGAATCTGGCCTGGACAAGAAAATGTTGAAGTGAAAGCCGTTAAAGCGGAAGAAGAGTAAATAGTTTAAACCATATAAGTCATATAAGTTTCATTTAAGCTTTTTCTAAATAAGCTAACTTATATGTTTCTTATATGTCTTATATGGTAAAAAAAATAATTATGAAGAATAATATAAGTTTCATTAAAGCTACTGTGGTAGTTCTGACAATTGTTTTGGCAGGAACATTCAATAGCGAAGTTTCAGCTCAATCATCAAAAAAGCAAAAATACAAAGTAGCCGTTTGCGACTGGATGATTTTAAAAAGACAAAAACTCGGTGCTTTTGGTTTGGCAAGCGAAATAAAAGCAGACGGAATCGAATTGGATATGGGCGGTTTGGGAAACAGACCGACATTCGACAGTAAATTAGGCGACCCGGTCGAAAGACAAAAGTTTCTGGATAAATCCAAAGAATTGAATGTAGGAATCAGTTCAATCGCAATGTCCGGATTTTATGCACAGTCTTTTGCCAAAAGAGAATCCATAGCATTGATGATTGAAGATTGCGTAAAGGCAATGAAAAATATGAAGGTCAAAGTGGCTTATCTTCCATTAGGTACAGAAAGCGATTTGACAAAAAATCCTGAACTGCGTCCAATCATTATTGAAAGATTAAAATGGGCAGGAAAACAAGTCGGTAAAATTGGTGGTGTCATTGCCATCGAAACTTCATTAAGTGCCATCGAAGAGAAAAAACTATTGGAAGAGATAGGATGTAAGCACATCAAAAGCTCTTTCAATTTTGCGAATGCCGTCGATAACGGAAGAGATATCGCAACCGAATTGAAGATTTTAGGCAAAAAACATTTGGCGCAAATTCACGCTTCCACAACAGATAGCGTTTGGTTGGAAAACGATAAAAATGTAGATATGCCAAAAATCAAAAAAACACTGGACGAAATGAAATGGAGCGGATGGCTGATCGTAGAACGTTCCCGTGATGTAACGCAGGTTCATAACGTAAAAGCCAATTACGGAGCCAACGTTGCTTATTTAAAACGCATTTTTCAGAATTAAAATCATTTTAGCCACAGATTAAATGGATTTTTTAAAATCTGTGAAAATCTTTTTAATCTGTGGCAAAAACCAAGATTATAATTTGTGCTAATTTGCGCAATTTGTGGTCAAAAAATAAAAAAACAATGAAATATTTAAGCTTACTTTTTTTAGGACTATACGTAACTTTTGCATCAGCGCAAAACATCACCATCGTTCGTGATGCCAATGCACCAAGGGCGAAATACGGAGCCGAAAAACTATCGGAAACCGCAACAACAAAAGGATTCAAAGTGGTTTTTGCAGACAAAGCCCCTAAAAAATCAAAAGACAAAGTAATCGTAATTGGCGAAAAAGGAACCGATTTTTGGACACAAAATGCCAAAACCGCCAAAATCGACGACAGCAAATTAACCAAGAAAGAAGGTTTCCAAATCCGCACACAAAAAAACTTTATTTATATTGAAGGAACCGATGCAACCGGAGCCTTGTATGGCGCCATGGAATTGGTTGACCGAATCAAAAATTCAGGCGAAATTCCGTCAGAAATCAATGTCGAGGACAGTCCCGAAATGGTCTTGAGGGGTTCTTGTATCGGGGTTCAAAAACCGGTATATCTTCCGGGCAGGGACGTTTACGAATACCCATACACGCCCGAATCTTTTCCCTGGTTTTACGACAAAAAGCTGTGGACTAAATACTTGGACATGATGGTTGATAACCGCATGAATTCCCTGTATTTGTGGAACGGACATCCGTTTGCTTCTTTGGTAAAACTGAAAGATTATCCGTTTGCATTGGAAGTAAGCGAAGAGGATTTCAAAAAGAACGAAGAAATTTATAATTATCTCACTGTTGAAGCCAATAAAAGAGGAATCTGGGTCATCCAAATGTTTTACAACATCATTGTTTCCAAGCCATTTGCGGAGCATTACAACATCAAAACACAGGATCGTTCTCGTCCGATAACGCCCGAAATTGCCGATTATACCAAAAAATCAATCACTGCTTTCATCGAAAAATATCCAAACGTGGGATTGTTGGTGTGTTTGGGAGAAGCCATCAATACCATCGATGACGATGTGGAATGGTTCAATAAAACCATTATTCCAGGTGTTCAACAAGGCATGAAAAATTTGAAGATTACCAATGAACCGCCAATTATTGTGCGTGCTCACGATACCGATGCGCCTTTGGTAATGGAAAAAGCGCTTCCGTTGTATAAAAATCTATACACGATGCACAAGTACAATGGCGAGTCCTTGACGACTTACACGCCACGCGGCCCTTGGGGAGAAATTCACAAAAAGTTGAGTTCCTTGAATTCGGTGCACATTTCAAACGTGCATATTTTGGCAAATTTGGAGCCTTTCCGTTACGGATCTCCTGATTTTATCCAAAAAACGGTTCAGGCTATGCACACTGCCCACGGTGCCAATGCACTTCATTTGTATCCACAGGCATCGTATTGGGACTGGCCTTACACGGCCGATAAAACCAAAACAGGCGAACGATTGCTTGAAATGGATCGCGACTGGATTTGGTACAAAGCTTGGGCAAGATATGCTTGGGACAGCAAAAGAGACCGAAATGAAGAAATTAAATATTGGGATAAAGATTTGGCCACTAAATACGGGACTGATTTAGAAGCAGCCAATAATATTCAAAAAGCTTACGACGAAGCCGGAGAAATTGCCCCAAAAACCTTGAGACGTTTCGGAATCACCGAAGGAAATCGTCAGACTTTATTATTAGGAATGTTCGAAAGTCAATTAGTCAATCCAGCCAAATGGAGAGTTTACCCGGGATTCCACGAATCTTGCGGGCCAGTGGGCGAGTTGCTTTTGGAGTACGCCAAAAAAGAATGGAACAAAGAACCACACGTTGGGGAATTGCCAACGCAAATCATTGCAGAGATCACGCAACACGGAAAATTAGCGGTTGAAGCCATCGACAAAGCCGAGTCAAAAGTGACCAAAGACAAAGAAGAATTCCTGCGTCTGAAAAACGATATGCACGCTTATAAAGCCTTCGCCGATTTCTTTTCGGAGAAAGTGAAAGCTGCAATTTTGGTATTGCGTTACAGCTATTCCAACGAAATTGCCGACTTGGATAAAGCCCTACCGCATCTGGAAGAGAGCATCAAACATTACGAATTATTGGTGAATCTAACCAAAGACCATTATTTGTATGCCAACAGTATGCAGACCGCACAACGCCGAATCCCGATTGGCGGAGACGACGGAAACAACAAAACCTGGGCAGAATTATTGCCCCATTACGAAAGAGAATTGGCTAATTTCAAGCGAAATCTGGATCTTTTAAAATCATCCAAAGATGGTAAAATCGTAACCAAAGAAGGCAAGCCGTGGAAAACTGCCGAGGTAACTTTGTTAAGTGAAAGCAAAGGAACTTACGCTGTCAAAAACGGAACAAAAGTGTACGGAACACCAATTTCAGAACTGGTAAAAGTAGCTCCTGAACTGCAAAACCTAAAAGGAATCACATTCGATGAAACCGCTCAAAACGAAAACGGGACACACCTGAAATTCAAAAATACCAAAGCCGTAAAATTGGTGGTAGGTTATTTCAATTCCGATCAGAAAAGATTTTTATTCCCACCAAGTCTGGAGACAGATGCAGCCGGAAATGCCCACGGTCAGGCCGAAGTAATCCTGGCAAGTGCAATGAATTTGAAGGAATTGCCAAGAATCAACATTCACACCTACACTTTCCAGCCGGGAGAAAATAAACTGGATTTAGGTAAAGGGAGAGTATTGATTTTAGGATTTATTGATGCGAACCAAACCGTTACGACTCGCGATGTCGGTTACATTGATGCCAATGAAAAAGGGGCGGTGGATTGGTTGTTTTATTAAAATAAAATTCGGTTTTCTCAACCCAGTCAGGGTCCAAAACCCTGACTGGGTTAAAATGTTAATATGAAAAAAATAATTTACATACTATTTTTTATAACTGCTTTTTCGTGGTCGCAAACCCAGGAAAAAGCAACATCCTTTCGTAAAGAAGTTTCGCTGAACTCCTCTTGGGAAACCATTGTTTTGGACAAACTTCCGGAACAGGAAGAAACCTTTGTGCAAAATCCAAAAGTAAATTCCCAGTGGCAAAAAGTAAATGTACCCCACAATTGGGATCAGTATTACGGATTCCGAAGAACGAAACACGGTAATTTACACGGAACTGCTTGGTATCACAAAACATTAAAAGTTGACAAAAAAGATATTTCAAAAAGACTTTTTCTCTTTTTCGAAGGTGTAAGTTCTTATGCTACGGTTTGGGTAAACGGCAAAAAAGTTGGCGAACACAAAGGCGGAAGAACCACTTTTACAGTCGATATTACAAAAGCAGTTTCTTTCGAAAAAGTAAACAATATAATTGTCAAAGCCTCGCATCCATCCTTCATTGCCGATTTGCCTTGGGTTTGTGGAGGCTGTTCCGGAGAATGGGGATTTTCAGAAGGCTCCCAACCAATGGGTATTTTCAGACCCGTAACTTTGGTCGTTACTGATGAAGTTCGGATAGAACCTTTCGGTGTTCACATTTGGAATGACAAATCAACTTCCAAAGAAAAAGCGATTCTGAACATTACTACCGAAATTAAAAACTACGGAACTTCAAATAGAAACGTTACTATCGAAAACACCCTTTTTGATACAAACGGGAAAAAAGTTGTTAGCGTAAAAACTGATGTCAAAAACACTTCAGGAGAAACTAAAGAAATTGCACAAACACTTCCCGAAATTGCAAACCCAAAATTGTGGTTACCTGCCAATCCGTATTTGTACCAATTGGTTACCACAATTTCTGAAAACGGGAAAAAAATAGACGAACTAAAAAGACCCTACGGAATCCGTTGGGTTAGCTGGCCAGTGAGCAGAGACGGAAAAGACAATCGTTTTTACATTAACGATGAGCCTTTGTTTGTCAATGGAACCTGCGAATATGAACATTTGATTGGGAACAGCCATTCGTTTTCTGATGAGCAAATTCATTCCAGAATTGAACAAATAAAAGCAGGCGGTTTCAATGCTTTCCGTGAAGCGCACCAGCCTCATAATTTAAAATATCAGGAAGAGTTGGATCAAAACGGAATCCTGTTTTGGAGTCAGTTTTCAGCTCATATTTGGTACGACACACCCGAATTCAAGGAAAATTTTAAAACCTTGTTACGAGAATGGATCAAGGAACGTCGAAACAATGCGTCAGTCGTAATGTGGGGATTGCAAAATGAAAGCACCATCCCGAAGGAATTTGCGGAAGAATGTACCCAAATCATCCGCGAAATGGATCCAATGTCGGCTTCACAACGCATCGTTACAACTTGTAACGGAGGCGAAGGAACCGATTGGAATGTCGTACAAAACTGGTCGGGAACCTACGGTGGCGATCCTTTCAACTACGATGTCGAAATGAGTACGCAATTGCTAAACGGAGAATACGGCGCCTGGCGTTCACACGACCTGCACACCGAAGGCGAATTTGACCAAAAAGGAATTTTGAGCGAAAACCGCTTCTCCCAATTAATGGAAATCAAAGTCCGAGAAGCCGAATCGGTAAAAGATAAAATCGCAGGACAATTCAATTGGCTTTTTGCTTCGCACGAAAATCCGGGACGCGTGCAAAATGGAGAAGGATTTAGGGATATAGACAAAGTCGGACCCGTAAATTACAAAGGACTTTTTAGCATCTGGGGAGAACCTCTGGATGCGTATTATATGTACCGCGCCAATTATGTTTCGAACAAAATCAATCCAATGGTGTACATCGTATCGCACACCTGGCCGAATCGTTGGGATGCTCCAGGAATTAAAAACGGAATCGATGTGTACTCCAATTGTGATGAGGTAGAATTGTTCAATGACATCAATAAAGCATCGCTCGGAAAACTAAAAAATCCAGGATTGGGACAGCATTTTCAATGGAATAATGTCAATATTCAATATAACGTTTTGTATGCCGTAGGATATGTAAACGGAAAAGCAGTTGCCAAAGATTATATTGTATTGAACAGTTTGCCAAAAGCGCCTAATTTCAATGCTTTAGAAACGAAAAAAGAAACGATTTTACAGCCTCAAAAAGGATATAATTATATTTACAGAGTCAATTGTGGTGGTGCAGCTATAACAGATTCTTTATGGAATACTTGGGAAGCAGATGTCCACAAAAGCGGAGAAAACACCTGGGGTTCATTATCGTGGACAGATAATTTCAAGCAATTGCCTGATTTTTATGCCAGTCAAAGAAGTACTTTTGACCCAATTTCAGGAACAAAAGACTGGAAATTGTTTCAAAGTTTCAGATACGGAATCGATAAATTACGTTACGAATTCCCAGCTCCGGACGGAGAATATCTGGTAGAATTGTATTTCACAGAGCCTTGGTACGGAACCGGTGGCGGACTGGATTGCAAAGGCTGGCGTTTGTTTGATGTAGCCATCAATGAGAATGTGGTTCTGAAAGATTTGGATATCTGGAGTGAAGTCGGACACGATTCGGCGCTAAAGAAAACCTTCTTCGTAAAAAGCAAAAACGGAAAAATTATTATCTCTTTCCCAAATGTAAAAGCAAGTCAGGCAATTATTTCGGCTATTGCAATTGCAACCAAAGATAAAATGGTAAAAGGAGCTTTGGCTTCGCCAAAAAATATTCAGAATGTTGAGAGTAATTCAGAAACTAAAATCGGTTCTTGGTTGGATATCAATTCCAAACAATATTCAGATTCTAAAGTTGTTTTTACGCAATTACCTGCTGAAGTTTATGGTGCAGATTATTTGCAGATTTCATCTAAAGCTAAATCTTCGGAAGCTTTCATAGTCAAAGAAGATTCGGAAATTTATCTACTTAACATGTCAAAAGATTCTGTTTCAGGGTATAAAAGAATGACAGAAATTGCCAGAAATTCAGATAAAGTTGAATTTTCGGTTTTCCATAAAAAAGTAAAAAAAGGAGAAAAAGTTGGTTTTGAAAATAGCACAATTGCTGTCGTTCCAACTTACGATATGGGAGAAAAAGACGATTCAAGACCCGTTGTTCTTTTGGAAGCAGAAACCGCCAAAACCACTGGAGCCGGAATCGAAAAAGGAAACTTCAAAAAAGCCGATTATATCGAATTTAAGGAGAAAACAAAAAACAGCATTCAGTTTGAAGTTAAACCGGGTGTTGCAGGAATTTACCTGATGCGTTTCCGATTTATGAACCGAAACGAAACACCTTTGAAAGTCAAATTTAAAATGGAAGACGCCTACGGAATCCTGATGCGAAATGACACGATTGAATTTCCTTCGGCAACAGAAAAATGGAAAATTTTGAATACAACTTCTGGAGGATACATTAACGCAGGAACCTATAAAATCACAATAGAATCAGACGATATAAAAGGATTGTTGTTGGATAATTTCGAGTTTCAATAAAAATTAAAACATATAAGTTCAGTTTGTCAAAGTTTCAGATAAAAACTTATATGACTTATATGGTTCAAAAAAAATAATTACAATGGTAAAAAAGATAGGAATTGTATTGGTATTACTGCTTTCGACGGCTTGTTTCGCCCAAGCCAAAAAAGCCAGAATTGTTGAAGATTTCAATAAAAACTGGAACTTCAAACTAGGAGATTATCCAAAGGCGATCAACGCGAATTTCAACACCGTCGATTGGAGAACTTTGCAGCTGCCTCACGATTGGAGTATTGAAGGAGTTTTCGATAAAGACAGTAAAACAAAACAGGCACAGGGATTTTTACCGGCTGGAAAAGGCTGGTATCGCAAAACATTTACCGTTCCTGCGAATTGGAAAAACAAAGTCGTTTCGGTTGAATTTGATGGCGTTTTCAAAAACAGCGAAGTATTCATCAACGGCCATTCTTTGGGAATGAGACCTAACGGATATATTTCTTTCGCTTATGAATTATCACAATATTTGAATTTCGGTAAACAGAACATCATCGCAGTAAAAGTTGATAACGATGCACAGCCCAATTCAAGATGGTACACTGGATCAGGAATTTACAGAAACGTGCGATTGGTGGCCAGCGAAAAACTGCATGTGGCGAAATGGGGAACTTATGTAACCACGCCTGAAGTTTCGAAAGACAAAGCAACCATTCATCTGGAAGTCGATATCGATAATGAGAATGCTTCCGAAAAAGAATTCAAACTTGTGACTTCTATCGTCAATGCTGAAAATGTTGAAGTTGCGAATAACACTTCCATAGAAAAAATCGCAGCCAAAACATCGGCAAAAAAGATTCACAATCTGGCTTTGAATCAGCCAAAATTATGGAATACCGAAAATCCGTATTTGTACAAAGTCATAACCAAAATTTATGAGAAATCGAAACTAATCGACAATTACGAAACTCCGCTTGGTTTCCGCTATTTTAATTTCGATTCTGAAAAAGGATTTTCGTTAAACGGTGTTCCAACGAAAATATTAGGAGTTTGCCTGCATCACGATAACGGTGCTTTGGGAGCGGTAGAAAACATTCACGCTCTTCGCAGAAAACTGACGTTACTCAAAGAAATGGGAACCAATGCTATCCGTATGGCGCACAATCCGCACTCATTGGAAATGATGAAGCTGTGTGACGAAATGGGTTTCATTGTTCAGGATGAGTTTACCGATGTGTGGAAAAAGAAAAAAGTGACCAACGATTACCACAAAGACTGGGATGCGTGGCACAAACAGGACTTGGAAGATTTTATCAAACGCGACCGCAACTATCCATCGGTGATGATGTGGAGCATCGGAAACGAAATACGTGAACAATTTGACAGCACCGGAATTGCGATTACCAGAGAACTGGCTCAAATTGTAAAATCGCTCGACAAGACCCGTCCCGTTACTTCGGCTTTAACCGAAAATGTAATCGAGAAAAATTTTATTTACCAGTCGGGTGCTTTGGATTTATTGGGATTCAATTACAAACACGAAGATTATAAAGATTTTCCAGTCAAATTTAAAGGGCAGAAAATAATAGCTTCCGAAAGTGTTTCGGCACTCGAAACCCGTGGTCATTATGATTTTCCTGACGGAATTAAAGCGTGGCCGACTAAACACGGCGCTCCGTTTGACGGCAATGCAGACTGGACGGTTTCGGCTTACGATCAGGTGAAATCCTATTGGGGTGCTACCCATGAAGAAAACTGGAAAACCATCAAAAAACAGGATTTCATGGCGGGAACTTTTATCTGGACAGGAGTCGATTATATTGGCGAACCCGATCCGTATCCGTATCCGGCGAGAAGTTCGTATTTCGGAATCATCGATTTAGCCGGACTTCCAAAAGATGTCTATTATATGTACCAAAGTGAATGGACGACTAACCCCGTGTTGCATCTTTTCCCGCACTGGAACTGGCAAAAAGATCAGGAAGTCGATGTTTGGGCATATTACAACAATGCCGATGAGGTTGAATTATTCCTCAACGGAAAATCATTGGGCAAAAAAGCCAAACAAAATGACGATCTGCACATTTCCTGGCGCGTAAAATTCGAACCGGGAACCTTGAAAGCAGTTTCAAGAAAGGACGGAAAAGTAGTTTTGGAAAAGGAAATTCACACCGCAGGAACTGCTTCTAAAATAGATTTAAAAAGCGATAAAACAACCATTAAAAATGATACTTACGATTTGGTTTACGTAACCGTTTCTATTGTTGATAAAGACGGAAATCTTCTGCCAAATGCTAATGACCTGATTAATTTTGAAGTTAGTGGAGGCGGAAAATTGGTCGGTGTTGACAATGGTTATCAGGCGAATCTTGATTCTTTTAAAGCGAATTCCTGTAAATTGTTTAATGGAAAATGTATTGCGATTATTCAATCCAATGGGAAGAAAGAAAATATTAAATTAACCGCTTCAACAGGAAACGGAATTGCTGCGGCAACGATGGACATAAAAGTAGAATAGATAAACAATATTTTAAAGATAGAATAATGGAAAGAGTTTTTGCAGAATATCTTATAGAAACCCCTTATGATGTAGAACAGGCTTCGGCGGTTTTGGCGGGGGAGCAGTCCTCGGGGACATTTGTGTCGGTGCCGGGCGAAACCGAAGAATTGAAAAAACGTTTTGCAGCACGTGTCGAGGATATTCAATTATTGGATTTGGCAGATGAACCATCCATTCCGGGAGGAAGTATTCCAGGAAAGAAATACCAGAAAGCAAGAGTAAAAGTAAGTTGGTCAATAGAAAACTTTGGTTATAATCTGCCAGTTTTAATCAGCACTTTACAGGGGAATTTATACGAAATCACGCAGTTTACGGGTTTGAAGTTAATGGATTTTGAACTTCCTGATTCTTTCGCAACTCATTTCAAGGGACCAAAATTCGGAATCAAAGGCTCCAAATTATCCTGTGGCGTGACCGATAGACCAATGATTGGAACGATTATCAAACCAAGTATTGGGATGAGTGTGGAGGAAACCAGTGTTTTGGTCAAAACGTTGATTGATGCCGGAATCGATTTTATCAAAGATGACGAATTGATGGGGTCTGCTGCTAATTCGCCCTTTGATGAAAGGGTAAAAGCGATTATGAAAGTGATTCGTGACAACGAACAAAAAACAGGTAAAAAGGTAATGTATGCGTTCAATATCAGTGATGAAATTGACGAAATGCAACGAAAATACGATTTGATTAAAAAGGAAAAAGGAAGCTGTGCGATGATCAGCATTAACAGTGTGGGACTTTCCGGAACAAAGAAAATCTGTGATCAGGGCGAACTCGTGATTCACGGACACAGAAACGGCTGGGGAATGCTGAACCGACATCCGTTGTTGGGAATTGAATTTCCGGCTTATCAAAAAATTCAACGTCTGGCAGGAGTCGATCAACTGCACGTTAACGGAATCCAGAATAAATTTTGGGAATCGGATGATTCGGTGGTAACCTCGATAAAATCCTGTTTGAAACCCTTTTTAGGCGGATACAAAATATTACCTGTAGTGTCTTCGGGGCAATGGGGCGGACAAGCCGTAGAAACCTACCGAAGAACCCAAACCACCGATTTGCTGTATATGGCAGGTGGCGGAATTTTGGCACATCCAATGGGCCCAAAAGCCGGAGTAAATGCATTACAGCAAGCCTGGACAGGAGCCGTTGACGGTTTGTCTGTGGAAGAAACGGCTTTGAAATATCCGGAATTTGCCGAGTCGGTAAAGAAATTTTCGAAATAATGAAGAACGATAAATTGCTATTGGCCTATTATGGCGACGACTTCACAGGCTCTACGGATGCCCTGGAATTCCTGACGCTGGCCGGAGTGAAAACCGTTCTCTTTCTTCGAAAACCGGAACAAAAAGACCTGGATCGCTTTCCGGGAATTCAGGCCATAGGTCTGGCCGGAAAAAGCCGATCGATGTCACCGTTGGAAATGGAAGTGGAACTTTTTCCCGCTTTCGAAAACCTGAAAAGTTTTGCCCCAAATCACTTTCATTATAAAGTCTGTTCCACTTTCGATTCGGCTCCACATGTAGGGAATATCGGAAAAGCAATCAAAATCGGGATTGAAGTTTTCAATCAAAAAACAGTATTGGTGTCGCCGTCAGCACCACATTTAGGAAGATTTTGCGTTTTCGGAAATCTGTTTGCCCGAATGGGAACGATCGGAAACGGTGAAATTTATCGGATCGATCGCCATCCATCCATGAGCAAACATCCTGTTACACCCGCTTTGGAAGGCGATTTGACTTTGCATCTGGCAAAACAAACGGAGAAATCCATCAATCTTGTCAATTTAACAACAATCGAAAAAGGCACATCAGCAGTTCTCGAAGCGGTAGAAAGCAACAATGCCGAAATTCTGTTTTTTGACGGTTTCAATTTGGAACATCTCAAAACCATCGGAAGTGTTTTTAACCAATTGGCAACTGACAAAACATTGTTTTCAGTAGGTTCATCCGGAATCGAAATGGCTTTGGGATTGAATTGGAAAAACGAAAAAATCATAGGAAACGAAATTGAATTTGAATCACCGGGAGAAGTTTCGCCCATACTCGTTTTATCGGGAAGCTGTTCTCCGGTAACTTCCGGTCAAATTGAATATGCCCTCGAAAATGGATTTCTGGAAATTCCATTAGAAAGCAAAGCTGTTGATATTCAAAATCAGGATGAAATTATAAAAAATACCGTTGTTCAGATTGTTCAAAATTTCAATCAGGGCAAAAGCACGATTCTGCATACGAGTACAGGTCCAAATGACCCGCGCATTGCCGAAACGGAATTGTTTTTTAAATCAAAAAGAATTACTGAAAACGAAATTCAAAAACAATGCAGTTCGATTTATGGAAGCGTTTTGGGACAAATAACGAATGAGGTGTTAAAAGCAGTTCCGTTAAAAAGAATCCTCTTTGCAGGCGGCGATACATCGAGTTATGCCGCTTCCGAGCTGGATATTCTGGCGTTGGAAATGATTGCACCTATTGCACCCGGAGCACCGCTTTGCAAAGCAGTTTCGGACAACGAATGGGTCAACGGAATAGAAATGAATTTTAAAGGCGGACAGGTAGGTACTGCCGATTATTTTATAAAAGTATTAAAAGGAGAAAAATTATGAGCACAAAAGTTTTAGGTTTCGTACATACATCGGCAACATTGGTTCCGTTGTTTCAACAGTTGACAAACGAGTTTTTAAGTGGAGTGGAAACCTTCAATATAGTTGATGACAGCTTGATAAAAGACGTCATTAAAAAAGGAAAATTAATGCCCAATACAGCGGCCAGAGTGGTGAGTCACGTTCAGGCTGCCGAAGCTGCGGGAGCTGATGTGATTTTGGTTACTTGTTCGTCCATTGGTGTAGCGATTGAAACTGCTGCGACTTTGAGTACTGTTCCTGTCATTCGAGTAGATCAAGCGATGGCGGATGAAGCGGTGCAAATCAGCAACAAAATTGGTGTTATTGCCACTTTGCCAACGACTTTGGAACCAACCAGCGATTTGGTGAGAAGAAGAGCGGAGTTGGCAGGCAAAAATGTAACGATTACTTCCAAATTATGCGAAGGCGCTTTCGAAGCTTTGATGAGCGGAGATGCAGCCAAACACGACGAAATGGTTGCCAAAGCCTTGAAAGAATTAATGAAAGAAGTAGATGTCATTGTTTTGGCGCAGGCTTCAATGGCAAGGGTAGTCGATGGCTTGAGTGCCGATGAAAAACTGGTGCCAATCTTGGCAAGTCCGGCCATTGCCATGAAAAAACTGGCGGAACTATATTTTTAAATTGATTTTATACTATTACTAACCAACCAAATTAACCAACCCTTTTTATGCGTAAATATTTTCTTTGGCTTGCTTTGGCCTTTTTCTTGATAACCAGTTTTGGACTTTTTCAACAAATGGATTCCCTTTGGAAAACAACACTCATTTTAGCTTTTGCTAGTTTGTCTGTTGGGATTGGACATCTAAAATTATTAAGCGGGTATCAATATACCTTTTGGATTATCACTGCGGTTTGCGCCGGATTGCTGTATCCGGAATTCTTCCTGCACGTGGGAAGTTTCGATATGCGGAATAAATGGCTTATTCTAATCATTATTCAAATGGTGATGTTCGGAATGGGAACCCAAATGAGTATCGAAGATTTTACGGGTATTCGAAAATCGGGTAGAGGAGTCCTTATTGGTTTGCTGGGACATTTTACAATTATGCCGATTATGGGTTTTTTGATTGCCAAAACTTTTGGTTTTGAACCTGAAATTGCCGCGGGAATTATCCTGATTGGTTCTTGCAGCAGCGGATTGGCGTCGAATGTGATGACGTATATTGCCAAAGGAAATTTGGTTTTGTCCGTTACCGTGACGGCTATGTCCACTTTAATGGCGCCAATTATGACTCCGTTTTTGATGAAAATATTTGCGGGCACAATGGTTGAGGTTCATTTTTTGAATATGATGATGGAAATCATTAAAATCGTTCTTGTGCCTTTAGCTGCGGCAATGGTTCACGATATTTTGAAAAACTATGGAACTTTGGCAAAAAAGAGAATTTATATTTTGACAATCCTTTCAGCAATTTGGCTCGCTGTTGTTGTTTTCTTCGGAGATTCATTTGCAGTTGCCGAAGACAGTGTAGCTTCGCCTATTTTAGAAATTATCAATTTCAGTTGTGGTGCTTTTATCGTGGGGACATTGTATCATTTGTTGTATAAAGTATATCCAAAAATAGATGCGATTATGCCTTATTTTTCGATGTTCGGAATTATTTATTTTACGTTGGTAACCACAGCTGCTGGAAGAGATAATTTAATTCAGATTGGGTTTTTGTTATTTTTGGCTTCGGTTTTGCACAATGGAGCAGGATACTTTTTTGGCTATTGGTTGAGTAGATTAAGCGGATTGGATAAAAAAAGCAGTCAGACCATCGCTTTTGAAGTGGGTCTTCAAAATGGTGGAATGGCATCTGGATTGGCAGGTTCTATGGGAAAACTCGCAACTTTAGGTTTAGCTTCGGCTGTATTTAGTCCGTGGATGAATGTTTCTGGTTCTTTATTGGCAAATTATTGGAGAAAGAAGGGTAATGAGGAAGAGGTTTCTTGATTTTATGTGATTATAAAAATTCAAACCCCGCTTAAATTGATTTAAGCGGGGTTTTGGTTTTTTGGTTAAATTGGTTTTTTGGTTAATTTTTAATAATCTTCTGGGTAAAGGAACCCTTATCGGTAGTTACTTTAACCAAATAACTTCCGTTGGATAAGTTGCTCACATCAATAGCTTCCGAAACATTAGAGATTGTTTTTACCAAAGCTCCTGTTAGGTTATAAATAGTAACTGTATTTATTTTTTGATCAGAAGAAGAAAAATACAATTGGTTGGTAGCCGGATTTGGATACAAAGTCAATTTTGGACTTTGGATGTTGTTTTCTATACCTAAAGTGGCATAAGCGGTTTTCATATAAAATAAATTATCCGCATTTTTCTTGGCAATTGTATGACTTCCAGCTGCAAGTGATAATGTAATTATACCATTCGTAGCTGTACGATCGATTCCATCAACTTTGGCAGAACCATCTAATTCAACAAAAACAAGTGTCAAAGTACTTGGTTGTGTTGTTGTGTAAGTGATGGTTGTGGCAGTTTCCATTTTCAAGCATTGTGTTAAGGTCAAGCCTTCGTAGTTTACTGTTCCTTTTGTGGTCGAAAGATTTCCTATAATAGTGTAGAATGTACTGTTTTTTCCATCACTGGTAAAGTTGTGAATTTGATCTCCAGCAGTAGCTGTTGAAATCGAAATTGTCCCTGAACCTGTGGCTGATGTTCCAGTTCCAACAGTTGTAATCGTGTAAGTTCCAGCAGCGGTTGGTGTACCTGTGATAGTAATTGTTTTTGCTCCAGAATCTTTAGTTGAAGTAATTCCAGCTGGTAATCCTGTGGCATTGGCATCTGTAGCATCACCTCCCCAAGTAAATACAATCGCTCCGATGGCAGTTCCAGTTGTTACCGTTTGGTTTTTGTTAGTAGGAGAAGAAAGGGTGTGTGTGCTTGCAGCTGTAACTGTTATTGTTCCCGTTCCAGAAGCTGGTGTTCCCGTTCCGCTAGTGGTTACAGTATAAGTTCCGTTAGCTGTTGGTGTACCTGTAATGGTAATGGTTTTATTTGTTGTGTTTTTAGTTGAACTTAATCCAGCTGGTAAGTCCGTTACATTGGCATCTGTAGCATCGCCTCCCCAAGTAAAAACTGTAGCAGCAATAGCATTACCAGCAGAAACGGTTTGGTTATTATTGTTAGGAATGGTTAATATTTGGTTGCTTACAGGCGCAGTTTCTCCTTGGATGGCTACTAATTTTGTCGTGTAAGAAGTAAGTGCAGACATCATAGCTGAATTTACAGCAGATGAGGTGTCGTCTGTAGCATTGTTGAAAGTAAATTTTAAATCGCCGCCTTGTATGCGTCCCGAATATAACATCACATTATCTTTGGCTACCGCTGGGCTATCAGGGGTATAAGCATACATTATTGCCGAATTGGTATCGAAATTATTATAGGTTTTTGCTCCTTGTTTTGACGTAATGCTAGCGCTGATAGTTTCGTTTCTCGTAGCAACTTCAATAGCATCAAATTCAATTGGATTGGTAGTAGCATTATAAGGAACATAACGCATTTGTCCGATCATAACATTATTGAATGCTTTGATGGTTCCTCCATCTTCTCCAGAAAAAGTACCTTCGGCTCCACCAAATACATCCGTTCCTTGCATAGAAGTAAGCATTGGGTATTTACAATTACGGAAGAAATTACTTTCCATAAATACCGATGAACCTTCTGTAGATCCTGCTCCGTATTTAGAATTTCCATCATAATAATTATTGTAAACGTGAGCCGAATAAAAACGTACACGTGGATGACGAGAATCCGAATGATCGTACCAGTTATGGTGATATGTGATATATAAACCAGTAGTAGTGTTTTCGCTTAATCCCAAAAGATTACATTTTCCAGAATCCCAAAAATGGTTATAAGAGAAGGTAATATAAGTCGATTTTTTGGCATCCATCGCTCCGTCACCTTTGGCTTGGTCGGCATCTCCACCTGCACTTCCGTAAAATAAATCGCAATTGTGAATCCAAGTATAGTCGTTGTCTTGTTGTAAACCAATGTTATCACCTTCACTGGCATTGGTTAACATTAACCCAAGATTACGAATTTCTACATTAGAAGAAGTTTTAAGACGAATTCCAAATCCATTGGCAACAGCATCATCGCCAATACCTTCTAATGTAATATAACTGGCGGCATTTTGATCGTTTTCAATAACAATATCTCCACCTTCTAGAACAGCTGGATCAGTAATATTTCCTATGAATCGAATAATAAACGGACGCAAATCTTTTCCTTTTTTGATACCGTATAATATATTTTGAAGTCCTACACACGGATTTGTAGTAGCCCCAGTGATAGTAGCCGAAATAGTATTTTTAGTATTTTGACTAATATAAAGAATTACAGCTCCCGTTTTAGGTGTTCCATCCGCTTTGTAAGCTCCAGGAACACGTCCGTTAGCAAAACCAAAACCCCAACGATCGTGTGCTAAAACAGTTAAGCTAGAGGTTGTACTTCCTGTGCCTTCCACATTTGCAGTTACTGGTTTTACAGTAAGTGTGTAAGAACCTGCTGCAAGACCAGGAACGTCAGCACGAAAATAAGTGCCATAGTTGCGAATTAACTGGGTGTCTATTTTCTTGTTGGTTTCTCCACCACCAGTATAATATACATTGTAACTATCAGCACCTGCAACTGGAGCCCATTGCACAAAAGCCGATTCTAGCCATCCTGATGTTTTGCTGTTGTCGATAACTTGTGACCATATATTTGCTGAAGCAAATAGTAGAGCCACGTAGAGTAAAATTTTTTTCATAATTGTGTTTTTTGGTTTGGTTAGCTTGGTGGTTTATTCTGCGTAATCGATTACGCTAATTTAGAATTATTTTGCTGTATTTAAGGTAAATTTATAAATAAATTACATGATGTGTTTTTTATTTATAAAAAAAAACGATAAAATGAAATTTTGTTTTTTCTATTTAAGATTTTGCAAAATCTAGCTAAGGATAGAGGATGTAAACGATTTTTTTATTTGAATCGGTAATATTCTGCAATAAGTGAGGTTCATATTGCCCTAAATTTATTTTGAGTTTAGTTTTTGAATTTTATATAATTAAAAATAAATTCTTACTTTTTTACAAAAATTTTCTGTTCGTTATTATAAATTAGAGATTACATTTATAACAGATAACAAAAACAAAGCCTTACTAATAGAAAATAGTTGCGTTAAAAAGTTATAGTTGCACATACAACCCTGTACTTAACATCATAGTATTAATACCAATATTTGGTTTTTTTAAACCAGCGTTAGAGATATGTCTTATTCCATATCTCAAATCAAAGGAGAAATTAGAACTAATTTTTTGTGTAATTCCAACAGTAGCATTGTCTGAAAAGGTAAGCCCTTTTGCTGCTCTATAAGGTATTAATTCAGAAATATAATGAGGTCCGATACTTAATAATAGATATGTTTTGGTACTTTTAGTTATTGCATAGTTGTAACTAACGCCAAAGTTGACTCCTTGTTCTTTTAGCTCTATCCAATCCCGATTGTCCTCAAAATCTTTGTATTTTGCATGATTGATTTGTGGTGCTACCATAAATTCCCAAGATGTTTTTTCTTTCTCTCTCCATTTATAAAAATAATTGATCTGATGGGAAGTGATACTATAGGCTATAGGGGTTCCTAAATCAAGAAATTTTCTCGTATCACCTATGCTGAGGACATAACCTATTCTATGCTTTTTGCTATTTTGGAAGGTGTTTTGTGCTGTAGAGCAAGTTGAATTAATGATAAAAAATACTAAAATCAAGTATTTCATAGAATTGTTTTTTACGAAATTGTTTGTAATATTAAGTAATTATAATAAAATAACCCAGATTCTTAATGAGGATTCTGGGTTAATAGTAAGATTTTAGATTGTAAAAGATTGATAGTTTCTTTAATTGATTTATCTATCCATAAAAATAGTACAGTCTAACTGTTTTATTTATTGGATTATAAGCTCTTTTTTACTTTGTGACCAACTAAACCAAAATAAAGAATGATTAAGAAACATACCAACGGAATGATATAACCAGCCTGAATATCATCGTGTTTCATGTCGATTAAAGTTCCCATGGCATAAGGAAGAATAGCTCCACCTACAATTGACATTACCAACCAAGAAGAACCTGTTTCAGTATTTGATTTTAAACCAACTAATCCTAAAGAGAAAATAGTTGGAAACATAATCGACATAAAAAATCCGATACCTCCAAGCGCATAAATAATAGAAATTCCAGATCCATAAATCGCAACTAAACAAAGGAAAACACTAATAACACAATAGATAGAAAGTAAGACATAATCTTTAACGAATTTCAAAAAGAAAGTCCCGCTAAAACGACCTACCATAAACAAAAAGCCGTAAATACCAAGATAGTAAGCAGCTGTTTTTTCATCCAATCCTGCTTCTTTTTGAGCAATTCGAACAAAAAAACTAGTAACACAAACTTGTGCACCTACATAAAAAAATTGTGCGACTACTGCCCAACTTAAGTGAGAAAATTTCAGAACAGAGAAAAAACCAGGTTTCACTTCATTTTCAGTTTCTGGCTGTTTCATTGATGGCAAATGCATGAAATAAAATATAATGGCTACCAAAACCAAAATAGTTCCTAAAATAATGTAAGGCAATTTTACTGCCGATGCTTCTTCCAGAAAATAAGCTACTTTTGTAGCTTCTGACATGGCCACCATTTGTTCTGGAGTGTAGTTAATGCCCGAAAGAATAAAAGCACCTCCCAAAAAAGGAGCTAAAGTTACCGCCAAACCATTAAACGATGCCGCCAAATTCAATCGTGTGGAAGACGATTCTGGTGGACCTAAAATTGCTGCGTATGGATTGGCACTTGTTTCAAGGATAGTTAATCCACAACCAATAACAAATAAAGCAAATAAGAAAAGTTCAAAATTGGTGCTATTTGCAGCTGGTACAAAAAGAAATGCTCCTGCGGCAAAAACCAATAAACCCGTAATAATGCTGTTTTTATAACCTATTTTTTTGATAATCATTCCCGCTGGAATTGCCATTACAAAATAAGCAAAAAATATAGCCGTATCAATCAAAGTAGATTGGCTGTTGTTGAGCTGACAGGCTTTTTTTAAATGTGGAATCAAAATACCGTCTAGCCCGTGAGCCATTCCCCAAAGGAAAAATAAACTGGTAATTAAAATAAAAGGCAAAAGGTATTTTTTTCCTGATCCCTGTTCGCCAGACGCTTCGTTTGGATTGTCAATTTGGTTAGTTACTTGCATAATTGTATAGGTGGTTTTAAGGTTATTTCTTTTTTACTAATAATAAATGGTCGCATACCAAAACCACTTCACCTCTTTGGTTAATGATTTCTACATGCTCCGTAACAGTGCCCATTTCGGGTCTTTTGGCTTCTCCTTTTTCAGAAATGGTAATTTCAGAATGGATGGTGTCACCAATGTGAACTGGTTTTACAAATCGCATTCGGTCATAACCTTTCGAAAAAGCTTCAGGATTAATTTCAGATGCCGTCAAGCCAATGCCAATGCTGAAAATCATCGTTCCGTGAGCAATTCTTTGTCCAAAAGGCTGCGTTTTGCACCATTCTTCATCCATGTGATGCGGAAAAAAATCGCCTGTGTGTCCTGCATGAACCACAAAATCGGTTTCGGTAATTGTTCTACCTAAAGTTACTCGTTTTTCATTGAGTTGGTAATCTTCAAAAAAGGTTGATTTAAAATACATATTTTTATTTTATTTTGTTATTGGTTCGTCAGTTCGAGTGTTTTATTAAAAAATGCGATAGCTGTTTTTAATAAAATGTATCGAGAACCATCTATTATTAAAGGCTTCTCGATACAATTTTGAACCGTAAAGCTGTCGCATTACGATTCAAAATCACTCGAAGTGACGAATCGTATTATTATAATTCATCTATTGAAACACCTCCATTTTGGTTGCTAATATAGCAAGCTTCCACGACTTTCATCGTATCTAATACATCTTTAACGCTTGCTAATAATTTATTATCAGAACCTTCTTTGAAACGCATTAAGTTGGACATCGTTCCAATAAAAGCTTCTGGAAACCAAGAGCCTTCGAGGTTTATTTTTTCCCATTCATAAGTACCTTGTTCATTTGCTAAAGCTACTTCAAATTCATCTGGCATTCCATCAGGATAATTCATCAATAACCCCATTTTGGCTTTAATAGCCCCTTTGGTTCCTTCCCATTTGATGTAACTTTCTTCGTGTTTGGGTCCAAAATGATGATCGTGATTCGTGTTGATAACCACACGCATTGCTTCGCCATAATTCAAAATTATTGAAGAACGACAAGAGGATAATTTCTTCAACGGATGATGACTCGTTTTGGCATAAACTCCTTTTGGATTTCCTAAAAACGAACGAATACAATCAATATAATGCACACTGTGAAAAAGAATTTCCAATCGTGGATGTTCTTTGATCAGCGGAAATAATTCCCAAGGTGTATTTACAGTGACTTTAATTTCCAAATCATACAAATCGCCAATAATTCCTTGGTTAATTAGATAGCGTGATGCACTTACAAAAGAAGCAAAACGCAACTGAAAATTAATGGCTGCGACCAAATTTTTTCGTTCGCAAACCGCAACAATTTCTCTGGCTTGCGCCAAATCGTTTCCCATTGGTTTTTGTATCAAAACAGCCGAACCGTCAGGCAATTGTTCCAAGATTTCGATGTATTGATCAGGCAAAACTGTAATGTCATAAACAGCATTCGACGGAGCGTTTTTAACTGCTTCGGCTACATTTTCAAAAACATTTGGAATACCAAATTGTTTGGCCATATCCTCTGCTTTTGAAAGTGTTCTATTGGTAATTCCAAAAACACTGAAACCAGCCATTTTATATGCTGGCAAATGGGCATCTTTCACGATGCCACTTGCTCCAATGATGATAATTGGTTGTTCCGTTTTGGGTAATAAAGGTTTATAAGGAATATTCATTTTTTGATATTTTAAGGTTGTAATCTTTGTCAAAGTTCAAAAACTTTGACAAAGATACTCATGTAATTATTAGGCTATTTTTCGAATATTATTTTGAGTTTTTTCTAATAATTCTTCGGAAGAAATATCACTTTCTATCGCTTTCAAAACCATTTGGTCAATCAGTTCGGCTACTTTGGGCCAAATAGGTGTTTGTGGCAAGGTCAACGCTGTTTCGTGTAATAGTTCTAATTTATGATAAAACGGAATGGTTTTATTGATTTCAGGATCATTCCAAGTCGATTTTCGGCAACCAATTCCGCCTTCGTTGGTCAACAATTTATCACTTTCTGGAGTTGTTGCAAAGCGTAGAAAATCATAAGCTAGTTTTTGATGCTTACTTCCTGTACCAATGGTGTACAACCAATATACATTCAACGAAGCGGTTTTATGATTTTCATTGGATGGCAATTCCGCAATATCAACTTTTCCTTTTACTTTCGATTCTTCAATCACTTCACACATCGAGGCAAATCCAAACCAATTGATTGCCATTGCGGCTTCTCCTTTGGCGAAAGCCATTCCAGCTTCAACTGAACCAAATTTTCTTGATTGAGGATGAACCGCTTTTGTATTATTAACTATATTTCTATAAAAATCCAAAGCTTCAATTGCTGCTGGTGTATTAATATCAATTTTGTTTTGAGCATTTAATAAAGAACCGCTTCGTGTCCACAATTGCAAACAGAAATCAAAAACCATATTATGCCCATCAGGATAATTCGCAAAAACACAGCCAAATAAATTTTCTTCGTGTCTGTTGAAAAATTCGGCTATTTCAACGAATTGTTTCCAGGTTTTAGGAGGATATAATTCATAACCAAATTGCTTTTTGAAGTTTTCTTTTTCAGTTGGATTTTCAAATAAATCTTTTCTATAAATTAAACATTCTGGTCCATCGTGAAAAGGTAGTCCGTAAGTGCCGTCATTTATTTGTTGCAAATGCAGTAAAGAATTATGCCAACCTTCTGGATAATCTTGTGGTGGATTTTCGGCAATTAATGGGTTTAAATCCAGAACGGCTTTTGCATTCGCAGCGTCAAAAATCCAATCGGTGTTGAGGTGGGCAATGTCCCAGTTTCCGTTTATTAATCCTTTTTTGGTAATGGTTTCTTCATACAAATCGTGTAACTCCAACGGAATCATTTCGGCTTCCATTTTGATGTTGTTTTTTAGACAAAACATATCCCACAGCTTTTGCAGCGTACTTTCAAAAGGGTCGAATTTTCTAACAGCGATTCTTATTTTCCCCATTATTAATTTATAAATTCATTCATAATTCGCTCGTTGTCTTGTCCTAATTTTGGTGAACCTTTGGTTGATGTAAAATATTCTCCATCAATTTTTATTGGACATCTTGTGGTTTGATACGAATAGCCATCCAGCATTTCAACTTTTTGTGTAAACTCTAAAACTTTAAAACCCTCTTCGGCAAAAAGTTCTTGATAATTCAATACTTTGGCGCACCAAATATCTGCAGGTTCTAAAATATTTAACCAAAATTGGGTTTCCTGCGTTTGTAAATGTGTTGCTAAAACGTTCTTGATTTCGTCTCTTAATTCAAATTTATTTTCAGGAAATTGCAACAATTCATCACATTTTAAAAGCGAAGCCAAAACCGGAATTGATCCCATCGCCAGAGCCAAAAAGCCATTTTTAGTTTTGTAAATGCCATAAGGTGCACCCAAATAAGCATGTGCATTGTTCGATTTTGTTCGAACGGGTAATTCGCCACCGTCATTGAAATAAGTCGTAATGGTTTCAAACTGAAAATCGAAAGCTGATTCCAACATACTCACCTGAACTTTTGCACCCATATTACGAGTTGCTTTTCGGTACAAAGCGGCTAAAATTCCTTGTGCCAAATGCGCTCCAGCCAGCATATCTACAATGGATAAACCCATCGGGACGGGTCCATCTTCCTGATTGCCGCTCAACCAAGTTAAGGCAGTCAGAGATTGTAATAATAAATCTTGTCCTGGTAAATCTTTTAATTCGGATTTGGTTCCGTAGCCAGATATTTCGGCATAGATGATATTGGGATTGATTTCTTTTACGTCATCATAACTCAAACCTACTCTCTCCATCACTCCAGGTCTGAAATTGTGCATGACCACATCGGCTTTTGCCAATAGTTTTTTTAATTTTTCGAGTTCTGATGCTTGTTTAAAATCAATAGCAAAAGATTCTTTGTTTCGGTTAATAGTATGAAAAACAGAAGATTCTCCGTTCATTATCAAATCGGAAGTATAAAGAGTTCGGCAAATATCGCCTGTTCCCGGTTTCTCAATTTTTATGACACGAGCACCCAAATCCGCCAAGCGTAAACTCGCCGAAGGCCCCGAAAGAAACTGGCTAAAATCTACTATTAAATAATCTTCTAATGGTTTCATCTACAAAAATTGTTCATGTATTTTTAAATTATCTTCTCCCACTTTTGGTGCTGCTTTTGTGCTAGTTAAAATTTCTCCATCCAATTGAATGGGGCTTCTGGTAGTTACTAATGTTTCTCCAGCTGAATTTTTTACGGTTTGTTTCAGTTGTAACTCTTCTACAAAAGGTTGATGGTCTAATTCTGCGTAATTCAAGACTTTTCCGCACCAAATGCCTTCTTTTTGAAGCAAATCCAACCAATAATCAGCCGTTTGAGTGAGTAGTTTTTCTGCTAAAATTGCTCTAATTTCATCTCTTTGAGAAAACCATAAATGTTTATCGGCGTAGTTTTTTAAATCAATTCCTAGAATAGTTCCAATGAAAAGTAAATCCCCCATGGCTAAAGAAATATAGCCGTTTTGAGTTGGATAAACCCCATAAGGAGCACTCAAAAATGCGTGCGCACTTCCTTTGGTATCGCCACGCTGGGGCAATTGTCCGCCATCATTTAAGAAAGAAGTTACCGCTTCAAACTGTACATCTAAAACCGATTCTAATAAAGTAACTTCGACTAAAACACCTTTTCCAGTTTTGGCTCTTTTTAGTAAAGCAGTCAAAATTCCCTGAACAAAATGATTGCCACACATTAAATCGGCAACTGCCAATCCAAAAGGTACGGGTTCTTGACTTTTTCGACCACTCAACCAGCTTAATCCAGAAAGGGATTGCAACAATAAATCCTGTCCAGGTTTATTAGCCCAAGGGCCTTTATCTCCGTAACCCGTAATGGTTCCGTATATTATTTTTGGGTTTATTTTTAAAGTATCTTCATAAGTTAAACCAATTTTATCCATCACACCTGGACGGAAATTATGGGTCATAATATCCGCTTTTTCGATTAGTTTTTTAACTAAAACCAAATCATCAGGATTTTTTAAATCGGCAGCAAAAGATTCTTTATTTCTGTTTATGGTATGAAAAAGCAAACTGCTATCGTCCACAAAAAGATCTTTGATACTCAACTGACGACACGCTTCGCCTTTTATTGGGCGTTCAATTTTGATAACTCTAGCTCCTAAATCGGCTAGTTTTAAACCCGCCGAAGGGCCTGCCAAAAACTGACAAAATTCTAAAACGACTAATCCTTCAAGTGGTTTCATTTGGCTTGTAGGTTTAAAGACTTGGTATAAAGTGCGTTCATTTCTGCCAAAACGGATGCTTCATTTCCGCCATTCATTAAGTAATCACGAACTAAATCACCAGCATGATCTTGGAAATACATGTGTCCGGAATATCTTGGACGTAAAAAAGCTCTTTCTAAAGAGGGTAAAGTATTCTTGAAATAATCGTGAGTAATACTATTGATTCTATCGCTTTTCCAAGCTTGCAGATGACCTGGTTGTCCACCATTGTCAGAAAAAATATTTTGTTGTACTTGTGATGAACCTGTAAATTCAGCATATTGAATCGCTTCGGGAATGTGTTGGCTAAATGAAGAAACCGCCAAACCCGTTCCACCCAAAGAGCTAATCATTAGGTTATTATTCAATTTCACTAAATCATAAAAGTGTAGCAAATTTTTGCTGTAGCCAATTCTAGAATAATTGGAATATCCGTAAGCGAAAGGGCAGTAGGCAATTGCATCCGAATTGACCATCGCCTCATAAACCTGAATTGGATTTCTGTTGAAGTTGGCAGGATCAATTAATTGTGCTAATTCTCGGAACATTTGGAGTGCTTTTGTTCCTGTTTCCAAAGAAATCACTTTTTCTTGAGATTGAAACGGTGCTTCGCCCAGACTGCAACAGTACATGTAAAAACTCATTAATACATCAACAGGAATTCCTGCAAAAGCGACTAATCCTTTTTTGGCTAGTGCCAATAAATCGTCATACGTTTGCGGAACTTTCAATCCTTGTTTTTCTAAAATATCCAATCTTGCAGCTGCAACTGGAGTCGCTGCATCTATTGGCAATGCCCATAATTTATCGCTAAAAACGTAACTTCCGTACGATTTACCAACGGTGTTTATTTCCTGATCTTTTATATATTCAGCAGAAAGATAATCGGATAATGGCAAAATGGCTTTAGTATCGGCACCAAAACCTGTCCACGGATGATCGATAACCAAAAGGTCAAATCTTTTGGCTAAATCTTCGATGGAAGCATCTGCGAATTCTTGTAAACTTCTTTTCTCCCAGCTAATTTCGATATTGGGGTTCAGTTCTGTAAAACGTTGAGATGTAGCCACCATGGGCAATAAACCTCTGGTGTGATTCCACGTAATCCCTTTCAGTTTTTTCATTTTATTTTCTTGTAATTAGTAGTAATGCTAAACACAGCTTAAATGTTTAAGCTAACTACAAATATAAAAATAAGAATGGATTACGCAATCGATATAAGTGTTAATACAACACTTTTTTTGAGGGGTGGTTTTGCACTACATATTGTTTACAAATTCGGTAAACTTGAAATAGTAATTTTCAATACTATTAGTAGTTGTCTTCTATTTTTAATTTAGCAGCTTCTATAGCTTTTTCCATATCTTCTACTTTTTTTGACTTTAAGTCTACTTCTATTTTTATTTTATTTAATTTGTTTTCAAGTTTAGCTATTTCCTTATTATATTTTTTGATTTGAGAATGATTAGTATTGTTGTTTTCAAGATTCTTTAGATTTTCTTTTTCTGTTTTTAAATCGGCTTCTTTTTCCCATGCTTTTCTTGCTAGTTTTATTAGCTTCCGTTCTTCATTGGCTAATTTAGCTTGTGCATTTTCTATGCGATTTCTATAAAGAGGTTTTATAGTGGGTGGTTCTGGAAGTTTTGGTGGTTGATTTCCCCACGGATTAAATATAGGGTTTTGTATTTTTGATGGATCAAAATTTTGAGCTTTCACAAAAAGAGGTAATATTAATATTGTGATTAGAATTAAGCGTGTTCTCATAGTTTTGTTTTGGTCTCAAAAATATACTTATATTTCAAAAAATATATAAAAATATTTTGATTAATTTTTAAAATTCGTGATTGTGATAACGAGATTATAGGGATGAGTTACTGTTAAATTGACACAAGTTTTATGGTAATTGTGTTCTATAAATCAGTAGTGTGTTTTTCTTTATTCAATAAATATTTTGCAAACAAAAAACCCTCACATTGCTGCAAGGGTTCTAATAATCTAAAATCTAAATTCAGAAATCTGGAATAAATCTAGTATCTGTAATATTCTGGTTTGTATGGACCTTGAACTTCAACACCAATATAAGCTGCCTGATCCTCACGTAAAACTTCCAATTCAACTCCTAATTTAGCCAAGTGCAAAGCAGCCACTTTTTCATCTAAATGTTTAGGTAACATATAAACGTCATTTTTGTAAGCAGCGCTGTTTTTCCACAATTCGATTTGTGCTAAAGTTTGGTTAGTAAATGAGTTACTCATTACAAAACTTGGATGACCTGTAGCACAACCAAGGTTTACCAAACGGCCTTCAGCCAAAATGATGATGTCATTTCCGTTGATATTATATTTGTCAACTTGAGGTTTGATTTCGATTTTTGATGCACCGTGGTTTTTATTCAACCAAGCCATATCAATTTCGTTATCAAAGTGTCCGATGTTACAAACAACCGTTTTGTCTTTCATTTGTTCGAAATGAGATCCAAGAACGATGTCTTTATTTCCTGTAGTTGTAATGATGATATCAGCAGTAGCAATAACCGTGTTTAATTTCTTTACTTCATAACCGTCCATTGCAGCTTGTAAAGCACAAATTGGATCGATTTCAGTAACGGTTACGATAGAACCAGCACCTCTAAAAGAAGCTGCAGTTCCTTTTCCAACATCACCGTATCCACAAACGATAACTCTTTTTCCAGCCAACATTAAGTCAGTTGCACGACGTACAGCATCTACAGCAGATTCTTTACAACCGTATTTGTTGTCAAATTTAGATTTAGTAACAGAGTCATTAATGTTGATAGCAGGCATTGGTAACGTCCCAGCTTTTACTCTTTCGTATAATCTGTGAACTCCAGTTGTAGTTTCTTCAGAAAGACCTTTGATTCCAGGAACCAATTCAGGGAAACGGTCAATAACCATATTAGTTAAATCTCCACCATCATCCAAAATCATGTTCAATGGTTTTCTGTCTTCACCAAAGAATAAAGTTTGCTCAATACACCAGTCAAAAGACTCTTCGTCAAGACCTTTCCAAGCGTAAACAGAGATTCCAGCAGCAGCAATTGCAGCAGCAGCCTGATCTTGAGTTGAGAAAATGTTACAAGAAGACCAAGTAACTTCTGCACCAAGAGCAATTAAAGTTTCGATCAAAACTGCGGTTTGGATGGTCATGTGCAGACATCCAGCAATACGAGCACCTTTCAATGGTTGTTCGTCTTTATATTCAGCACGAAGCGCCATTAAACCTGGCATTTCAGCTTCCGCCAATTCAATTTCTTTTCTTCCCCAAGCCGCTAGAGAAATGTCTTTTACTTTGAAAGCCACATAAGGCGTAGTCGTTGTACTCATTTATAGTATATTTGTAGTTCTAAAATTTTTTGCAAATTTACACAATAACTTATTATTTAAAAAGCATTCGCAACTATTTGTGAAATGTTTAATGTTCTAGTCGTAAGTATTTTGGATTGTAGATTAGCGATTTAGGATTTTTGATTTAAGAAAAACCAAACAAAAATGGAATTTTTTGAATACAGTTGAAGCCCAAATCTGAAATCTAAAGTCTAAAGCCAGAAATCTAAAATAAAAATGCCTTTATATAAAACCATAAAATTCAATTCTACAACCCGAATCCTAGTTTGGGAAATAACCGAATCTTTCGAAGAATTATTGGGGAAAGTAGTTTTGAAAGAAAAAACCCGGCTTCGATTAAACGGTATGAAATCGGAAATTCACCAACGCGCTTTTTTGAGTGTACGAATGCTGATTCAAGAAATAGGTTTTACCGATCAGGATTTGCATTATGACGAATTTGGGAAGCCGTATTTCGATTGTCATAACTATATTTCGATAACCCATTCCCATAATTTTGCAGCCATTATTATCAGCGACAAAACGGTTGGAATTGATATGGAATTACAACGGGATAAAATCATTCGAATTGCCGATAAATTTGTAAACGAAAAAGAGTTAAATCGTTTGCAGCGCTTCGATTCCCAAGATTATATCAAAAAATTAACTGTGAAATGGGGAGCCAAAGAAGCTATTTTCAAAATCCGAAACGAAAAAGGAATCAGTTTCAAAGATCATATTCAGGTAAAACCATTCGAAATTGGAGAAAAAGAAACAGTAGCCTTTCTTGAAATAGAAAATACCAAACAAGAATTTGCTATTTATTTTGAAGAGATAGAAAACTTTACTTTGGTTTATGCCTTTGAAAAATAGGATGATGACCCCAAAATTATAGCATTAGAAAGCTCCAGATTTTTAATATAACATTCCGAAAAGCCACAACGGGATTGTATTTTCTACCCCAAAAGCAATTTGGTCCTGAACTACAAAAGCATTTTTCAAGCCTAGAATTTGCGATTGATCTTTGTTTTTTCCACCTATTTCAAAAGTATATTTTTCGTTTACTACAAAATCGGCTCGCTCCGGATAACTAATTCGATGTTGCTGTTGCAATTGATTCAAAAAAAAGGTTTCTCTAATATTTCCAACATTTGGGTTTTCGTTACCCAAGGCATAAATAAAATTGGTGTTTTCTAAATATATTTTCTCTGGCTTTTGCAAAGAACTTACGCCAAACTGATCTTTATAAACCAAATTCAAAATCCCTGCATCCGAAAGATATACCAAAGTATCCATTACTGTTTTTCGCGTTACTTGAATCTTGTTGGCTAATGCTGTAACATTGGGTTTAAACGGAACGGATTGACTTATGATATATAATAATTGTTTAATTTTGAACAGCATAGATACTTCGGTTTTGCGTAATAAAGGCAACTCGATTTCTAAAATCATATTGATAATTTCTTGCAATTGCTTGTAGTAAAAAATTGAGTTCTCTTCATAAAACGGATAATAGCCTACTTGTAAATATTCCTCAAAAAAAGCCAATGGCTTGAAAGTAGTGTTCATGTTTATAGCAATTTGGGTATGATTTTCTAATATTTCATCTAATTGGAGTGCTGGAAAATCTATTTGATGTCTAAATTTTAAATACTCCCGAAACGACAATCCCTGCAACTCAAAAACCAAAGCACGTCGACTCAAATCGGCACGAGCATTTAAAATTTCTAGCAAAGACGAGCCTGTAAAAGAGACTTTTAATTGAGGATAATTATCATAAATATTCTTCAATTCTATAGACCAGTTGGGATATTTATGCACTTCATCAACAAACAAATGCGCGCCACCTTTATTGACAAAATCTTCCACCACATCGCCCAATACATGTTCTGTAAAATACAAATCATCTAACGAAACATATAAGGCTTTGTTCGAAACACCGTATTGTTTCTTGATGTATTGCAGAAAGAGTGTGGTTTTGCCCACGCCTCTTCCGCCTTTTACACCAAGCAAACGCTGATCCCAAGGAAGTTTGTTTAATAAATACCGCTCAAAACCCAATTCGGTTTGTGTAAGTAAGTTGATGTGCTTTTTGATAAGTGAATCCATAATAATGTGTTTTTTAAAATACAAATATATATAAAATTGTATTTTAAAAAACACATTATTAGTTATATTTGTGTTTTAAAAAGTGCATTTTATTTAGTGATTTTGTTTGCTTTGAAGAGATAGAAAACTTTACTTTGGTTTATGCTTTCGAAAAATAAATTAATCTGCATGAATCTGTGAAATCCGTTTCATCCGTGGCTAAAAATATGACAAATATCTATAAACATATTCTACAATCGAAAGTCGAAAACCAAAAACTCCTTGCGATTCTTCTCGACCCTGATAAAATCGATTTGAATACAATCGAAACTTTAATCGAAAAAATAAATCAATCTCCTGCTACACATATTTTTATTGGCGGAAGTACTGTCGAAAATAATATTTTAGACCAATTGATAATTCGACTTAAAGAAAATATCGATTTACCTCTAGTTTTATTCCCTGGAAATCCATCTCAAATTTCTGCTCATGCCGATGGAATTTTGTTCCTATCGCTTATTTCAGGAAGAAATCCAGATTATTTAATAGATCATCAAGTCAATGCAGTGTCCATTCTCAATCAAATGGATTTAGAAGTCATTTCAACTGGCTATATTTTAATCGAAAGTGGCACTCAAACCGCTGTAGAACGAGTGAGTCAAACCAAACCATTGGACAGAAATAATATCAATTATGTGGTTCATACTGCTCAAGCGGGCGAAATGTTGGGCAACAAGCTCATTTATCTCGAAGCTGGAAGTGGAGCTAAACAAGCAGTTCCGTTAGAAATGATAAAAAAAGTAGCAAATAATATTGAAATCCCTTTAATTGTTGGCGGTGGAATTATAGATTTGTATGGAATTCAAAAAGCGTATGATGCAGGTGCCGATTTGGTAGTCATTGGAACAGCTTTTGAAAACGATGTTAATTTTTTTAATACTTCAATTTAATGATAGAGTTTTTTCTTGACGCTTATAAAAATGCTTCAACAACCCAAATTGTTTTAGAATTTATTGTCTTTGTGTTTGGTATTTTGAGTGTTTGGTTTGCCAAAAAAGAAAATATTTGGGTCTATCCTACAGGTTTATTAGCGACAATAATTACCACTTATTTGTTATATGTTGCGGGTTATTTAGGTGATATGTTGGTCAATGGGTATTTTGCCATAATGAGTGTTTATGGCTGGTATTACTGGGTTAAAAACGGAAATCAAACCGACGAATTTCCTATATCAAGAACCAATACCAAAGAAAAAATAATTGGAGTTGCCTTATTTTTTCTTACCATGGTGGTAGTTTTCGGGATTTATACTATTTTTGATTACAAAATTAAAGTTGACAATTATATTGATATCATTTCGTCGGGTATTTTCTTTACAGGAATGTGGTATATGGCCAAGAAAAAAATCGAGAATTGGACACTTTGGATTTTGGGTGATTTAATTGTTACCCCTTTGTATGCTTATCGAGGATTAGGGATGTTGTCCTTACAATATTTAATATTTACAATTTTAGCTGTATCAGCCTATTTAGAATGGAAAAAAATCTTAAACAAAAGCAATCTACAGTAATTAGAGTTGCTCTTTTTGGACCTGAATCTACCGGAAAAACTACATTGGCAAAACAACTTGCAGAACATTTTAATACCACTTGGACTCCAGAATTCGCCAGAGATTATCTTCAAGAAAAATGGGATAGAACAGGCAAAATTTGTGATGTTAACGATATGTTGCCTATAGCTTACGGACAAAATGAATTGGAAAACAACAGCCTTGATTCGGCAAATAAATTCCTTTTCTGTGATACCAATTTGATGGTTACCAAAGTGTTTTCGCAAGTGTATTACAATTTTTGTGATCCAATTTTAGAAAAAGCGGCTCGCAAGCACAAATACGATTTGATTTTTTTAACTGATATTGATGTGCCTTGGGAAAAGGACGATTTGAGAGACAAACCTGAACAAAGAGAAGCTGTTTTTAAGGCATTCAAACAAGAATTAATTGATACTAATAAACCTTTTATAACGCTATCTGGAGACCAAGAAACACGACTTCAGAGAGCGATTGCTATTGTCAAAGATCTTGAAAAAGCTATTCAAATAAAGATGGCTCCTTTGGATTTTGTTCAAATCCAAGAACACGGCGTTTCTTTGGATAATATTCAGAAACAATTGAATATTTTTAAAAATGGAATTGCTAAAACGGTTCTTGTAGAACCTGCAACGGTTTCTAACGGGATTTTAAAATTTTCAGATGATGACTTCAAGCAAAAAGCCGATTTTTTTGATGCTAATAAAGCCAATTTGAAATTAACTAAGTTTGTTCCTGCTTCAGGAGCAGCCAGTAGAATGTTTAAATTCTTGAATGAATTCTTGAATGATTTTGATATTGAAAACGAAAGTATCAACGGATATATCAATCGAAAAAGAGATTTAGATTTATCCATTTTTATCGTTGGTTTAGAAAAATTTCCTTTCTATAAAGCGGTTGACAAGCAATTAAAAGAAATTTATCCTGATTTTAAATTATTAGAAAGAGATTATAAAACGTATTACTTCATAAAAACATTACTTTCTTCGGATTATTTTGATTTTGCCAATAAGCCCAAAGGAGTTCTTTCGTTTCATAAATACAAAACACATATTGCTACAGCTGTAGAGGAACATTTGCACGAATGTGTGAGTTATGCTAATTCTAATGGAAGTTCTAATTTGCAATTTACGGTATCAGAATCCCATCAAACTCAATTTGAAAGTATTGTAGAGGCGGTAAAACCAAAAGTCGAGGAGCAATCAGGAACAACGATTGATATTAGCTATTCTTTTCAAAATAAAAGCACCGATACCATTGCGGTTGATATGAAAAACAAAGCTTTTAGAGATAAAAACGACAAATTATTTTTCAGACCTGGAGGTCATGGTGCATTAATCGAAAATTTGAATGATTTAGATGCAGATATTGTTTTTATAAAGAATATTGACAATGTAATTCAGAATAATTTAGAAGCTATTTCTTTGTACAAAAAAGCGTTAGCTGGCGTTTTGATTGAATTACAACAACAAGTTTTTCAGTATTTGAACCAAATAGATAATAGTACTGAAGAGGGATTGGAGGAAATTGTTGAATTTGCCAAAAATAAATTGAACATAGTGCTTATCGATGGCTTTTCGAAATATACCTTAAAAAATAAAATTAGTCATCTAAAAGGAATTTTAGACAAACCAATTCGTGCTTGCGGAATGGTTAAAAATGAAGGAGAACCTGGTGGAGGACCATTTTGGGTTCAAGAGCCAAAAGGAGCTATTTCTTTGCAAATTGTAGAATCTTCACAAGTAGATACCGAAAACGCTAAACAAAATAAAATTCTAGCTAGCGCAACCCATTTCAATCCGGTAGATTTAGTTTGTGGGATTCGAAATTATAAAAACGAAAAATTTGATTTGACACAATTCGTGGATCATAATAGTGGTTTTATTGTCGAAAAAAATCAAAACGGGCGACCATTAAAAAGTTATGAATTACCAGGTTTATGGAATGGAGCGATGGCAAAATGGATTACCATTTTTGTAGAAGTGCCATTGATTACCTTCAATCCAGTGAAGACCATTAACGATTTATTGAAGCCTGCTCATCAGCTTAAAAAATAGTGGAAACTGATAAAATCATATCCGAATTACAGTTCAAAGCCGTTCGCAGTAGCGGAGCTGGTGGTCAAAACGTGAACAAAGTTTCCTCGAAAGTAGTTTTGTCATTCGATTTGAAAAATTCTCAAGCTTTGTCTGACGAGGAAAAACTATTGTTAGAAAATAAAATTGGAAATCGCTTAACCACAGAACAAATACTAATTTTAAATTGTGATGAAGATCGAAGCCAACTTAAAAACAAATCTATTGTTACCAAACGTTTTTTGGATATAATAGCAGCAGGACTCGTGATTCCAAAAATTAGAAAAGCTACTAAAATTCCTAAATCGGTTATTCGAAAAAGAATCAAAGACAAAAAGAATATTTCGGAAATTAAACAATCCCGCAGAAAACCAGATTTTTAAATTTATACGAATTCATAATTCATAATTCATAATTTATAATTAATTTTGCGCTGTCTCAAAGGGGTGCTCTAAATAACGAGCTGAGATTATACCCAACGAACCTGAGCAGGTAATGCTGCTAAGGGAAAAGATTGAAGATGAAGTGCACGTCATTCTGAAAATCGGAACAAATCATTTTTTTTAATTTAACAAAAGAATAATTCCCCCTTTTATTCGTAAACCATTTACGGATGAACACTTTTTATCAATTACAAATTACAAATTACAAATTACGAAAATCATCTAGCATTTTCAATTTTAGGCATTTTAATTTTTTTTTATTGCCTTTTGCCTTCCTTTTGCCTTTTCTCTCTATTGCTCAAGAAAAAACAAAAGACACCACCAAGGTCAACCAACTCGATGAGGTTCTAGTTTCGGCAGTTCGGGTTACTTCAAAAACGCCAGTATCTTTTTCTAACTTGAGTAAAGAGGAATTAGCCCCACGCAATCTAGGTCAGGACATTCCAACTTTAATGAATTATTTGCCGTCTGTTGTAACTACTTCGGATGCTGGAAATGGAATCGGTTATTCAGGAATTCGGGTGCGTGGAAGCGATGCCACTAGAGTCAATGTGACCATCAACGGTATTCCGTACAACGATTCTGAAAGTCAAGGTACATTTTGGGTTAATATGCCTGACTTTGCTTCTTCTTTGCAAAGTATTCAGTTGCAACGAGGTGTAGGAACTTCTACTAATGGATCGGGTGCTTTTGGAGCCAGTTTGAACATGCTAACCGATACCTATTCCAAGAAAAGTTCGGGCGAAATTTCAAGCTCAATCGGGAGTTTTAATACTAACAAAAACACTGTAAAATTCAGTACTGGTCTAATGAACGATCATTTTGAAATAGCAGGACGTTTATCGACTCTAAAATCTGATGGCTATATCGACAGGGCTAGTTCAGACATGAAATCTTATTTTTTACAAGGAACCTATGTTGCAAAAAACACCTTAATTAAAGCTTTGGCTTTTGGAGGTACACAAAAAACGTATCAGGCCTGGAACGGAATTGATGCTATAACATTAGCAGATGATAGAACGGCTAATTCAGCAGGAATGTTTACTGACGAAGCTGGAAATCCTCGTTTTTATGACAATGAAACCGATAATTACAATCAAGATCATTATCAATTGCATTGGAACGAAAAAGTATCCGATAATTGGAGCACCAATTTAGCTTTTCATTACACCAAAGGAAAAGGGTTTTATGAGAATTATAAAGAAGATGCGGATATGACGGATTATAATTTGCAAGCCGTTGGAGCTATAACTACAACCGATTTGATTCGTCAAAAATGGTTGGATAATGATTTTTATGGAACGACATTTTCTGCCAATTACAAAAATGGAAAACTAGATTTTATTTTTGGAGGAGGCTTTAATAAATACGAAGGCGACCATTTTGGTAAAGTAATTTGGGCAAGATATGCTTCGCAAACGGAGTTAGGAGATCATTATTACGACGATTTTTCAACCAAAACGGATGGGAATGTTTTTGCCAAAGCCAATTATCAATTGTTGGAAAATTTAAGTTTGTTTGGTGATTTGCAATACCGAAATGTAACCTACAAAGCCAATAGCTGGGAAACAGGTTTGGTTGACGATAATTTCAATTTTTTCAATCCAAAGGCTGGACTTACTTTTGATATTAATCCAAATAATGCTTTGTATTTTTCGTATGCCAGAGCCAATCGTGAACCGAATAGAACCGATTATGAAGGAGGAAATGTAAAGCCTGAAAAATTGAATGATTTTGAATTAGGTTGGAGATACAAATCAGCTAAATTCCAAGTAAATTCGAACTTGTATTATATGAAATACAAAGATCAATTGGTTTTAACAGGTGGATTGAATGATGTAGGAAGTCCAATTCGTACCAATAGTGGCGATAGTTATAGATTAGGATTAGAATTGGATGCTACATGGAAGATATCAGAACAATGGTTTTTACAGCCAAATATTACATTAAGTCAAAACAAAAATAAAGATTTTTATTTTGCTAGAGACGGAGTTTTGCAAAACCTAGGGGAAACCAATATTGCTTTTTCGCCTAATGTAATTGCAGGAAATCGTTTGACCTTTATGCCAATCAAAAATTTGCAGTTGTCATTGCTGTCTAAATTTGTTGGCGAGCAATTTATGGGAAATATAGATTCAGAAGTTTCAAAGTTAAAAGACTACTTTGTAAACGATTTGAATGTTTCGTATGAAATTAAACCCAATAAAATTTTCAAATCTATTGTGATAACAGCATTATTCAATAATATTTTTGATTTGAAATATGAAAGCAATGGGTATTTTTATACGTATGATGACGATTATTCTAATCCTCCAGCTATTACAACTGTTGAAGGGGCGGGTTATTATCCACAAGCAGGAACTAACTTTTTAGCAGGACTTACGCTTAAATTTTAAATTCATTCTTACTTAAAACGAAAAATCCTGATGTTTTGAAGCATCAGGATTTTTTTTGTTTTTAATTATAAATTCGTAGCATTGTTCCGCTTTGTTCCACTCGATATTGTTTCATCGGGTATTGTTTGCCAGTACTTTGTCCAGTAAAAAGACTGTATTCTGCATTGTCACAAGGACAAATAACTTTTATGTCACCTTTAGTTAAAGTCATTTTAGAGCAAGAAGTCAAAGCCTGATTCGGACAAGCAGCATCAAAAGCAACATAACCAGTTCCAGTATTAAAAATAATTATTCCACGAAGACCTTGGCTTTCATAAAAAAAAGAACCAGTAGTATAGGTAAGATCAGCATAGGCAGGCAAGCTCAAATTGATGTTAAGACTAAAACTGTAATTAGGCAAGTAAGGATTATTGTTATTGACTTTATCTGCAGTACAGCCAAAAAGCAAGGGAATTACAAGCAAAAGTAAGAAGTGTTTTTTCATTATTGAAAATAGGTTAAAAAAAATTATTGTGACAAATTTAATTTATTTAGCATTCGAATAGATATGTTTAACGTATATTTATAGAATAAATGAAAATAATACTATCTTTGTGGAAAGAAATCCCGTCCTGATGGGATTTTTTCTATTTTATATAAACAACGAAGTTATGAGTGCAGTATCCTATTACACAGCAGAAGGATTAAAAAAATTAAGAGAAGAATTAGACTATCTAAAAAGTGTGATGCGCCCAAAGGCATCCGCAGATATAGCAGAAGCAAGAGATAAAGGCGATTTGTCTGAAAATGCCGAGTACGACGCAGCCAAAGAAGCCCAAGGAATGTTGGAAATGAGAATTGCCAAACTGGAAGAAATACATTCTAACGCCAGATTGATTGACGAAACCCATTTAGATGTTTCTAAAGTATTAGTTTTATCCAATGTAAAAATTAAGAATCAAGCTAATGGAATGGAATTGAAATACACCCTTGTTGCTGAAAGTGAAGCCGATCTTAAAACAGGTAAGATTTCTGTAACCTCACCAATTGGTAGAGGTTTACTAGGGAAATCTGTTGGCGAAGTGGCTGAAATTACCGTGCCAAATGGTGTCTTGAAATTTGAAATATTAGAAATTTCTAGAGATTAATTTTTTTGAAGAGTTAGAAAAATTGTTTAAAGGTTTAAGTTGTTTAAGAATTTAAACCTTTAAACAATTTTAAACAAAATAATGAACGCATTAAAATGACCATTTTTACCAAAATAATAAACGGAGAAATTCCTTGCTACAAAATAGCTGAGGACGAAAATTTCTTTGCTTTTTTGGATATTAATCCTAATACCAAAGGACATACTTTATGTATTCCGAAACAGGAAACAGACCAATTATTCGATTTGGACGATGAGGTTTATTTAGGCTTAATGCAGTTTTCCAAAAAAATAGCAGCTGCTATCCAAAAAACCGTTCCTTGCAATAGAGTAGGCTTGACCGTTGTTGGTCTCGAAGTGCCTCATGCTCATGTTCATTTGATTCCTCTCAACGAAATGGACGATATGCGTTTTCTGAAAAAAGTTTCTATGGAAAAAGAAGAATTTGAAGCTTTGGCCAAAAGTATTCAAGCTAATTTGTAATAAAAAAGAAGTCCTGAAATTTCATTTATACTCCTCTTTTTTATTCAATTTTCTTAAAACTCACTTGCATTGTTGTTCCTTTTCCAATTTCGGAATGCAAGACTTTAATTTTTCCTTTGTGGTATTCTTCGACAATCCTTTTGGTTAAAGAAAGTCCTAATCCCCAGCCTCTTTTTTTGGTCGTAAATCCAGGTTCAAAAACGGTTTTGAACTCGTTTTTTGGAATTCCTTTTCCAGAATCAGAAATATTTATTTTTACCAAATCGCCTTCTTGGGTAATTTCCAAATCCAAATTTCCTTTACCTTTCATGGCATCAATGGCATTTTTTACGAGATTTTCAATAGTCCAACTGTGTAAAGTGGGGTTCATCAAAACCGTAATTGGAACATTTGGTGCACGAAAAGAAAATGTTACCTGTTTAGAAAATCGAGATTGTAGATAGTCATACGATTGTTGGGTTTCTTCAATAATATCTTTGTTTTCCAGTTTGGGTTCCGAACCTATTTTCGAAAAGCGTTCCGTGATGGTTTGTAGTCGCTCAATATCTTTTTCAATTTCCACAATAGTACTTTCGTCCACATCATCGGCTTTTAGGATTTCGACCCAACCAATTAACGAAGAAAGAGGTGTCCCAATTTGATGTGCTGTTTCCTTTGCCATTCCTGCCCAAAGTTTGTTTTGAGTCGCCATTTTAGTACTTCTATAAAAATTATATACCAAGCCAGCAAATAGTACAATGATGAGTACCAGAGCAATGGGGTAATACTTTAATTTGTTGAGCAAAGCCGAGTTGCCGTAATATAATTTCTGAAATTTTCCGGGAACATATTCAATTACGATGGGTTCATTTTCATTTTTTAAACCTGATAAAAAGGAATTCGCTCTTTTATTGTCGGTAGTAATTTCTTCGTCAATATTTACTGTGTTGATAATGCTATCGTTCTCGGTCAGTATTATTGGAATGGTGGTGTTGTTTTTAAAAATCTCCAGCGGAAGTTCCAAATCGGTATTTTCTCCTGCATTGATTAATGTTTTTTGCGCATTGGCCCAAAGATTCATTTTCAGTCGTTCTTCTTGTTTGAAAATTTGGAAAAAAGTATAAGTGTTCCAAAGAATTAAGGAAATAATAAAAAAAGAAATAAAAACGATAATCCAACGGCTGGTGTTTCTACTTTTAGAAAACTGCATACTATTACTTTTTGAGGCATAAATATAACGAAATAATTCGATTCTTATTTTCTAGACTTGGTTTAGACTTTGAAAATTATGATTTTTAGTGAATTGAAAAACTTTTAGAATAGGATGATTTTTGATGAATTTGACTCTATTAATTGTTTGTCTGCTAATGAAGAAAATGATATATTTGTAAACCAAAATTTTCTGAAAAGGAAGTTTTTGTTTTTATTAAGTGTGCTTATTATCAATAAAATAGAAACAGAATAACAACAATATAAATAAATTAAATTAAGATGGAAGTTACAGGAAAAATTAAAATGATTGATCAAACCAAAGAAGTTGGTTCGGCAGGTTTCAAAAAAAGAGATATTGTTGTAACAACAGATGAACAATATCCACAGCATATTTTAGTTCAGTTTGTTCAAGACAAATGTGAATTATTGAATAATTATCAAGTAGGAGAAGCCGTAAAAATTGATATTAATTTAAGAGGTCGAGAATGGACTAATAATCAAGGTGAAGTTGTTTATTTCAATACCATCCAAGGTTGGAGAATTGCAAAATTACAAGCTGAAGCTCCAGTTCAACAAGCGCCACCACCAATGCCTGCAGCTGCTGCATTTCCACCAGCAACAAGTATTAACGAAGAAGAACCAGACGATTTGCCATTCTAAATAAAACAAAAAAGCCTTGAGAAATCAAGGTTTTTTTTGGTCTTTGTCCAAATTAATTTAGTTGAATCAAGGCTCCCATTCCTATCTGACTTCCAATTTGGGGATAAACAAAAGCCGTTGTTTTTTTCTTTTTTCCTATTGATAATGATTTGAAAGGTTGCCAATACGAAACAATCAATCCAGAAGCCAATCCTATTCCCGCACCAGCAAGAACATCGGAGGTATAATGCTTGTTATTAGCAATTCGGAGAATTCCAGTAGCTGTTGCAAACAAAAAACCACTACTTGCATACCATAGATTAGAATCTTTATACTCGTAGTATAGTAGCGACGCATTGGTGAAAGCCACTGTAGTATGTCCAGATGGAAAACTTAAATTGTCCGATTGATCGGGTCTTTGTTCCTTAAAACTGCGTTTCAAAATTTCAGTTACAGATACTGCCATGACATTGGCAATAAAAATATTGATAGTTTGGTGCTGAAAATCATTTTTCGGTTTTAATCCCATTTTTTTACCAAAATAAATTTGTGCAACAGGGACAAACGGTAGTATATCATCCGCATTGGTGTGAAAATTTTTTCCAAAAGTTGAATTGGTTTTGGATTGCAAATCGTCATTAAGAGCCGAATTTAAAATTAATGTTCCAGCTGTTACCAGAGCAACTGGAGCTATAAATTGTTTGAATTTAATAGTGTCTTGTTTTTTAAATAATGCAATCGAATCTTTGGATTGAGCATTTCCGAAGAAAACCATTGTAAAAAAAAATAGTGTTGAGAGTTTGATCTTCACAGTTTTTAGAAAAGTTTTAGGTGTGAAACAAAAGTATAAATTAGCCTTTTCAAATTTATACTTTTGTTTTAAAACTGTGAGTATTTTATCTAAAGAATTATTCTTGATTGAGATTGTTGTTATTTTACTTTAATAACCACTTTTCCTTTTGAACGACCAGTTTCAACGTATGACAATGCTTCGTTAGTTTGCTCAAACGGAAATATTTTATCAACAACAGGCTTGATAATCCCTGCTTCTATTAGTTTTGTTATTTCGTTCAATTGAGTTCCTTCGGCTCTCATAAACAAAAATTTAAAAGATATGTTTTGCTTTTTTGCTTTACTTCTTGCGCTATAACTTAACAGTTTAATGACCATTTTCAAAGCCCAAGGTAAACCTAATTTTGCTGCAAATTCAGGTGTTGGTGGCCCTACTAGAGAGATTAATTGCCCACCAGATTTTAGAACTCGTAATGATTTTTCAAGAATTTTTGAATCTCGATTACTATGTAATACCAAATCGTAATCTTTCAATTTGGTTTCAAAATCTTCGGTTTTATAGTCGATAATTAAGTCGGCTCCAAGGCTTTTTACCAAATCAATATTTCTTGAACTGGTAGTTGTGGCAACAAAAGCACCTAAATGTTTGGCTAATTGAATGGCAAATGTACCCACGCCACCCGAACCTGCTTGAATAAAAACTTTTTGTCCTTTTTTTACCTTACCTATTTCAATAAGAGCTTGCCAAGAAGTTAAACCAACTAAAGGAATGGAACTAGCTTCTTCCATCGAAAGGTTTTTGGGTTTCAAAGCTACATCTTTCTCATGAACTGAAATGTATTCAGCAAATGTACCAATGCGATGATCAGATACACGAGAATATACTTCATCACCTACCTTGAATTTACTAACTTTTGATCCTACTTTTTTGATAATTCCAGCCATATCATGCCCGTTGACAAATGGTGGCTTGTAAGGTAAAAACAATTTGAATTCACCATTTCTAATAAGTGAATCCAACAAATTGATACCTGCAGAATGAATTTCTACCAATACATCATTTTCATTTACTGTTGGTTCTATCCAGTCTGTTAGTTGTAATTTTTCTTTTTTGCTGTATTTTTTTACGATGAATGCTTTCATGGTTTTTAAAATTGATTTAATTTTTTAAGCACATTTTTTTCTAATATTCCATAGGCAAAGTGTTGCAAGTTAATTAATGCAGAGGTGCCTTTGCCAATAATATTCCTGAATTTAGGTTTTTCTGTTTGTACTACCTCAAGCACTTTTTTTGCTACCATTGCAGGGTCTTCTGCTTTATCTGCCAAGTCATTTGAAAATCCTTGAATTTTTTTTCTCAATGTATTATAATCTTCAATTTTGTTTGTAGGTGATGAAGAATTATCTAAAATGCTGGTTTTGAAAGCGGCTGGTTCAATCATGGCAACCTTAATATTGAATCCATTTAATTCATAACGCAATGCCTTAAAATATCCTTCAAGTGCATGTTTAGAAGCCGCATAATAAGCTGTATTTGCAAAGGCTACCAAACCAATAATAGACCCAACAGTTATTACTTTACCCGATTTTTGTTTTCTAAAATGAGGTAGTATTGTATTGGTAACTTTTATCGTACCCCAAAAATTAGTTTCTAATTGTTGTCTTCCCAATTCAATCGGGGTTTCTTCTGCAATTCCCGAGACCAAAAATCCTGCATTATTGATAAGAATATCCAATTGGTTTACTTCCTTAAAAACTCTATCGGGCAGACTCTTTATAGAGTCTTCAGAATCTAAATCCAAAGATATTAGTTTGAAAGGTAATTTTGACGCATACTTTTCTGGATTTCTACTTGTACCAATTACATTATAACCTTGTTTGTGTAACTCATTTGCAATCAGTAAACCAAACCCCGAAGACGCTCCTGTTACTAAAATATTTTGCTTCATTTTATTTGTATTAAAGAATTAATTTATACATTTGCTTGCATATTGCAAGTGCAAATATATAAATTACTTTCAAAACGCAAGTGATTTTTAAAATAATTTTTATGAAAGAAGTAAAAAAAAGATCAGATTGTCCTATTAGCTGTACATTAGACGTGTTTGGCGATAAGTGGTCTTTCTTGATTATAAGGGATTTAATGTTTGCTAAAGAATGTACTTATGGCGATTTTTTAAAATCTGCAGAAGGAATTGCTACTAATATTTTGGCTTCTAGATTGGTTACTTTAGAAGAAAATAAAGTAATTCAAAAATTAGAACATCCCAACAGTAAGGCAAAAGTATTGTATAAATTAACTAGAAAAGGAATTGATTTGTTACCTGTGTTAATTGAAATGCACCTCTGGTTTGAAAAATATGGTACTATTCCAGACGACAAAAAAGAGATGTTTGAAATGGTGAAGAAAGACAAAGTTGGCTTTATAGAAAATATGACAAAGGTACTAGAGAATTAGTCACTGTTTTGTAGGTCGCAATTTTACTAAACCACAATTTTACAAAAGGTTATCATTGGTTTTTTTGTAATTTTCTTATTTATTATGTTGTAAATTAGCCTTGCCAAAGCTGTCTTTTGGTCTAAATTTATGTATGTTTTATCCAAAGAATTATTTTTCCCACCTGTTTCCAATGCTAATTCTGATGGAATTTTAGCCATTGGTGGGGATTTGTCTTCAGAACGATTATTATTGGCTTACAAAAGTGGTATATTTCCTTGGTTCGAAGATGGAGAACCTATTATTTGGTGGTCACCTAATCCTAGAATGGTTTTGTTTCTGGATGAATTGGTGGTTTCTAAAAGTATGCGAAACATCTTGAATCGAAATATTTTCACAGTTACTTTTAATCAAAATTTCAGGGCAGTAATTTCGAATTGTCAAAAGATAAAACGCAGCGGACAAAACGGAACATGGATTACTAATGATATGATTGAAGCTTATTGCAAATTGAACGAATTGGGAATTGCAAAATCGGTTGAGGTTTGGCAAAATGAGGAATTGGTTGGCGGTTTATATGGTATTGATTTGGGTTATATTTTTTGCGGAGAAAGTATGTTTTCTAAAGTTTCGAATGCCTCAAAAGTGGCTTTTATAGCTTTGGTCAATCAATTAAAATCGAACAATTATAAACTTTTGGATTGTCAGGTGTATAATGAGCATCTCGAAAGTTTGGGCTGTCGTGAAATTGATAGAACTGATTTTATTGAAATTCTAAAAAATAACCATTATTCATTTTAGCATCTTTGTCAAAGTTTTGAACTTTGACAAAGATTATTACTCATCATAAGCAAATAATTATGAATTACGTTGTAACTGAATTATATATTTACCCCATCAAAAGTTTAGCGAGAATAACCGTTAAAAGTGCGAAAGCGGAAGAAATGGGTTTCGAAAATGACAGAAGATGGATGTTGATTGACGAAAATAATGAATTTATTACCCAACGTGAACATCGAGAATTAAGTCAGTTTTATCCTGAAATAAAAGAAGGTAAAATATCCATTTCACATTATGATACAACCCACGAATTCTTTATCGATGAAAGTTTAAATGAACCTATTTCTTCAAAAGTTTGGGACGATGAAATTAAAGTAGTAGAAGTCAATAAGGAAACATCCAAATGGTTTAGTGAACAACTTGGTTTTAGTTGTAAACTAGTTAAAATCATCAATAAAGGAGATAGAAAGCATAGTAGTTCTCGATTGAATCAAACCTTGAATGTGAGTCTGGCTGATGGTTATCCGTATTTGTTAATTGGTTCTAAAAGTTTGGATTTTTTAAACGAAAAATTAGAAGAAAGAATAACTATTCAACGATTCAGACCTAATATTGTTATTCATACTGAACTTCCTCATGAGGAAGATTATTTTGAATTTTTTCAGATTGGAGATGTGAAATTTCAAAACGCTAAACCCTGTGGTAGATGCGTAATGGTCAATAACAATCCAAAGACAGGTATGCTGCTAAAAGAGCCTTTAAAGACATTGAGCACCTATCGAACATCAAATAATAATGTGTATTTTGGTACCAATATATTGTCTTTAAGTGAAGGATTAATTAACGTTGGCGACAAATTATGCTTTAAATAATTACTTGTCAATTTTTGTCCAACAATCTTCCACATGATCGTTGACCATTCCTGTAGCTTGCATGTGGGCATAAACTACTGTTGAGCCTACAAATTTAAAGCCTCGTTTTTTTAAATCTTTACTGATTTTGTCTGAAAGTGGAGTGGTGGCGGTTACTTCTCTTAATGATTTACGTTTATTGTCGATGGGTTTTTATATGAATTGCTAGAAACTAAAATTAGTTTCTAATAATAATTTTTCTATTCGTAAAAGTATTGAGTTGTGTATGTTTCTAAACCACCATTTCCATCGGAATAGCTGTATTTGTTTTCTTTTAAATAAGAATTTGTACTATACTTCGTTTCGTAAGTAGTATATATATTTGGGTATAGAACAATAGTTGAGCCTTTGCTACTTTCAGATAAAGTTGTTGTCTTTATGACATTGTTTGATGATGAAACATCGCTATTAGAACTAATTTTATTTAAACCTAAAATGTTTTTAAATGGATTTTTATTGTTGTCATATTCATATAGATAGGTGTATTTATATGTAATTGTATTATAGGAAAGGCTGTTTTTGACTTCTTTTACCAAATTTCCATTTGCGTAAGTTAGGATTCTGTTTTCTGGTAATTTTGTTTCTATTCCAGTAACAGAATCAATACTATAATTCTGTTCAGTAATGGTTCCATTTGTATTATCGCTATATATAGTTTTTGATTTATATGTGGTTATAACTCCTGTTATTTTGTCTATGGAATTTTTTGTTGTTATAATGTTTTTGACTTTCCCATTATCATAGATGTATTCATCTACGTTAATAATAATGTTTCCTTTGAATAATATTTTTTTGGTAATCAAATCATCTGTATAGGTATAAACATATTTGTAGTTGTCAAGACTATTATTTTCCTCTAAAATTTTATTTTCATTATAGGATAAAATTAATTCGTAAGTATTAGTTCCTTCGGTCTTAATGATTTTTTTCGGTAAAATTGTTGATTCTTGATTTTGTGAGTTTTCATTGTCTTTGGTACAAGATGCAAACATTAAAAACAAAATGCTTAAAAGTGTGATTGTTCTTTTCATATCTGGGATTTTTTTGCAAAAGTAAGTTTTTTATTTACAAAATAAACTCACAAAAAATAATTTTAATTAGGAAGAGCAGTCAGTAAACTCAATGCTAATTATTAAAGACTTTTTGTCCAACAATCTTCCACATGATCATTAACCATTCCTGTGGCTTGCATGTGGGCATAAACTACTGTTGAGCCTACAAATTTAAAGCCTCGTTTTTTTAAATCTTTGCTAATTTTGTCTGAAAGTGGAGTGGTGGCGGTTACTTCTCTTAAAGATTTTCGTTTATTATCGATGGGTTTTCCATCAACAAAGCCCCAGATATATTTGCTGAAACTACCGAATTCTTCCTGAATTTTGATGAAATTTTGAGCATTGCTCACAGCAGAATATACTTTGAGTTTGTTTCGAATGATACCAGCGTCCAAAAGTAATTCCTGAATTTTATCTTCGGAATAATTAGCTATTTTTTTATAATCGAAATGGTCAAAAGCCTGACGGAAATTTTCTCTTTTCTTGAGAATGGTAATCCAGCTTAATCCGGCTTGAAAGGTTTCTAAAAGTAAAAATTCGAATAATTTTTGATCTTCATAAACAGGAACACCCCATTCTTGATCGTGGTATTCTTTGTATAAATCGCTCGACAAGCACCAGCTGCATCTTGTTTTTTCTTCCATGATTTTTCTTCTCTTTTAAAAAAGGATATCCAAAAGTAGAGTTTTATTTTGAGATTAGAGTTTTTTAAAAGAGAAGAATAAATTATTTTAAGCTGTTGTTTAAGTCGATGTTATTAGGTAGTCTTCCAATGTTTTGAAGTTTTATACTGGCTAATTTTTGAGCAATAGTAATACTTTCGGTAATGTTTTTGTTGTTGAGTTTGGCATATAAAAACCCTGTCCAAAAGGCATCTCCTGCACCAGTGGTGTCTTTTATTTCTCTAATCGGAATAGCTTCTTGAAAAAACAATCCATGGTTAGCATCCGATAATTTTACACCATCTTTTCCTTTGGTTAAACAAATGGTAGAAACGCCCAAATTGTGAAAATAATCGAAAATAAAAGCCTCGGTTTTGGTTTCGCCAAACAATCGAAAACAGTCGTCCTCGCTTACTTTTACTAGCGGATCATTCGATAAATAATCTTTTAAAACCGAAATGGCTTCTTCGCGATCGGGCCAAATTCTTTCTGAAAAATTAATATCAATACTAGTTTGCAAGCCAAGTTTTTTTGCTTTTTTAGCACTTTCCAAAATGGTGGTGCGAGCCGGATTTTTACTTAATGCAAAACAGGTAGTATGAAAAATTTTCGCTTTTTCTAATAATCCATCTGGGATTTGGCTAGGAATAATTTGGCAATCCGCTTCTCTGTACGGAATAAAATCAGGTGTTCCCGTAGATTTTGACACAAAAATTACCGATGTGGGTTCAGCATCTGATTGTCTCACTTGCGAAGTAATTACCTTATACTTATTAAGTTTTTTAAGGATATATTTCCCTAAACCTTCTTGACCACAAGTCGCCACCAAGGCTGATTTTAATCCCAATCGTGCTGCATTTACGGCAACATTTGTTGGAGAGCCACCCAAATAACGGTGGTAATCTTTGGTTTTTTTTACCGAAGCATTAACCTCGTGACCAATAAAGTCAATCAGGACTTCGCCAACGCATAGTATGTCTATTGTTTTTTCCATTTTATACTAAAAACTTAAAATTGGTATGTATGTTTTGATGTAACATCACTGTTGCTGCGCCACTCCAAGCGCAAAACGGAACTCCATTTGGTGCTGTTGTTTCGCTGTTGAAATTTTCGTAGAAACTGTAATTTTCTACCGAATTGGCTTCGTTTATGGCATTTAATATAGTTAAAGCCTCGTTGTTTTTGCCTTTGGAAAGCAATGCCAAACCGAAGAAACCATTAACCATCGACCAACTTCCGCCATTGTGAAATTCGTTTGGAAAATTTCTAAATTCGTATTTGCAATTGTTTTTGAGCAGGTTCCAGTCTAAATCTTGTTCTTGAATGGGAGGCCAAAAAGCAGGAATTAATTGCAAGGGTCTTTCTTTCGAAAGTTGAATTGAATGCTCTAAAATGCTATTCTGAAAATTTGAATTTCCAATATTCAACATCAATGCCAGGGAATTAGCAAAAGCATCGAATTGTGTTTTATAGCCTGCTGGTGAAAACGAACAAGGCATAAAATCTTGAATATTAGCTTCGTTATAGGCTCTTTCGTGGTATTTTTCTCCGATGGAATTGGGAGTGAAATTAATCTCGATTTGTTCGGTTATTTTTTCAATTTTGGAAGCAATAGAATCGTTTTTTGCAAAATGATTGTAACTTTTTAATGCCCAAATTCTAAGCAATTGATCGTACAAAACATAGCCATCTGTAATGTATTCGTCCGCCCAATTTCCTGAAAGAGGAACGTATAATAAATGCTTGTTATTGAATTCCCAAGCTTCCAGAAGAGATAAACATTTTTGAATATTGTCTTCGTATTTTTTTAGGAAAGTGGCATCTTTTTTATAAAAAGCATATTGACAAATTCCGATAATGAACCAAGTTACAGCATCGACTCTACCTGCTAATCCGCCATAACTTACTTCGATGGTATCGCCATTGTTCATTACATTAGAAGGAATTGTTCCGTTATGATGTTGGTTTTTAGCAAGAGTTTCTAGTGTTTTTTCGAAAGTGAGAATCAAATCTGCATCGCCAGAAGCCAAAGCTGCCAATCCGCAAATTACGCCATCACGAGCCCAAACTCTTTGGTAATTCGAAATGTTTTGTGCGCTGGCCAAAAAACCTTCTGGCGAACTACTTTTTCGGAGTAATTCGATTGCTTTTGTATAATTGATGTCACGAATCATAAGGCTGTTTTAGTGTTTTTTGCTTTAATTAATAAGGTACTCGTTGCGCCAAGCAGTAATAATGCTCCTGCAAAAGTGATGGCTAAACGGGGGTCATTATTCAAAAAATATTTTAATATAAATCCAAAAGATAAGTTTTGAATAATCATTGGAATCACAATCATCATATTGATAATGCCCATATAAACTCCGTAACGTTCCTTGGGAATGTTGGTAACAACCATTAAATATGGAATTCCCATCATGCTCGCCCAAGCAATTCCGTAACCAATAATTACAGCAAAGAATAAATACTGATTTTGTATCATTGGAAAAAATAGAAAGGAAATGGCACCAAATAAAAGGCAAACAAAATGAACCATTTTAGGACTGTGTTTTTTGGCTAATTTGGCCAGATAAAAAGCAATCGAAAAGGTAACGATGAAACCAAATGCCCCAATCAAACCCATCCATTCTACTGCTTTTTCGTAGCCTTCTTTATTAGTTGGGGTAACATTCCAAACCGATAAAGCAATACTTTTAGAATTATTTTGCCAAAAACACATTAAAGCATACCATTGAAATAAATAGACTAAAAAGAGTTGCCACATTACTTTTGGCATTTCTAAAACGGCTTTGTAAATGTCAATAAAAGGCGAGAATACATTTAAAGGTTCTGATTTTATTCTTTCTATTTCTTCTGGTGTAGGTGGAATTTCTTCTGTTTTTTTCATGCTCCACCAAATGGATGTTACCGATAATACTGCTCCCAGAAAAAACGAGGCATAAATCCAATTGGGTAGTTCACCAGTATATCCCACAAATACTATTGGAAAAAGAAAAAGTGAAATATAGGACAAAAATTGACCAAAACCAGTGAAAAAACTTTGCGCCTGAAAACCTATGGGTTGCTGCTCTTCATTGAGTGTGTCGGCTATAAAGGCACGATACGGTTCCATAGCAGTATTGTTGCCCACGTCTAATATCCAAAGCAAACCAGCAGCCATCCATAACGAACTACTAAACGGAAAAAGAAACAAAGCAATACTGCAAATAATTGCACCTATGAAAAAATAAGGCTTTCTGCGTCCCCATTTTGGATGCCAAGTTTTGTCACTCATAGCTCCAATTATTGGCTGAATTAATAATCCAGTCAATGGACCTGCTAAATTTAATATCGGAATTTGATCTGGACTGGCGTGTAGAAAATCATAAATAGGATTGACTGCACTTTGTTGCAAACCAAAACTATATTGAATGCCAAAAAAACCGACATTCATATTGATAATTTGCCAAAAATTAAGTTTAGGTTTCGAGAAGGTCATATTTGTGATTTTTAAATTTTAAAAACAATTCCTGCACTATAAAAGTACAGGAATTGGCAACCAACTAACATCATGAAACATATTTTTAAAATCTGTAAGACAAAGCCATTGATACTGATCTTCCTGGCATTGGTCTTGCTCTTACGTAGTTTACGGTATTGTCTGTAATATTTCCTTCTTCTGATTCTGTTATAGCCAAAGTGTCTAATAGGTTGTTTCCAGAAAGGTTTAATGATAATCCTTTGGCAACTTCTACCTCTACAAATCCGTTTACGATTACAAATCCATTCATTACCAATTGATTTGAATCTTGTGCATACGCTTTCGTTTGCCCAATGAAACTTAATCCAAGCGTGTTTTTCTTTCCTGAAAAGTTATAGGTTGGCATCAAATTGTACATCAATTTAGGTTGTCTTCTTGGTTCATTTCCATTATTGTCTCCTGATGTAATTTCAGCTTTTGTATAGGTCATAGCTCCTTTCAAATTGAAATTATCATTTACATTATAAGACGATTCTATTTCTAGACCATAGGATTTGTAATTGTTTTTGATAATGCTGTTTGAAGTAGCTTCAAAACCACCCTCTTCGTCTGTTTTAGAGTGGAAAGCCGTTGCATAAGCATATCCTTTTGGGAATTTAAGTTTGTAACCCAATTCGGCTTGAGTCAAAAAGTCCAAAGAGTTGATTTTGTCTCCATCCAAATAATCCAATCCTGAAAATAAGATACGATCTGCTTTTGCAGCAGCACCTTTACTATATCTAGCAAAAAGAGATTGTTTTGCAGTCAATAAATAATTGGCTCCTAAAGTATAAGAAACATAGTCATAGTCATAGTTAACAGCAGTTTCATTGGCTGTGTTTACAGCAAAAACATTTTGTTCTGGTGCTGAAATGGTTCCGTTGTTGTTGATGTCAAAAGCTCTTGATGTTCCACCAGCAAATGATCCCGAAACTTTTCCTAGATCATAACGCAAACCACCTTCAAAAGACAAATTGTCTGTAGCATCAAGTGTTACGTTTACATAAGGCGCAGAAACATTGTATTGGGTGTCATAATTTCTAGCTAAATTTCCCCAAGCTGGTGTTCCGTAAGCATACAAACCATTGTCGCTTAATAAAGTTCCTGTAGCATTAGTTACATTGATTAAACGAGGATTGTTGTCTGATACTTCTTGTAGATAAGAGTTCCACAACCATGACATAGAAATGTTTTGAATCGATTTGAAATACCCTGCAGTAACGCCTATTTTATCAAATTTTTTCGTCACTCTTAAATCATTCATGAAGTTATTCAAATCGTTTAATTTGGTATCGAACATGTGAATTCTGGACACTAATCCATTTGGATTATTAAATGGAGTTCCTGAATTAGCAAAAGTCAAAGTAGAACCCGCTCCGAATGAAGCTGCAATTGCTGATGCTGAACCAATTTCTGCTGGAAACGGTGCGATAAATCCGCCACTATTAGAAGAAAAACGACCATTTTCAGTTATTTTCCAACCGCCTTCTAAATCAAAAGATGCACTGGCTCCAATCGATTTTGAAACAGGATTCATTCCATCGGCAACAATTCCTCTTCTTAATTGGCCATCAGTACCAAGACCAACATTGTGGTTTAAATAAATAGATTGCATGGCTCCAGTTGTAGCGTCATAACCAGCAACGCTTCCCCAATTTGGATTGCTGTTTGTACCAGTAACTTTTACTGGCATTGGCATATAAGCCGCAGCTCTGTCGTTTAAGAATTTGGCAAAAACGGTTATTTTTCCGTTTTCAAATTCTTTAGTAAGGTTGAATTTTACTTGTCCACCGTTGTTTGATGTAGAACCCGTTTCTCTTACACCTTCACCAGCTCTGTAAAATCCACCTGCATGAAAATAAAGTCCGTCACCAATTTTTGTTCCGTAATCAACATCGGTTCTGAAGTTGTTGTAATCCAAACCAAAAGTAGTTCGTATCATTCCGCCCTCGGTTTTACCAGTTTTGCTGATAAAGTTGATGATTCCACCAGGAGAATTAGAAGATAGCGTAGAAGCTGATCCACCACGAATAGCTTCTATCCGAGCAACATTTCCGTCAAATCTTGTAAAAATATCCGCTGTTGCAAATGCGATATCACCGAATAAAAGTACTGGAAGTCCATCTTCTTGAATTTGTAAATATTTAGATCCTCCTGATGAAATAGGCACACCACGAACCGAAATGTTTGAATTTCCTTCTCCTCCTGATGATTCGGAACGAATTCCAGGAATCGAACGGAAAATCTCTGCAGTAGATCGTGGAGCTGATTGATCAATTTGTTTCACATCCATAGTAGTGATGGATACACTTGATTTTATTTTGGCTCTTGGGTTTGCAACACCAGTAATAACAACATCTTCTAATTTTGTCGTTTTAGTACTGTCAATTGCAGAAGTAGTTTCGTTTTGTGAAAAACCCAAATTACATAGTAACAAGGCTGCTATCAATCCTGAATTTTTCATGGATGAGTTGATTTTTTTCATGGTTTAAAATTGTTTGATTAATAAATAGTTTGGTTTTTTTTTATCAAAACTACTTTTAATAGTGTTAAATTTAAGCATATTTTAGCCGAAAACGTTTTCGAAAGTACCGAAAACGTTTTCGATTTTTAATTCGTATTTTTTTCTCATATTTGTTAGATGAAAGAGACCACTTTAAAAGAAATTGCAGAAACTTTAGGGATATCCATTACTACGGTTTCTAAAGCATTAAAAAACTATTCAGACGTTAGTGAAAAAACGAGAAAAGCAGTTCTTACTCTTGCTGAAGAGCTTAATTATACGCCCAATAGTTTTGCAGTAAATTTGCGAACCAAGGAATCTAAAACCATTGGGCTGATTATTCCTGAAGTGGTTCATCATTTTTTCTCTAATGTTATTAATGGAATTATTGCTGAAGCTGAAAAAAATGGATACCTCGTAATTATTCTGCAATCGAATGAGTCTTTGGAATTAGAAAAAAAACAAGTGGCTCTTTTGATTAATAAAAGAGTGGACGGAATTATTATGTCACTTTCCAACGAATCGAACAATGATTTTCATATCAAAGAAATTCTTCGAAAAGAAATTCCTTTTGTTCAGTTTGACAAAATTTCGAAATTAATTCCAAGTTCCAAAGTGATTATCAATGATCAAAAAGCGGCGATGGAGGCGGTTCAGCATTTAATTGACAAAGGTTGCAGAAAAATTGCACACATTCGTGGACCTGAAAATCCTCAAAATGCGATAGATCGTTTTATTGGATATAAAAAAGCATTGGAAAAAAACGGAATTCCGTATGATTCTAAATTGGTTTATACTTGTAAAAATGTCACTTTTGAAGAAGGATTGGAGTTTGCTAAACAAATTGTAGAAGAACATCCTGATGTTGATGGTCTTTTTGTTATCACGGATTTGGTTGCCGTTGGTGTTTTGGCTTATTTCAACGAAAAAAAGATACAAGTGCCCAATCAAATTGCGGTTATTGGTTTTAGTAATTGGTTTATGTCACAAGTTATCACCCCTAAATTAAGTACGGTAGATCAGCCGAGTTATGAAATGGGAGTTGCATCTTTTGACTTATTATTAGATGAAATGATTTGTCGAAAAGAGGGAAAAGTATTCAATCCTAGAACCATTGAATTGGCAACCAGTATTATCGAAAGAGATTCTAGTTTGAAAGAAAATTGATTTCAAACATAAATTAGGGCATTCGCTTTTACAACCGAAGAAATTCTAAATAAAAAACACCGCTGATTCGCTGATTTTTAAATTAGTGCAATGAAACAGTTCTGATTTATTTTTAAAATCTGCGAATCTGCGGTAATTTTTTAAAAGCGAATGCCCAAAACAAAAATCCCATCTCGAATAATCAAGATGGGATTTTTTATTGTTATGAAATCTAAACTTTAAATTCAGAAATCTAAAATGGTATTAACCTAAAGTAACTCTTTTGAAACCAGTGATTTCAACATTGAATCCTTTAACATAGTCACCTACTTTTTTACTATCGTCTTTGATAAAGTTTTGATCTAGTAAGGCTTTTTCTTGGTCTAAAGTAGTATTGTCAGAGATGAAACGTAGAATTTTTCCAGGAATAATTTTGTCCCAAATTTGTTCTGGTTTACCTTCAGCTTTCAATTCAGCTTTAGCATCTTCTTCGGCTTGTTTTAATACTTCTTCAGTTAATTGAGAGAAAGAAATGTATTTAGGAACATTTTTCAATGTTTTTCCTAAACGTTTTGCTTCTTCATTTTCTTTTTCGATGATAGCAATACGAGCAGCAAGTTCAGACTCAACAAAAGCTGGATCAAAATCTTTGTAAGATAATGTATCAGCTCCCATAGAAGCAACTTGCATAGAAACATCTTTAGTTAAAACGTCAGCGTTAGGAATTGCAGCAGAAATTGCAGTTAATGCAGCAATTTTGTTTACGTGAACATAAGATCCAACGAAAGCTCCCTCTAAAATTTCGAAACCACCGATTTCGATTTTTTCTCCAATAACTCCAGTTTGCTCAATTAATTTTTCAGCAACAGTAATTCCGTTGAAATCTGATGCTAAAAATTCTTCTTTAGAAGAGAAGTTAATCGCTCTTTCTACTAATTCTTTAGCTAAAGTTACGAAAGCTTCGTTTTTACCTACGAAATCTGTTTCACAGTTTAAAGTAATGATAGCTCCTTTAGTTTTGTCTGCATTAATGAAAGAAACAGCAGCTCCTTCAGATGACTCACGATCAGAACGATTAGCAGCCACTTTTTGTCCTTTTTCTCTAAGGTTTTGTATTGCTTTATCAAAATCTCCATCAGCTTCAACTAAAGCTTTTTTACAGTCCATCATTCCGGCACCTGTAGTTTGTCTTAATTTATTTACGTCTGCAGCAGTAATTGTTGCCATAATATAATTTGTTTAATGTTATAAAAGTAAAAATTCCAATTTTCAAATTCCCAATTCCAATTTTAATAAATTACTAACTTGATGTTATTAATCTTTTATGGAATTTGGAATTTGAACTTTGGAATTTATATATTAATTTATTCTTCAGTTGCAGCAGGAGCACTTGCTTCAACAGCAGGAGCAGCTTCAACAGCTACTTCTTCAGTTGCTTCAGCAGGAGCATCTACTTCTTTATCAGAAGTTCTGTTAGCTAATCCGTCAATGACAGCAGCAGTTACTAAAGTTAAGATTTTCTCAATTGATTTTGAAGCATCATCATTTGCAGGGATAACATAATCTACTTCACGTGGATCAGAATTGGTATCAACCATTGCGAAAACTGGAATGTTTAATTTTTGAGCTTCTTTAATTGCGATGTGTTCTGCTTTAATATCTACTACGAACAATGCTGCAGGAAGTCTAGACATATCTGCAATTGAACCTAGGTTTTTCTCTAATTTAGCACGAAGACGATCTACTTGCAAACGTTCTTTTTTAGAAAGAGTCATGAATGTTCCGTCTTTCTTCATTTTATCAATAGTAGCCATTTTTTTAACAGCTTTACGGATAGTTACGAAGTTAGTCAACATTCCACCAGGCCATCTTTCAGTGATGTATGGCATGTTTGCAGCAGCAGCTTTTTCAGCTACGATGTCTTTAGCTTGTTTTTTGGTAGCTACAAATAATATTTTTCTACCTGATGCAGCGATTTTTTTCAAAGCTTCGTTAGCTTCTTCAATTTTAGCTGCAGTTTTATATAGATTGATAATGTGAATACCATTACGCTCCATATAAATGTAAGGAGCCATGTTTGGATCCCATTTTCTAGTCATGTGTCCGAAGTGAACACCTGCTTCTAGTAATTCTTTTACTTCTACTTTGTTTGACATTTTTTCTTTAGTTTACGTTCTGTTGATTAGCAATGTTCCTTATTGGCTTTAAGCTTTAAGCTTTATGCTCTAGGCTTCATTTAGATGCTAAACTAATTTCCCACCTCGATGGGACAACAACAACATTGTTTTTAATTTCAATAAATAAACGAAGTCTTGTACGTATTGCACAAGACAGGCAATATTAACGTTTAGAGAATTGGAATCTCTTACGAGCTTTCTTCTGACCGAATTTCTTACGTTCAACCATTCTTGGATCTCTTGTTAATAAACCTTCTGGTTTCAAAATCCCTCTGTTTTCAGCATTTACTTCACACATAACACGTGCTAATGCCATTCTTACAGCTTCTGCTTGACCAGTTGAACCACCTCCGTAAACGTTTACTTTTACGTCAAAGTTACTTGCATTTTCTGTCATAGATAATGGTTGTAAAACTTTGTACTGTAAAGTTGCAGTTGGAAAGTAAGTTGCGAATTCTTTTTTGTTTACAGTGATTACTCCTGTTCCTTCCGAAACATAAACACGTGCAACAGCGGTTTTTCTTCTACCGATTTTGTGAATAACTCCCATTACTTAAGATCGTTAAGGTTAACTGTTTTAGGTTTTTGAGCGCCTTGTTTGTGCTCAGATCCTACAACAACATTTAAATTTCTGAAAAGTTCAGCTCCTAATTTGTTTTTAGGTAACATTCCTTTTACTGCTTTTTCTACTAATAATGCAGGATTTTTAGATTGCAATACTTTAGCAGTCAAAGTTCTTTGTCCTCCTGGGTAACCTGTGTGACGCATGTAAATTTTGTCATCCATTTTTTTACCAGTAAGGTTAATTTTTTCTGAGTTGATAACGATTACGTTATCTCCACAGTCCACGTGTGGTGTATAACTTGGCTTGTACTTACCTCTTAAAATCATAGCGACTTTTGAAGCAAGACGACCTAAGTTATGACCATCAGCATCTACAACAATCCACTCTTTTGTTACGGTGGCTTTGCTAGCTGATTCTGTCTTGTAGCTTAATGCGTTCATAATATTTTTTTAATTAAACATTCCATTCCCAATAAAGGGAGTGCAAAAGTACAATTAATTTTTTGAAATACAAATACCTTAAAAGAATATTTTGTCTTCCTTTTTAGACTGATAATCAAAAGGATATTTGAAGTTGATTCTTTTGTAGTGTATTGATTTGAACTTAATTTTTGTCTTTGTATGTTTGTATTGCCTAATTTTCAAAAAAAAAATGTAATTTTCCCTCTTTAAAACAAAACAATAGTTTTTTTAAAGTACTTTTTACAACAATGATTTCATTGTAATTAGAGATTTTATTGATGATACAAAGACCCTAAATTAAATATGAAAGCTAAAGCAACTCTTAAACAAATAGCAAAAGAACTCAACGTTTCTGTTTCAACAGTTTCAAAAGCACTTAACGATAGTCCAGAAATTAGTGAACAAACCAAGACTAGAATTAAGGAGTATGCCAAGCTCAAAAACTACAAACCCAATATTATAGGTCTGAATCTAAAAAATAGAAAAACCAAAACTATTGGTGTTATTATTCCTAATATTCTAAATTCTTTTTTTGCCAAAGTATTTAGTGGCATCGAAAAAGTTGCCGATCAAAAAGGATACAATGTAATCATGTGTATTTCTAACGAATCTTTAGAGAAAGAAAAACACACCATGGATATGTTGAGTAATGGTACCATTGATGGTTTTATCTTATCCATTTCGGAAGAAGCTCAAAAGTTACAAGAATACAACCATTTCAAAGAGGTCATAAACGAAGGAACGCCTATAGTTATGTTTGATCGAATTTCTGACGAAGTAGTTTGTGACAAAGTAGTAGTCGATGATTTTGATTCGGCATTGAATGCAACACAGCATCTTATTAATACGGGTTGCAAAAATATTGCTTTGTTCTCTTCTGTAGATAATATCAGTGTCGGGAAATTGAGAGCTGACGGTTATTTGCAAGCCTTAAAAAACAATAATATTCCCATAAATGCAAACATAATTATTAGGACCGATTCTGAAGATGATTTAAAAGAAAAAATAGACAAGGTTTTTGATACGAATACAATCGACGGAATTTTTGCTTTAGACGAAAATGACTCCGTTGCCGCCTTGCGAATCGGACTTAAAAAAGGCTATAAAGTTCCCGAAGAATTATCTATTATTGGTTTTGCCGATGGAATTCTCGCTTCTCGAAGATTGTCTCCAAGTTTGTCCACTTTAAGTCAATATGGAGTTGAAATTGGCGAAGTAGCTGCTAATGTATTAATCAACAGATTAGAATCAAAAGAAGAAAATCTGCCTTATGAAACTACCGTTATCAAAACACAATTGAGAGAGCGGGAATCGACTAGGAAGTTGTAGTTTTTTTGATGGAGGTATTAAAAGAAACTGTAAACTACAACCAAAAGAATTATTAATAAGAGAATTGGTCTATACTTTCTTTGAACTTCAGCTTTATATAAAAAACCGTCTTTTTTATATTCCCAAGAAAATAGAAACATAAAAACTTCAGACCAAGTAATAAATAAATGATGGGGTCTTAAGCAAAAGAATTCAAATCGGCTATTAGCTTTTATTAGAGATTCAAATTCTACCTGTCGTTTTTCGATATATTTTGCTTGGTCAATTTGTTTTGTGTCAATTTTTCTATAGTAAAGTTCATCCATTGCTAATTTCAATGCCCTTTCATTCCATTTTTTTGGAGCACCAGTAATTTCTAACAATTCTTCTGTTGTTCTAGATTTAATGGGAGGCTTAAAATCGTCAATCATTTAAAATCTTTTTTGTTTTTTTTAATCTGCCTACTGCTACTGAACACTGATTACTTTTTTTAATGCGCTTCCAACCAGTTTTTCCCCAAACCAATTTCCACATCCAGCGGAACATCCATTTTAAAGGCATTTTCCATTTCGTGTTTAATCATTGGCTGAATTTTTTCTAATTCACTGTTATGTACATCAAACACAAGCTCATCGTGTACTTGCAACAACATTTTTGATTTCCAGTTTTCAGATGTTAGTTTTTTGTGAATATTAATCATCGCAATTTTGATAATATCAGCGGCAGAACCTTGAATTGGAGCATTTACAGCATTTCGTTCGGCACCACTTTTTACCATCATATTAGCAGAATTAATATCTTTCAAATAACGTCTTCTTCCTAAAACCGTTTGTACATAACCGTGTTCTCTGGCAAAATCAACTTGATTACTCATGTATGATTTCAGTTTTGGATAAGTTGCATAATAAGCGTCAATTAATTCAGCACTTTCTTTTCGAGAAAGCGAAGTTTGATTCGATAATCCAAAAGCAGAAACGCCATAGATAATTCCAAAATTCACGGTTTTGGCATTGCTACGCTGTTCTTTGGTTACTTCTTCCAATGGAACGTTGAATACTTTTGCAGCGGTACTTCTGTGAATGTCTTCGTTGTTTTGAAAGGCTTTAATCATATTTTCTTCGCCAGATAAAGCAGCGATAATACGTAATTCTATTTGCGAATAATCCGCAGAAACTAAAGTGTAGTTTTCGTCACGGGCTATGAATGCTTTTCTTATCAATCGTCCTCTTTCGGTACGAATCGGAATGTTTTGCAAGTTCGGATTATTGGAACTCAAACGCCCTGTTGCGGCAACAGTCTGCATATAATCGGTGTGAACTCTGCCTGTTTTTTTATCGACCTGATTTGGTAATGCATCAATATAAGTACTTTGTAATTTCACCATTTGACGCCATTCGAGAATATCACGAACAATTTCGTTGTCGTTTGCCAAATAGGATAAAACCTCTTCGCCAGTCGCATATTGACCCGTTTTGGTTTTCTTTTGTTTGGCTCCGCCGATTTTTAATTTGTCAAATAATATGTCTCCCAATTGTTTTGGAGAAGCCAAATTGAATTTCTCGCCAGCGGTTTCATAGATTTTTTGTTCCAATTCAGAACTTTCTTTTGCCATTTCAACCGACATTTCTTTCAGGAAAGGAACGTCCAGATTTATTCCTTCCAATTCCATGGCTGCCAAAACAGGAATCAATGGAATTTCGATTTCGTCAAACAATTTTTTGGTTTCGGCTTTGTCTAAAATTGGGCTGAAATTTTGTTTTAATTGGTATGTAATATCGGCATCTTCGGCAGCGTATTCTTTGATATCTTCCAAAGCCACGTCGCGCATTGATTTTTGGTTTTTACCTTTTTTACCAATTAAATCTTCAATAGATTTTGGCGAATATTTCAAGTAAGTTTCACTCAAAACATCCATATTGTGACGCATATCTGGGTTAATCAAATAATGCGCAATCATAGTGTCAAATAATTTTCCTTTGATTTGAACGCCATAATGCGACAGAATTTTCAAATCATATTTAATGTTTTGACCAATTTTTTCGATAGCTTCATTTTCGAAAAATGGTTTGAATTTGTCCACCAAAACTTGTGCTTCTTCTTGACTTTCGGGAAACGGAACGTAAAATGCTTTTCCTTTTTCGAAAGAAAATGACATTCCAACCAATTCTGCATTCAAGGCGTCAATTCCTGTGGTTTCAGTGTCAAAACAAACCGAAGTTTGATTCATCAAGTTTTGCAATAGCAATTTTACGGCAAAATCTCCCTGAATAATTTGGTAAAAATGTTCGGTATTTTCTAATGTTGCATAGAATGAACTCGATTTTTCTTCGCCACTTTCTTCGTCCGAAAAACCAAATAAATCAAATTGATCTTCATTCGATTTTTTGGCAGGTGCTTTTTTTGTTGCTTCTGCTGTTTCTGAAGTTTCTTCAACAGCAGCGGGATTGTATAATTTGTCAAACTGCGCTTTCATTTGACGGAATTCCAATTCTTGAAATAACTCGTCTGTTTTTTCAACATCGGGTTTTGAAAGTTCAAAAGCTGACGCATTGAAAGTCACGGGACAATCGAGTAGGATAGTGGCTAATTTTTTGGACAAAATTCCCAATTCGGCATTGGCTTCGATTTTATCTTTTATTGCACCTTTTAATTGATGTGTATTCGCCAATAGATTTTCCATTGAGCCGTATTCTTTCAAAAATTTCTTCGCTGTTTTTTCACCAACACCTGGCAATCCTGGGATATTATCAGCAGCATCGCCCATCATCCCTAAATAATCAATGACTTGTTCAGGTCGCTCTATTTCAAATTTTTCTAAAACTTCTGGAATGCCCCAAATTTCTATATCATTGCCCATTCTAGCGGGTTTGTACATAAAAATATTTTCGGAAACCAATTGCGCAAAATCCTTATCAGGCGTTACCATATAGACTTGAAAGTTTTCTTTTTCGGCTTGTTTGGCCAAAGTTCCAATCAAATCATCGGCTTCAAAACCGGGAACTTCAATAATCGGAATGTGCATTGCTTTCAATAATTCCTGAATATAAGGAACGGCAATTTTGATAGCTTCGGGAGTTTCGTCACGGTGTGCTTTGTATTCCTGATACATTTCATAACGATACGTACTTCCGCCTTTGTCGAAAGCTACGGCCAAATGATCGGGTTTGTCTCGCTTGATAACATCCATCAAGGCATTCATAAATCCCATTATAGCTGAAGTATCCATTCCTTTGGAATTGATTCTTGGGTTTTTGATAAAAGCAAAATATCCACGGAATATTAAAGCGTAAGCATCGAGCAGGTAAAGGCGTTTTTGTGACATTGAAATAAATTTTGAGGTGTAAAAATAGAGAACTAATTTGGGATTTTTTTTAAAAGTTATAATTTCATTTTTTAAATTATTATATTTGAATTGAATTTAAGAAAATCAATATGGAATTCATTGAAATTAATCCTAAAATAATGCTTGGAAAGCCTGTTATCAAAGGCACAAGGATTACTGTTGAGCATATTATTTCAATGTTGGCTCAAGGAATTTCTATTGATGAAATCTTGCAAGAATATAAAGGGTTGACAAAGCAAGAGATTTTGGCTTGTTTGCAATATGCCGAAAATATTCTTGAAAAAACGACTACTTTCGACTTGGATAAAATCGCTTCTTAAATGCGGTTTTTAGTTGATGAATGTACAGGAACTTCTGTAGTCGAATGGCTTAAAAATGAAAACCACGAAGTTTTTTCGGTTTTTGAACAATGGCGAGGCGCTTCTGACGATGCTATTTTAGAAAAATGTTATCAAGAAAACTATATCCTTATTACTTCTGATAAAGATTTTGGCGAAATGGTTTTTAGAAATCAAAAAGTTCATAATGGAATTATTTTGGTACGTTGTAATCCTAATAATTTTGTTAAGCGAATAGAAGTTTTGGCTAAACTTTTAAAAAATTATCCTGATAAACTTGAAAATAATTTTGTCGTTGTTAGCAATGAAAGTGTTAGAATCGTTGAGGTTGATTAAACAAATCTTCATTTCGTGAACTAAATTTCCGCTTTCATAAACTTTTCGATTATTGGTTGATTCTAGAATCTTTATTTTACTGAAAAATCAAGTTGTATGTCAGTAATTATTAAAAATTTGAATTACAAAATAATACTATTAGTCTTCATAGTATTGGTAATAATCGGATTGAATTTGTATAATTTATTTTGTTTGTAAAACTATACCAAAGGAATATTCACCGCCACTTTTGTCCCCACAATAACATCGTTTTCAAGAATGTCTGAATAGATAATTAGCTCTTGCAATTGCAAACTATCATTCAAGAGTTCCAAACGTTGCTGGATGGATTTTGTAGAAAATGAGTTGTGTTTTTCGAGGTTTCCTGCTTTAATTTCTGCCGATTTTTGGCGACCAATTCCGTTGTCGATGATGGTGCAAATTAAATAGTCTTCGCTTGAACTTAAATCGAAATTAATGGCAATTGTTTTCAAGCCACTTTTGTGCATCAGTCCGTGTTTGATACTGTTTTCTACAAAGGGTTGGATGAGCATTGGAGGAATTTCGTGGTAGTCTTCGTCTATATTGCCAAGCAAATTTATTTCATATTCAAAATTGGTTTTGAAGCGCATTTTTTCGAGTTCGAGGTATTTGTTTAGAATATCTATTTCGGTCGAAAGTAGAATTTGTTTCTTGCCTGATACGCTTAATATTTGGCGAGTGAGATAAGTAAAATTGCCCATTTGCTCGTTGGCAATGGTTTTGTCTCCATACATAAACTGGTCTTGAATACCGCTCAAGGCATTGAATATAAAGTGAGGATTCATCTGGCTTTTCAGGGCTTTGAGTTCGCTTTCGGTGGCTTTTTTCTCGGCTTGGATGGTTTTTTCGGCTTGGAGAAGTTGCGATTTCAGGAGTTCGTTTTGTTTTTTGATTTTGTATTTATTGAATAAAAAATACGAAATTATCAATAGGGATACGATTAGAATTCCAAGTGCTAAAGCTATTGTTTTTTGTCTTTCTGATTCTAAAGTTATAATCTTTTTTTGTTGGGATAATGCTTTTATTTGAGCTTCTTTTTTTTCGGTTTCGTATTTGAATGAAGCTTTAAGCATTGCATTTTTGTTTTCATCTTTGTTCAAGATTTTATCAATTCTAGTGTTTTCTTCGAGGTATTTTAAGGCTAAATTTTTTTGATTTATTTTTTTATAATGTCGGTATAATGATTCAGAAGAAACGAGTTGTGACTTTAGGTCTTTTGAAGTTATTGCTGCCTGATTCATTTTTTTTAAATAGTAGAAAGCTTTCTCATTGTTGTTAAATGTTTTTTCTATTTGATACAGAATAGAATAATTGAGAGAAAGTTGACTGTAGTTTTTCGCTTTTATATTATAAACAATAGCCTCCTCTGCAAATGTTTTTGCTTTTTTGAATGATTTATTGTTTAAGTATATTCTGCCTATGTTGTGTAAGGTGTTCGCAATTGAGTTGAGGCTATTAATTTGTTTAAATATAACTAGACTTTTGGAGTAGTAAAAAAGCCCAGATTTAAAATCTTTCATTTCAATACAGACAAAACCTAAATCATTGTACAAACTTCCAATGTTTCTTTTGTCTTCATCTTTTAAAGCATAAGGAATTGCTTTGAATATATAAAATTTTGACTTTTCATATTCTTTTTCTAATGCAAGTGAGTTTCCTATATTTCGATAAACATAGCCTAAAAGCTTATTGTTTTTCTTTTTTTCTTTTTCTAATTCTTTTAAAACGTCTAACTGAATTTGTATTGCTTTTTTGTTATTGCCTTTTGTTTCTTCAAAATAGGATGTACTTAATAAAGAAGCTTGGTGAGAAGCTCTATAATAATCTAGTATTTTTGGGTGTAAATTTTTTAGTTTTTTTCTTTTATTACAAATCTCTATTATTTGATTATTCCATTTTTCTGCCAATTCCATATTGTTTTCTAACTCAATTTTTTTTCCCAAATTATCAATAGCTAAAGTATCATTCGGATTGCTTAATTGAGAAAATAATAATTGGTGAATGAACAATAAGGTTGTAATTACAAGTTTTCTCATACACTTATTTTACCAATATATTCATCAAAATCGTTCTTTTTTTCTCTAGCAATTGGAATGATTTTGCTGTTTTCAAATTGCAAAGTCGCTCCTTCTTTTTTGCTGTATTTTTTGATTTGCTGAATGTTGACCAAGTATGAGCGATGCACTCTAAAAAATCGGGAATCGGATGAAAGCAACTCGTGAAATTCTTTGATTTTTTTGCAAACCATATATTTTTCTTTGTTGGTAATAACGTGAGTGTAGGAACCATCAGCTTCAAAATACAGGATTTCTTCTACTTTTATAAAAAGTAAACCATCCGAAAGCGGTAAGGCAATTTTTTGGAGTTGATTTACCGTAAGGTTTTCTCTTAAAACATTGATGTGTTTCAGGATTTGGTTTTGACCACGGGTTTTTATGGCTTTCTCAACAGCGGCTTGAATCTTACTGATACTTACGGGTTTTAATAAATAATCGATAGCTGATACCTCAAAGGCATTGAGCGCATACTCTGAATAAGCGGTACAAAATATGGTTTCGAAGCTTGGAGTTTCAAAATATTCGAAAAGAGCAAATCCGTTTTCATTGGGCATTTCTATGTCCAGAAAGACCAGATCAATTTGGTGTTTATTAATCAGTTTTACGGCTTCTTTTACGTTTTCGGCTTCGGCAATAATTTCGATGCCTTTGCAGTGTTCTTTTATGGTATTTGACAATAAGGAGCGTGCGTGCGATTCGTCATCAACTATAATGGCTTTCATAAGTAATTAGGTTTCTATTTTCAAAAGTAGGATTTATTTTTTAAATTATTTCTACATGATTTTACCGATTATGAAGTCAAAACTACTGCTTATGACAAGCAGCATGGCAATGATTGTCATAAGAAGAGACATTGTAAAAAAACGCATCCATTTATAAAGCCATATCTACCGTTTATGAATTCAGATAGTTTAAAGGTAGGTTGCGTTTATAGTTTTGTAGGGAATTTAAAAAAAATCTCAATTATGAAAAAAATTACACAATTTTTAGTTTTGCTTTTTGTGGTAACATTAAACGCACAAACACCAATTTATCAATTTAATTTTAACGGGAATTTAAACAATTCTGGAACAGGAACAGTAACCACAGGTTTTGTTCCTTCTGGAGCTGTTTTTTATGGAGCTGGAAGAAATGGAGTCGCTAATAACGCATTTAATTCTTCAACCGAACTCACTGGAGCTATTTTGCCTAATTTACCCACTGGTAACTCTGCAAGAACCCTAAATGTTTGGGTAAAATTTGGTTCTACTAATAATACACACTATCTAATGGGATGGGGGAGTGGAACTACAGCAAATGGTGGTTTTACAATGTATCAATCTACTGCGACTCAATCTTTCTTTGGAACAGGAGGTGCCGGAAATTGGGCAGCTGTGAATAACACTATTAACACTACAAGTTGGTATATGTATACGTATGTTTATGATGGAACAACATTAAAACACTATATCAACGGTGTGCAACAAAGTGCTATTACAAGAAATATAAACACAGTTGCTGGTAATAACGGTTTACGATTAAGTCTATGTAGATTTTTAGACGATACTTCAGCTAGACTGGGTGATTATTTAATTGATGACGCTAGTATTTATGATGTTGCTTTGACTTCAGCTCAAATTACATCACTTTATACGTCAACTTCTGCGCCAGCAATTACCAGTGTAGCGGCTTCAAACGTAACATTCAATGCGGCAACAATTAATTTTAATTTGAATGCTTTTGGTTCGGCAACAACTTATGTAGTTGAATATACTACAGATGTTCTTGGGACATGGCAAACTCAAAGTGGTGGCACAACTTCAGTAAATGCTGCAACACCATTTCAGGTTCAATTATCAAACTTAACACCTAATAAAACTTATTTTGTTCGATTAAAAGCGACTAATGCAACGGGTCAAATCACTACATCTCCAGAGATACAGTTTAATATTCCTACTCCAATTGTTTTGACCAATGTAAATGATAGTAACGTTACGGCAACAACGACACAAATTAATTACACCTTAAATACAAATGGGTATAATGCTGTTGTTGAAATTCGTTATCAAGCAGGAACATTTTTTGATACTGACAATCCGTTTACAACAAGAGTTATAACAACTGGGGTAAACAATACTACGGCAACTAATTACAATTATACGCTAACTGGATTAGCGCCAAATACAACCTATTCTTATCAATTTGGGGCTGTAACTCAAAATGCTGGAGGTGTCGAAACTGGTGAAAATGCTGCTTTTACAACAACAGTCCCATTGGGTTTGAATGACAATAAACAACGTCTAAATTTTTCGATGTATCCTAATCCAGCTAGTTCTTCTCTAAATATTGATATGGCTGCCGAATTAAAATCACTAGAAATCTATTCTTTGTTAGGTCAAAAAATGCTTTCATCAACTCAAAAACAAATCAATATATCAAATTTAGCTTCTGGGATTTATATGGTAAGAGTTGTAGATCAAAATGGAGCTATTGCCACACAAAAACTAGTAAAAGAATAAGTTTGAGATTAAATCGTGTCATTTTTACAAAAAGCGAAATCCTTAATTGGGTTTCGTTTTTTGTTTTAAACCAAAGGAATATGCGCCACCACTTTTGTACCCACAACACTATCGTTTTCTAGAAGGTCTGAATAGACGATAAGTTCCTGCAGTTGCAAATTGTCATTCAATAATTCCAATCGTTGCTGGATGGATTTAGTCGAAAAGGAGTTGTGTTTTTCGAGGTTTCCTGCTTTAATTTCTGCCGATTTTTGGCGACCAATTCCGTTGTCGATGATGGTGCAAATTAAATAGTCTTCGCTTGAACTTAAATCGAAATCAATTGCGATTGTTTTCAAGCCATTTTTGTGCATCAGTCCGTGTTTGATGCTGTTTTCTACAAAGGGTTGCAGCAACATTGGAGGCAATTTCATATAATCTTCATCAATAGTTTCAGATGTGGTTATCGAGTATTCAAAGTCTTTGGCAAAACGCATTTTTTCGAGTTCCAAATATTTGGTCAAAATGTCAATTTCGGTAGCAATGGTAATTTGTTTTTTGCCTGAAACTTCTAGAATTTGTCGGGTTAAATAGGTAAAATTACTCAACTGTTCGTTGCCTTTGAGTTTGTCGCCGTACATAAATTGCTCCTGAATACTGTTGAGCGCATTGAAGATAAAATGCGGATTCATTTGGCTCTTCAAGGCTTTGAGTTCGCTATCGGTGGCTTTCTTTTCGGCTTCCAATCGTTTTTGGTTCTCGATAAGTTGGGTTTGCAAAAGTTCGTTTTTCTTTTTTTCTTTAAATCTCGAAAACAAGAAATAAGCAATTAGGGCTAAAGCCAAAAACGAAATTACAATACTATTAATCAGGATGCTTTTTTTGTTGGATTCCAGTTCAGAGATTTTCTTTTTTTGGTTCAACTCTTTGATTGTGGCTTCTTTTTTTTCGGTTTCGTATTGGTAAGTAGCTTTTAACGCAATGTCTTTGCTTTCATCAAAATATATTTTCTCACCTATATCAGAAGCTATTTTTTTGAAATTGAAAGCGTTTTTATAGTCGTTATTTTTAGAATAAATATCGCTTAAAATTTCGGCTGCATCTTTTTGATCAGATTTATAATTGGTTTTTTTGGTTAAATTGTAACCTAATAAACCATATTCTTTTGCTTTATCAAGTTTGTTTAATTTATAGAATGAAGTTGCAATTTTGATTGCGGTTTTTGAAATAAAAGTATCACTATTCAGTTTTTTATATATTTCATAAGCTTTAATATAGTTATTGTTTGCTTTTAAGAAATTTTGTTTTTCGAAATTGATATCTCCATAATTTTTAAAGGAACCAGCAATAAGATCAACATTATTTAATTTTGATGCAATTTCAAAAGCTTGATTGTTGAATTGTAGAGCGGTATTTAATTCTTTTCTTTTAATATTTGCTGATGCTAAACTATTTAATACTAAAATTAAACGTTCATTATTGTTAGTCTTTTTATCAATTTGCAAGCATTTTTCATAATAAGAAGTACTGGATTTGAAGTCATTTTGATTGTCAAAAATTCTTCCTAATGCAAAATAGGTTCGCTCCAAACCATCTAAATCATTCATTTTTTCAAATAACGGTAAGGCTTCAAGATTGTATTTTATGGCAAGTGCATTGTTTCCTAAATTATTGTAAACAAAACCCAAGTCGGTCAGAATGTATGCAAGATTATTTTTGTCTTTAGATAGTTTAGCGTAATAATAAGCTTTTTGCATATAAACTAAAGTGCTGTCTAATTTTCCTAAATAGTCAAATGCAGTTCCAATATTTTGAAGAGCTACAGCACTAGCGTAATCGTAATTTATTTTAGTAGTAATTTGTAATGATTTTCTATAGAATTGAATTGCTTTTTCAAACTTTTCGTCATAAACATAAAATGCGCCTTCATTGTTAAAAGCATTGCTTAAGTATTTTGTATAAGTTTTCTTTAAAACCGGATTGGTTTCTGATATGCTTTTTTCGTTAGCTATTTTTTTTAATTCTTGATTGTATTTTATCCAAATATTTTGGTCGTTTTCGGCTTCAATTACTTCGTTTAACAAAAAACATCTCGTTGTGTCTTGTTGAGTGTGATTTTTAAGTTTAGTAATTAATTCATTTGGTTTTTGAGCATAAAAAGAAGCACTTATTAAAAAGGAAAATAAAAGAATTATTTTTTTAAAATTCATATTACAAAATATTATTCATTTGCATAAATTCTTCAAACTCTTCTTTCTTTTCTCTGGAAATGGGCAATAAAATTTTATCATCATAAGTAATAGACAAGCCGTCTTTTTTGCTGTATTTTTTAATCAAAGTAATATTGACAAAATAGGAGCGATGAATCCTAAAAAAACGATTGTCCGAAGAAAGTAAATCTTCAAAATGTTTGATTTTTTTTACCGCCAAATCTTTTCCGTTTTTGTGGTAAATGGTGGTGTAAGAACCGTCGGCTTCAAAATAGAAGATGTCATCCAAATCCATAAAAACAATACCATCACCAATATGAATGCCTATTTTTTTGATTTTGTTTTCGGCTAAATTCTCTTTTAAAACAGCAATAGTATTGGGTTGTGCATTCCGATTTCGTTTTTCAACCACTTTTTCAATCGCTTCTTTGAGTTTGGCAATGCCAATGGGTTTTAAGATATAATCTACCGCCGAAACTTCGAAGGCTTTGATGGCATATTGCGAATAAGCGGTGCAAAAAATGGTTTCGAATGTGGGTTTGTTGAAATAATCGAATAGCGAAAAGCCATTTTCGTTGGGCATTTCTACATCCAAAAAAACCAAATCAATTTCGTTTTTGTTGATGATTTTTACAGCCGATTTTACATCTTCTGCCTCGGCAATGAGTTCGATTTCTGGGCAATAGTCTTCGATAAAATGGCGCAATAAGGATCTTGCATTTAGTTCATCGTCAACAATTAGTGCTTTTATTTTTTTCATTCGTTGGTTTTGGTTCAACAATAATAGGAATTTTTTTAATTGAAAAACCGCTCCATCAGAAATTAATCTTTGGAACGGATTTTCTTTAAAAAACTATTTGAGTGCTATTCAATAATCAGTTTTTGAGTTGAAACAGTATTATTTGAATCTTCAATGCGAACCAAATAAACGCCTTTTGATACATTAGAAATGTTTATGTTTTTGCTAGTTGCAGTCAATATTTTTTGTCCAAGTAAGGAATAAATTTCAACCGTTTTTACTTCATTTTCCATTTCGATAGTGAAATTATCTGAAGTTGGATTTGGGTAGATGGTTGCTTTTGATGTTTTAGTTTGGAAGTTTGGAGTATTTAAAATAGAATTGTTCGTATATAAATTACTTACTTCTGATGCGGAAATAGCTCTGTTGTAGATTTTTAAATCATCAATGTATATTTCAACTTCTTTACCAAGGATAAAAATTCCCGAAAGCGTGTTCCAACTAGCTTTGTTTCCTGAAGCGACTTGCACACCATTGCGATAAATTCGAGCTGTTGCGCCGTCAAAAGTGGTTACAACATGCACCCAATTTGCTCCGCTAGCTACCTGATTGGTTGCCACTAAATCATTGGCGTAACCAAAGTTGACTAAATGTGCTCCTTGGTTAGACAAACCATAAACGCTGTTGGCGGCAAGTGATCCGTATCTAAAGACATAATTATCTGTCGATACTGTGGGTTGCAATATCCAAACCGATACTGTTCTTGCTGCGTTTCCTATAGGTAAATTTGCGATTGTAGCTGTAGCACCATTGTTGTTTCCGCTGGCAATTCTCAATGCTTTTGCAGGATTTCCAAATCGATCGTAATCAAATGTAAGACCAGAGCCAGCAAAAGGAGTATTACCATAAATATTATTGTATGAATTGTCAAAATTATATTCGGCTATTGCTGTAGATGGATTTATTTGTGTAAAACTTCTAATAGCCGATGTGGTTGAACCCGCACTATTAGTAGCTACAATTTGATAGTAATAAGTAGTTCCTGAATTTAATCCTGTGATAACTCCGGATGTAGCGGTGTCAAGACCTCCCGATGCCGTACCAGCTGTTATTTGATTTGTTAATGCTGTAGAACCAGTTCCGTAATTAATGACTGAAGTTGTTGGTAAATCTTTGGCATTTAAAGTATAATTAATGGTCGAAGATGTGGCACTAGAAGCATTTTCACTAATTGAAGAAATTATTGGCGATGCTGCAATTGAATTATTAGTATATAAAGCACTAATCTCTGTCGAAGATAGCGCACGATTGTAGATTTTTAAATCATCATAATATGCAATTACAGAGTTGGTTCCTTGCATTGTTTGTCCTAATCTGAAAACAGAGTTTGTAGTATTCCAGCTAACTTTTGTTGCAGATGCAGTTAGAGTGCCATTGATATAAATAGTCGCAACATCAGCATCGGTGTAAGTGACCACAAAGTGTGTCCAAGAGGTTGGGTTGGTTTTGTATGGCGTATGTACTAAATCATTTCCGTATCCAAAAAAGTTAAGGTCGTCTTTAGTAGTAATGGTTGGTTTAACACCTCCTGATGAGGTGGTTGTTGTAAATTGTCCCAATCCGTAGGCTGAATTGGTTGCTGCTGATCCATAGCTAAAATAATAATTGCTTGCGAGTGTGTTGTTGCAACTAATCCAAAACGAAATTGTTCTGGCTTGATTGCCAATTGGTAAATTAGGGATGGTTGCATTGGTTCCGTTTGGTAATGTGCCAAAAGGAGCATTTGGTATTGCGTTAAGGGCAAGAGCTCCGTTTGCATTTCCATGCCTGTCTGTGGTAAACGCAATATTACTTCCAGTAGCAAATGGATTGTTTCCGTTTACATCGGCATAACTAGAATTGTTAAAATTATATTCGGCAACAGCCTGTGCATTAGCTTTTGTTCCGATGAAGGTGATTGCAATAAAAAGTAATAGTCTTTTCATAATAAGTGGTTTTAAAAATTTTATTCAAAAATCATTAAAACAGTTTTGAGATTGATTTTTTATCCATGAAACCATAAAAATATTTCATGAACAGTTGATTTAACCTATTTTTTCATCTCGTTATGATTTGAAATAATCGTTTTAAAATCATTTGGATGTAGGTTCTTTTCTTGGTCATTTTTATTTTTTTTTATTTTTTATATATTTTATTCAAAAATCACTGTTGTAGATTGAATAAAAAACTAAAATTTCATCAAAGACACATTTTCTTTCACGAACGGTATTTTTTTAGGGTATTCGCTTTTGAAACCGAAGAAATTTAAATAAAAAAAGCACCGCTGATTCGCAGATTTTCAAAACATAAATTAGATAAAATTAACGCTGATTTTTGAATTAGTGCAATGAAGCAGTTCTGATTTATTTTTAAAATCTGCGAATCTGCGGTAATTTTTTAAAAGCGAATGCCCTAGCAGTTTTTTAATTAATAATCAGCGTAGTTAAATTTTTTATAATGAAATGATTTCGTGCATTCATTCTTCGTTAATTTGTTAAAAATTTATAGCAAAATGATGTTGCGTTTACTTCTGTTTTTATTAGTTGTTGTTATTATCGAATTTTATTCGTTTCAGGCAATCAAAACTTTAACTAATGTTCGATGGGTTTTAATCGGATACCAATTGGTTTCCCTAGGAATGATTGTTTTTATAGCCTATCAATTTTTTACTTTTGATAGGAGTCATGGTCAAACCAAAATGTCAATGTTAGCCTTTGGTATTTTGTTGATAACGCTTTTACCAAAATTACTCTTGACTTCGGTATTACTTTTAGAAGATGTTTACCGACTTTTTTCAGGCACAATTTCTCATTTTGTTGCCAAAAATGAAACCAGTAGTTTTTTACCCGAAAGAAGAAAATTCATTAGTCAAATTGCATTAGGATTAGCAGCAATTCCTTTTAGTTCTTTGATTTACGGAATCACTTTTGGGAAATACAATTATAAAGTGATTAAGCAACAGGTTTTTTTTCCGGATTTGCCCGATGCTTTTGATGGTTTTACGATAACTCACATTTCGGATGTACATAGTGGTAGTTTTGATGATCCTGAAAAAATAAATTACGCTATTGATTTAATAAACGAACAAAATTCAGATTTGTTCCTGTTTACAGGTGATATTGTCAATACACACGCCACAGAAATGCACCCTTGGATTGAAACATTCAACAAAATTAAGAAACACAATTATGGTAAATTCTCCGTTTTAGGAAATCATGATTATGGAGAATATGTAGATTGGTCGTCTAATGAAGCAAAAGATAAAAATTTTGCGGATATTAAAGATTTGCATCGTCAAATAGACTTTAAGTTATTATTGAATGAAAATATTAAAATAAAAAAAGGAACAGATGAAATTGCTGTTGTTGGTGTTGAAAACTGGGGAGTGAAGTTTAAAAAAGTTGGCGATTTGAATAAAGCAACTCAAGGATTATCCAAAGAAGATTTTAAAGTTTTGATGAGTCACGATCCAAGTCATTGGGATGCAGAGGTCAATAAACATGCTAAAGATTTTCATTTAACGCTTTCTGGTCACACCCACGGATTGCAGTTTGGTATTGAAATTCCTGGTTTTTTCAAGTGGAGTCCAGCGCAATATGTTTATGATCAATGGGCAGGTTTGTATGAAAAAGCAGGAAAGTATATTTATGTTAACAGAGGATTTGGTTTTCATGCTTATCCAGGTCGAGTAGGAATTATGCCTGAAATTACGGTTATCGAACTAAAAAAAGGTAGAAACATGGCATAATTCGTTTAAAATGCTACATTTGTAAAATATTTATCTCTTTTCAATAGATTTAGAAAATTAAATTCGTTGGTTTTATGTCAAAATTTGGAGAACTTATAAACACTCAACTCCCTGTGTTGATTGATTTTTACACAGATTGGAACGAATCATCTGTATCGATGCATCCTGTAATTAGAGATGTTGCTGCCGCTCTTGGCGATAAGGCAAAGGTGATAAAAATTGATGTGGATAAAAATCAAGAATTAGCCGAGGCTCTTCGCATTAAAGGCTTGCCTACTCTTATGATTTACAAAGAAGGACAAATGATTTGGAGACAATCTGGTGAATTAGATGCTAATACAATTATCGGTTTAGTTCAAGAACAGTTCTAGTCTAGTTTTTCGAAAAGAAATCCTTTTTCAGCCCAATATTTTAATGCTTTAGGTAAAGTATATTCCAAATTTGGAAATGCTTTTATACTGTCGTGGAATACAATTATACTTCCAGCTGTTGTGTTTTTTAATACATTTTCCAAACATTTTTCTGGACTAATCGTCGTGTCAAAATCGGCACTCAAAACATCCCACATAATTATTTTATAGCCTAATTGTCGTAATTTTTTAGATTGCGATGGTTTTATTTTGCCGTAAGGCGGTCTAAAAAGTTGGCAGTATTCAGTATTCAGTTTGCAGTCTGCGTTCTGACCACTGACCACTGACCACTGATTACTATTTTCTATATATTCTTTAGTTGAAGTTTTCCATCCGTTCAAATGATTGAAAGTATGATTGCCGATAGAATGTCCCTCTTTGATTACTTTCTTGAATATTTCGGGATGTTTTTCAATGTTGTGTCCAATGCAAAAAAAAGTGGCTTTGGCATTGTATTTTTCTAATTCTTCAAGAACCCATTCCGTAATCTGTGGAGTAGGACCATCATCAAATGTTAGGTAGATTTTATTTTCAATATTGGGTAAATCCCAAATATAATTTGAGAATATTTTCTTGATGAGGTTGTTTGTTTTTATCCAGTAGAAACTCATGATTTCAGTTTTTGATTAAAATAAAAATGTAGCGGCATTTTTCAACAGCGCTACATTTTTTCTTTTTCTAATTTCTAAAATATACTTATTCTTTGTCTCTACCAAAGTGTTCGAAAATCTTGATATAAGTATTGAACGGAGCTCTGTTTTTGTTGTAAAACGCAATATCGCCACTTTCTTTCATCACTTGTAACAAACTTCTATAACGTTCAATGTCGGTAATGATATCGATAGCAACGTCGTTTTGGTCAGCAAGAGAAAGTTTTCCGAAATAATTAAGGTTCTCTTGGTACTTCTTGGTTAATTTTTCCAATAACTCTTGTGCTTTTGCTTTTTCGCCTATTTTGTAATAGCCTTTGGCAAAAGGTTCTACCATTGAATAATAGCCAAATTTTTCTAAAGGCATTTTTGTTAATGCTAGGTTGATTACATTTTTAGCTTTGTCTGTTTTTCCTTCTGCAATTAATTGATCCATTAATCGGGCTAGAATTGAGCGATACGAAATGCTGTTTTTTCTGGTTTCTGGGTCGTGATAAATGTCTCCATCGCTATTGCCCCAATCCCATTTCATTACAATAGGATACATTTTGTCAGTATCAATTCCTCCCATATCCATTGGGCTGGTATCTTTATCTACTTTTGTTTTTATAGGAACTAATTTATAGACCATTCCTTCTAATTGAAGGTAGTTTTTCATCCATAAATAATCTTCGTCATCAAATGCACCAGGGCTAAAATAAATCGGTCTTTTCCAGTTATTATTAGCAACAAGGTCCAGCATCATCAATCGGTTTTTGTACAAAGCACTTCCTTTGATGTCAATGTCTATGTAAGGTACAATAGAGTCGTTAAACTTTGGAGCTACAACTTTGTTTTGAATTATAGCATTCTTGTCTATTGGAATTCTGATTTTATTGGTTGGGAAAAAATGAATGGTTTGTCCATTTTGCATTTCAACCGTCGATTGTGGGTTTTTGATAAAATTGATAAAATCTTTAATGTCCCAACGACTTTCTGTTTTGGATATATGGGCTACATAATCTAATTTGTCACCCACATATTCGTTATGCTCAAATGATATAGGTAAAGCATTAGATTCGTATGTTTTGGTTTTCATTTGGTCGATATACCAGTCGGTCATAAACAAGCTAGTGTTTACGATTTTTACATCGGTTCTAATGTGTTCAATTTCTTGAGCGTACCAAAGCGGGAAAGTATCATTATCACCAATGGTGAATAAAATAGCATTTGGGTCGCACGAATTCAAATAAGCTTTTGCTAATGCTGTTGCGGTATATTTACCAGAACGGTCGTGATCATCCCAGTTTTGACAAGCCATAAGGACAGGAACAGCTAATAATGTAGCTCCAATTACTAGGGGTCCGGCTATTTTTGGTGCTAGATATTTCTGGAAACTTTCGTAAAGTGCATATACTCCAAAACCAATCCAGATAGCAAACACATAGAATGAGCCTACCAAGGCATAATCTCTTTCACGAGGCTCGAAAGGTCTTTCGTTGAGGTAAATTTTCAAAGCAATTCCTAAAAATAAGAAAAGGATAAATAGAACATAAAAACTTTTTTTGTCTTTGCTAGCATGAAACATTAATCCGATTAGTCCTAAAATAAGGGGTAAAAAGAAATAGACATTTCGTCCTTTGTTGTTTAAAACATCAGCTGGCAAGTCTTGTTGTGGACCTAAATGCAATTCGTCGATAAATGGAATCCCACTCAACCAGTTTCCGTCTTGGTAATCATAACGACCTTGGACATCGTTTTGACGTCCAACAAAATTCCACATCAAATAACGGAAATACATATAGCCAAATTGGTATTCAACCATGAATTTCAAGTTGTCAATAGTTTTTGGTTTTTCAACAATTAAGTAATCGCTGTAACTTCTTAAGAATTTTGCATACCCCTCGCTGTCAATTTCTTTTTGGGCATAGGCCTGTCTGAATTCAGCTATTGTTTTTTCTATTTCATTTTTAAGTTGAGCAACGGCTTTGTTGTAATCTTCTTCAGAGAGTTGGCTAGGGTCGATTCCGTATTTTTGTAAATCATCTTCAAAAGGGTAATCATGATTTAATCTAAACTCTGGAGGGTTTGTAAAAATGATATAATTGTCAATGTTTTCGCTACTCCACAGTCTTGGTAAAATAGTTTTTTGACTGTCATCGCTATTTTGTACAGCATTTTTATAATTATTTACAATAACATATTTTCCTGTTTTGTAATCTCTTTCATAATTGGGAGCCTTGTCTAGGTAAGGAGTATTTTTGTCTAAACCTGCAAAAGCTTCTGTATATTGTGGACCATAGAATAAAGGGTTTGATCCGTATTGTTCTCTGTTGTAATAAGCTAAAACTTCTCGTGCATCCGAAGGTTTGTTTTCGTTAATAACAGTATTAGCGTTGGCACGAATCGGTAACATTATCCAGGTAGAAAAACCAATTAAGATAAACAGAATGCACAATATTAAGGTGTTGTAGTGAACGAATCCTTTGCTTCGAGTATATTTTAAACCAAAATAAAAGAAAGCAATTAGCAATAATACTACGAAAATTGTCCCAGAGTTAAAAGGCAATCCTAAACTATTTACCATAAAAACTTCGGTTTTACCAAAGAAAGCCATGGTTAAAGGAAGTAATAATTTGAAAATGAATAATAATACCGCTACAACAACAACATTGGCAATAATGAAGTTTTTTACAGTAACTGTCTTGTAATGCTTGAAATAATAAAGAAACCCTACTGCAGGAATGGCTAATAATGCCATGAAGTGAACACCAAACGAAAGACCAACTACTAATGAAATAATTAGTAGCCAACGATTACCTCTTGGTGAATCCATATCTTGTTCCCAACGTAAACCCAACCAAAAAAGTAAGGAGATAAGTAAAGAAGCCATAGCATATACTTCTGCTTCTACGGCGCTGGCCCAAAAACTGTCCGAAAAAGTATAAGCTAAAGCGCCAACAAAAGAACTTCCTAGGATTACAATCGAATTATTTTGGTTCAGTTCAGAAACTCTTGAAATTATATTCTTTAGGATTATTGACGACGACCAGAACATGAATAACACCGTAAAGGCACTCGAAAAAACAGACATCATATTGACCATCAAGGCAACTTGAGTATTATCTATGGCAAACATGGCGAAAAAAGCTCCTATCATTTGAAACAAAGGTGCTCCTGGAGGATGACCTACTTCTAATTTTGCAGAAGTAGCAATGTATTCGCCACAATCCCAAAAACTCATTGTGGGTTCAACTGTTAGCGTGTAGGTTATTAAAGCGATTGCAAATACACACCAACCACTAATCGTATTCCATTTATTAAAATTAAATGCTGCCATATTTAGGTACTAAATTTTAGTTTTATTTTCGAAACACAAAGAAAATGTTTTTTTGCGGATTGTCACGAGCATTAACAAAAATTTCCAAAAAACAATTTGTTTTCTTAAGTGTATTGTTTATGAATAGATTAGCTTTTGTTATGGCCAAAATCAAAATTTTTTTTGATAAAAGTGACTTAAAAATTTGTACAAACTAAAATTTGTTTTAAATTTGCACTCGCTTAACAGCAACGGAATTGGTCTATGGTGTAATGGTAACACAACTGTTTTTGGTGCAGTCTTTCTAGGTTCGAGTCCTAGTAGACCAACAAAAAACCTCTCAATCACTTGAGAGGTTTTTTTTATGCGATATTGCGAACTGTTAGATTCTGAAAGTGATTACCGGTTTTGAAGCATGATTTACAAGTTCTTCTCCGATGCTTCCGTTAAAAAAATGAGCTAATCCAGTTCTGCCATGTGTGCAAATCCCAATGATATCAGCATTTACACTGTTGGAAAAATTGATAATTCCATTCTCTATATTGGTATCGTTATAAATGTGTGACGAATAGTTTTTTAATTCAAATTTTTCAACAAAATTGCGCATGATTTTTTCGGCGTTGTGTGTGGTTTTGAAGCTATTGGGAGTAGAAATCATTACTAAAAATAGTTTTGAATTGAATAGTTTTACATATTCAATTACTTTTTCGAATGGTTTGTGTGTTTCTTTAGAAAAATCAGAAGCAAACACAAAGTTTTCGGTTTTAAAATTTTCAATTTCCTTTTTAATTACTAAAACGGGTATTTTCGAATGGCGAACTACTTTTTCTGCATTAGATCCTACTAAAAGTTCGTCAAATCCAGAAGTTCCGTGTGATCCCATGATGATTAAATCTACTTTGTTTTTTATAGAGGCGTCAATAATGCCTTCGTAAACTTTTTTAAATTCAATAGCTTCGGATACTTCTATTCCTTTTAAATATTCGGCATCCATCAGTTTTTCTAAATTCTCTATAGCTTTGTCTTTATAAAGCATGATTTCTGGTATGCTTTTACCACCGCCAACAGCATCACTTCCTTGATGTGGAAGTTCTAGCATGTGTAATAAAATGATTTCGCTGTTATGATTTTTAGCAATTTGTGCGGCAATCTTTAAAGCTTCTTCGGAATATTTAGAAAAGTCAGTGGGTATTAAAATCCGTTTCATAATTAAAAGTGTTTAAATTATTTAGAAAAAAAGGATGTTAAAAAAGTGAATATTAAATTTACAAAAAAATAATAAAAAAACAATCATTTTTGATTTATAAAAAAAACACTATATTTGCACAGTTATTTATTAAAATACTAGATAATGAGGCACGCAATGCGTGCCTCTTTTTATAAAAATTATGACATTTAAGGATAAAGTTAACGATTTACTAACTCAAGTTTTACAAGACAAACCCTCTATTTTTCTTATTGATTTGACTATTACGGATAGTTTTAAAATAATTGTAAATATCGATGGTGACAACGGAGTAGCTTTGCAAGATTGCATTGATGTTAGTCGGGGAATTGAAAACAATTTAGATAGAGAAGAGCAAGATTTTTCTTTAGAAGTAGCGTCAGTAGGAGTGGGTTCGCCATTAAAATTAGTTCGCCAATACAAGAAAAATGTTGGTAGAACACTAATTGTAAAGTTAGAAACTCAAACAATTGAAGCAGAATTGATTGAAGCTAATGATAATTTTATAATTTTGTCATGGCAAGCTAGAGAGCCAAAAAAAGTTGGGAAAGGAAAGGAAACAGTGCAAAAAACACTAGAGATACCTTACGGAGATATAAAAGAAGCAATTGTTACAGTAATATTTTAATTAAAGAGTTAGCATGGAAAATTTAGCATTAATCGATTCATTTTCAGAGTTTAAAGATGATAAACTTATTGATCGTGTAACGCTTATGGCGATATTAGAAGATGTATTCAGAAATGCATTGAAGAAAAAGTTTGGATCAGATGATAATTTCGATATTATTATTAACCCTGATAAAGGGGATATGGAAATCTGGCAAAGAAGAGTGATTGTTGCTGATGATGATTTAGATTTAGATCATTTGGAAATTACATTAACAGAAGCAAGAAAAATTGAGCCTGATTTCGAAATTGGAGAAGAAGTTTCAGAAGAAGTAAAATTGATAGATTTAGGAAGAAGAGCTATTTTGGCTTTGCGTCAAAACCTTATTTCTAAAATCCATGAACACGATAATACTAATCTTTACAAACAATTTAAAGATTTAATAGGAGATATTTATACTGCCGAAGTGCATCACGTTCGTCCTAGAGTAGTTATTTTAGTAGATGATGAAGGAAATGAAATTGTTTTGCCAAAAGAGAAACAAATACCATCTGATTTTTTTAGAAAAGGAGATAACGTTCGTGGAATTATTGAAAGCGTTGAATTGAAAGGAAATAAACCTCAAATTATTATGTCTAGAACTTCTGAAAAGTTCCTAGAAAAATTATTTGAACAAGAAATTCCAGAAGTTTTTGACGGATTAATCATGGTGAAAAATGTAGTGAGAATTCCTGGCGAAAAAGCAAAAGTAGCTGTTGATTCTTATGATGATAGAATCGATCCTGTTGGAGCTTGTGTGGGGATGAAAGGTTCTCGTATTCACGGTATTGTTCGTGAATTAGGGAACGAAAACATCGATGTTATCAATTACACTAGCAACATTCAACTATATATTACGAGAGCATTAAGTCCAGCAAAAGTTTCTTCGATTAAAATTAATGAAGATACAAAAAGAGCGGAAGTTTTCTTGAAATTAGAAGAAGTTTCTAAAGCAATTGGTCGTGGTGGACATAATATCAAGTTAGCTGGTCAATTGACAGGTTATGAATTGGATGTAATCCGTGAAGGAGATGTGGCTGGAACTGTTGCTGATGAAGATGATGTTGAATTAACAGAGTTTTCAGATGAAATTGAAGAATGGGTAATCGAAGAATTTGCAAAAATTGGATTAGATACTGCAAAAAGTATCTTAAAACAAGATGTAGAGGATTTGGTTAGAAGAACAGATCTTGAAGAGGAAACAATTTTAGATGTAATGAGAATATTAAAAGAAGAATTCGATAGTTAGTCAATTCTAAAAATAAATAAATAAACTTTCAACCTTATTTTTCCTCTCCCAATTGAGAGTTAGTGTGAGGAAGAAAAACAAAAAAATCATTTTATTTCTCTTTAAAAGTATTCAGGGAAATTAGAATGTGAAAATAAGGTAATATTAAAAAGGTTTTATGTCTGAAGAGAAAATTATTAGAATAAACAAGGTTTTAAGGGAATTGAATATTTCTTTAGAAAGAGCTGTGGATTATCTAAAAGATAAAGGGATTGTGGTTGAATCCAATCCTAACACAAAAATTTCTAACGATGTGTACAATGTCTTGTGCGGTCAGTTTGCAGGCGATAGAGGGAATAAAGAAGCTTCTAAAGAAGTAGGAGAAGAGAAAAGAAAAGAGAAAGAAAATTTACGCCTCGAACGTGAAAAAGAAATAGAAGAAAAACGCAAACAAGACGAAGAAAGATTAAGAAGTCAAGAAGTTATTAAGGCAAGAGCTAGTGTAACTGGTCCAACATTAGTTGGTAATATTGATCTTAATCCCAAAAAATCAGTAGTAGTTTCTCCTCCAGTAGCTGTTGAAAAAAAGGAAATCCCTCCAGTGGATAATATTCAACAAGAAAAACCAGCTCAACAAGAACCAATAAAGCAAGAAATTGTTGCAGAGAAAAAAGCAGTTGAGCCTCTTGCTGAAAAGGTAAAGACTCAAGAAGAAGCTGTTATTGCTAGCCCAAAAGCAGATGCTCCTAAAGTGGAAACAGCTCCAGTAATTGATGCTCCACCAGTTGAAGAATCAATCACAACACAATATCAAAAATTATCGGGAGCAACTTTAACAGGTCAAGTAATTGATTTATCTCAATTTAATAAACCTAAAAAGAAAAAAGAAGACCCAAAAATTACGCCTAACAAACCAGGTACTCCAGGAGCAGCTGCAAATGCAGCTAATAATGCTAATAAAAATAAGCGTAAAAGAATTGCTCCAAAACCAGGTGCGCCAAGACCGCCTGCAACACCAGGAGTTCCAGGCGCTCCAAATCCAAATAAGATTACTCCAAATGCTGGAGGTGGAGGTTTTAATGCAAACAGAGGGGCTAGGCCAGGCTTCGTAAAAGGAGCTAGACCAGCAATCACTGCCAAAGTTGAGCCAACAGAAGAAGAAGTTAAAAATCAAATTAGAGAGACTTTAGAGAAACTACAAGGAAAAGGTGGTAAATCGAAAGCGGCTAAATATAGAAGAGATAAAAGAGATACGCACCGTCAGAAATCGGATGATGAGCAAAGAGCATTAGATGAAGGTAGTAAAACTATTAAAGTTACAGAATTTGTAACTGTTGGTGAAATTGCTATCATGATGGATGTGCCAATTACAAAAGTGATTGGAACTTGTATGTCACTTGGTATCATGGTTACTCAAAATCAGCGTTTAGATGCTGAAACACTAACAATTGTTGCTGATGAATTTGGATATGAAGTTGAGTTTATTACTGTTGACATTGAAGAAGCAATTCAGGTTGTAGAAGATAAAGAAGAAGATCTTGTTTTTAGAGCACCGATTGTAACGGTAATGGGTCACGTCGATCACGGTAAAACCTCTTTGCTAGATTATATTCGTAAAGAAAATGTTATCGCTGGAGAGTCTGGGGGAATTACACAGCATATTGGTGCCTACGGAGTAACATTGGATAACGGACAAAAAATAGCTTTCCTTGATACACCGGGTCACGAAGCCTTTACGGCGATGCGTGCTCGTGGAGCTCAAGTAACTGATATCGCTATTATTGTAGTTGCGGCGGATGATGATATCATGCCACAAACCAAAGAAGCTATTTCTCATGCGCAGGCTGCGGGAGTTCCAATCATATTTGCTATCAATAAAATTGATAAACCAAATGCGAACGTAGAGAGAATTAAAGAGCGTTTAGCGGGTATGAATTTATTGGTTGAAGATTGGGGAGGAAAAATTCAATCGCATGATATTTCTGCAAAAATAGGAACAGGTGTCAAAGAGTTATTAGAAAAAGTTTTATTAGAAGCTGAAATATTAGACTTAAAAGCTAATCCAAATAAAGCCGCTCAAGGAACTGTTGTAGAAGCATTTTTGGATAAAGGAAAAGGATACGTTTCTACCATATTAGTACAACACGGAACCCTTAAAGTGGGAGATTATATGTTAGCTGGAAAACATCATGGAAAAATTAAAGCCATGCATGATGAAAGAGGTCATATTGTAAAAGAAGCAGGACCTTCAACTCCAGTGTCAGTTTTAGGATTGGACGGAGCAGCAACTGCGGGTGATAAGTTCAACGTTTTTGAAGACGAAAAAGAAGCCAAACAAATAGCTGCTAAACGTTCTCAATTGATGCGTGAACAATCTGTTCGTACACAACGTCATATAACATTAGATGAAATTGGACGTAGAATTGCATTGGGTCAATTTAAAGAATTGAACATTATCCTTAAAGGAGATGTGGATGGTTCTGTTGAAGCCTTGTCTGATTCGTTCTCTAAATTATCTACCGAAGAAATTCAAATCAATATTATTCATAAAGGTGTTGGGGCCATTACTGAAACTGACGTCATGTTGGCTTCTGCTTCAGATGCAATCATCATCGGATTTAATGTTCGTCCTGCTGGAAATGCAAGACAATTAGCTGATAAAGAAGAAATCGATATCCGTTACTATTCTATCATTTACGCCGCTATCGACGACTTGAAAGATGCGATGGAAGGAATGTTAGCGCCAGAAATGAAAGAAGAAGTTCTTGGTACTGCTGAAATTAGAGAATTATTCAAAATCTCTAAAGTGGGAACTATTGCTGGATGTATGGTTATGGATGGTAAAATTGCCAGAAACGCTAAAATCAGAATTATCCGTGATGGAGTTGTGGTTCATGAAGGTGAGCTAATAGCCTTGAAACGTTTCAAAGATGATGTGAAAGAAGTGGCTAAAGGGTACGATTGTGGTATTCAAATAAAAGGATACAACGACATCGAAGAAAGAGACGTTATCGAAGCTTTCCACGAAGTGGCCATCAAAAAGAAATTGAAATAAAATTTCGATATAATTATTTAAGAAATCCCGATCAATCGGGATTTTTTTGTTTTAGATGCGGGCTAATTATTTTTCTAGGATGATTGATGTTTTATTAGATTTGTTTGGTTGCGGAGTTGGTTGGATTGAAAATTTTTGGAACTAGGTTTGTTTATATAATATTAAAGTAGTTGAACCTTACAAAAAATTTCAGTCAAAAGACTAATTTAAGAAGCAATCTATTTATCTTTAAATGAATTCATGAAAAACAAATTAAATGTTTAAAATAGAAAACCCAAAATATAAAAGTGCTTTTTTAACAATGCTGTTTTACGTAGTATTATGGTTTTTGATTGTTATCAGATATGTAATATATCCATCGGGAACAGTTCTAATGGTTTTAGAAACAATAGCTCCAATAATTTTACCATTACTAAGTTTGATTTTTTTGATGATAAATATTTGGAAATATTATAACAGAAATAAAACAAATATAATTTCGATTATAATTCATTCTTTAGTAGTTTTATTATATCTAATTTTTATGATAAAAATTTTTATAAGAAATCTGATAGTTCAGGTGTAATAATTCTTTTTTGTGGATAGTACAGAATTACATTCTATTGTTCGCAAACTAATTCAAATGAAATATATCATAAACAAAAAAAGCAACTCAATTCGAGTTGCTTTTTTTGTAAAATCTAGAATGAACCTACTTACTTGGCTTTATCAAAAGCACATTTTTGTATCTGTTTTTTATGTTTGCCAAATTTCGTTCTGCTTCAATACGAGTTTTGAAATTTCCAACCCATACTTTATAATTGGGTGTGTTAAAAACAATAGTAGCATCAATGTCTTTGAATTCTTGTTTGAATTCACTTAATGTTTTTTTGGCAATTTCGCTTCCGCCACTAAAAATTTGGATTTTGTAAGAGTCGTTTACTGTAAGAGAAGTATTTATTTTTCTCTTTTCGTTTAATAGTTGCTCAAACTTTGGGTCTTCAACAACCGAAATATTTTGCTCTTGAGCTTGAGTCTTAAATGTTAAAATTGTTAGGGTTAGGATAGTGAAATAGATTTTGTTCAAAGCTAGAATTCTCATACTGTGATTGTTTTTATGCAAAAATACTATTTAATGTTTAAAACCATAGAAGGAATATTATTTAGAACAAATATAAATTATATTTAAGACTATTTTAAGGTTTTGAGAATAGTTCTTAAATCGTATTTTTGTGCGAGTTTTAAAATAAAGCATTAGTTGCATCTAAAACGTTTTAGAAAAAACAATGCCAATTTTAGTAGATAATCTATAATTATATGAAAAAGGTGGGTAACCATAATTCGATTTCAAGGAAATTATATTTAAGTTTAGCTTTTATGTTGACCTTATCTCTAACTTCTTATGCGCAAGAAACAGCTCCTGCTGTTGCAACTCCCGTAGATGCAACTGCAACTCCTGCTGCTACATCAGGTGGTGATCCTGTAAAAGGGAAAGAGATTTTTAATACAAATTGCGCTGCATGTCATAAATTAGATGCAAAATCAACAGGGCCGGCTCTTAGGGGTGTTGGTGCAAAGTATGATAAAGCTTGGATTTACAAGTGGGTTCATAATAGTGGGGATCTAATCAAATCTGGTGATGCTAAAGCAGTAAAAGTTTTTGAAGAAAACAACAAGGTGCCAATGACTGCTTTTCCACAGTTGTCAGAGTCTGATATTGATAATATCATTGCTTACACAATGGAGGAAAAAGCTGCAGCTCCTGTTGCTGTTGCCGGTGAGAAATTGCCAGGTACTACTAGTGAAGAAGGTGGTATTTCTAACAATGTAATTTTGGGAGCACTATCTTTAGTGATGTTGATTTTAATCGTAATGTTGTTTTTGGTAAACAATATTTTGAAAAAGGTTGCGGCAGCTAATGGAATAGAGGTAGTTGCAAAAGAAAAGGCATTGCCGATTTGGAAAGCTTTTGTAAGGAATCAATTTTTGGTTTTGATAACTTCAATATTTTTATTGTTGGCAAGTGGTTATTTTGTTTATGGCTACTTTATGCAGGTTGGTGTTGATCAGGAGTATGCCCCTATTCAGCCAATTCATTATTCTCACAGAATTCACGCAGGCAGTAATGGGATTAATTGTAATTACTGTCACTCTGCTGCTAGGGTTAGTAAAAGTGCTGGAATTCCTTCGCTTAATGTTTGTATGAATTGTCACAAGAGTATTTCTGAAGTCTCTGATACTACTGCAACTGCAGAATATTCAAAAGCTTTTTATGATGGTGAAATTGCAAAATTGTACAAAGCTGTGGGTTGGGATCCAGCTACTCAAAAATATTCTGGAAAACCACAGGCGGTAAAATGGGTTCGTATTCACAACTTGCAAAGTTTTGTTTACTTCAACCACTCGCAACACGTAACTGTTGCAGGTGTTGAATGTCAAACTTGTCATGGTCCAGTTCAAACTTATGAGATTCAAAAACAATTTGCTCCATTGACTATGAAGTGGTGTATCGATTGTCATAGAAAAACAGAGGTTAAAATGGAAGGAAACGACTATTATGCCAAAATTCACGAACAACTTTCTAAAAAATACGGTGTAGAGAAATTGACTGCAGCGCAAATGGGTGGTTTAGAATGCGGTAAATGCCACTATTAATCGAATTATTAAGAAGCTAATATTTATATAGAATATGTCATCAAACAAAAAATACTGGAAAAGTGTTGAAGAGCTAGACGGAAGTAGTTCTATTGTTGAGGCGCTTAAAAATAACGAATTTGTTGAAGAAATTCCAACTGATGAATTTTTAGGGAATAATGATGCGTTAGCATCTTCGTCAACTTCACGTCGTGATTTTTTAAAGTACGTTGGATTTAGTACTGCCGCAGCTACGCTTGCAGCTTGTGAGGGTCCGGTGCACATGTCGATACCTTATGTGGTACAGCCAGAACAAATTATTCCTGGTGTTGCAGATTATTATGCAACTACAGTTTTTGACGGTTTTGATTTTGCTAATCTTTTAGTGAAAACACGCGAAGGTCGTCCTATTAAAATAGATAACAATACTATTGCAGGAGCTAAATTTTCTGCTAATGCTAGAATTCATGCTTCTATATTATCATTGTATGATAGTATGCGTTTGAAAGAGCCTAAAATTGCAGGTAAAAAAGCAAGTTGGGTTGAAGTAGATTCAAAATTGAAGTCTAGTATTGCTGATGCAAAAGCAAAAGGAGGTCAAGTTGTTCTTTTGACTAATACTTTAGCAAGTCCATCTACTGAAAAGTTGATTGCTGAATTTATTTCAAAAAATCCAAACGCCAAACATGTTATATACGATGCTGTGTCAGAATCAGAAGCTTTAGATGCTTTTGAAGCAGTTTATGGTGAAAGAGCTTTGGTTGATTATGACTTTTCAAAAGTAACATCGATTGTTTCTGTTGGGGCAGATTTCTTGGGAGATTGGCAAGGTGGAAGTTATGATGTAGGTTATGTTAAAGGAAGAATCCCTCAAGGATCTCATGCAAATAAAAAAATGTCCCGTCATATTCAGTTTGAAGCGAACATGACTTTATCTGGTGCTTCTGCTGATAGGCGTGTTGCGATGTCAACCGCTAATCAAAAACAAGCATTAGTTCATATCTATAATGTAGTTGTTGGAGCATCTGTTCCAGTAGCTTTAGAAGGAAAGTATAAAGATGAAGTTGCTAAAGCTGCTCAACAATTAAAAGCAGCTGGAAGTAATGGAGTTTTGGTTTCAGGTATTCAAGATAAAAATGCTCAATTATTGGTTTTAGCCATTAATCAAGCGTTGTCAAGTGCAGCATTTACAACTGTTGGAACAAGACAAATTAGAAAAGGATCTGATCAAAAAGTAGCTCAATTAATTAATGATATGAAAGCAGGAAGCGTTCATACTTTGATTATGAGTGGTGTGAATCCAGTTTATTCATTACCAAATTCTAAAGATTTTGAAGATGGATTGAAAAAAGTAACTCTTTCGGCTTCATTCTCTACAAAAGAAGATGAAACTGCTTCAAAAACTACTATTGCTGCTGCAGCGCCTCACTATTTAGAATCTTGGGGAGACGTAAGCATTACAAAAGGTACTTACAGTTTGACTCAACCAACTATCCGTCCTTTATTTGATACTAAACAATTTCAAGATGTCTTATTGTCTTTAAATGGAATTGTTGGTAATTTCTATAATTATTTAAAAGCAAGTTCAGCATCAATTATTACTGGTTCTAGTTGGAATAAAGTATTACATGATGGTGTTTTTGTTGGAGATATATCTTCAGCTTCTGCAGGTTCAGCAGATTATACTGTTGCTGCCAATGCTTTGGCTAAATCAAAACCAGCGCAAGGACTTGAGTTAGTTTTATATACTAAAACTGGTTTGGGTGATGGTCAATTGGCAAACAATCCATGGTTGCAAGAGTTTCCAGATCCAATCACGAGAGTTTCTTGGGATAATTATATAACTATTTCTGCTGCTGATGCAAAGAAGTATGAATTATCAAATGAAATTGTTGCTGATGGTGGTTTAGACGGAAGTTATGCTACTATTACTACTGCTGATGGAGTTAAATTAGAAAATGTACCTGTAATTGTTCAACCTGGACAAGCTGTTGGTACTATAGGTTTAGCTTTAGGTTATGGGAAAAAAGCTGCTATAAAAGAAGAAATGCAAGTAGGTGTTAATGCTTACTCGTTATATAAAGGTTTTAATAATGTGCAATCTGTTACATTAACAAAGGCTGAAGGAACGCATCAATTTGCTTGTGTTCAAGGGCAAAAAACATTGATGGGTCGTGGTGATATTATTAAAGAAACTTCATTAGTAGATTTTAATAAAGAAGATGCTGAGTTTTGGAATCCTCAACCAAAAGTTTCATTGGATCATAAAGAAGTAAATGCTACAACAGTAGATTTATGGGATTCTTTTGATCGTACAAGTGGGCATCATTTTAATCTTTCGATTGATTTGAATGCTTGTACTGGTTGTGGTGCTTGTGTTATAGCTTGTCATGCTGAAAATAACGTTCCTGTTGTAGGTAAATCAGAGGTAAGAAGAAGCCGTGATATGCATTGGTTGCGTATTGATAGGTATTATTCTTCTGAAGAAACTTTTGAGGGAGATAACAAACGAAAAGAAAATATTGCAGGTTTGTCTAGTTCGCTTTCTACATTTAATGAAATGGAAGTAGCTTCAGAAAATCCTCAAGTGGCTTTCCAACCTGTAATGTGTCAACACTGTAATCACGCACCTTGCGAAACAGTTTGTCCAGTTGCTGCAACTTCTCATAGCCGTCAAGGTCAAAATAATATGGCGTATAATAGATGTGTTGGTACTCGTTACTGTGCTAACAACTGTCCTTACAAAGTACGTCGTTTCAACTGGTTCCTGTACAACAAGAATAGCGAATTTGATTTCCACATGAATGATGATTTAGGTCGTATGGTGTTGAATCCAGATGTAAGTGTACGTTCTCGTGGGGTTATGGAAAAATGTTCTATGTGTATTCAAATGACGCAAGCAACTATTTTGAAAGCTAAAAACGAAGGTAGAGCTATTGTTGATGGTGAATTCCAAACTGCTTGTTCTAATGCTTGTTCTACTGGAGCAATGATTTTTGGAGATATTAATGATAAAGAGTCTAAAGTGGCTGCACTTGTAGAAGATGAAAGAATGTATCATTTATTGGAGCATGTTGGTACAAAACCAAATGTTATTTACCACGTTAAAGTTAGAAATACTTAAGATAAATTAAAAATCAATTTAAAGGATTATGTCTCATATATACGACGCACCCATTAGAAAACCTTTGGTTATAGGTGATAAAACCTATCACGATGTAACAGTAGATGTTGCTGCTCCTGTAGAGGGTAAAGCCAATAAGCAATGGTGGATTGTATTTTCAATCGCATTAATAGCCTTCCTTTGGGGATTAGGCTGTATTATTTACACTATTTCTACAGGTATTGGGACTTGGGGATTAAATAAAACAGTAGGTTGGGCTTGGGATATTACGAACTTCGTTTGGTGGGTTGGTATTGGTCACGCTGGAACTTTAATTTCTGCAGTACTTTTGTTATTCCGTCAAAGATGGAGAATGGCGATTAACCGTTCTGCTGAAGCCATGACAATCTTCTCTGTAATTCAAGCAGGTTTATTCCCAATTATTCACATGGGGCGTCCATGGTTAGCGTACTGGGTTGTTCCAATTCCGAATCAATTTGGTTCTCTTTGGGTTAACTTCAACTCACCATTACTTTGGGATGTATTTGCAATTTCTACTTATCTTTCTGTATCCTTGGTTTTCTGGTGGACAGGATTGTTACCTGACTTTGCAATGCTTCGTGATAGAGCAGTAACTCCTTTTAATAAAAGAGTATATTCAATTTTGAGTTTTGGATGGAGCGGTAGAGCAAAAGATTGGCAACGTTTTGAGGAAGTATCTTTAGTACTTGCAGGTTTGGCTACGCCACTTGTACTTTCTGTACACACTATTGTATCGATGGACTTTGCTACTTCTGTAATCCCAGGATGGCATACTACAATTTTTCCTCCATACTTCGTTGCTGGAGCTGTTTTCTCTGGATTTGCAATGGTAAACACATTGCTTATTATTATGAGAAAAGTATCTAATTTAGAGGCTTACATTACTATCCAGCACATCGAATTGATGAATATCATTATCATGATTACAGGGTCTATTGTTGGTGTTGCTTATATTACGGAACTTTTCGTGGCTTGGTATTCTGGAGTTGAATACGAACAATACGCATTCTTGAATAGAGCTACTGGGCCTTACTGGTGGGCATATTGGTCGATGATGACTTGTAACGTATTTTCTCCACAATTTATGTGGTTCAAAAAATTAAGAACAAGTATCATGTTCTCTTTTATTATTTCGATTGTAGTAAACATCGGAATGTGGTTTGAAAGATTTGTAATTATCGTTACTTCTTTACATAGAGATTATCTTCCATCTTCTTGGACAATGTTCTCACCAACATTTGTTGATATTGGAATTTTCATTGGAACAATTGGTTTCTTCTTTGTTTTATTCTTGTTGTATGCTAGAACATTTCCTGTAATTGCACAAGCAGAGGTTAAAACTATTTTGAAAGCAACTGGAGATAATTATATTAGAGAAAGAGCATCACATAAAGATTCACACCATGAGTAATAAAGTAATATACGCCATTTATAATGACGATGATATATTGATGGACGCCGTTAAAAAGACACGTGCGGCTCATCATCATATTGAAGATGTTTTTACTCCATTTCCGGTTCACGGATTGGATAAAGCAATGGGACTTGCACCAACAAGATTAGCAATTTGTTCTTTCCTATATGGTTTGTGCGGTTTGTCTTTTGGAACTTGGATGATGAATTATATTATGATTCAAGATTGGCCACAAGATATTGGTGGAAAACCAAGTTTTAGTTATATTGAAAATATGCCTTCTTTCGTGCCAATTATGTTTGAAGAAACTGTATTTTTTGCAGCTCACTTAATGGTTATTACTTTTTATATGAGAAGTAGATTGTGGCCATTTAAAGAAGCTGAAAATCCAGATGTACGTACTACAGATGACCATTTCTTGATGGAAGTTGCAGTAAACAATAATGAAGAAGAGCTTGTTTCTTTTTTCGAGAAAACAGGAGCAGTAGAAGTTAAAGTAATTGAAAAGCATTAATAGTAGATATGAAAAGCTTATATAAAATAACACTTTTAGTAGGTATTAGTATTTTAGTTTCGTCTTGTCACGATAAGGAGAAGCCAAATTATCAATACATGCCTAATATGTATGAGCCAGTAAGTTATGGAACTTACTCTCAATCGGATGTTTTCAAAGAAGGTAAAGAAGGTCAGCTTCCTGTTGAAGGAACAATTAATAGAGGTTTTGAGGTATATGAGTATCCAAATACTCCAGAAGCACTATTAGCTGTTAAGGCAGCTAACTTGCAATCTCCTTTAGGTGCTTTGTCTGAAAAAGATGCAGAAAAAGCTAAAGCTCTTTTCGAAATTTATTGTGCCATTTGTCACGGTGAAACTGGTGATGGTCAAGGGAAATTAGTTAAACAAGGAAAATTCTTGGGAGTTCCTAATTATAAAGATAGAGAAATCAATGTAGGAAGTGTATTCCATGTTGAAACTTATGGTCTTAATATGATGGGTTCACACGCTAATCAATTGAGCAAACAGGAGCGCTGGTTAGTTGCATCTTATGTTATGGATCTAAAAAGCAAATTATAATTGTAGAACAAACTCATCGTAATAGATATGTATACATTTTCAAGTAAATTAAAAACATTTTCTCTAATCTTAATGGCTGTTGGTCTTTTAGGAATAGGTTATGGTTTTTTATCTGCACCCAAAGATATTAAAGAAGTTGAGGCAATTCTTGCTTCTGATGCTCATGGTAGTCATCATGAAGTTGAAGCTACTCATCCTTCTGAGGCAACAGAGGTTGCAACTGAAGCGCACGCTCACGCTACAAAAGAAGAAAGTCATGCTGTAGCAGAAGTTGCTCATGATTCAACAGAAGCACAAACTTCTACAGCAGTAGTAAAAGATTCGTTAGCTACACCTGTTGTAGCTCACGAAACACATGTTGCCACAGAAGCTCATGCTGAAGCTGGTGAACACAAAGTTGATGCTCATGCTGAACACGAAGCACATTTAAAACACGTTTTACACCAACTGCAAAACAAACCATGGGCTGCATTGTATGTTGCTTGTATCTTTTTTATGTTGGTTTCTCTTGGAGTGTTAGCTTTTTATGCTATTCAACAAGTAGCTCAATCAGGATGGTCTCCAGTATTGTTTAGAGTAATGCAAGGTATTACGGCTTATTTGCCAGTGGGTTCTGTTATCTTTTTTGTGATATTAATTCTTTGTGGATTGCATTTCAATCATTTATTTGTTTGGTTGGGTGAAGGTGTAACAGAAAAAGGTCATGAAAATTATGATGCAATTATTGCAGGTAAATCAGGATATTTGAATTTTCCTTTTTGGATAATCAGAGCAGCAATATTTTTGATTGGATGGAATCTTTACAGACACTATTCTAGAAAAAATTGTTTAGCACAAGATGAAGCAAACGATGATAGTTTTTACAAAAAGAATTTCAAAATGTCTGCTGGTTTCTTGGTATTCTTTATCGTTACAGAATCAATTATGTCTTGGGACTGGATTATGTCTGTAGATCCACACTGGTTTAGTACTTTGTTTGGATGGTATGTATTTGCTAGTTTCTTGGTAAGTGGTGTAACAACAATTTGTTTGATTACTGTTTACTTGAAATCAAAAGGATATTTAGAGCATGTAAATACAAGTCATGTACATGATTTGGCTAAATTTATGTTTGGTTTTAGTGTTTTCTGGACATATTTGTGGTTCTCACAATTTATGTTGATTTGGTATGCTAATATTCCAGAGGAAGTTACTTATTTTGTAACAAGAATCCAACAATACAATTTGCCATTTTTTGGTGCTGTAGTTATGAACTTCTTATTTCCAGTATTGATTTTAATAAATACTGATTTCAAGAGAATCAGTTGGATATTAGTTATGGCTGGAGTAGTTATTCTATTAGGGCATTATATTGATTTCTTTAATATGATTATGCCTGGCACAGTAGGTGACCAATGGTTTATTGGAGTTTCTGAAATAGCTTCTGTTCTTTTCTTCCTTGGATTGTTTATTTATGTTGTATTTACAGCATTGACTAAAGTTCCATTATTAGCAAAAAGAAATCCGTTTATTGAAGAAAGTAAACATTTTCATTATTAATATTTAAAAAAAAATAGATGACAAGTTTGTTGGTAATTATAGTTTTAGTTTTGTTGGCTATTGCATTATGGCAATTGACTAAAATATTCGATTTAACTCAAGTAGTTAGCGAAGTGGATGATTCACAAGTAGCTAATGATAAGGATAATAACATCCAAGGGTATTTGATGTTTGGTTTCTTGGCATTCCTATATATTTTTACAATTTACGGATTGATAAAATGGGGAGATTTAGTATTGCACACACCTGCTTCAGCTCACGGTTCGGATATTGATAACTTGATGAATGTTACATGGATTTTAATTTTCATTGTTCAGGCTGTTACTCAAGTTTTAGTTCATTATTTTTCTTTTAAATACAGAGGGAAAAAAGATCAAAAAGCTTTATTCTTTTCAGATAGTACAAAGTTAGAAGTTATTTGGAGTGGTATTCCTGCTGTTGTTTTAGCAGTTTTGATTCTTTTTGGATTATATGCTTGGACTAACATTATGTTTATTGATGAAGATGAAGATACTATTGTAGTTGAAGTGTATGCACAACAGTTTAAATGGACTGCAAGATATGCTGGTCCTGATAATGTTCTCGGAAAAGCTAACGTTCGATTGATTGAAGGAGTAAATACTTTAGGTGTTGATTTATCCGATCCAAATGCTCAAGACGACATTGTGGTTTCTGAATTGCATATACCAAAAGGAAAAAAAGTACATTTCAAATTCCGTTCGCAAGATGTTTTACACTCTGCTTATTTTCCATATTTCAGAGCACAGATGAACTGTGTACCTGGTATGGTGACTGAATTTGCTTTCGAACCAATATATACAACGGCAGAATACAGAGAGCTAGATTATATGAAGAAAAAGGTTCAAAATATTAATGCAATAAGAACTAAAAAAAGTGCTGAACTTGTGGCTAAAGGTCAGCCAGCACTAGATCCTTATACTTTTGACTTTTTATTGATTTGTAATAAAATTTGTGGTGCATCTCACTACAATATGCAAATGAAAATTGTTGTAGATACTCCAGAAGATTATAAAAAGTGGTTGAGCGAAAAACCTACATTAGTACAAGAAGTTAAAACAGCCAATGCAACTCCTGCTCCAGCTGAAGGTACAATAGGAATTGATACTACAAAAGCTAAAGATACTGCAGCTATTGTTAAAGTAGCTATGAAATAATTATTTAAGAAAATTTAAAGTAAACAAATATGTCAGCAGAAGGTCACGATCACGCACAAGATCACGAACACGAACACCACCATAAAGACACTTTTATCACTAAATATATTTTTAGTATAGATCACAAAATGATTTCCAAACAATACTTGATAACAGGTATTATTATGGGGGTTATTGGGGTTATGATGTCTATGCTTTTTAGATTACAATTGGCTTGGCCAGAAGAATCTTTTAAAATATTCAATCTATTATTAGGTGATAAATTTGCTCCGAATGGAGTAATGGCAAACGATATTTACCTTGCTTTAGTTACCATACATGGAACGATAATGGTATTCTTTGTATTGACAGCAGGTTTGAGTGGTACTTTCAGTAATTTATTGATTCCACTTCAAATTGGAGCTCGAGATATGGCTTCTGGATTTTTGAATATGATTTCTTATTGGTTGTTCTTTTTATCCAGCGTTATTATGTTATGTTCTCTTTTTGTTGAGGCTGGACCAGCATCTGCTGGTTGGACAATTTATCCTCCTTTGAGTGCCTTACCACAAGCTATTCCAGGTTCTGGAGCAGGGATGACACTTTGGTTGGTTTCTATGGCTATATTTATCGCTTCTTCATTAATGGGGTCATTGAATTATATCGTAACTGTTATCAATTTGAGAACTAAAGGGATGTCAATGACAAGATTACCACTTACAATTTGGGCTTTCTTTGTAACAGCTATTATTGGTGTTATTTCATTTCCAGTATTATTGTCAGCTGCTTTATTGTTGATTTTTGATAGAAGTTTTGGTACTTCTTTCTTCTTATCAGATATTTATATCGCAGGAGAAGTATTGCATTATCAAGGCGGTTCACCAGTATTGTTTGAACACTTATTCTGGTTCTTGGGTCACCCTGAAGTTTATATTATTATCCTACCAGCTCTTGGTATTACATCTGAAATTATTGCAACAAATTCACGTAAACCTATCTTTGGATACAGAGCGATGATTATGTCAATCTTGGCAATTGCATTTTTGTCAACAATTGTATGGGGTCACCACATGTTTATTTCAGGTATGAATCCATTTTTAGGATCTGTGTTTACCTTTACAACTTTGTTAATTGCGATTCCTTCGGCAGTAAAAGCGTTTAACTACATCACAACACTTTGGAAAGGAAACTTACAATTGAATCCTGCGATGTTATTCTCTATCGGATTGGTTTCTACTTTTATCACAGGTGGTTTGACAGGGATTATTCTTGGAGATAGTACTTTAGATATTAACGTTCACGATACTTACTTTGTAGTGGCTCACTTCCACTTGGTAATGGGAATCTCTGCACTTTATGGAATGTTTGCTGGTATTTACCACTGGTATCCAAAAATGTTCGGAAGAATGTTGAACAAAAATTTAGGTTATATTCACTTTTGGGTAACTGCAGTTTGTGCTTATGGAGTGTTTTTCCCAATGCACTTTATTGGATTAGCAGGTTTGCCAAGACGTTATTACACAAACACCAATTTTCCTTTGTTTGACGATTTGCAAAATGTTAACGTATTGATTACTGTTTTTGCTATCGTTGGAGGAGTTTTCCAATTGGTATTCTTATTCAACTTCTTTAGTAGTATTTTTTACGGTAAGAAAGCAGTTCAAAATCCATGGAAATCAAATACGCTTGAATGGACTACTCCAGTAGAACATATTCACGGAAACTGGCCAGGAGAAATTCCAGAAGTACACCGTTGGGCTTACGATTACAGCAATCCAGGTCACGATGTAGATTTTGTACCACAAAACGTTCCAATGAAAGAAGGAGAAGTAGTATTACACCACTAATCATTTTTTAAATTATATCTAAATGCCTTTCCTTTCGAAAGGCATTTTTATTTGTCCTTAACTTGTTATATTTGTAGCATGAACGAAAATTTAGACCCAACAAACAACAGCTATAATTCAGAGGAACTTGATCTTGAAAAAAGATTAAGACCACTGTCATTTGATGATTTTGCAGGTCAGGATCAGGTTTTAGAGAATTTGAAAGTTTTTGTTGCAGCAGCGAATCAAAGAAATGAAGCGCTCGATCATACCTTGTTTCATGGACCTCCAGGATTAGGTAAAACTACTTTGGCAAATATCTTGGCAAATGAATTAGAAGTAGGGATCAAAATCACTTCTGGTCCTGTTTTAGATAAGCCAGGAGACTTGGCTGGTTTGTTGACCAATTTGGAAGAAAGAGACGTTTTATTCATAGATGAAATCCATCGTTTAAGCCCAATTGTTGAAGAATATTTGTATTCGGCAATGGAAGACTTCAAGATTGATATTATGATTGAATCGGGGCCAAACGCCAGAACGGTTCAAATCAATTTGAATCCATTTACTTTAATTGGTGCAACAACTCGTTCGGGTTTATTAACAGCTCCAATGCGAGCACGTTTTGGAATTTCATCACGACTACAATATTATACTACGGAACTTCTAACGACAATTGTTGAAAGAAGTGCCTCTATTTTAAAAATGCCAATTTCTATGGAAGCGGCTATCGAAATCGCAGGCAGAAGCAGAGGAACGCCTCGTATTGCGAATGCATTATTACGTCGTGTTCGTGATTTTGCTCAAATAAAAGGGAATGGAACTATTGATATCGAAATTGCTCGTTATGCCTTAAAAGCATTAAATGTTGATGCTCACGGTTTGGACGAAATGGATAATAAAATCCTTAATACAATTATTGATAAATTCAAGGGTGGACCAGTAGGTTTGTCAACATTAGCAACTGCTGTGTCCGAAAGTAGTGAAACCATTGAAGAAGTGTATGAACCTTTCCTTATTCAAGAAGGATTTATCATGCGAACACCAAGAGGAAGGGAAGTGACTGAAAAAGCTTATCAGCATTTAGGAAAAATTAGGACAAATATTCAAGGCGGACTCTTTTAGTTTTGATTAATAACAAAGAAATACACACACAATTTATAAAAGCCGAATCTAAAAGACTCGGCTTTTTGTCTTGTGGAATATCTAAAGCAGGTTTTTTAGAACAAGAAGCCCCTCGATTAGAGAATTGGCTCAAAAAACAAATGAATGGTCAAATGTCCTATATGGAAAATAATTTTGACAAACGTTTGGATCCTACTTTACTGGTAGAGGATTCTAAAAGTGTGATTTCGCTATTATTGAATTATTACCCTTCCGAAATTCAAAATACGGATTCTTATAAAATTTCAAAATACGCTTACGGTCAGGATTATCATTTTGTAATTAAAGACAAATTGAAGGAGTTATTATTTTCTATTCAATCTGAAATTGGAGATGTTTCAGGTCGTGCTTTTGTAGATTCGGCTCCTGTTTTAGATAAAGCTTGGGCTGCCAAAAGCGGTTTGGGTTGGATTGGTAAAAACAGCAATTTACTGACTCAAAAAGTAGGTTCTTTTTATTTCATAGCCGAATTGATTATTGATTTAGATTTAGAATACGACCATGCTGTAACCGATCATTGCGGTTCTTGCACCGCTTGTATCGATGCTTGCCCGACCGAGGCTATTGTTGCTCCTTATGTGGTGGATGGTAGTAAATGTATTTCTTATTTTACCATTGAGCTCAAAGAGAATATCCCGTTAGAAATGAAAGGCAAATTCAATGAATGGGCTTTTGGTTGTGATATTTGTCAGGATGTTTGTCCTTGGAATCGCTTTTCGAAACCACATAAAGAGCCACTTTTCAATCCCAATCCTGAATTGCTTTCTATGTCCAAAAAAGATTGGAATGAAATTACCGAAGAAACTTTTAAAGCTGTTTTTAAAAATTCGCCACTAAAAAGAACGAAGTTTGATGGCTTAAAGCGCAATCTGAATTTTTTGAAATAATTTTTCAAATTAAAACCATTGTTGTTGATTATTTTTCTAAATTTATAATTCATTTAAAATCATTTTGTTATGAAAGTGGAACAAATATTAGCCAAAAAAGGAAAAGAAGTATTTTCAGTATTACCAACCATTACAGTGTATGAAGCCTTGGGTGTAATGAGTGAAAAAAACATTGGTGCTATTCTAATTATAGAAGACACTGTACTCAAAGGGATTTTATCTGAAAGAGATTATGCAAGGAAAATTGCCTTGAAAGCAAAGTCTTCCAAAAAGACTTTTGTTCATGAAATCATGGAAGAAAATGTGCTTACTGTAACTCCAGCAGATGATTTGGATTATTGCATGGAATTAATGAATACAAAACGAGTAAGACACTTGCCTGTTTCGGACAACAATATAATCATAGGAATCATTTCTATAAGCGACGTGGTAAAAGCAATCATCGAAATACAAAAAGAAACTATCAAACATTTGGATTCTTATATATCGCAGTAATTTCAAATAGTATTATATCTTTAAAAGCCATCTCAAAAGCGAGGTGGTTTTTATGTTTTATCATAACCTATGCAATTTGAATAAGCAAAATATTAATTTAATTTAGATAGCTACTGTTCTTATTACAAGGATAAACAAAACTTGTGTTTTTTTATGAATTGTTTTTTGCCTAATCCCTTTCGATAAACTACTTTTGCAAAAGTTTTAAAAGAACCAACAAAGTCAGCCTTGAGTACCATTTCTATCAAATCAATTTATAACGATTTCAAAGCCATCACAAAAGCAGGATTAGCTATTAGTGTTTTGTTCTCGTCTATCGCTGGTTTTTTGCTTGGTGTGACTGATTTTCAGTCTTTGGATTGGGTGGTTTTGCTAAAATTAGCCATTGGTGGTTATTGCATGGTGGGAGCTTCAAACGCATTCAATCAAGTGATCGAAAAAGATTTGGATGCCTTGATGGACAGAACTAAAAATCGTCCTATTCCAGCTGGCAGAATGTCGCCAAATTTGGCTTTAGTAATTGCGAGTGTTCTCACTATTATTGGAATTGTTTTGCTTTATAGTATCAATCCAAAATCAGCCATGTTTGGTGCGATTTCTATTTTTTTATACACAAGTTTATATACTCCTTTAAAAACGGTGACTTCCTTGTCGGTTTTTGTGGGAGCTTTTCCAGGAGCAATTCCTTTTATGTTAGGCTGGGTTGCAGCAACAGGAGAGTTTGGTATTGAGGCTGGAACTTTGTTTTTAATTCAGTTTTTCTGGCAGTTTCCTCACTTTTGGGCAATTGGTTGGTTTTTATATGAAGATTACGAAAAAGCGGGTTTCTTTATGTTGCCAACAGGTAAAAAAGATAAAGGAACAGCTTTGCAAATTATATTATATACCGTTTGGTTAATAGTTGCGTCACTTTTGCCTTCCTTGGGATATACGGGGCAATTATTTATTTCGCCTATCGCAGCGGTTTTAGTATTCTTGCTCGGACTTTGGATGCTTTTTTACGCAGTGAAATTATATCAATCAAGAACAGCAAAAGCAGCAAGAACCTTAATGTTGGTAAGTGTTTCTTATATTACCTTATTACAATTAATTTACATATTTGATAAATTTTTAAGATAGTTATGACAACAACAATGACCGCCGAAGAGCATAAAGAAAGATCAAATAGATCATACAAATTGCTATTGATGTTCGCCATGATTAGCATGATTATGATGTTTGCAGGACTTACCAGTGCTTTTATAGTGAGTAAATCCAGAGTCGATTGGTTGAAAGATTTTCAATTGCCAGCTGCATTTTTCTACAGCACAGCAGTAATTATTGGCTGTAGTGTTACTTTTCATTTGGCTAAAAAAGCGATTCAAAAAGACAATCAAAATGCTACAACAGGATTTCTTTTGGCTACTCTGGTATTAGGAATTTTATTTGTGGTTTTGCAATTTGCAGGATTTACTGAAATAGTAGAAAGTGGGTATTATTTTACTGGACCACAGAGTTCAATTACAACAACATTTTTATATATTGTTACCGTTGTGCATTTGCTGCACCTTGCTGGCGGACTAATTTCGCTTTTAATTATAATTTATAATCATTTTAAACAAAAATACAATTCAACCCAAACTCTTGGGATTGAGTTAGGTGCAATGTATTGGCACTTTTTGGATTTATTGTGGGTATTTTTATTTTTATTTTTATTTTTCTTTAAATAAGAAAAAATTGTAGATTTGGGAACTTTTTAACGAATAACTTTTATGGAGACAGTTACTACTGCAAATAGTGGAGAAAAAATTTGGGGAGGCGGCGATACTCAACCAATGGGAGCTAGTTATGGCAAAATGATGATGTGGTTTTTTATCGTATCAGATGCTTTAACATTTTCAGGATTTTTAGCGGCTTATGGCTTTTCTAGATTCAAATTTATAGAAACTTGGCCTTTGGCAGATGAAGTGTTTACACACTTTCCATTCATGCACGGTGTTTCGGCACCGATGTATTATGTGGCATTTATGACTTTTATTTTGATTTTTTCATCCGTAACAATGGTACTTGCCGTTGATGCTGGTCATCGATTGGATAAAAAGAAAGTAACACTTTATATGTTTTTAACGATTATCGGAGGTTTGATATTCGTTGGTTCACAAGCTTGGGAATGGAAAAACTTCATCAAAGGAGAATACGGAGCTGTTGAAACTAAAGGAGGAAGTTTACTTCAGTTTGTTGATAAAGACGGAAAACGAGTAGCACTTGCTGATTTTGCAGTGACTTTGCCAGAAGAAAGGGAGCAATTGTCAAGAAATAAAGCAAAATGGTTTATGGATGAACCAACTTTGCCTAGTTACTCTGTTGCAGAAGTGCAAGCGGGTTTCAAAGCGAATCCTAATATTTTAATTAGAACAGAGGTTATCAATGCCAAAAAACAAAAGACGGTTCTTTCTAGAGAAGAATCAGAAGCAAGATTAGCGCAAGCTAGTTTAGTTGTTGAAGGTGCTAACTTGGTTAGAAACGAGTATGGAAGCAAATTGTTTGCTGATTTCTTTTTCTTTATAACAGGTTTTCACGGTTTCCACGTATTTTCTGGAGTAGTAATTAATATTATTATATTCTTCAATGTTTTATTAGGAACCTACGAGAAAAGAAAAAGCTATGAAATGGTAGAAAAAGTGGGACTATATTGGCACTTTGTTGATTTAGTTTGGGTATTTGTATTCACGGTTTTCTATCTAGTTTAATTTACAAAAAGTCATTATTATGTCACACGCACACGAATCTAATACTAAAAGAATCTGGACTGTTTTCGGAATCTTATCTGTTATAACAATTATTGAAGTAATCTTTGGTATTCTTAAGCCAGAGTCATTACACATGACAAACTTTTTAAGTTTAAATTTATTGAACTGGTTGTTTATTATCTTGACTTTAGTAAAAGCCTACTATATAGTTTATGCTTTTATGCACATGGAAGGAGAAACAGCATCTTTGAGAAATTCAGTAATTTGGCCTTTAATTTTCTTGGTAGTTTATTTATCATTTATTCTTTTAGTTGAGGCTGATTATGTATTTGAGGTTTTTAAAAATGGCACTATTAAGTGGAATTTTTAACAAAATATTAATTCAATAAAAAGGGTGCGCATTGCGTGCCTTTTTTTATTTTTGTACCTATCTTCCGCTATAATTATGAAAAAAAATATTGTTCTCTTCATCCTTTTTATTTTACCAATTGTAGCTTACCTTTTCTTCGCTTCTGGCGTAAATGGTTTTACAACATTACCAACAATAACTCCTAAAACAGCCGATTTTGGCAATTGGAAATCATTGGATGGACAAAAAATAAGTTTGAATGGTAATATTACCGTACTAGGTTTTTCGGGTTCAAACTTGCTAAAAAACCGAGGTAATTTTTTTAACTTAAACGAGAAAATTTATCAGCGTTATCATACTTTCAAGGATTTACAGTTTGTAATTGTTTGTCCTCTAGGAACAGAAGAACAAGCTAAAAGTTTGTTAACCGTTCTAAAAGGCTTTACAGACGTAAGTGATTGGCATTTTGTGTTTGCATCGCCTTCAGAAATTGCAACTTATTACAATCAGTTAAAGTTAGTTGAAAAATTAAATGCTGATTTAGGAACTCCAAACGTTTATATTATTGATAAAGAAAGAAATTTGAGAGGAAGAAAAGAGAAGAAAGATTATAAAGAAGGTTACAATACTTTTCATCCATCGGAATTGAGCAACGAAATGCTTGACGATTTCAAGATTATTCTATACGAATACCGAGCGGCACTTAAAAAAAATCACAATGCCACTAAAAAACTTTAATCACCCCTATTATGCTTAAAAACAAATCGTATATATGGATTTCTTTTGTGGTTCTAATTTTTGGAATTATTGTAGTTCCGAAAATAATTGATAGAATTGAGAAGGGCGAAATCGTAAAAGGAGACCGACTAGATAAAGTTTCGAATACTTCCAATGAAGATTCTAATTTAATTGCGATTGGTCCTGCACCTAAATTCGAATTAATAAACCAAGACAATGTTAAGATTACCAACGAAACCTATAAAGGAAAAGTCTATGTTTTAGAATTTTTCTTTACCACTTGTCCTTCCATTTGTCCGAAGATGAATCAAAGTATGTTGGTTATTGAGAAAAAATTCTTTGGTAATCCTAATTTTGGAATTGTTTCTATCACTATCGATCCTGAAAATGATACTCCAGCTGTTTTAAAAGCGCATCGAGAATTGTTGGGAGTGAAATCATCGAATTGGAATTTCCTAACAGGTGATAAAAAATATATTATCGATTTGTCAAACAAAGGATTCAATCTTTATGCTGGTGAAAATAGTAAAGTCAATGGTGGTTTTGAACATTCTGGTTCGTTTGCTTTGATTGACAAAAACGGAAAAATTAGATGTAGAAAAGACGAATACGGAAATCCAATTTTATATTATGATGGTTTAGACAAAAAAGGAGTTCGTGATATTCAGCAAGACATAGCAATTTTATTAAAAGAATAACGATGGAAGACAATTTGTTAGAAAAAAAATTCAATAAGTTTATAATAGCAGTTTCTATTATAATACCAGTAGTAGTGGCTATTCTTTTTACAGTAAAGCTAAAAGATTTTGGATACAATGTTCAGCCTCTTTCATTTTTGCCACCTATTTATGCAACTATCAACGGAATTACGGCAGTTGTTTTAGTTGGAGCAGTATTGGCCATCAAAGGCGGAAGAGTTTTTTTGCACAGAAGATTAATGACTACCGCTATAGCTCTTTCGGTTGTTTTTTTGGTAATGTATGTGGCGTATCACATGACTTCTGAATCGACCAAGTTTGGAGGAGAAGGAATAATTAGAACGGTCTATTTCTTTATTTTAATTTCGCATATTCTGTTGTCTATTGCTGTTATACCACTAGTTTTGGTTACTTATGTACGCGCTTTGGCCAACAAATTCGATAAGCATAAAAAAATTGCCCGAATCACATTTCCGATTTGGTTGTATGTTGCCGTAACAGGTGTTGTGGTTTATTTAATGATTTCCCCTTATTATGTTTAGTAAAGTTAGAAGTCAGAAGTTAGAAGTCAGAAGTCAAAAAAACAAATCGAAAATTCTTTTTGTAATTTGTTTTTTTGTTTTTGGATTTTCTACTTATGCCCAATGTGCCATGTGTCGTGCTGCTTTAACTAGTGAAGGAAACACTGCAAAGGCACAAGCCGTAAATGACGGAATCGTTTATTTAATGGTAATTCCATACCTTCTTGTTGCTGGAATAGCCTATTATATTTATCGAATGTGGAAGAATAAGAAGTAGTCTGTTTTTAGAATCTGAAATCTAAATTCTACAATCTAAAATCGAACTACTTAAATCCATCTACAGAAACATTCACAACTCCATTTATTTTTATAAAAGCAATAATGGCTTTGTTAGTCAATTGAATGCTGTTAAACTGAATATCTTCCATTTTTCCGTTGACAAAAACACCTGGCATTGGAGAATAATTTTTCAAATAAGCCGCCATACTTTTCTTTCCTTCTTCAAGATTTGGAACGATAGAATAACGACAAGTCTGCTGAATTTTTCGTAGAATCAGTCCTTGAGCTAGCCAGTTAGCCGTACGCATCAATTTATTTTTGGTGTCTAAAGCATAATCCAGTTTGTCAAAATAAATTTCTTTGGTTTGTTCATTATATTGAGGAAAACCGGTTAAATATATTGTTCCGTTTACCGAACCTAATAAATCCAAAGCAATTACCATTTTGTCATTTTTGTGCCAAATATCCACTTTTTGAACGGTTACTTTTTTGCTTCCTGATCCAAACACTTGCCCTGCAAAATTCTTGGTCATTATTTTGGTCGCTTCCGCATAAGTTGATACTGCGGCAATTGTAGCAGAAATTTTATTGGGGATTTTAGTTATTGGTTTTAGAATAATTTTTGAAGCATTGAATTTAGATTCTGGTTTTTGACCAATCAAAGTTTCCATCGTACATTTCATCCCCATATCCATCAAAAAAGTGTCGTTTTTAAGTTTGGCATCGGTCGAATAGACTTCGATAGGAACCACTTGAAGCCAACTTTGATACGCTTCACTCATTTGAAAAGGGGTGCAAATTTTTTCCAAAGCTGCCAAAACATTAGGTTTGAAATCCATCGATTTTTCTATGGCAGCATCAATTTTAGTTTCTATTTTAGATCTAAAAAGTTTTACAGCAGGATTGATAAGATAAGTAACAGGTGCATTTTTTCCAAAAACAGTCATCGTTGGACTTTCGTTCCAATCCAACGATTTAAGTTCGGTTTTAGAATGCAGTTTCCAATTGGTCAAACCTACGTCACTTAACAAAGTTACTACGCCATTCAAATTGAATTCTTTTACATTGTACATGTTAACTCCCATGGTTTTAGTGCCTATTCTATATTTAACCAAGGCTTTAAGTGGTAAAACAGTTTTTAATTTTCCGTTTTCGTTGCTGATGGAAATGGGTGCTAATTTCCAAACTTTCATTTCAATATCATCGTCCTCAATGGTGTTGTCTTCATAAATTAATCCATTCAAAAGCGTGTTAGTCTGGTTTTCTATATCTTTGATTTTTACACTAATAGGTAAATTGATAAAAGAAGCTACGTTGTCATAAAGTAGCGGACTAGCATCATCAGGTTCGGGTTTTAATGCTGCAATTTTATTGGAAGTAGAACAGCTAGAAAGAGAAAAAATGATTAGAAAAGTAAGAAACGTAGAGGCGGTTTTTAGCATTTTGATATAGTTTGAAAGTGTAAAATTAGCAAAACAAATATATTTTAGGATGAAACTGTAACATTTTCATCAGCAATAAGTCTTATTCGTTGTGGAAGTGTTCTAGGTATTAACATTTCCTTATTACAAATTATTTTTCAAAAGAATTAATATTGTTTCAAAATTAGCCAATATGATTGAAATTAAAAACTTACACAAATCCTATAAAGTCGGTGGTTCTGAATTGCACGTGCTAAAAGGAATAAATTTCAATATCAAAGAAGGAGAATTGGTAGCCATTATGGGTTCTTCAGGCTCTGGGAAATCCACTTTATTGAATATTCTAGGCATTCTTGATGAAGCTGATTCGGGCGATTATATTTTGGATAATGTACCCATCAAAAAACTCAACGAAACCATAGCGTCCAAATACCGAAATCAATTTCTGGGTTTCGTTTTCCAATCGTTCAATCTAATCAATTATAAATCGGCTCTCGATAATGTAGCCATGCCTTTGTATTATCAAGGTGTAAAACGTAAAGAGCGCAACGAAATAGCCTTGCGTTATCTGGAGAAAGTAGGTTTGGCTTCGCATTCGCATCATTTACCCAATGAACTTTCTGGAGGTCAAAAGCAAAGAGTAGCCATTGCTAGAGCTTTGGCTTCTAATCCGAAAGTGCTTTTGGCCGATGAGCCTACTGGTGCTTTGGATACACTAACGTCTTATGAAGTAATGGAATTGATTCAAGGGATTAACGACGAAGGAAAAACGATTTTGATTGTCACTCACGAACCTGATATTGCCGCTATGTGCAAAAGAAATGTGGTTTTGAAAGACGGTTTAATCATCGATGATAAAATAGTAGAACAAGTTAGAGCTTCGTCTTATGTTTAATATAGAACGCTGGCAGGAAATCTTCGAGGCAATAGCCAAAAACAAGTTGAGAACCTTTCTCACGGGGATTTCTGTGGCGTCTGGAATCTTTATTTTAGTTATTCTTTTAGGCGTTGGAAAAGGACTCCAAAACGGAATTGAAAAACAATTCGAACGTGATGCTGAAGGAATTATTGAAGTTTGGTCTGGAGTTACGACCAAAGAATATAAAGGTTTAAATCCAGGCAGACAAATCCAGTTCAGGGATAGCGATTACAATCTTTCGGTTCAAAAATTTGGCGATCAGTTAGACAAAAAAGCATCTTCCTACAATCAATGGAATGGAGCGGTTGTCTATGGAAAAGAAACTGGAAATTACCAATACCGTGGTGTAAAACCAGATTACCAAGCCATAGAAAACGCTACTATGGTAGAAGGTAGATTTATCAATGAAAATGACTTGGCAAACGATGAAAAAGTAGGCGTTATTGGTCAGAAAATAAAAATTGATTTGTTTAAAAACAAAAGTCCATTAGGTAAATATATTACTATCAACGGAATTAATTTTAAAGTAGTTGGCGTGTTCACGGATCCTGCTGGAGAAAGAGAGGAAAATAGAATTTATTTGCCCTTGACCACCACACAAAAAACGTATGGAGCTGGAGATAAGATCAGTAATCTCTTTTATACTCTTCAAAAAAAGGCTACCTATGAGGAAGCATTAGCCCAATCTACTAAATTTTCTAAAGAATTAGAACAGCTGTTAAAAAGCAAAAATGTCATTGCTCCCGATGATAGTGGAGGAATAGGAATTCACAATTCCGTAGAAAATGCCAAACAATTTTATGATTTGAATCTTTATATCAGACTGTTTTTTTGGTGGGTGGGTATTTGTACCATTATAGCAGGAGTCGTTGGTGTGAGTAATATCATGTTGATTATTGTTAAAGAACGAACCAAAGAAATTGGTATTCGAAAAGCATTGGGTGCAAGCCCCATTTCTATTATCGGAATGATTTTGCACGAATCGATTTTTATTACCACAATTGCTGGTTTTATGGGACTTTTGTCCAGTTTGTTGCTGTTAGAATTCGTTGGTCCTTATGTTAAAAGTGAGTATTTCCAGAACCCCGAAGTCGATTTTAGTATTGCCTTAACCACCTTATTATTGTTAGTGTTTGCAGGAGCTATGGCGGGATTTTTTCCAGCTTATCGTGCGGCTAAAATTAAACCAATTGTTGCACTTAGAGACGAATAATTATGTTAGATAGAGACAGTTGGGACGAAATTTTAGAAGCGCTTACCGCCAATACCTTCAGGACATTATTGACGGCTTTTGGAGTGTTTTGGGGTATTTTTATATTGGTAATTTTACTCGCTGCAGGTAAAGGATTAGAAAATGGAGTCAAAAAAGGTTTTGATGGAATAGCAACCAACACGATGTTTATGTGGACGCAACAAACATCAAAACCCTACAAAGGATTGCCGCAAACTAGAAATTTTGAGTTCAAAAACAGAGATGTGGATGCTTTAAAACAAAGTTTTCCTGACTTGTTGTATGTTTCTCCACGCAATCAATTGGGCGGTTTTGAAGGTTCAAATAATGTAATTCGTGGTACAAAAACCGGAGCTTTTACCGTTTATGGCGATTACCCAGAATTGATTAAACAAGAATCAATGGAGATTACCAAAGGGCGTTTTGTGAATCAACAAGATATTTTCTTAAAACGAAAGGTAGCTGTTATTGGACAAGGAGCAATTAAAGATTTATACGATAAGACCGAAGAAGTGCTCGGAACCTATATCAAAGTAAATGGAGTGAATTTTATGGTGGTTGGCGTTTATAATTCTAAATCGAATGATGGGAATGCCGAATCGAATCAGAAGAATATTTTCATGCCTTTTACTACTTTCCAGCAAGCTTTTAATTATGGAGATACTGTGGGTTGGATGGCTTTGACGGCTAATGATGGTGCTTCAATAACCAAGTTGAAGCCCCAAATTTTGGAATTCATGCGAGCCAGACATTCCATTCATCCACAAGATGAAAGAGCTATTGGAAAATTCGATTTGTTCGAAGAATATAGCAAAGTGCAGGATTTGTTTGCCATATTAAAGTTCATTGCCTTTTTTGTGGGAACATTAGTTTTGGTTTCGGGAGTTATTGGAATCTCGAATATTATGCTAATTGTAGTTAAAGAACGCACCAAAGAAATTGGAATTCGTAGAGCTTTAGGAGCAACACCAGGAGCTATTCGTTCGCAAATATTATTAGAATCCATCTTCTTGACTTTTTCGGCAGGAATGTTGGGGATTGCAGTAGCAACAGGGGTTTTAGTAATTGTAAACAACGTTTTAGAAGGAATGCCTAAAGAAGGAATGATGTTCGCCAACCCGAGTGTGGATTTATCAGTAGTGTTTTTTGCTTTAATAATATTGGTTGGTTCTGGATTATTAGCAGGATTTATCCCAGCGCAAACCGCTATAAAAGTAAAACCCGTTGACGCATTACGAACAGAATAAAATAGCAATCAAAAAATAATCGAATCAAATAAATAGTAAAATGAAAAAAGGAGTAACCGTAGCCATCTTAATTATAATCGCATTGGTTTTTGTCGGTGCGTTGTATTATTTGTATGCCAAAAACCAACATCCGCCAGTAGTTTTTCAAACAGAAAAAGCAGAAATCAAAACGATAATTAAAAACACAATTGCCACAGGAAATATCGTTCCTGATGAAGAAGTATTGATAAAACCCAATATTTCGGGGATAATTGAAGCAGTTTATATCAAAGCGGGAGAAACTATCAAAGCAGGTGATTTGATTGCTAAAATAAAAGTGGTTGCCAATGTTTCGAATTTGAGCAATACACAAAATCAGGTTCGAACAGCTAAAATAAACTTGGACAACCAAGAAAAATTGTTTCAAAGACAAAAAACCTTATTCGACAAAGGTGTTATTTCTGCCAATGATTTTGATGCGGCGCAACTGGCTTATAAACAAGCCAAACAAGATTATGCCGCTTCCAAACAAGGTTATGATATTGTAAAAACAGGAACTACTTCGGGTCTTGGGAATTATGCTAATACTTTGATTCGCTCTACCGTCAACGGAATGGTGTTGGATGTTCCTGTGAAAGTAGGAAATCAGGTTATCGAAAGTAATAATTTCAACGAAGGAACGACTATTGCTAGCGTTGCCGATGTGGGCAAAATGATATTTGTGGGCAAAATAGATGAATCGGAAGTTGGGAAAATAACCGAAAATTTACCCATCGAAATTACAGTTGGAGCTATCGAAAACAAAAAATTCGATGCCGTTTTAACCTATATTGCTCCCAAAGGAAAAACCGAAAATGGAGCGATTCAATTTGAAATAAAAGCTTCGATGTCTAACAAGGACAATACTTTTATTCGTGCAGGATTGAGCGCCAATGCTTCTATCATTTTAGAAAAAGCCGACAAGGTTTTGGCTATAAAAGAATCCTTAATTCAGTTTGATGCCAAAACCCAAAAACCTTTTGTAGAAGTTGAATCGGGTAGTCAAAAGTTTGTTAGAAAAGAGTTGGTTCTTGGTGTAAGCGATGGAATTTATGTAGAAATAAAAAGCGGTGTCAAAGCTTCCGATAAAATAAAAGTTTGGAATCAAGGCTTGAAAACCGAAGAGCCGAAACCATAAATTTATCTCAAAAAAGAAATTCAATTTTAAAATAAATGTAAAATAGGTGTAGTATCTTTGCTACGCTTTCATTCAAAAGATATGAAGAAAATTAATTGTATTCCACTGGTTATTATCCTGCTGTTTGGCTTGTCGATTCAGGCGCAAACCAAAAAATGGACGTTAGAAGAATGCGTGAAATACGCCATTGATAACAATATCTCGATCAAACAAACCGAATTAGATACTCAAACAGCTGCTATTGACAAAAAAGGAGCGATTGGAAATTTTATTCCTTCGGTAAATTCGAATGCTTCTCACTCTTGGAATGTTGGTTTGAATCAAGATCCAACTACGGGACTTTTGCGAAATCAAACGACTCAATATTCTTCTTTTGGAGCAGGTGTTGGAATTGATATTTACAAAGGTTTACAGAATCAAAATACACTTCGAAGAGCCAATCTTTCGATTCTTGCTGCCAAATATCAATTGACCAAAATGCAGGAAGATATTGCATTGAATGTAGCCAATGCTTTTTTACAAGTGCTTTTTAATAAAGAAAACCTGAAAGTACAACAACAACAAAAAGATATTGACCAAAAACAATTGGCGCGTTCAGAAGAATTAGTCAAAGCAGGTTCGGTACCAAGAGGCGATTTGTTAGACATCAAAGCGACTGTAGCCTCTGATGGACAAAAAGTCGTTGCTGCCGAAAATGCGTTGTTAATATCTAAATTAGCATTAGCTCAATTACTACAGCTCAAGGATTTTTATGATTTTGATGTAGCCGATGAAACCACCGTTCAAGACGAAAATAATATTCTGGCTCAAACTCCAGTTAGTATTTATGAAAAAGCCAAAGAGCAAAGAACAGAATTAAAAATCGCTAAAACTAATTTAGAAATTGCTCAAAAAAATGTAGCCATTGCTAAAGGCGCTTTTCAGCCAACGTTACAAGGTTTTTATAATATTAACACGAGAATTTCGTATGCAGATAGTTATGATTTTCTTACAGGAACATCTCAACCTGCTGCGCCTTTTGGACAACAATTTACCGATAATAGAGGGCAAGCTTTTGGTGCACAATTATCGATTCCAATTTTTAACGGTTGGTCAGTCAAAAATAATGTGGAGCGTTCTAAAGTCAGTTTAGAAAAATCTAAAATCGCTGTAGAACAAGAAGAATTAACGTTGGAAAGAAATGTTTATACTGCTTTTACCGATGCAAAAGGAGGTTTGAATGCCTATGAATCTTCGCTTTCTGCATTAGAAGCTAGACAAGAAGCGTATAATTATGCCAAAGAAAAATATGCAGTAGGAATGATGAATTCTTTCGATTTCAATCAGGCGCAAACATTGCTTACTAACGCTCAATCCGAAGTTTTGAGAACCAAATACGATTACATCTTTAAAATAAAAATACTCGAATTCTATTTTGGAATTCCAATCATAAAAAACTAATTCATTATGTCTAAAAAAACTATTTATATATTAGTAGGTGCTGCGATTGCCATTATAGGATTATTGATTGTACTTTCAAAAACAGGAGTTATTGGCGATAAAGACAAAGGGAAATCAGTAGAAATTGCCAATGTCAATGCCACAACAATTGTTGAAACCGTTTCGGCAACCGGAAAAATCCAACCCGAAATTGAAGTGAAAATTTCTTCGGAAGTTTCAGGCGAAATTATTGCCTTGAATGTCAAAGAAGGACAAGTAGTCAAAAAAGGCGATTTGTTGGTTAAGATAAACCCTGATTTATATACTTCGGGTTACAATCGTACACTTTCTAATTTATCAGGAACCAAAGCAGGTTTGAGTCAAGCCGATGCTTCGTTTAAAGAGGCTAAAGCCAATTATGAAAGAAACAAAACCTTATTCGAAAAAGGAATTATTTCTAAATCGGATTGGGATAAAGCAATTTCTTCATTTGAAGTGGCAAAAGCCAATAAACAATCCGCTTATTTCAGTGTGCAAAGTGCTTCAGCAACGGTTAATGAAGCCAAAGACAATTTGGGTCGAACCACTATTTATGCACCAGCCGATGGAACGATTTCAGTACTGAATGTTGAATTGGGTGAAAGAGTTTTAGGAACGCAACAAATGGCAGGAACCGAATTACTTCGCGTAGCCAATTTGAACAACATGGAAGTTGAAGTAGATGTAAACGAAAATGACATTGTAAAAATAAAAGTAGGCGACGAAGCCAATGTGGAAGTGGATGCTTATTTGAAAAAACAATTCAAAGGAACGGTAACGAGTATTTCCAACTCGGCTAGTTCTACTTTGACAGCGGATCAAGTGACTAATTTTAAAGTAAAAGTTAGAATTCTGAAAGAATCCTACCAAGATTTATTGGAAGGAAAACCAGCCACTTATTCGCCATTCAGACCTGGAATGACTGCAACCGTGGATATAATTACTAAAACCAAATCGAATGTTTTGGCAGTGCCAATAAGTTCGGTTGTAGTAAAATCGGACACTACAGCGGTTAAAGATTTTAAAGTGGAAGACAAAGAGGAAAAAAATAAAGCGCCTGCTCCAAAAAGTGATAAAAAACTAGAATGTGTGTTTGTGAAAGTAGGTGATAAAGCCAAAATCCGAATCATCAAAACTGGAATTCAAGACGACACTAATATTGAAGTACTTTCTGGACTCAAAAAAGGCGATGTCGTCATCACTGGCCCATACACAACTGTTTCAAAAGAATTGAATTCTGGAGATAAAGTCACTCTGGAAAAAGAAGAGAAGAAGTAGTGTTCAGTTTGCAGTAACCAGTATTCAGATTTCAGTTTGCAGTAATTAGCAAACAAGTTGTAAGTTTCAAAAGAAACTCATAATTCATAACTCATAATTCATAATTATTTTGTCCTACATTTTAAACATCGAAACCGCGACCAAGAATTGTTCTGTTGCATTAGCAAAAGAAGGAACAACTATTTTATGCAAAGAAATTGCCGAAGAAGGCTATTCTCACGCAGAACGTTTGCACGTTTTTATAGAAGAAATTATCAAAGAATCGGGGATTACTTTTCAAGAAGTAGTAGCTATTGCCGTCAGTCAAGGGCCAGGTTCTTATACAGGATTACGCATAGGAGTTTCTGCGGCTAAAGGCTTGTGTTATGCTTTGGGCGTTCCGTTAATTGCGGTAGATACTTTACAGGTTTTAGCTTCGCAAGCCAAGGTTTCTGATGGATTGATAATTCCAATGCTAGACGCAAGACGAATGGAAGTCTATAGTGCTATTTTTTCGCCAACATTCGAAACTAAAAGAGCTGTTCAAGCGGAAATTATCACTGAAAACTCTTTCGAAGATTTCCAAGAAACCCTTTGTTTCGTAGGCGATTGTGCAGAAAAATGTAAAACAGTTCTAACAAAAGAAAACCATGTTTTTTTAGAAGAAATTAAATATCCATCAGCAAAAGAAATGAGTTTGTTGAGTTTCAAAAAATATCAAAAAAACGAAACAGTCGATGTTGCTTATTTTGAGCCTTATTATTTAAAGGATTTTATGATGACAGTTTCGAAGAAGTAATTGTCTATATTACAGAAGAATTTAATCAAGTAATTTATTAATTTAGAAGTAAAAACCTCGCAAACTGAGAGGTTTTTACTTTTGATTTAGCAGCTTTATTTTACATCAATCAACTGTATTTTAGTATTAGAAACTCTTTTGAATGTTCCAATTACAAAATTTTGATTCTGTATAGCAGCATCAAGTTTGTTGCATAGCGTATTGCAATCAATTTCAATTTGATCTAGTAATTGATAACCTGCTTTTTTTGTAACAAAACTTTCTCCATTTTTCTTTAAATCAATGTCAAATGGAGTTTCATTACTTACTTCTTGAATAGAATTAATTTTTAATAATTTATATTTCAATGAGCTACCGTCAGCAGGAGGATTTTTGATTTGTTCTACACTTACTGAAAGGTTATAAATTTTTCCAGGAACATAATTAAAACCTTCGATATTTTCATAAAATCTCTGCCAATTAGCTGTTCCAATAGCATTTCCTTCTTGAACGATTAAAGTCAAAACAGGACCTACGGCTACACCTGTGTTTTGATAATGATTAATTCGCATGTCAATAGTTTGTAATTTGTTTTCATCTTCATTGGAACAAGAGAATGAAATGACAATAGTAATTAAAAGTAGAATTAGTTTTTTCATAATTTATTTGTTAGCTGTTTTAAAGTAGATACTTGATTTTGCATTTGGTTGCGTTGGATTGTTGCTAATTTGTATAAAAATGAAAAATAATTTTATTGTAAGCAATATGAAATTTGTTTTTTGTGGTGTTTTATATCCTCTTTAAATTCAATAAATTATAATTTCTAACCAAAAAACCTCGCAATTTGCGAGGTTTTTTGTTATATTTTTCTTTGTAATATTACTTATTCTCCTCTTTCAAATAAGGTTGAATGGCAATTCCTGCAGCGTCAAAAGCTAATTTGCAACCCTCTAAAGTATCCGACGAAACTACTCCAAAATCAGCATTGGTTGCCCATGGTCTAACGGCTAATTGAATTGAACTGTCCGTCAATAATTTTACAGAAACTTCGGCTTCAGGTGTTTTTAGAACTTTTGGATTCTTGTTTAAAACTTCAGTTATTAAGTCTTTAGCCTTTTTGATATCCGTGTCATAAGAAATAGAAAAAGTCAAATCGGATCTGCGGATTCCTTCTAAAGAGTAATTGATAATCGTTCCGTTCGACAACGAACCATTTGGAATAAAAATCGTTTGATTGTTACTATTGATTAATTTCGTTACAAATATCTGTATTTCGCTTACGGTTCCTGAAACTCCCTGCGCTTCGATAGTATCACCTACTTTGAAGGGTTTGAAAAGAATAATCAACATTCCGCCAGCAAAATTAGATAGCGATCCTTGTAGTGACAAACCTACAGCAAGCCCAATGGCTCCAAGGATAGCAACAAAAGAAGAGGTTCCTATTCCTAATTTGTCGATAATAGTAACAAATAACAATACTCTTAAAACCCAAAGTAAAATATCAGCTAAAAATTTGGTCAGAGTAGGATCTAAATCCCTTTTGACCATGATTTTTCGAATCAATCTGTTAATTACACGAATGGTGTAAAGTCCAACAAAAAGAATAAAAAAGGCTGAAATTAATTTTGGTGAATAGTCAATAAATGTTTTGATGATAGTACCGGCATAACCAGTCAAATAGTTAGGATCTAGTGTCATTTGAATAAATAGTAATTTGTTTTATGCGTTTGCAGCTTCTACTTGAATGGCATTGTCATTCAACATGCTTTTGAGCATATTTTCGATACCACTTTTCAAAGTAAACGTAGAAGATGGACAACCACTACAAGCACCTTGAAGAATTACTTTTACCACTTTCGAATTTTCATCATACGATTCAAAAGCAATGTTTCCACCATCGGCTTGAACAGCTGGTTTTACATATTCTTCGAGTATGTTGATGATTTGTTGTGAAGTCACATCCAGATTGTCGAAGTTTTCGTTTTTGCTTTTTTCAGATTCAGTATGTGCTACAATCAAACTTTCGTCGAGAACAGTTCCGCCATTTTCGATAAATTGTTTGATAAAAGTTCGCACTTCTAATGTAATTTCTTGCCAGTCGTTGATTTCATATTTAGTCACCGAAATATAATTTTCGTCAATAAATATTTCTTTTACATAAGGGAATTTGAATAATTCTTGTGCCAAAGGAGAAGCAGCAGTCTCATCGATATTTTTAAATTCGACAGGGCTTTTGGTCAGCATTTTATTGACTACAAATTTCAAGGCTGATGGATTTGGAGTCGTTTCGCCATAAACCGTTACTGGCTGTTTTTTTGTTTTTTCGTCAGATGGAGTGATGATAATTCCACCATCGGCTATAAATTTTTCGATTTGTTCCGCTACAGCATCCTGAACGTCTTCCCATTCCACGATACTAAATCTTTCGATTCCGATGAAATTTCCAGAAATGTAAACCGTTTTTACAAAAGGTAAATAAAATAATTTTTGAGCCAACGGAGAATTCTTGGCTTCATCAATGTTTTTGAATTCAAAACTTTCGTTTTGGGTAATAAAATCTTCTAATTCAAACTTTAGAATAGTAGGGTTCTGTGTTTCTTTTATTGTTATTTTTGACATGATAGTATTATTTTTTTGCAAATTTAACGAAGTTATTTTCTACTAATACCTATATTTGATTTTTTAATGAATAAATTAACTTTATCGCTGTTTTGTTTGAGGTTTTAGTTCTTTTTTCACCGTTTACTAACCCCAAGTTTCATAAATATAATCCTTTTTTGATGTATCATAAAATTAAGTTTATCATAGTCCTTTTACTAGTTAGTCAGTTTTCTTTTTCGCAAGAGGGAATACCTGTTTATTCGGATTATTTATCGGATAATTATTACTTGATACATCCTTCGATGGCTGGTGCTGCAAATTGTGATAAAATCAGGGTTACTGCTCGCAAGCAATGGTTTGGGCAAGAAGATGCGCCTGCACTTCAAACGGCAAGCTACAATGGCAGAGTAGGGGAAAGATCAGGAGCTGGAATTATTCTTTTTAATGATAAAAACGGGTATCATTCGCAAAAAGGAATGAAGTTGACTTACGCACATCATTTGATGTTTTCTAGAGATGAGGTCGATTTGAACCAATTGTCTTTTGGAGTAAATGCTGGTTTTTTTCAAAGTCAATTGGATGAAACAGCTTTTTTGCAATCTGGCGATTGGGATCCTATTATCAATGGAACAATTGTTCAAAAAGATGCTTATTTTAATATAGATATTGGTGCATCTTATAACTTCTTGGATTTTTATGCCCATTTAACGGTTAAAAATGTGGTAGAAACGCGAAGAGAGATTTACACCGAATATGAGAGTGATAATTTAAGAAAGGTTTTGTTGAGTGGAGGTTATGTTTTTGGTGATTTAGACAGAATATTATGGGAGCCATCTGTACTGTTACAATATACAGATAAGACCAAAGAGAAAGCTATTGATCTTAATATAAAAGCCTATAAAAATCTAAATTTCGGAAAAGTTTGGGGTGCTTTATCGTATCGCCGAACTGGTTTTTCTGCTCAAAGTTTACAATACATTACGCCAATTATTGGAGTTAATATTGACAAGTTTATGTTGGCTTACACTTATTCTCATCTTAGGGGTAATGTCAATTTTGATACTGGTGGTTTTCATCAAATAACACTAGGAATTGATTTGTTTTGCAAACGAGAAAAATACGATTGTAATTGTCCAGCCATTAATTAATTTATCTAATGTTAATCAAATCATTAAACGGAAAAACGCCATCTATTCCTGAAGATTGCTATGTGGCTGAAAATGCAACTATTATTGGTGATGTTAGTTTCGGCAATTCTTGTAGTGTGTGGTTTAATGCTGTTATAAGAGGTGATGTCAATTTTATTCGTATTGGAAATAAAGTCAATATTCAAGACGGTGCGATTATTCATTGTACATATCAAAAGCATCCCACAATTATTGGAAATAATGTTTCTATAGGTCACAATGCCATGGTTCACGGCTGTGTGATTCATGACAATGTATTAATTGGAATGGGGGCTATTGTGATGGATAATTGTGTAGTCGAAAGTAATTCTATTATTGCAGCTGGTGCCGTTGTTACTCAAAACACGGTAGTCGAAGCAGGAAGTATTTATGCTGGTGTTCCTGCAAAGAAAGTAAAAGAAATTAGTCAATCTGATTTTGCTGGAGAAATTGAACGTATTGCTAATAACTATGTAATGTATTCAGGTTGGTATAAAACTGAAGAATGATTGCTAGAAATCTTTTTCCAAAACCTTGTATTGATTGCCTAAAATTTCCGAAAGTACTTTAGAATTGGAATTGGTGTAAAATACAGGTTCTCCATTTCTTTTCGATGAAAAGCCTACATTTTCTAAAACCTTTTGAGTTTGTCTAGCCACGGCTTCTCCTGAATCGATAATTTTGATGTGTTCTGGAAGTATTTTTTTGATTTGAGGAATCAAATAGGGGTAATGACTGCAACCCAAAACAAGATAATCAATATTAGCATCAATCATAGGAACGAGATAAGAATACAAAAGCTGTTTCATCTCCACCGAATCAATTTCTCCATTTTCAATGAGTTGTACTAATCCGTGACCGATTTGTTCTATTATTTTTATGTCTTGATACTTCTCGGCGGTTTTATTGAAAAGTTCACTGTTAAGCGTGCCTTTTGTAGCCAAGATTCCTATGGTCTGTGTTCTTGAATTTGTTGCTGCTGGTTTTATGGCGGGTTCTATTCCTATAAACGGAACATCATATTTTGCTCTTAATTCCAGAATAGCATTGGTTGTAGCAGTGTTGCAGGCAACAACAATTAATTTACAGTCCATTTCAAGCAGGAAGTCAGTGTTCTTCATGCTCAAAGCTACAATTTCGGCTTTTGATTTTTGACCATAAGGTGCATTTTTACTATCGGCCAAATAGATGGTTTTTTCGTTAGGAAGCAATTGATGAATGGCTGACCAAATGGATGTTCCTCCGATTCCCGAGTCAAATATTCCGATAGGTTTGTTGTTCTCCATAAGTATCAATTACGAATTAAAAATTACGAATTACGATGAAAATGAATCGATTGCGTTGTGCGAAGTGATTGATGAGTAATTGCAATTATTTAAAAACAAATTTAGGTACTAGCAGTTGATTTACCTAAAAATCGCAGCACAAAAAAACCGCTCGATTCCATATCTGGAGGAGCGGTTTTAAATAATTAGTTTAGGTTTATTAGAACCCTAAATCTTTTTTCACATCTGCAGTCAAGTTAGGACCATCAGCTAGCAAAAGTGTAGATCCGTCAAGAACATATTGAAAACCTTTAGCTTTACCTACTTTTTGAATAGAAAGTCTTACTTTTTCGTAGATTGGTTTTGTAATATCTTCTTGTTTTTGTTGCAATTCTTTTTGTGCATTTTGTCCAAATTCTTGGATTCTTTTTTGCATGTCTTGCACTTCTTTTTGACGTTCAGCATTTACAGCATCAGTTACTTTTGTAGCATCAGCATCGTATGTTTTTAATTTTGCTTGAAATTCTTCTGCCATTTTTTTATAATCTGCATCATAAGTAGCGCTCAATTTTTCTAATTGTTTTTGAGCATCCAGCATTGCAGGCATTTTTGTCATAATTTCACTTACATCAACATGTGCTGTTTTTGCTTGTGCATTCATAGTTTGGCTGGCTCCTAAAACTAGTATTGCAGCAATTAGTAAAGTTTTGATTTGTTTCATTGTTTTAAGTATTAATTAATTATTGGTTGTATTCTATTTTGTTGTTTTAACTTTTTCTTCGGCTGCTTTTTTGGCTGCTTCTCTTGCTTCTAGCACTTTTTGTTTTCTTTCTTCTAGTGCTTTTTTGCGATCTTCAATTATTTTTTTGCGTTCTTCTAATGTTTTTGCTCTTGCTTCTGCTTGTTTTTCTTTGGCTTCTTCTGCCGCTGTTTTTGTTGTGTCTTTAACTGTTTCGGTTGTTTTAGCCTCGGTCTTTGTTTCCTCTTTTACTGTACTTTCAGAAACCGTGCCAGTTTTTTTGGCTTCTCTATCAGCTAAAATTTGCTTTCTTTTTTCTTCCTGTGCTTTTTTGTTGTCTTCGGCAGCTTTTTTGCGTGCTTCGAGTATGGCAGCTCTTTCTTCTAATTGTTTTTGTCTAGCATCGGCGGCGGCTGTTTTTGCAGCTTCTTTTTGAACTGAATTGTCTGTTGTTACAGCTGTTTTAGCTGTGGTAACTGTTCCGTTTTTCTTGGCCTCTCTATCAGCAGCAATTTGTAATTTTCTTTCTTCTGCAGCTTGTTTTCTTTGTTCTTGAACTAGAATTCTATCGGCTATGATTTTGTCTCTAGCTGCTTTTTTAGCATCTAATGCTTTTTGTCTTTCTGCTAATCCTGGGTTTTCATCCAGTGCATCTTCTTTGGCTTCTCTTTCCTCTTCTTCTTTAAGCTGTTTTTTAGTGAGTTGTTCTCTTTTTTCGGTTCTATTTAAAACACGAATAATTTGGTCGCTAATATCAAATCTTTTGGCAGCAAATAGCATTGTTAAATCGGAAGTTTTGTCAAATATGAAATCGTATTTTTTGGCTTCGGCAATGTCTTGTACAGCGGTAAAAACTTGGTCTTGTATTGGTTTTGTTAAACCTGCTTTTTGAGTCATCAAATCGCCATTAGGACCAAAACGTTTTTGTTGGTACTCTAAATTTTCATTTTCAAGGAACGTGATTTCGGCAATTCTTTCTTCTATAAGACCTTTTGTTAATAAGGCTTTCTCTGCTTTTAGGGCTTCTTTTAATTTATTGATTTCATTTTTTTTGGCTTCAATTTCTTGCTTCCATTTTTGTGCTTTTTGTTCTAATTGGTTTTGAGCTTCGGTATAATCTGGAACGTTTTGTAAAATGTATTCCATATCGATATACCCCACTTTTGTGCCTTTAGTTTGTGCTTGAATCGAAGAAAATCCAATCAGGGATAAAAATAGAATTAAAAATTGTTTTTTCATAACTTTACTATATTAGAAAAATGTAGTGTCTGTTTTTAAAATTGTTGTCCAATGATAAAATGGGTTTCCCAGCCATTGGCTTTAGATCCAAGTGTTCCGTCGCCTTGTGGTAATCCATCAAAACCATAACCAAAATCAATTCCTAATAATCCAAAGGCAGGCATAAATACTCTCAATCCTACACCCGCTGAACGACTTAATGAAAATGGATTGTAGTTAGAGAATTTGTCAAAAGAGGAACCTGCTTCAAGGAAACTTAGTGCATAAATCGACGCTGCTGCTTTTAAGGTTATTGGATAACGCAATTCTAATGAATATTTGTTGTATATCGTTGCTCCAATTGGTTCTCCTAAACTATTTACAGGTGTTAAAGCACTGTTTGGGTATCCTCTCAAAGCAATGGTTTCTCTACCATCCATAGAAAAGTTTTGCATACCATCACCTCCTAAAAAGTATCTTTCAAACGGAATGTCGCCTCTGTCTTTGTTATAAGATCCCAAGAATCCGTATTCAACTAATGATCGAAGAACTAGTTTTCCATAGACTTTGGTGTACCAATCGGCTTTGAATTTGATTTTGTAATATTCTAACCAGTTGTATTTCTTTTGATCTACTTTTGCAGGGTCGGCTACTGCATCTTGGTAATTCGTAACACTGTTAGGTGTTGGGTTAGTGGTACTAGGTAAGCTTTCAAGATAATCGCCATTGTTTACCATTGTACCATTCGAACCTTCATATTGCGCTCCTGAATATACATATTTATATTCTTTTTGATTGCCTAAATTAGCATAATCTACTCCGTTAAACAAAGAGTAAGGCAAGGTGAATTTTCCAGTCAAACTGAATTCAGCACCATAAGTCGGGAAAATCGGGTTTACACCTTTGTTACTTCTAGTTAATCCTATAGTGTATGCCAAGTTTCTTGAGGCTCCATCTCCAAAGGTAAATAGGCCTGTGTTGTAATTGTGCAAATCATAGTGTTGATAACTGATAGTTTGAGATAATCCAAAATAATCATCAGGTACACTCAATCTTTTGTAAATTCCTGCTGATAATGTCAAGATATTAAAGCTTCTACTTTTATCAACTCTTTGGGTTCTAAAATCATTATAAAATTGACTTGTATAGGATATAGAAGTGTTTAATTGCACTGGTTTTTGTCTGCCAAACCATGGTTCAGAAAACGAGGCACTATAGGTTCTGTAAAAAGAACTGGCTTGCAATCGCAACGATACTTTTTGTCCGTCTCCCATCGGAAGTGGTTTGTAAGCTTCTTTTTTGAATAAATTTCTAGCCGAAAAATTGTTGAATGACAGTCCTAACGTTCCAATAAAACCACCACCGCCATAACCTCCTTGAAGTTCGATTTGGCTAGCTCCTTTTTCAGTCAAAGGATAATTAATATCTACTGTTCCTGCAGCTGCATCCACATTTTTGAACTGTGGCTCAATTGTTTCTGGGTCAAAAAATCCCAATTGTCCAATTTCACGAATGGTTCTTATTAATAATTCTTTGTTGTATTTTTCGCCTGGTTTGGTTCTTAATTCTCTATAAATTACATGGTCATTCGTTTTATCATTTCCGGTAACTGTAATTTTGTTGAAATAAGCAATAGGACCTTCGGTGATTCTAATTTCAAAATCGATAGAATCATTGGCTGTTCTGGTTTCTACAGTGTTGATGGTCGAGAATAAATACCCGTTGTTTTGGTATAAATTGGTAATATCTTCTCCATCAGGTTTTGTTTTGTCGGCAATTCTTTTTTCAAGAAGGACACCATTGTAAGTATCTCCTTTTTTGATGCCTAACATTGCTGAAAGTCCTTCATCTGAATAAACAGTGTTTCCAAGAAATTTGATGTTTCCAAAACGGTATTTGTTTCCTTCTTCAACTTTTACTTTTACCATCAAAGCTTTGGCATCTTTGTCATACGAAACAGTGTCTGATAGTATTCTAGCATCGCGGTATCCTTTTTCTTTGTAGGCTGCAATAACTTTATCCAAATCGTCTTTGTATTTTTCTTTGATGAATTTAGAGCTTTTGAGGGTTAGCAATTTTTTCTGTTTGGTATCTTTCATGGCACCACGCAAGGTTTTGTCATTCAATTCCTTGTTGCCTTCAAAATCAATTTCTTTGATTTTTATTTTTGAACCTTTGTCAATTTTTACCAACATGTTTACCATATTCACTTCTGCAGTGTCTATAACGGTATTGATGGTAACTTTGGTATTAAAAAAACCGTCTTTTTTATATTTATTTTCAATATAATTTTTGGTGGTTGTAATTAAGTTTTCGTTGACTACTTTGGTCTTGGTCAGTCCATTATCTTTAATTAAACCTTCCATTTTGCTTTTAGAAACTCCAACTATTTTTACTTCATTTAGTTTAGGAAGTTCTTCTACGTTCAAGTCAAGATAGATACTGTCATTTTCGATTCGGTTTACATAAAATGAAATTTCGTCAAATAAACCTAGTTTGCCTAATTTTTTTATAGCGTTACTAATTTCTTCGCCAGGAACTGTAATTTCTTGTCCTTTTTCAAGACCTGCAAAAGTGACTACGGTATTTTCGTTGAAACTGATTTTTCCAACTACATCTACTTTGGCTAAAATGTATTTTTTTCCTTGGTCAAAAGGAACTCTTTCTTGGGCTTTCATTTGGCTAAAACTACCAAGAATTAAAAGACCAAAAACTATTTTTATGCTTTTTTGTAACACTAAAAAATTATTTAATTTGTTCACTTGTTTTTCCAAATCTACGCTCTCTTTTTTGATAACTAATGATAGCCTCATACAAATCTTGTTCTTTAAAGTCTGGCCATAATACATCAGTAAAATATAATTCTGCGTAGGCTATTTGCCATAACAAAAAGTTACTTATTCTATGCTCTCCACTTGTTCGTATTAATAAATCTACCTCGGGTAAATTTTGCGTGTAAAGATGCTCATTTATAATTGAATCGTCAATAGAGTCTATTGAAATTATATTATTTTTAACTTTATCGCTTATGTTTCTTACAGCATTTACGATTTCCTCTCTAGCGCCATAACTTAAGGCTAATGTGAGGGTCATTTTAGTACTGTCTTTGGTCTTTTCTATAGCCTCAAATACTACTTTTCTAACCTTTTCTGGTAGTTTTTCTAAATTACCAATAGCGTTTAGCTTGATGTTGTTTTTTTGAAGCATTTTGATGTCCTTGGTCAAAGTCTTTACTAATATCTTCATTAGTATTTCGACTTCAATTTTGGGTCTGCTCCAGTTTTCGCTTGAAAAAGTATATAAAGTAAGATTTTCTATGCCTAAATTAGAACAGGTTTCTATGATGTCTTTTACGGATTGTGATCCGTTTTCATGACCCATAGCACGTAAATATCCTTGTTGTTTTGCCCAACGACCATTGCCATCCATGATAATAGCTAAATGCTTGGGTAAGTGGTTTGTGTCTATTTTTTCTAGTAAATTCATTTCTATTGTGCGCAATAGCAAGGTTTGTCTCCAAAGGTGTAGGTTAGCGTTACTCCCGAAAAAACATACCAATCATTGTTATTTAAGTTTCCAAATTTAGTAAATCTATTGTCTTCTGGATTGCTTCCGTCTAAATTATCGGTAAATGTATATCTAGCTCCAACTTCAATTCCTAATATAAAATGAGGTAAGACATTAGATTTTAATCCTAAAGTCATTGGGATTGCAAACGAACCTACATGTTTATCACCCCGATTTTCTCCAGGAACAACTGAAAAATCACGGTATCTCAAATAATTTAATCCAGAATGTACATAAGGTGTGATTTTAGCTTTGTAATCATGTAGATTAAAATCAAAAAAATTAAATTCGATTCCTGCCGAAGCTTCACTGATGCCTTTTCTAAAGGTATAGCCTCTTTGTTCTCTGCTGGGTTCATCTGAATTTGCATCATGACCAGTAATAAAAGCACCAGCCAAGGAAAAACGATAAGAAAGCCTCGGACTTTTGTTCCATTTGTATAAAAAACCAATGGCTGGATCGTTAGGGTTGATGTAAGTAGTTTCTCCTACATCACCTACATAATTGCTCCCGCCAACAAACACACCTAATTCATGAATTTGGGCATTGATAGTACAAAAAGACAATACGAAAAACAGGTTGAAAAGTTTATTCATTTAGTTAAAATTGCGTGCAAATATAATAATTATCGACACGAATCAATGCGCATTAGATTAAATGTGCTTTTTATTAAAAAAAATGACACTTAAAACGAACGAAATTATTGATTCGAAAACACTTAAACGAATAAAATAAAGGTATTCGTATTTTAAAAAATAAAAAAAAAAGTTAATTTCTTCGGTCTTCTCCCCAAAATAATTTGCCACGAAGTGTTTTCAAAAAAGTTTCATTAGGAATTTCAATCATATTGATTTGAAAAGGGGTTTTCTTTATGGTTAATATAGTTTCGTTTTTTACGGAAGTAATTCTAGAATCCAGCGAAACTAAATAATGTTCTTCTCGCCCTGAAACTTTTAGTTTGATTTCGGTTTCATCAGGAATTACCAGTGGGCGTGCATTTAAGTTGTGAGGTGCAATGGGTGTCACTACAAGACTTTTTACATCTGGAGTTAAAATAGGTCCGCCACAACTCATGGAATATCCTGTAGATCCTGTTGGGGTTGCTATTATTAAACCGTCAGCCCAATACGAATTCAAAAATTCGTCGTTAAGATAGGTTTCTACCGTAATCATTGAGGTGGAATCTTTTCGACTCACTGAAATTTCGTTTAAAGCAAAATTAATTTCTTCAATAGCATCATTTTTCAGAGAAGTCGAAAGACTTAATAGTGTTCTTTTTGAAATGGTATATTTCTTTTCGATGATGAATTGCATGAATTCATCAATGTTTTCTTTTTGAACTGTTGCCAAAAATCCCAATCGTCCAGCATTTATTCCTAAAATAGGAACACCAGAATCACGAACCAATGCAGCAGCCCGCAAGATTGTTCCGTCACCGCCAATGCTGATAAGCATATCAAAACTACTGTCTAATTCGGTGTGAGATGAAAATGTTTTGTATTCTTTATCGATGATTTTTTTTTCGTACAAAACGCTTAAAAAATAGGATTCGATAACCATTTCGACATTGTTATTGGTGAAAAATTCAAAAATGTCGTTTATAATAGGTTCGGTGCTATTAAGATAGTATTTTCCGTAAATGGCTACTTTCATTTTCTGTGTAATTTTCTCCCTCTCTAAAGGGGTGTGGTGAGGCTTTATATATTAAGGTATTTGTCTAGATAATCCGATCGTTCTTTTAAAGTGGTAATATAGCTATCTTCATTATGGTCTGATATTATTTCGTAATCATATCTTCTAAAGGCTTGAATGATTTCGTTTACTGGTCCAATGCTTATTTTTAGTGTTATTTCAATGCTGTCTGCATCGGTTGCTGATACAAATAACCCTAATAATTTTCCATCGTTGCTTTCTACAATTTGGGAAATTTGACTTGCTGAATAATCAATGTCTTTTTTTCTGATAATAATAATTTTTCCTTGTTCGCTCAAAAAAGGAGTTTCATTAAAAAATTTAATGATGTCACTCATTTCATAATACCCAATGTATTTGTTCTTTTCGTCTAAAACGGGAATTAAATTAGTGTTGTTTTTGGCAAAAACTTCCAAAACATCAAGCCAAATCATGTTGTTTCTGGCAAAAAAACCTTCTAGGGAGTATTTGTAATCAGATACTTTTTTGTTGCTATCAAAAGTTTCAATATCATTCGAAGCGATGCTGCCAATGTATATTTCTTCTTCAATTATGGGAAAATGAGAAAAAGTCAAATCATCAAAAAATTCTTGAACCGCCCCGATAGTTTCTTGGCTGTCAATTGCTTTAAAATCATTGGTAATATAGTTTGTGATTTCAGTCATAATCCTTCTAAAATATTTCTTGCAAAATAATCAAAAATATGCAAAACAGCTAGGTTTACTTTGTATTTTTGCATTTCAAGTTTTACAAATATTCTTAAATAGTTTTCTAATGACAAAGTTAAGTGTAAATATTAACAAAATAGCAACTTTACGCAACGCTCGTGGCGGAAATGTACCTGATTTATTAAAAGTAGCCGCCGATATTCAAAAATTTGGGGGTCAAGGAATTACAATTCATCCAAGACCAGACGAAAGACACATTCGCTATCAGGATGCTCGTGATTTGAAAGCTATTGTTTGCACTGAATATAATATTGAGGGAAATCCGCAACATAATTTTATCGATTTGGTGTTGGAATGTAAACCAGAACAAGTGACTTTAGTTCCTGATGCTATTGGAGCAATTACTTCTTCAGCTGGTTGGGATACTGTGAAAAATCAAGCCTATTTAGCCGAAGTGATTCAGGAATTTCAACGCAACGGAATCCGAACTTCTATTTTTGTAGATCCCATTGCTGAAATGATTGAAGGCGCTAAAAAAACAGGAACAGATAGAATTGAATTGTACACCGAAGCTTTTGCGCATCAATACAGTTTAGGAAACAAAAACGGAATAGATCCTTATGTGAAATCGGCAATTTTGGCTAATGAATTGGAATTAGGAATCAATGCGGGTCACGATTTGAGTTTAGATAATATTCAGTTTTTTAAACAAAATATACCTGGTTTATTAGAAGTTTCTATTGGTCATGCCTTGATTGCGGAAGCTTTGTATCTCGGATTGGAGAATGTAGTGAATATGTATTTGCAAAAACTGAAATAAATCAACCATATAAGTTATATAAGTTCATTTAAGATTTTAAATATCCCAAACTTAAATGAACTTATATGACTTATATGGTAAAAAAATATAATCTAAATGTTGTACTCAAAAATAGAAGGCGAGGGCAAGCCACTTTTAATCATTCATGGATTTCTAGGAATGTCTGACAATTGGAAAACAATGGGAACGCAATTTGCTACCGATGGATTTCAGGCGCATTTATTGGATTTGCGCAATCATGGTAAAAGTTTTCATTCGGATGAGTTCAATTACGAACTAATGGCTCAAGATGTTTTGGATTATTGCCAAGCTAATAATCTCGAAAAAGTTAGCATAATTGGACATTCGATGGGAGGGAAAACAGCCATGCTTTTTGCAACAAAATATCCCGCAATGGTCGAAAAATTAATAGTTGCTGATATTGGTCCAAAATTTTATCCGCAACACCATCAAGTTATTTTTGATGCGTTGAATGCGGTCGATTTTTCTAAAAAACCAAGTCGAAATGAAGTCGAAGCAATTATGTCGCAATACATCACCGATTTTGGAACCCGACAATTTCTATTAAAAAGTTTGTACTGGCAAGAGCCAGGACAATTAGCCTTCCGCTTTAATTTAGCAGTTTTTAATGCTAATAAAGACGAAATAGGAAAACCACTTCCCGAAAATGCGATTTTCAATAATCCAACACTTTTTATTCGTGGCGGCAATTCGAATTATATTTTAGATGAAGATTTCGAGAATATTCAACAGCATTTTCCAGATTCAAAACTAGAAACTATCCCGAATGTTGGGCATTGGCTTCACGCCGAAAACCCAAAACTCTTTTATGAAATATCGAGTTCGTTTTTGAAATAATTATTATACATTTGAAATAAAAAGACTATGAAACTACTTATCCGAATTATTATCACATCAATTTTAGTGTTGCTTATTGCTCATTTTATGACTGGTGTTCATATCAAAGATTTTGTTACTGCGCTACTTGTTGCGGTTGTTTTAGGATTGCTTAACTTGTTTATAAAACCAATATTTGTAGTATTGACACTGCCTTTTACCATTTTTACATTGGGCTTGTTTTTACTGGTGATTAATGCTATAATTATTTTGTTATGCACCTATATTGTTGGCGGATTTAAGGTTGATTCCTTTTTTACGGCACTGATTTTCAGTGTGGTATTGTCGTTGTCGCAGTCCATTTTATTTGCTATTGTAGGTAAAGATAAATAGAAAAATAAAGGGAATTGAGGGGCAAATAAGCGACTAAAATTCAATAGATTAAAAACTTGTTTGGGTTGTAAAATTTTTATAATTTTGCGACCCAATTTTATTATGTAAATAAACGAAGAAGATGGATATTAAAAGAGTAGCAGTAGACGCAGTAAACGAAACAATTGTAATGACAGTTGTTCACATGGATTACAAAGGTCAAGTAGCCAAAAGAATAAACGAAAAAATGCCTTTGGCACAAGTAAAAGGTTTTAGAAAAGGAGCTGTGCCTAAAGATCTTGTTGAAAAACAATATGGTAGAGAAATTAAGAAAGAAGAAGTTAAAAAAGTAGTTGATTTAGCTTTAGAGCGTTACATTCAATCGGAAAGATTAAATCTTTTGGGAACTCCTTTAGCTAAAGAAAATGAAGAATTAGATTGGTCAGCAGAAGAATTGACTTTCGAGTTTGAAATCGGTTTGGTGCCTAATTTCGAAATTGATTTAGATGCTAAAAATGACATCGTAAAATATGTAGTTACGGCCGATGATAAATTAATCGACGGACAAGTGGAGCGCATCCAAAAACAATTTGGAAATGCAATTCCTCAAGAAGTGGTTGTTGAAGGATCTGATATTAAAGGTATTTTTACTAATGAAGCAGAAGGAATCGGAAACGAAACTACTATTTCATTATCAGTTTTCAAAGACAAAGCTACTGCTGATAAATTTATTGGTAAAAAAGTAGGTGATGTTGTAACGGTAAACACAAGTGGTTTATTCGAAGACGATCATCAATTGATGGATTATTTGAAAGTAGGTCACGATAACGTTCACGGTTTAGCAATTGATGTTGATTTCACTATCGAAGCCATTACTGTTTCAGAGCCAGCGGAATTGAACCAAGAATTATTTGACAAATTATTTGGCGCTGGAAATGTAGCTTCACTAGAAGACTTGAAAGCAAAAATCAAAGAAGATGCCGAGTCTCAATTTGCTCAACAAGCGGATCAAAAATTATTAGGTGATGTAACGGAGTTTTTAATCGAAAACACCAAATTCGATTTACCAGCTGAATTCCTTAAAAAATGGTTGCAAACTGTAGGTGAAAAAAAATTATCTCCAGAAGAAGCTGAAGTAGAATATGCGCGTTCTGAAAAAGGATTGCGTTTTCAATTGATAGAAGGAAAAGCATTGGCTCAAAATGACATCAAAATCACTTTTGACGATTTGAAAACTTTTACTTCAAAAAACATCCGTCAGCAAATGGCACAATTCGGGCAAACTAATCCTACTGACGAAGAAGTTCAAGGAATTGTAGCAAGAGTTTTGTCTAATCAAGAAGAAGTGAAAAGACTTTCAGACCAAGTAGTTGCAGAAAAATTATTGGAAATCTTCAAAGAGAAAGCAAATCCAACAACTAAAGAAGTGACTTACGAAGAATTTATTGCTGCGTCTTACGGAGAATAATTTGGAAAGTTGGGAGATTGAAGTGGGAAGTTTGAAGTCGAGAGTTTATTGGATTAAGTCCAAAAAATTCAAATAACTTTATGATTTTTTTACAAAGTCTAAACCATAAAAAATAGTTATATTTGAGCGTCAAAAATATTTTTTTGGCGCTCTTTTGTTTGAATCGTTTAGGGTTAAATAATTATAAACCATTAAACCATTTTAAGCTTTTAAACTTTTAAACTTTTAAAAAATGAACTACGGTAAAGAATTTAAAAAATTTGCTACAAAACACCAAGGTGTAAACGCAATGTACTACGACAAAATCGTAGCGGCAATGAATCCAACTAATATGACCCCTTATATTATTGAAGAGCGTCAGTTGAATATTTCTCAATTGGATGTTTTTTCAAGATTGATGATGGACAGAATTATCTTCTTGGGAACAGGAATCGATGATCAAATTGCCAACATCGTTCAAGCGCAGTTATTATTTTTGGAAAGTGCCGATGCTTCTAAAGACATTCAAATTTACTTGAATTCTCCAGGAGGAAGCGTTTACGCAGGATTGGGAATTTATGATACCATGCAATACATCAAACCAGATGTAGCTACCATTTGTACAGGAATGGCAGCTTCTATGGGAGCAGTGCTGTTATGTGCTGGAGCAGCTGGAAAACGTTCAGCATTGCCGCATTCAAGAGTAATGATTCACCAACCATCAGGCGGAGCACAAGGTGTGGCGACTGATATGGAAATCAACTTGCGTGAAATGTTGAAACTAAAAGATGAATTGTACCATATTATTTCACAACATTCAGGACAAACTTTTGATAAAGTACATAAAGACAGCGAGCGCGATTATTGGATGATTGCTGACGAAGCCAAAGAATACGGAATGATTGATGAAGTGTTAAGAAGATAAATTAAAGTTAGAGGTTAGAAGTTAGAGGTACGATTGGGACTTCTAACTTCTAACTTCTGACCTCCAACCTCAAAAGATGGCAAAACCAAAATTAGAATGTTCATTCTGTGGAAGAAAAAAACCAGAAACCAGTTTGCTGATTGCTGGAATTGATGCGCACATTTGTGATAAATGTATCGAACAAGCCCACGGAATTGTATTAGAAGAATTAAAATCAAGCGGCAAAGCAAATCATTTGCCAACCGACTTGGTATTGAGAAAACCAAAAGAAATCAGGGCTTTCCTAGATCAATATGTTATTGGTCAGGATCAAACCAAAAAAGTAATGTCGGTGGCGGTTTACAATCACTACAAACGTTTGATGCAACAAGAATTGCACGACGAGGTAGAGATTGAAAAAAGCAATATCATCATGGTAGGTCAAACTGGAACTGGGAAAACATTGGTGGCTAAAACCATTGCTAAAATGTTAGACGTTCCTTTGGCGATTGTTGATGCAACGGTATTAACAGAAGCTGGTTATGTGGGAGAAGATGTCGAAAGTATTTTGACGCGTCTTTTGCAGGCTGCTGATTATGATGTAACCAAAGCTGAAAGAGGAATTGTTTTCATTGATGAAATTGATAAAATTGCTCGCAAAAGCGACAATCCATCCATCACTCGTGATGTATCAGGAGAAGGGGTGCAACAGGCTTTATTGAAATTATTGGAAGGAACGGTTGTCAATGTTCCACCAAAAGGAGGAAGAAAACATCCAGACCAAAAATTTGTTGAGGTAAACACCCAAAACATTTTGTTTATCGCTGGTGGTGCATTTGATGGAGTAGAACGTATAATTTCTAAACGTTTGAACCGTCAAGCGGTTGGTTATTCGACTTCTAAAAATGCTGACAATATAGATAAAGATAATTTACTACAATATATTATTCCAAAAGACATCAAAGATTTTGGATTGATTCCGGAGATTATTGGTCGTTTACCAGTTTTAACGCACATGGATCCTTTGGACAGAGCCACTTTGAGAGCGATTTTGACCCAACCTAAAAATGCTTTAATCAAACAATATCAAAAGTTGTTTTTGATGGATGAGGTGGAATTCAATATCACAGACGAGGCCTTGGATTTCATTGTAGATAAGGCTTTGGAATACAAATTAGGAGCTCGTGGATTACGTTCGTTATGCGAAGCTATCTTGACCGATGCGATGTATGAATTGCCAAGTTCTGATGATAAAGTATTAGAAATCGACGTAGATTACGCCAAAGAAACTTTGAATAGAAATTTATTGAAACGATTAGAAATTGCTTCGTAATTCAATTTCAAGCTCAATAAAAAATGAAATAAAGCTCAAAAACGGATGTTTTTGAGCTTTATTCGTTAAATTTGTGAGCTCAAAGTGTTTTTTATGGCAAAGTTTAAATTAGATTTAGAAAAAGGAATACTGGATTATATCCAAAAGCATCCCAATAGTTCCTCAAGAGAAATTTATGATGGATTGGGAAATGTTGTAGCACTTGCGACCGTAAAAAGGACAATTGCAACATTATTAGATAAAAATTTTGTTACTACAATTGGAAAAGGAAAAGCTACGAAGTACTTTATTGGCAAAGGTTTAGATGTTTTATTTCCAATAGATGTAGCAGTTTATTTTGAAAAAGAGATTGATGAACGAGAAATAAAAGAAGGATTTAGCTTTGATCTTATCAAAGAAATATTGAGCGTAATTTCGCTGTTTACTGATGAGGAAATGGAAAAACTGTCCAATCTTCAAAATAGTTTCACAGAAAATACCTCAAGACTTACGAAAACCGAATATATTAAAGAGTTTGAGCGGTTAGCGATTGATTTGAGTTGGAAATCTTCTCAAATTGAGGGTAATACTTATTCTTTATTAGAAACTGAAAAATTATTAAAAGAAAAAGAAACGGCGTCAGGTAAGACTAAAGATGAGGCTGTTATGTTATTGAATCATAAAACCGCATTGGATTTTATTTTGGAGAATCCAGATTATGTAAATCCTCTTTCTGTTTCACGAATTGAAGATATTCACAGTTTGCTTATTGAAGGTTTGGGTATTGATAGAAACATTCGAAATCGAAGAGTTGGTATTTCAGGAACAAATTACAAACCTTTAGATAATGCCTTTCAAATAAAAGAAGCATTGGATGATATGTGTATTCTTATCAACAGTAGAGAAAATATTTTTGAGAAGGGATTATTGGCTTTGGTTTTACTTTCTTATATTCAACCTTTTTCTGATGGGAATAAGAGAACTGCAAGAATTATGAGCAATGCCATTTTAATTCATTATCAGTATTGTCCACTATCTTTTAGGACAGTTGATTCTATTGATTATAAAAAAGCGATGCTTGTTTTTTATGAGCAAAATAATATTAGTGTTTTTAAGAATATTTTTGTGGAGCAGTTTGAATTTGCAGTTAAAACGTATTTTTGATTTAAAACCTTAAATGGAATTTTATTGAAACGATTGGAAATTGCTTCGTAATTTTTAGTGAAATTACCTTTGTCAAAGTTTTAAAACTTTGACAAAGATTAAAGTTTATAGAATTTTAAACCCGACAGTTTTTAAAACCTGTCGGGTTTTTTGTTTTTTCTCTCTTTGTGAAAAAATGCAACATATCCTTTTTTATCTACAATAGATTGTCGATTTTTGCCCCTCGTAAATCAAAACCAATAAAAATGGCAACAGTAGATAAAGAGATTATTTTATTAAAAGTTTCTGGTCAGGACAAACCTGGGGTAACTGCGGGTTTAACATCGATATTAGCTACTTATGATGCCGTTATTTTGGATATAGGTCAAGCAGATATTCACGATACCTTGTCACTGGGAATTTTGTTTGAGATACAAGCAGGCTCTAGCTCGGCACCAGTGTTGAAAGATTTATTGTTCAAGGCGTATGAACTTGGAATCAAAGTAAAATTTATTCCAATCACTATTCCTGATTACGAAATTTGGGTCAAAGCACAAAGCAAGCAAAAGTATATTATCAATATTTTGGGCGAAAGACTGACTGCCGTGCAATTGGCAGCGGTAACCAAAATAATGTCCGATCAAGACTTGAATATCGATTCTATCACGCGATTAACGGGCAGAACTTCGGTGGTCGAGAAAGAAGAATATCCTCGTTCTTGCGTGCAATTATCCGTAACGGGTAATGTGGTCGATAAAACGATGATGACGGCTAATTTTATGGATATTTCTAGAGAATTAGACGTAGATATTTCGTTCCAAGAGGATAATATGTACCGAAGAAACCGCCGTTTGGTGTGTTTTGATATGGATTCTACTTTAATTCAAACGGAAGTAATTGATGAATTAGCAGAATTAGCTGGTGTAGGCGAACAAGTGAGAGCCATCACCGAATCAGCGATGAACGGCGAGATCGATTTTAGCGAAAGTTTCAAAAAACGTATGGCTTTGCTGGAAGGTTTGAGCGAAGAGGTACTGCATAATGTGGCGATTAATTTACCGATAACAAAAGGCGCTCACCGCTTGATGAAAGCTCTGAAATATTACGGTTATAAAACCGCTATTCTTTCTGGAGGGTTTACTTATTTTGGTCATTATTTGCAAAAAGAGTTAGGGATTGATTATGTTCACGCCAATGAATTGGAGATTATAGACGGTAAGTTGACCGGAAATTATATAGGCGAAATTGTAGATGGCGCAAAAAAAGCCGAATACCTACAAGCCATTGCCGAAAAAGAAGGCATTCACATCAACCAAACCATTGCTGTGGGAGATGGTGCCAATGATTTGCCAATGATAAACCTAGCAGGTTTAGGAATTGCTTTTCACGCCAAACCCAAAGTAAAAGAAAGTGCAGCGACTTCTATTTCTAGTTTAGGTCTTGATGGAGTTTTATATTTATTAGGCTATCACGACAGACATATTGATATGATGCAGGAGTAATTTTAGCTTCATTATAAAATCAAAAAAAGCTCAAAAAACAGATTTGTTTTTTGAGCTTTTTTGATTGAGATATTCTTGTTATAGTTCGTGTTTTACCTTCCTTAAAAGAGTAGAATAAATAATGTTTTACCTAAAATTTAGCCAGCACTTTTTCATACGCTTTTCTTTGTCCACCTCTAAAATAAACGTGACCGCAGAAACTGTAACCCATTTTTTCAAAGATTTTCATCATGGCAAAATTATCAAAATTGGTGTCTGCTTTTACGCTGTAGATGTTGTTCTGAAGGGCAAAATCTTCGATACAGCCCATTATTTTTTGAGCTAAACCTTTGCCCAAATACTTTTCGGAAATAGCCACTCGATGAAACACCACAAAATCTTCGTTAGTTAGCCAGTTTCCTTCAATTTTGGCATATTCAGGTTCGTCATTGATTAATACAGCACAATATCCTACGATGGATTCTCCGTCGGTCAACACAAATCCTGCTTCTTTTTCAATGTCTTTTTGCACCACTTCAATGTTTGGATAACCATCTTGCCATTGATTACTGCCGTTTTCTTTTCTTCGTAAAATCGCTTGTTCTAAAATCTCCCATATTGGAGTGATTTCAGTGGTTTTTGCTTTTCTGAAATGGTAATTGGTCATTGGGATTTGTGTTTTATCGAGTTATGATAACCTTTTGAAGTCAAAGAGATAATTTATTTTTTTGGTTTCTGCTAGCGCGAGCGTCCCGCTCGTGCCCACAAATTTGTCACGTCCTAAAATAAGTTTACATTTTGAATTATTATTTAATTGCTTTTGATTGACGGCACGAGCGGGACGCTCGCGCTAGCTGGGTTTTATTTATATTTATGACTTTAGATATTAATACATTTAGGATGTTGGATAAAAAAAATCGGAACAAAAATTATGTTCCGATTTAAATAATTTACATTATTGATATATTGTCATCATTTTTTTGGCATAAATACAAAATCATTACAAGATGAATTTTATGGATTATTAATCAATTTCTGAATTTCAATTTCAAGTTTCTTTTTTTCAAGTGTAAGTATTTCATCATCTAATTTTTTTGTTCGATTCCATTTAATAAATCCAAACAAAATTAAAAAAATACCAACTGGAAAAAATATCCAAAAAATTATACTATAAATTTTTGTGTATGAATTTCTAGATATCAATTCATTGTATTTGTTTTCACAAGAAATTTGATTTATCTCATTTTCAAGATGATTTTTCTTGACGATTAATAAATCAGTATCGGTTGCAGTTTGGAGATTAGAATTTATCTTATCTGCTTCTTTTTTGTTACTTTCTATTTTATAATTTAAAATACTTAACTCATTTTTTATCTTAATTGAAAGTACTTCTAATTCTTGCTTTTCTTTTAAGGGATAATAAACCGTCATAACAATAAGTAAAATACCTACTGTAACTAAATATTTATATAAATTTTCTGAACCTGAAAAGAAACTATTTTCCATTTGAAAAGGGTTTTAAAAGTTCATTAGGATTAATTTTTAAAGTATCAAGACCTATTGCTGTTTGGTCTAAAACTCGTCTGTTTTTATCAATTAATTTACGAATTTGTGGGTCTTGTTGATTATCAAGATTACCGCAGGAAGCTACACTCAATAAGAATGCCAAAATTGCTAATGATTTACCAGCTTTAATTAATTCAATACTCCCTCTTGATTGTAAACTAATTTTGACGAAAAAATCTTCTAAATTATCGTCAAACTTCAATTCTTTGTTAATATCATGTATTAAAGTATCAATGTTATCCATTAAACTTCTAATATCTTCAAAATTTATATTTTCATCTTTTAATATATTTAAAACAAAGTGAGTCTCTTCACCTTTTTTAAATAAATTCCCTATTTCTTTGTCAATAAAAGGTGCAAATCTATTAATGTTACTAATTGAATGTTGATTTGATTTGACTTGAAAAAAAACTGGATTTAAGCTTCTAATATTTTTAATTGTAAGCCATTCTATTCGTCTTCTTTTAAAATGTGTTCCGTTACCTATTAATTCTGGCACTTCATAAGCTTCGTCATCTGCTACTCTCCCAAATGCTAATCGATCTGAATTTCGGCTAGGCACAACTACAATGTCATTCTTTTTTAATGTTAAAAAAGTATTGATTTTATTGTAAGCAGCTGTTACTTTACCCTTGTTTTTACTTACACTTCTATCTAACTTATCTGTTATTGCAATTTTTTCAGTTATATAGCCTTTATTGTTTTTTTTTAGTTCATCTAATGTAAAATAATCCCAACCAATGGCTATATAATCTCCCTTTGTAAATTCATCAAAATGCTCACCATATGTTGTCCTTACGAACCAATAGTTGACACCATTACCAACATTATTTACTCTACCTAATATTTCGTTAACTGTCATTATGTTGTTAATTAAGGATAAATTTTACAAAAATAAAACAATATTAAGTTAAATAATCTTAATATTTACAAAGTTACAAAAAAATAAAAGCAAAATTTTGAATCTAAATTTGTTATCTTATAAATTACAATTTAAAAAGGCAATGTTATTGAAATATACAATCGTCATTGTTATAGGAGTTTGCGTGAGGGATGGAAGCGGCATCCTTTTGTGGAGTGCTAACGGAACAAAAGATACAGCGGACAGCCCGACCCGTAGTTTTTCACGGAGGGTCACGCCCCAATAATCAATAACGAATCGTCACTCTTTTGCCTATTTTCGTTTCATTTTTTTATCTCTTTTCTTAAATTTCCCAAAAAAGTATATCTTTAGCCAACTAAAAACAATTACGAATTAGAAATTACGAATTACGTGGGTAGAAATGTTTTATAATTAAAAACCAATAATTCAGATTACTTAAACTAAACCCAAAGATGGAAGACAATAACCAAGAAGATTTTAAAAGAGAACTCGGATTACTAGACGGAACGATGCTTGTGGTGGGTTCGATGATCGGTTCGGGAATATTTATAGTAAGTTCGGACATTGCCAGACAAGTAGGTTCGGCAGGATGGCTTACAGTGATTTGGCTTTTGGCGGGACTCATCACGATGATTGCTGCTGTGAGTTATGGCGAGTTGAGTGCAATGTTTCCCAAAGCGGGCGGGCAATATGTGTACCTTAAAGAAGCTTACAATAAATTAATTGCTTTTCTGTACGGTTGGAGCTTTTTTGCTGTAATCCAAACGGGAACGATTGCTGCGGTGGGAGTGGGTTTTTCGAAATTTGCGGCTTATTTGTATGCGCCTTTGAGCAATGAAAATATTCTGTATGAAATAGGTACTTTCCAATTGAATGCTGCCCAAATTGTTTCGATTATTACCATTGTTTTGCTAACGTATGTCAACAGTCGTGGGGTGAAAAACAGTAAAACGATGCAAACGGTTTTGACTGTGGTTAAGATTTTGTCTTTGTTTGGATTGATCGTTTTTGGCTTTCTTTTGGCAGCCAAAGCCGATGTTTGGAACGCCAACTGGACGGATGCTTGGACGCCTCGTTCTTATAATGTGGACAGCAGTTCGTGGATGTCTATCAGCGGAACGGCTTTGATTGCTGGAATTTCGGCAGCCATGGTGGGTTCTTTGTTTTCGAACGATGCTTGGGTTGGGGTAACATTTATTGCTGGTGAAATCAAAAATCCAAAACGCAATGTGGGATTGAGTTTGTTTCTAGGAACTTTCTTGGTGACCATTATTTATCTTTTGGCTAATATGATGTATTTGGCGGTAATGCCGTTGGAAGAAATTGCCACTGTTCCTTATGATAGGGTAGCGGTGGCGGCTTCGCAACATACTTTTGGCGATACGGGAACCTATATTATTGCGGTAATGATTATGATTTCGACTTTTGCTTGCAACAACGGATTAATTATGGCGGGTGCGAGAGTGTATTATACCATGGCAAAAGACGGTTTGTTCCTCAAAAAAGCAGCAACTTTAAATGATGCTAGCGTTCCGGCTTGGGCTTTGTGGATGCAGTGTATTTGGGCTTCGTTCTTATGTTTGACTGGAAAATATGGCGATTTGCTGGATTATGTGGTGATTATTGTAATGATTTTTTACATCTTGACCATCTACGGAATTTTTATTCTCCGCAAGAAAATGCCCGAAGCTGAAAGACCTTATAAAGCTTTTGGTTATCCTTTTTTGCCTTTTCTTTATATTATTTTGGCTTCGGCAGTTTGTATTTCTTTGTTGCTCACTAAATTCTCGACTTGTGGCTGGGGAGTTTTGATTATGCTAACAGGAATTCCGGTATATTACTTTACCAAACCGAAAGAGTAGTGAATTTGGAACGCGGATAACACGGATCAAACGGATTTTCGCTGATAGCTTAAAATTTTTACTTTTTGAAACCTTTGTCAAAGTTCAAAACTTTGACAAAGTTGATTGGTAATAAATAAAAAAATCCGCGGCAATCCGTTTAATCCGTGTCATCTGTGGCTAACCATAAAAAAAAACCGTTCTAAATTAATCAGAACGGTTTTCTTGTTTTTGGATGACTTAAATAATAATTCGGATTATTTCTCCTCGTTTGTTAATCATTTCCATTTGGATGCTTTGATTTTCGGCTTTGTTGTTCAAAATTTTCGAAGCCGATTCGATGTCTTTGATTTTTACGTTGTCGATGCTCAAGATGATGTTTCCTCTTAAGTCTTCTTCATACTGTTTTAAGTTTTCGTTGGTGATGGCTTTTATTTTTACGCCACTTTCCAAATGAAATCTTTTCTTGTCGTTGGCATCTATGTTTTCCAACTCTAAACCTTTAAATTCAGTATTGAAGAACTCATTTTTACTTAAAATTACAGGAACAGTTTTGTTTTTTCCTTCTCTGATAAATGTTACTTCTACTTTGTCATTCGGTCTTTTGGTATTAATATAACCCGAAAGATCGGCAAAAGTAGCAATGTTTTGATTGTCTAATTTAACGATGATGTCGCCTTTTTGCAATCCTGCTTTTTCGGCTCCTGATTTTTTCACCACTTTATTGATATAAAAACCTTGGGTTTCTTTGATACCTAATTCTTTAGAAGCTTGTGCGTTCAATTCGCCTCCTTCAACACCCAAAACGCCTCTTTGTACATTTCCAAATTCAATTAAATCATCAATTATTTTTTTGGCATTATTAGATGGAATTGCAAACGAATAGCCGGTATAAGAACCTGTTGGAGACGAAATCATCGTGTTGATTCCTATCAATTCGCCACGAGTGTTGACTAATGCACCACCACTATTTCCTGGGTTTACAGCCGCATCAGTTTGTATGAACGATTGAATACCGCTCGTGTCCAAGTTTCTGGCTTTGGCCGAAATAATTCCAGCCGTAACAGTCGAAGTTAAATTATACGGATTTCCAACGGCCAAAACCCATTCACCAATTTTTACCGAATCCGAATTGGCGAAAGCGGTGTAAGGTAATTTTTCGTCGGCAGTAATTTTCAGCAAAGCAATATCCATCTTGGAATCCGTTCCAATGAGTTTGGCTTTGTACGATTTTTTATTGTTTAAGGTGATTTCTATTTCGGATGCGTCTTTGATGACGTGGTTGTTGGTTACAATATAACCATCTTCCGAAATAATTACACCCGAACCTGTTCCTACTTGTTCTTGTTGTTGTCCACCTCTAAAACCATAAAAATATTCTAATAACGGATTAGAAACAGTGGTTCTAGAAACATTTTTTACGTGAACCACCGTGTGAATTGTTTTGTCGGCTGCTTCGGTAAAATCAACGGCTTCTGCAGATAAACCAACAGTTCTTCCGTACGAATTGGGAGCTTGGGTTACAATTGATTTTTTCGAAAAATAGCCATTGTCGTCAAATAACAATTTATAAGAGCCCAAGGTTACGGCTCCGCTCAACAATGATACTAAAAATAGGCTTGAAAATCGTTTCATAGTTTTATAGTTATTTAAGAATTTACGCTGTAAAATTATAAATTTTAGTATTTCAAAAAAACAGTTTAACGCTCGGTTAACAATCTTTAACGTATCATTAATATTTGCATTTTTGACGGTATAATTTAACCTAATGTTTTGAAATCTAATTTGTACTTTTGTAACTCTTAATACATACTGTAATGCAATTAGAATTCTATAAATATCAGGGAACAGGAAACGATTTTGTAATGATTGACAATCGTTCGGGATTTTTCCCAAAAGAAGATGTACAACTCGTTGCCCGTTTGTGTGATCGCCGTTTCGGAATTGGTGCTGACGGATTGATTTTGTTGGAAAATGACACCGAAACCGATTTCAAAATGGTTTACTACAATTCCGATGGGAATACCAGTTCGATGTGTGGAAATGGTGGTCGTTGTTTGGTGGCTTTTGCCAAAGATTTAAACGTGATTGCCGATAAAACAACATTCATAGCCACCGATGGCTTGCATCACGCAACTGTTGCTAGTGACGGAATCGTTTCTTTACAGATGATTGACGTTGCTGATATCAAAAAAGAAACCGATTATACTTTTATGAATACTGGTTCGCCACATCACGTACAATTGGTGGACGATTTAGAACATTATAATGTAAAAGAAAAAGGAGCAGCGTTGCGTTATGGTTCTTTATATGGAGCAGCAGGTAGCAACATCAATTTCGTAAAAAAAATCAATGAAGATACGTTTTCACTTCGCACCTATGAAAGAGGAGTTGAAGATGAAACTTTGGCCTGCGGAACTGGTGCAACAGCGGTTGCCATCGCCATGAATGCCACAGGACAAACCAATGCTTCTTCTATTAATTTGAATGTAGAAGGCGGAAAATTAGCCGTTTCTTTTGATAAAATAGGTGATTTGTTTACCAATGTTTTTCTGATTGGGCCTGCGGAATTTGTTTTTAAAGGCGTTATTGAAATATAATGATTACTCTCAAAGGCGAAAATATCTACCTCCGAGCACTCGAACCCAATGATTTGGAGTTTGTCTATGCTATGGAAAATGACCAAAGCATTTGGGAAGTAAGCAATACACAAACACCTTACAGTCGGTTTTTGGTGAAGCAATACCTCGAAAATGCCCATCAGGATATATATGAAGCCAAGCAATTGCGATTGGCGATTTGTCAGGATGAAGATTTTCCAGCCCTTGGATTAATCGATTTATTTGATTTTGACCCAAAGAATAACAGGGCGGGAATTGGTATCGTTATTCAGTCAGTAGAAAACAGAAAACAAAACATCGGTTCCGAAGCTTTGGAGTTGTTAGTCAACTATGCTTTTTATCATTTGAATCTACATCAATTATATGCAAATATAGCTGTAGAAAATGTTGCGAGTGTGGCTCTTTTTTCTAAATTTGGATTCCAGAAAATAGGCACAAAAAAAGATTGGACTTTAGTCAATGGAGTGTATAAAGACGAGGCTATTTTTCAATTAATAAATCATCAACTTTAAAAATTTCAATTTTGAACTTAAAGAAAATCATAACAATAGCATCTGTAGTACTAATATCAGGATTACTGATTTACGGAGGAATACTAGCCAATCAGGTTTTTTCTAAAAACACCAAATTTTCACAATCTGAAGTTTTTGTTTTTGTACCAACAGACGCTACTTATGAAGATGTTAAGAAAATATTAGAACCTTTTGTAGAAAACATGAACCGTTTTGAAATGGTGGCTAGTAAAAGAAGCTATCCCGAAAATGTAAAATCAGGACGTTTTTTATTGACCAAAGGAATGAATAGTTACGATTTGGTGAAAGCTATGCGAAGCAATGTTCCCGTGAAATTGGCTTTCAACAACCAAGAACGATTGGAAGATTTTGCCACTCGAGTGAGTTCACAAATAGAACCCGATAGTTTGACTTTGATGAAAATCTTCAAAGATTCCATCTTCCTGAAAGAGAATGGTTTTACAGAAGAGAATGTTTTTGCCATGTTTATCCCGAATACTTACGAAGTCTATTGGAACATTACTGCCGAAAAATTCCGTGATAAAATGATTAAGGAATACCATAATTTTTGGAATGAAGAGCGAATTGCAAAAGCCAAAAAGCAAGGTTTAACCCCTGTTGAAGCTACTATTTTAGCTTCAATCGTACACAAAGAATCCGTTAAAAAAGACGAAAGACCAAGAATTGCTGGTGTGTATTTGAATCGTTTAAAAATTGAAATGCCATTGCAAGCTGATCCAACCGTAATTTATGCCTTGAAAAAGAAAGACAACGATTTCAATCAAGTAATCAAAAGGGTTTTGTATAATGATTTGTTTTTGACTTCACCTTACAATACGTATAAAGTGATTGGTTTGCCTCCAGGACCTATTGCAATGCCTGATATTACAGCCTTGGAAGCTGTTTTGAATCCAGAAAAAAATGATTTTATTTATTTCTGTGCCAGCGTAGATCGTTTTGGCTACCACGAATTTGCGGTAACCTTACCAGAACATAATATAAATGCCAAGAAATACGCAGATTGGATCAACAGTCAAGGAGTAAAAAGATAGTTTTGAATTACAAAAAGCAGTTTTATTTTTTGTTGCTGTTGGCGTTCCAAAGCGTTTTAGGGCAAAATTCATTCGATACTTTTCTTAAACCTTCTGATTCTTTAAATAAAAAGAGGCAGAATGCTGTATTCGTTACCGAAGCCGTTTTAGCCTCTGGTGCTTTGATTGGCTTGAACCAACTTTGGTATGCGGATTATCCCAAATCCGATTTTCATTTCATCAATGATAATTCCGATTGGATGCAAATGGATAAAATAGGACATCTTTATTCTTCTTACCATATTGGACGATTGGGAGCTGAAACTCTGAATTGGAGTGGAGCCAACCAAAAAAACCAATTGATTTATGGAGCTAGTTTAGGATTTGTGTTCTTAACCGCTGTTGAGGTTATGGATGGATTTTCTGCCGAATGGGGAGCATCGATAGGTGATGTTGTTGCCAATGCTTCGGGAACGGCTTTATATGTTTCGCAAGAACTAATTTGGAACGAACAACGCATCATTCCAAAATTCTCTTTTCACACTACAAAGTATGCTGATTACAGACCCAATTTGTTGGGTAATTCTTTGCAAGAACAAATCTTAAAAGATTATAACGGACAAACCTATTGGCTTTCGGCAAATTTGCATTCTTTTGCCAAAAATTCTAAAATACCGAAGTGGTTGAACCTTGCTTTGGGTTATGGAGCAGAGGGAATGATTGGCAAAAATGATGATAAAAATCAGATTATTTTTCCTGCAAATATGGAAAAATTTAGAAAATTTCACATAAGTTTGGATTTAGATTTGACAAAAATCAACACAAAATCGCAGTTTTTGAAGACCGTTTTTTCGGTTTTAAATACGGTCAAAATCCCCGCCCCGACCCTTGAATACTCGCCTCAACGGGGATTCAAATTTCACACTCTCTATTTTTAGAAAATCTTAACTTGTTGATTTTCAGACTTACTATTTTTTATTGTATATTTGCACCGTAGAAATTTCAAGATGGGACAGCGTTTTGAAGAAAAATAATTTATGATAAACAAATGGTCTTTTTACACAACTTTGACTATTATTGTAGCTTTTTTAAGCTCGGGCTTTAAGCCTTTTGATCTAGAAACCAATCAGTGGTTTTTTACTGATGAAAAAGATGGTGCACACTACTTATTTCCATCTCAAAAACAAAATGAATATACTAATTTGAGTGTGCCTTTTACTGGTAAATTTTTTGTCGGTTATAAAGAAGCAATTGCTTTCAAGGAATCCCAAGGGAAGTACAAAAAAATTAATTCGTTAGGGTATATGGGCAAATACCAGTTTGGCACCGAAACCCTAAAAACAGTTGGAATTCACGATAGCAGTCGCTTTTTGAATAGTCCAAAAATGCAGGAAAAAGCTTTTGTAGCACTTCTGGCAAAAAACAAATCCGAATTAAAGAACGTTATCGAAAAATACGAAGGAAAAGTGGTAGCAGGTATTCTAGTTACTGAATCTGGAATATTAGCTGCAGCACATCTTGGTGGAGTAGGTTCGGTAAAAAAGTTTTTTAGAAACAACGGAAATCGCTATTACAAAGATGCTTACGGAACTTCGATACGAACGTATATGAGAGATTTTGGAGGCTATGAAACCTCTGGAATTGTAGCCAATAGTAATGCTAAAGTAAGCCTGTAATTATTGCTGTATAAATTTAAAACCACGTCGATTGACGTGGTTTTTTTATGTAAAATAAATACTTTCTAGATGAATATCGTGTTATTGGATGCTACTCAAATACTCATCGGCTGTCATAATTGGAATTGTAGCGTTCTTAAAGTCTTTCCCGTTTCGAGTGATGATAATCGAACAATTAGCTTGTAAGGCAGTAAAATATTGAACTGCATCTTCAAAATCTTTAAAATTCGAATTCAATCCTTTTTCAATTGTTTCTTCATCAACTTCACAAACCTCACAGATTATTTTAAATTTTCGTAATTTATTCAAGACAGATTCCGATGTTTCGAATTTATTTAAAACGTAATCTACTGTTGTAAACGAAAGAGGAGAGACAACTAAAGTGAGCTTTTTTTGATCCGCCAAGGTTGCAATTTTTGCAATTGAATCAAAAAAAGGAATTCTTTCTCCCAGCAAATCCAATATAACATTAGTGTCTAAAAATAGTCTGGTCATTTGTGTTTTTGTTCTAAATAATCAGCACGGTCTTTTTTATAATCATAATCAGCTGGAATTTTAACTCCTGATGAAAGACTTTTTACAAAGGGAGAAATCTGCAAGTCGTTATTCGATTGATCAGTAGTTAAAGAATTGAAATAGTTTTCTATTAGTCGAGACAAACTTATTTTTTTTTCAGAGGCATAATTTTTAGCTTTTTCAATTATCTCTTGATCTAACTTTAAAGTAAGTTTAGCGTCCATGATTCAAATGTTTTTATACGTACAAATATACAAATTTAAAACGTGTTAAAATATAGTTACTCGTTTTTTTGATTTAAACTGATTTTGTGAATGGATTGAAATACGTAATTACATTTTATGAATGATAAAAATAGTTGGGCGGTTGTGTAAATCAACTTTGATTTTTTTCCATTCAGAAGCTCTCATTGTTTTGATGAATTCCGTTGGCATAGTAATGTCAGTAGCCACACAAATATAAGTGGATGGATTCAAGGCTTGAATAATATCTTCCAGCATTTTATTGTTTCGATAAGGAGTTTCAATAAAAAGTTGCGATTGATTTTTATCTTGCGATAATTTTTCTAGATTTTTTAATGCTGATTTTTTTTCACTTTTATCGATTGGAAGATATCCATTAAAAGCAAAACTTTGACCGTTCATTCCAGAAGCCATAATCGCTAATAAAATAGATGAAGGACCTACTAGCGGGACAACTTGAATTCCTTTTTCGTGAGCCAATTTTACAATAACAGCTCCAGGATCGGCAACTCCGGGGCAGCCGGCTTCACTCATGAGTCCCACGTTTTTTCCTTCTAAACAAGCTTGGAGCATCTTGGAATGTTCCGAAACTTCGGTGTGTTTGTTTAAGGAACTTAATCGTAACGAAGCTTGCACTTTTGTTGGTTGAATGCTTTTGATGAATTTTCGAGCCGTTTTTTCGTTTTCTACAATAAAATCGTCAATAAAATCGATGCTTCTTTTTATAGTTTGAGGCAATACATCATTTGGGTCACCTTCTTCACCTAAAGTAGTTGGGATTAAATATAGTTTTCCTAAAGTAAGATTTGGCTTCATTATATTTTATTTAGATAGGTGAAAACCTTCGAGTTCTTGATTTGTAATTAAAGAAATCAAGGGTGCTTCTCTATCAGTTTTTTAGCAATAACATCACAGGCATCGTTGAGCATTTGATAAACCGCTTCAAATCCGTTTGGCAAACCGTAGTAAGGATCTGGCACATCTACATTTTCGTTAGGAAATAATTCGTTCAAAATGAGTTGTACTTTTTCTCGGTGTTCTGGATTTTTAGTCATTAATATTACATCGTCATAATTGGAATTATCCATTACGTATATGTAATCAAATGCCTCAAAATCGTTCATAGAGAATTGTCTTCCTCTTTGATTTGAAATGTCTAAATGATGTTTTTGGGCAACAGCTATAGAACGTTCGTCAGGTTTTCGACCAATGTGCCATGAGCCTGTTCCTGCCGAATCTACACTGAATTTATTTTTAGGAAGTTTGGAGGCTAATATCCCTTCGGCTAGTGGTGACCGGCAAATATTACCTAAACAAACCATCAAAATTTTTACCGGCATAATGCGATTATAACGTTAGTTTTTTGTTGATATCTTCAACAAATTTCTTGAATTGTTTGTCGGTTGCTACTAAATTGTCAACCGTTTTGCAAGCGTGTAAAACGGTAGCGTGGTCTCGATCTCCTATTTGAGAACCGATGTTAGCTAATGAAGCTTTGGTGAATTTTTTGGCAAAAAACATGGCTAATTGGCGTGCCTGAACAATATGTCTTTTTCTAGTTTTGGATTGGAGCGTTTCCACGTCCAATTGGAAATAATCCGAAACAATTTTTTGAATGTAATCGATAGAAATTTCTCTTTTTACATTTTTAACGAATTTTTCGACAACACTTTTGGCCAGTTCGAGGGTTACTTCTTTTTTATTGAAAGAAGATTGTGCGATTAAGGAAATAATGGCGCCTTCCAGTTCTCTTACGTTCGATTTGATATTCCGGGCAACATATTCTATAATTTCTTCTGGAATTTCTACTCCGTCACGGTATAAAATATTCTTTAGGATTGAAATTCTAGTTTCGTAATCGGGTTGGTGTAATTCGGCAGATAATCCCCATTTGAAACGAGATAACAGTCGTTGTTCGATATCTTGCATGTCAACAGGAGCTTTGTCCGAAGTCAAAATGACTTGTTTTCCGTTTTGGTGCAAGTAATTGAAAATATGGAAAAATACATCTTGAGTTCCTGACTTCCCTGATAAAAATTGAACATCATCAATAATCAAAACATCGATTAGTTGGTAGAAATGAATAAAATCATTTCTGTTGTTCTTCTTGACCGAATCGATATATTGTTGTGTAAAAATTTCGGCAGAAATGTATAAAACTGTCTTTTCTGGATATTTGTCTTTGATTTCAACACCAATAGCGTGGGCCAAATGGGTTTTTCCTAAACCAACTCCACCAAAAATCAATAGGGGATTGAATGAAGTTCCACCAGGTTTATTGGCCACAGCCATACCTGCAGAACGGGCTAATCTATTCGAATCGCCTTCCAAGAAATTATCAAAACTGTAATTTGGATTCAATTGTGATTCGATTTTTAAATTTCGAATACCTGGAATCACAAAAGGGTTTTTTAATTCTGGATTGAGGTTTTTGTAAGGAGCATCAACATCCTGTGCTTTCATTGGCGAACGATTGGCACTTGGTAATTGTTCTGTAAACGGTTGTTTGTTACCATAAGTGTTCTCCATTTTAATTTTATAGAGTAACTTTGCATTTTTTCCGAGTTCTTTGGTCAATGCTACTTTTAATAATTTAACGTAGTGTTCTTCTAGCCATTCGTAGAAAAATTTACTTGGAACCTGAATATAAAGTGCGTTATCGGTAAGTTCAACTGACTTGATTGGTTCAAACCAAGTTTTATAGGCTTGATCTTGAATGTTGTCTTTAATAAAAGACAGGCAGTTTTCCCATACTGATTGTGCAGTCTTGTTCATATATTTGGTTAAATTATTCTTGTTTTGGTAATCGTTATTTGATAAAAAAGTGGTTGATTTTTTATCCGTTTTTCAGGGTAACAAATATGTGAATAAAAATCTCTTAAAAAAAATATTTAGCCCATAATTTTTATAAAAAAATGTTGTATGTACATTAGAATTTTAAAAAATAAGCAATGAATTATCATCAAACACAAATACGCGTTCGCTATTCAGAAACAGACCAAATGGGGGTTGTTTATCATGGGAATTATGCTCCTTATTTTGAGATTGGAAGGGTCGAATGGTTGAGAAACAAAGGGATTTCATATAAATCAATGGAAGAAAACGGAATTATGCTTCCCGTGGTTTCGTTGACTATGAATTACAAAAAATCAGCTCGTTATGACGAACTTTTGACTTTGAAAACAATACTAAAAAAACAGACTACTGTTAAGATTGAATTTGAGTACGAACTCTATAATGAAGGAGGTGAGTTATTAACAACGGGCAGTTCAATATTGGTTTTTGTGGACATAAAAACAGGAAGACCAATTGCTCCTCCGCAGTATATTTCAGAAGTTTTAAATAGAACGGAATAGACTTGCTGATTCATTGCGAAATAATGAAAAAACAGTGTCTTTTTTGGCATTATGAAAAGTTGGGTTTAATCTCAATTTCAAACATAGAATTGAAGATGTCGAATATCATTTCGGCATTTTTTTTTCGGGTTAGGATTTCAATTTCGCAACTCATTTCCATTTTTTGGTTTACAATTTCGATATTTTTTTCCTTGATAACCCGCATCACTTTGTTGATATTTTTATAACCGAACGAAATCAAGTAATGAACATCGATTGTTTTTTCGATGATTTCCGATGATTCGAGCGTGAGTTGCGCTGTGGTTTTATAAGCAGCAATCAATCCGCCAACGCCCAATTTTATGCCACCAAAAATTCGTACGACTACAATTAACACATTGGTCAAGTCAAAAGACTGAATTTGTCCATAAATAGGCATTCCTGCCGAATTGCTGGGTTCGCCATCATCATTGGCGCGGTACATTATTTTATCTGTCCCAATTTGATAGGCATAACAATAATGCACGGCATGAGGATGCTGCTTGCGTAAGTCGTCAATAATAGGCTTTACTGCTGTTTCTGATTGGATAGGGAAGGCGTAACCAAAGAATTTGCTATTTTTTTCTTTAAATAAAATCTCCGTTGAATGAACGGAGATTGTTTTATAGGTGTCTTTCATTTTTCAATGGCAATGCGAGGTATTCGCTTTTAAAAGTTTTCGCCACGAATTACACTAATAAACACGAATTACAATTCGTTTTTAATTGCACGAATTCTTAAAACATACAGAATTCGTGCAATTCAATTTTAAATTTTGAGAAAAATTAGTGATGATTGGTGCAATTCGTGGCTAATTTTTTCTTTTTTTAAAGCGAATGCCCTGATGGCAATGACAATTTACTGTATATTCAATTCAGTTTTTGAAAATAAATCTACGACATCTTCCTTGCCTACTTGAAGATTCCAAACATTAATCCCCAATGAAGCTGCAGAATCTGTGTTTTCTTTCTTGTCATCAACAAATAAAGTATGTTTAGCAATCAATCCGTGTTGTGCCAATACATAATTGTAAATTTCGGCATCGGGTTTACGCATTCCCATTTCAAAAGAGAAATACACTTTTTCGAAACATTGGTAAAAATCACTGTAAAAAGAAGTACCCGTTTTATTTTCGAAAGTATTGATGTGAATAGAATCTGTATTGCTTAATAAAAACAAACGGTACTTGGTAGCTAATTTTTGTAAAAACTCCAATCTTTTCAAGGGAAAATCCAATAAAATAGCATTCCAGGCTTCTTCAATTTCTTCAATAGAAGCTTTGGGCATTTGTTTTTGAAAGCCAAGCAAGAAGTTTTCTCTAGAAATTTCTCCTTTTTCGAATTGAATGTTCAAATTATCTAAATCCGTGTTCCATTGCGATAAACCTAATTTTTTAAGTCCATCCATAGTGGCTTGTTTATCTAAATTGATAAAAACATCGCCAAAATCAAAAATGATAGTATCAATCATAGTTTCTTGTTATTATAAGTGTGTCGTTTCCGACCGCTTGTTTTTCAATATTTTTAAAAGCTAGTGTTGGTGCTTGGGTTCCGTTTTCGAAGGAGTTGTTTCCTGTGAATATTCGTGCTTCATCCCAAAGATTTTCGTCAATAAAAGTCTGCAATGTTTGTCGTCCACCTTCAATAATCATGGATTGGATTTGGTGTTGGTGTAATCTGTCAACGATTTGTTGCGCCATATTTTTTCCAAAATCAATTCCCTCAAAGGTATCGATTTCTTTAGGATTTGAAGTGTCAGATTTCGAAAAAACAATCGTTTTAGCTTGATTATTAAAGATGCTGCTGTCTTTCGGAATGCGATTGTTTTGATCCAAAACAATTCGGATAGGATTGTTTCCTGTCCAATCTCTCACGTCTAGTTTTGGATTGTCGTCAATAACAGTTTGTGTTCCCACAAGAATAGCCTGTTCTTCGCTTCGCCATTTGTGAACCAACTGTCGTGAAAATTCATTGGTTATCCAAACTGGTTTTTGTTCTGCTTTGGATGAAGGAGCAATAAATCCATCCTGACTTTCGGCCCATTTCAAAATGATATAAGGTCTTTTCTTTTCGTGAAATGTAAAAAAGCGTTTGTTCAACTCGTTGCATTCTGTTTCGAGAACACCAACGGTTACTTTTATTCCAGCTTCAATTAGTTTTTTGATGCCGTTTCCAGCGACTTTTATGTTAGGGTCAACTGTTCCGATAACGACATTCGGAATCTCGTTTTCGATAATCAAATTGCAACAAGGCGGTGTTTTTCCGAAATGACTACAAGGTTCCAGACTGACGTAAATAGTCGATTTTTTTAACAACGATTTGTCTTTTACGGAATTCACAGCATTGACTTCGGCGTGTGGCTCTCCTGCTTTTTTGTGCCAGCCTTCGCCAATGATTTTGCCCTCACACACAATAACACTTCCCACCATCGGATTAGGATAGGTTGTTCCTAAACCATTTTGTGCTAATTCAATGCAGCGACGGATGTATTTTTTGTTGGTTTTCACAGATACAAAAGTAGTGATTTCTGCCGCAAAGACGCAAATCCACAAAGTTTATTAAGTACGCTTTTTTTATTTTACATGAAAAATAATATCTCACAGAGCAATGTTATTGAGATAAGCTTTTTGCCGTCACTTCGAGTGATTTTGAATAGTAATGCGACAGCTTTACTATTCAAAATTGTATCGAGAAGCCTTTTGAAATAGAAAGTTCTCGATACATTTTATTAAAAAAAGCTATCGCATTTTTTAATAAAACACTCGAACAGACGAGAATGAATACTTAGCTTAATAACACTGCTTTGAAAGGTTTTTTTTAATTTGAAAATGCAAGTTTTTTTCTTTGTGCCTTCGTTGCAATTTTGTTTTATTTTTTTGTGGTAAAATCCACTTGAGCAGAATAACAATAGCTATTTTTGTATCCTAAATTTTGCATTTCCTATGAAAATCAAAGAATACCGAACCCAATTTATTCAAGAACTTTCCACCATTTATGATGCTGGCGAAGCAGAAAGTTTTTTCTATTTGATTTTAGAAGATAAAAAACAGTTGAAAAGAATTGATTTGGCATTAACTCCCGATTTGACTTTTTCAGACGATGAAATTCAACTTTGGAATTCAATTTTAGAACAATTGAAACTAGAAAATCCAATTCAATATCTTTTAGGAAAAACGAGTTTTTATGGTTTGGATTTTGAAGTCAATGAAAATGTACTAATTCCTAGACCAGAAACTGAAGAACTAGTAGAATGGGTCATAACGAATCAACAAATCAACGAATCAACAAATCAACTAAAAATTCTAGATATTGGAACGGGGAGTGGTTGTATCGCCATTTCATTGGCAAAAAATATTCCGAATGCACAAGTTTTTACGATTGATGTTTCGGAAAAAGCTTTGGCTACAGCCCAAAAAAATGCGACAATGAATCAAGTGGAGGTTAATTTTATTAAAACTGATATTTTAAAAACCGACGATTTAGGAAAACTTCCCACTTCCCACTTCCCACTTCCCACTTCTTTTGATATTATTGTTTCGAATCCGCCTTATGTTCGGGAACTCGAAAAAATAGAGATCAAGAAAAATGTGTTGGACAACGAACCGCATTTGGCATTATTTGTTGCTGATAATGATGCGCTTGTTTTTTACAGAAAAATAGCCGAATTGGCTCAAAAAAATTTATCTCCAAACGGACAATTATTTTTTGAAATCAATCAATATTTAGGAAAAGAAATGTTGGAATTACTTGAAAATATGGGTTTTAAAAATATTGAATTGCGTAAGGATATTTACGGTAATGATAGAATGATTCGAGGTACGAGGTAAGAAGTACGAGATACGAGGTGGGAAGTGCGAGGTAGGAAATACGAAGTACGACATTCGAGGTATGAGGTACGAAGTGCTAGGCAAGAGATACGAAGTACGAAGTGTAAAAGTAACTAAAGTTTCACTTCTTGTCCAAGTTGTTTCTGGCTGTTTTTATTGACGCTACAACAATTGCTAAAATTTCATTTGATTCTTTCAAAAGTTTTTCAATTTCAATTTTAAGGTCTTGGTTTTTATTTATCTCAAGTATTATTTCAAGAAAAAAGCAACTTTCATCAGCTTCTTCCTCCACAATTTTTAACTTATTAATGAAATCTGCAGTCGATTTTGCTCTTTGTGATGCTCTGTAATTCGCTCCAACAGAACTTGAATACCTAATTAACTGATTGACATAAGCATTAAGCTCCCGAGAAACTGGCAATTTCGAACATAAAAAAGAACTATCGATAGTAAACTTTTTAGTTCTTGCTTTCATATCTATCATAATCTATAATTTAATTTTACTCTGTTTAACTCCTTGATTTTTTCCTTTTTTACCTAGCATATCCTACCTCTGACTTCCCACCTCGTACTTCGTACTTACTATCTCGTACCTCGAACTATTCATAGCGCAACGCTTCAATCGGATCGAGTTTCGAAGCCTTAATCGCTGGATACAAACCAGAAATGATGGCTACCGTAAAACTGGTCAAAAAAGCTGCAGAAATAGCGCCCCAAGGAATAACAAACACAAAATCTATAGCTGTAGCTATGGCATAACCTATTGCGATTCCTAAAATAATTCCAACCAAACCTCCTAATTGTCCAATGAGTAGAGTTTCTATAAAAAATTGGAAAGCAACGGTAGTTTTTTTGGCTCCTAATGCTTTTCGAACGCCAATTTCACGAGTACGTTCCGTGACTGAAACAATCATAATATTCATCAAAGCGATAGACGAACCCAAAATGGTAATGATGCCAATAACCCAAGAAGCCAATCCCAGATATTGTGTAATGCTCAATATTTTGTTGATTAAATCGTCACTTCGAACAATGGCAAAATTGTTGTCTTTTACAGGACTCAATTTGCGTACTCTTCGCATCGTACTATTGGCATTGTCAATGGCTTGATCCAAGAGTTCTTTTTTGGAAACCATAATGCTCATCGTGTAATTGATGTTGGGAGCTGTAAACAAAGAACGGGCAACTTGAATCGGAATTAAAACCCTTAAATCTTGGCTGTTGCCAAAGGTGGATCCTTTTTCTTTTAAAACTCCAATGACTTTAAATTTGGCACCACGAATGGAGATTATTTTATCAATTGGATTGACATCTTTCAATAATCCTTTTTCAAAATCGGAACCTACGATGCAATTATACGTATTGTTTTTAATGTCGAATTCGGTGAAATTTCTACCCGAACTGGTTTCTAAACCCGAGTTGGCCATAAAATATTCATCCACTCCTACGATTTTGTTTTCGGGATCAGTTTTAGTGGCTTCAAATTTAATTTCGGCGGTAGAAGTAGCTGTAAAAGAAATAGAAGTTTGAGTCAGAGGATAGCTGTATTTGTTCTTGAAAGCGACCGCTTGTGGATAGGAAATAATAGGATTGATAATTTCTCTTTCGCCGCCACGTTGTCGGGTATTGCTTTCGTATCGATTGATGTTGAACGTATTGGCTCCCATCGAAGCAAAATCCGAAGATAATGTATTTTCGAGAGCCGAAACTACTGTCAGAATTCCGACCAAAGCCGTGATTCCTATAGCAATAATCAACACAGTAAGGATGGTACGCAATAACTGGGTTCGGATAGAACCAATTGCAATTCGGACGTTTTCTCGAAATAGTTTAAACATAGTGGCTATTTGACACGAAATTACAATTTTTGTTACAAGTTTGCTTTAGATGATGGGATATTTATTTTAAAAACAAGATATTTGCATTGAGAATTAAAAATTACGAATTAAAAATTAAAAATCATACTCGAGAGCTCTGCTCGTAAACGCGAAGCAATTGGGTTTGAAGGAATTTTAATTCGTAATTTTTAATTTTTAATTTTTAATTCGTAATTTATTAAAATGGCATCAAAACCAAGTATTCCAAAAGGAACAAGAGATTTTTCACCTGCCGAGGTGGCAAAACGTCAATATATTATAGCAACCATAAAAAGTAATTTCGAGAAATTTGGTTTCCAACCGATAGAAACACCTTCGTTCGAAAACTCTGAAACCCTGATGGGAAAATACGGAGAAGAAGGCGACCGATTGATTTTTAAGATTTTGAATTCGGGAGATTATTTGGCGAAAGCTGATACTACTTTATTAGAAAATAAAGAAAGTAATAAATTGACTTCTAGTATTTCCGAGAAAGCATTGCGTTACGATTTAACAGTTCCATTTGCAAGATATGTGGTGCAACACCAAAGTGAGATTGAATTTCCATTCAAAAGATACCAAATTCAACCGGTTTGGCGTGCTGATCGTCCGCAGAAAGGGCGTTTCAGAGAATTTTTTCAATGTGATGCCGATGTGGTAGGTTCAAAATCGTTGTGGCAGGAAGTAGAATTAGTGCAGTTGTACGATTCGGTTTTTACACAATTAGGTTTGGAAGGCGTAACGATTAAAATCAATAACCGAAAAATTCTTTCGGGAATTGCAGAAGTCATTGGTGCTAAAGATAAATTAATCGATTTTACAGTCGCTTTAGACAAACTCGACAAAATAGGCGAGGACGGAGTAAAAACGGAAATGATGGAGAAAGGTATTGCAGCATCGGCAATCGAAAAAGTACAACCGTTATTCAATTTTACTGGAACCATTTCAGAGAAAATAGAAAAACTTTCAACATTATTAACGGAATCTCAAGAAGGATTAAAAGGAGTAGAAGAGTTGCGATTTATTTGTGACAACGTTGCTAATTTGGGTTTGAATAAAGCGGTTTTAGATTTAGATGTGACTCTCGCTCGTGGATTGAATTATTACACAGGTGCTATTTTTGAAGTGGCTGCGCCTAAAACTGTTTCGATGGGGTCTATCGGTGGCGGTGGGCGATATGATGATTTGACTGGGATTTTCGGTTTGAAGGATATGAGTGGAGTAGGAATTTCTTTTGGTTTAGACCGAATTTATTTGGTTATCGAAGAGTTGAATTTATTCCCGGAAACGGTGACTTCGACATCCAAAGCGTTGTTCATTAATTATGGAGAAAAAGAAGCTTTCTATTCGATGCAAGCTATTAGTCAATTGAGAAGTTTTGGGGTGAAAGTCGAATTGTATCCTGATAATGTAAAAGTGGGAAAACAATTTCAACACGCTGATAAGCGAGGAATTCCTTATGCAGTAATTGTTGGAGAATCAGAAATGAAAGAAGGGAAATTTGCTTTGAAAAATTTAGTTTCTGGCGAGCAGGTTTTAGTTGATTTTGAAGGACTCAAAGAGGCTTTGTTGTAATTTAGATATTGATAAACTTTGTCAAAGTTTTGAACTTTGACAAAGTTTTTAAACGAAAAACGTCCCGAGAAATCGGGACGTTTTTTTGCTTTTGTAAGAATGTGTTTTATTTTTTGGTACAACAACTTTTTGATTTTGTTTTGTCTTCAGTTTTGCTTTTTGCTTCACATTTTTTAGTTTCGTCTGCGCTCATTTTTTTAGAGCAACAAGATTCTTTTTTTGTAGTTTTTTTTGTGGTTGTTTTGGTTTCATTTGCTCCAGCATTGATAGAGAATAAAACAACTGCTACTGCGATGATTATTTTTTTCATTATTTTGATTTTTAATTTGTCTTTAAAGTGTGGTTCAAATTTAGGCAAGAATATTTTATTTCCAATAAGGAAACGAGTTAATGTTTGCTTAAGGTTGTGTATGACGAAACTTTAAACGTTGTAAAGAAGTTAATGGTTTTTCCGTCTCTTCGAGTGGTTTTCAATAGTAATGCGACAGCTTTACTATTAAAAATTGTATCGAGAAGTCTTTGGTAGTAGTGTTCTCGATACATTTTATTGAAAAAAGCGGTCGCATTTTTCAATAAAACACTCGAACAGACGAGTACTAATCTTTTAACTTTCTTATTTCAATAAAATGTTTGCAATAATTTTAGTAAAACCTTTCTTTTAGTTTACTATAATTTTCTTGCTGCTTTCGCCTTTAGCTGTTTTTACTTTTATGATATATACTCCAGCACTAACATTTGTCAGAGGGACTTGAATGTTTTGTTGGTCTAGATTATCCAGTTTCCAACTATTCATTTCTTGACCCAAGAGGTTGAATAAAGTCAGTTTTTCAACAGTAATGTCTTGTAAGTCGTTTTTGATTTCAACAATATTTCCGTTTTGTATGTGAGATACTCTGATATCATTAACAGTGTTTTGAGTCACATTTAATGTTTTGTCAATAAAACGCAAACTGAATCTAGAGTTATTTGTACCTGCTGGCAAAGTCACTTCATAATTTTGGGTTCTAATATCATGATAGGTATCTGTTAGATTATCATGAATAAACACTGGTTGTTGAGGGTCAAAGTTTTCTATTTCATCTATAGTGAAATTTACTTTTCCTTCGGTATTTGTTTTCACTCCAATTGGATAAGTCATATTGGTATTGAAATAACCTTCTCCTTGAATGACCAGTTGTTTACCACTGTTTAAGAAATACATATCGTTAGGAAAATCATCCATAATTTCGCCATCATAACCATTGTCAAAACCGTTAGTGGCTTTGTCATCCATAAAGCCAATCAATACCTGACGGTGGTAATTGTCTTTGTTGTTGTAACCCAAACGTATTTTTTTGTAAGCTACCGTCGTGTTGCTATTGATTACTTGAGGGATTTTACTTGTTCCTTTGGTTCTAAATAGGGTAGTTGAGGTTGCATCTGTTTCTTTGACAAAAGCTCTTTGTCCGTTGTTAAAATTAACTGCTCCACCAGTTCCGTTTCCATATACAAAGAAACCTTGACCCACCGGAATGTATTGTTTTGGAGTTTTAGAACTTGTTCCTACACCATTAATACCAGCAGGAGCCACAGGAGGTAAACCTCCAGTTAAATTAAGTACTCCATAGCCTCCAGCATATTCCCATAAGGTATGAGAGTTATTGCTTGGTGCGTGTTCCCAGAAATATAATGTTCCGTCAGTTGCTACACCATTACCATTACCTTTGTTAATATTGGCATTGTCATTGATAAATTGATAACCATCTATTGCTGATGGATAAGGATTACCTACCAGTAATAATTGGTTGGCGCTAACACTATTGCCAGTTATGGTGCCATTATTTGGTTTACCCACAAAAGTGAAATTAGTTGCTGTACCAGCTCCTTTTAAGGTGTATCCTTGCCCCACACGAAGTGAAAAGCTTTCGCTTATTGATTGCCAGTTAGCGTAAGAATCGGGTAAATTATCAAATGTGTATAACCAATAGCGAGCTAAACTTACAGGAGTGCCAGCATTTCCTGCCACACCATCATAAGTTGTGTTCCAAGTGATGTTTCTTGGAGTGGTATTAAACCCATCTTTCATAACACCAGTTACTGTATAATTCGTGTTGTTAGCAGTGCCATTAATTGGGCTAACAGGAGAACTCCAATAGTTGTAATTGTATTTGCTGGCTTGTCCTTGTTGGTCTCTTTCGATAGATCCTGCGCTGGTTACATCCAAGTCACTTCCTTGGGTTTGCACCAATTGTGACATTCCTACTAAATCTATTTTTCCGTCTAATTTTAGGTAATGCGACACTTCAATTTTAGTATTGTTGGTTGCGCTTATAGTACCGCTATTGACAAATAGTCCTAGTACAGTTTTGTCTGTAGTAGAGCTGATGTTATGAGTTGATCTTACGATATTCCAGTTAATTTTTGTCCCATTTTCTATAGAGTTACTGTTCGGAATGTACTGTAATGTACTATTAGTCCAAGTTCCTGCACTTTCCCACGGCGCATTTGCCGCTGATATATAGGGTAGAGGAGCGGTTTGTCTGTCAACGGTTACTACATTTCTTAATGCAGCCGTATAGTTGTTGTTGGATATGTCTTTGGCATTAGTATAAGTATAAGTTGACATTGGGTAATAAGCCATAAGATTTGCCCAAGGAATACTGCTAATTTCGTTTAACGTAATGGTATTTGGAACAATAGCACCATTTGTAGCGGTTCCGTTTCTCAAAATTTCTTGATTCATTACATATCGGAATTGAGCATCGTTTAGGGCTACATTCCATACTCGAACTTCGTCTATTGATCCATTAAAGTATGAAGTTGGAGCTACGCCATCTGCTGCTGCAATCAAGAACGATTGGTTGGTAGCCGCTGTTGGAGTTCCTGCTAGATTTGTACTAACGGCATTTATTCCGTCAATATAGATTTTAGCAGTTGTACCGTCAAAGCTTACACCAATATGATGCCAGATACCCACAGGAATTACTGCTGATGAGGTAATTGTTTTTTTACTAGCTCCTACAAACCAGCTCATTTCTGCTCTTCCTGCTGCATTGATACTTAAATCATAACCTTCGGTAAAAGTACTGTTTCTTTTAGAAAAAATGGTTCTGTTGGCAGTAGTACGATTTACCCAAGCCGAAACGGTAAAAGCAGGAGTTAAGTCTAATACTTTTCCAGCATCTAAATAATCGGAAGTACCGTTAAACTTGATACAACGTTCGAATGTTCTTTCTGGAGCATACCCAAAAGTGATGTATTTTGTTCCGTCAAAGTCATAAGAAGTTTCTAGATTGGATCCGTTTACGCTCATTACCCTGTATTCTGCAGTTGGGTTAAAAACTGGAGTATCAGATATAAACATCAAGAAATCGCCAGGAGGTGTTATGGTAGCAGTAAGCATGATAGAAGGGATGGATACTCTAGCTGTAGGAACATTTCCTCCAACTTCTACAACTTTCCATGTTCTTCCTACTGATACAAATTCAACGTTTGTGGTTAATGTAGGAGTTATTCCTGTACTCATATCGACAATAACAGGTGCTTGGGCCGCTAAAGTGCCTTGATTGTTACCCCAAACCAAGAAGTTTCTGTTGTTACAGGTGTTAGGGTTTAGATTATTTGTTGCTGCTATCGTGTTTAATCCAATAGTAATATCGTCAGTGGTATTAACTGTTTTAGATTGTTTTTGGTACAATTGGGAGTCATCATCTCTACCAATACCGGCAACGTCATAATTGTATCCTGTATTTCCAATAGTATTCCAGATTATATTTCCAGCTGAATCTATGTAATTTACATCATTAAGTCGAGTAGTAAGACTTACCCCTGATACATTACTACTGTTTGTTGCATGTAGCGTTATTCCGTATTTAAGACCTAAATAACTTTGTATTTTTTGTTGGTTTAAAGCACTGTTTGGAGCAGTGTAAACTACTACTTCTGAAAGTCTTCCGTTTAGAGCAGAAAAAGCTCTACCACTGATACCACTTCGTCCTGTTCCTAGATAAAAAGGGAGGTTTTTATACTCATAGAAGTTTAATAAGCTACCTGTTCCAGTGTCTCCAGTTCTACCGTCAAGATTGTCTATTTTAATTCCGTTTTTATAAATTTCTGTTGTAGTGCCACTTGAGTTAGTTTTTACGTTTATAATAAGCGGTTCGTTGTAAGTAACAGTTGTAGATGAAAATGATTTTCCATAGGAGTCAACACCTGGGGTAGGTGAGCCTGATCCAGGAGCATAAGCACCTACGTTGTGTGCTATAACTTCTGGTGTACTGTATCTTGCTGTTGTGTTTCCTAATCCTAATCCAGTAGGATCTTCGTGAAAACTTTGTTCATCACTTTTTCCACCCAGAGGAATTTGTCTTCCGTTAGTTCCCATGGTGTTTTGTGTTACATCATCAGGATAAACCACCACAAAATAATCTTGAGAGTACAAGCCTCCTTTACCATTCATATAGTCTTTATTAGCTGCATTAAAATCAACTACGGGATTAAAATTTAAGTTTCTCGCAGCATTATCTCTATATGTTGGAGCATCTGTAGTCAATGCTTTTACATTTTCTTTATTAATTAAGTCGGCTCTACTAGTATCATAAGCTTGGTCTTCCCATGCCGTTAATGGTGATCCATCTGTAGCAGCTATTCCTGCATTACTTTTGAACCATAGTCTTAAATTTTGATTGATGTTGGCAGGAGCAATAGGAGAATCAGCTAGCGCTACAATAGCATCTCCTTCTACTCCTACATTGTCAAAGGCAACTCCATTGTCAGTAGTTGAACCATTGGATCTAAATTCTACTTTGAAACGTACGTTTGATTGATTTCTAAAAGTTCCGTCTGCTAATAGAGTAGTAGCTCTGATAAATCGATTTGGACCAACTCCTACAGGTGTAAAAGCTAAAGCTGCAGTTGCATTGTTATCGCTCCACCCATTACTTCCTAGTGCGGATACAGATGTAGAATTGTACCAATTTATTCCGCTACCAGAAGCTCCTAATTGTACAAAGGCTCCATTGTTGATAGAATATAGTATGCGCATACCATCTACATTTGTTTCCGTGTCGTAACGTACATCTATATTGAATAACATATTTTCATACCCTGTAAAATTATAAACAGGACTGGTAATTTCTATAACGGCATTATTCGCATAATCATTAAAGTTATTGGTTCTCCAAAATGAATTTTCTCCAATTTCGGCTACCCCAGTGAATGTGTCTGTTCTTGTCCATGAGCCATTAGTGTTGGTTGTGTTTGTCCAACCTCCATCTGTAGCGTCAAAATCTTCATAGAATAAAGTGTAATCTCTGTGGTAGTTGGCATCAAGATAGGTAACAGAGATGTCTGCTGAAGTTGTTCCGCAAGAATTGTTTACTGTCCATCTAAAAACATAAGTTCCAATAGTAGGTACTGTAGCCGTTGACGAACCATTGGATGCGTTGCTAAAAGTAACTGTTCCTGAAGGTCCCGAAATTTTAGTCCAAGTCCCAGAGGCTGGGCTTCCTCCTAATGCTGGTGAAGTTAGCGAACCGTTAACTGTTATAGCACTACTGGCTACAGTTGCAAAAACACCAGTAGTTACAACCTGTGTTTTAGATGCTGTAGTAGTTCCACAACTACCACCAGCTGTGGTAAGTGTTAGCGTTGCTGTTCCTGTATAAGCAACAGGTGCTGTCCAAGTGGTTGTGTTTGGCGTGCTTCCAGTATTGTTAGTAAATGTTCCGCCTACACCACCGTCAGACCAAACTGCACTCGTAGCACCTCCTCCGAATGATCCACCTAATGCTACTGTTGTAGCACCTGAACAAATGGTTGTTAAAGCACTTCCTGCTGCGGCTGTTGGTGAGTTTGATGTTACTCCTAATGTTTGAGCAGTTCCATTACCACAACTATTAGACGGAGTAACACTTACAGTTCCTGAATTTCCGTTAGTAGTGACAGTAATTGAGTTTGTAGTTCCTCCAGCAGTTTGAGACCATCCAGCAGGGAAAGACCAAGTATAAGTAGTTCCAAGAACATTGGTTACACTATAACTTTGAGATGTTCCACCACAAAAAGAAGTACTTCCTGTTATTGCACTAGGTTGTGCTGGCACAGCGGTTAGCGTAACGTTAGCTGTATTATTAACTGTTATTGCATTGCTACAATTGTCTGGCGATACACCACTCGAAAGATTGGTAATCTGTATGTTAGTTAAACCAATATTATTTAAAGTACTAGTTGTAAAACTCCCTGTACCTGCTGATGTTACACTCATTGTAGCTGTAGCATTTGTAGCAGTATTTGCTCCAGTAAGGCTATAAGTTACGGTGTAATTTCCGGTTGGTAATCCAGTTCCTCCTGTAAGTGTAACTGTAGCTCCATTACCTGTACACAAAGGCGAAGCTATAGCGGTACTCGTTAAACTATAAGTTGGACAAGTCCAAGTAAGGATTACTTGACCGTTGGCTCCTGAACCACCATTTCGAGTGCCTGAAGTCCTTACAGCTCCCGAACCACCACCACCAAATGTATTCCCATTTAGTCCATTTGTGTTTCCTGAAACACCAGCTGCTCCATTGCCACCACCACCAGCACCACCAGCACCACCAACGGCTAATAATGCAGATAAACCATTACCTCCACTGCCAGCTCCACCACCACCAGCACCAGAACTTAAAGCACCACCAGCTGCACCATTACCACCATCACGTGTTATAGTACCCGTAGATGCTCCTGCTGTACCACCAGTACCAGCTGCAGTAGAGTTATTTGTTCCTCCGTTACCACCATCAGCTATGACTAAAGTAGCAAATGAAGAGTTTCCACCAGATGTATTCGCACCACCCCCTGTTCCAACGGTTATAGAGTATGCACCAGATAAAGCAGATACAGGAGTTGTTGGATTTGCTGCAAAAGCACCACCACCACCACCACCGCCTCTTCCATTTGAGCCAGATCTTGATCCACCACCACCACCAGCTCCCCAAGCTTCTACTCCTACTGTAGTAACTCCTGCGGGAACTGTAAAAGTCCCCGAAGCGGAATACGTTTTAGGTGATTGTGCTAAACCTGAAAAAGGAATAGCTATAAATAGCAGTAGCGTAAATAAGCTAATAAGAGGTAAAGTAGTTTTCTTCATGGTAATACAGTTTAATGATTCTCTGTTTTTGTTTTAAAATAGAGTCTTAAAATTGTTTTTCATGAATTAAAGGTATTTGTTTTTTGTCTAAAACATAGATTAAGTGCATATAAAATCGATGAAATACACAAATTAACAAAATAATGTAGGAAAAAAGAATTTATTTAAAATAAATAACTAACTGCTTTTTTTGATTTTTTATCAAAAAAAAGAAGACTGTTGCATTTGTTTTTTTAAGTTAATAAGCAAAGGGGAGAAGAGTGGTTTGTTTATGTTGATTTGCTGTTTTTTTTTATACTGTTACCTTTGTCAAAGTTTTAAAATTTGACAAAGGTTGCTATCTCCTGATAGATTTTATTACACCAAGCTACATATCGGTAATTGAAGAATTCGTCCCCGTCTGTTCGTTTTAAAGGAAAATGCGATAGCTTTTTCTTTAAAATGTATCGAGAACTTTAGGTTTAAAGGCTTCTCGATACAATTTCGAATAGTAAAGCTGTCGCATTACTATTCGAAATCACTCGAAGAGACGTTCATTAAAATCAGAATTAAAACGGTGTGAAATCCTTGTTATCCGTGTGCCATTGTATCATACAAATAGTTAAAAAAAACCTCTTATTTCACAATGAGAATAAGAGGTCTTGCTATCTGATTAATTGTTGATACTGTGTTTGATATTGTTTTTTAATTTCCAAAAAACAAAGGACAAGCCTACAATAGCTAAAATCCATAGATAATCATCAATAGGTAATGGGGTATCTGTTTCTTCTAAAGTTCCAGTATCGTCAGTTGTTCCTGGGTCGGCCATCATTACATAAGTAGCACAAAAATATAAGACTAGGGCGTAGATTTTTATTATATTATTTTTCATTTGTATCATTTTTTATTGGGGTTAAAAATGGGCATTAGTAGGCTTTTTTATTGAGTAGCTTTGTCAAAGTTTTAAACTTTTATAAAGCTTGATTTTTTTGTGCTAGGTTTATCTTTGTCAAAGTTCAAAACTTTGACAAAGATTTTCCTGACTGACAGTTTAATTCACTATTTTCTTACTGATTACTTTTTTGCTGCTTGCTGTTACTTTTACAATCAAAACCTGATTAGCGATTTTGGCAGTATCGATGCTAAATTCTTTGGCATTGATATTGTTTTTTTCGATTAGCAAACTTCCTTTGGTATCAAATAGTTGAATGCTTTCAATATTTTCAGCATCGGATTTGATGTGAATTGCAGCTTTAGATTTGTATATAGTTACATTATTGTCATTCAATTCTGGATTAACAATTCCTAGCGTTTTTTGATATTTCAAAGCAAATCTAGTATTGTCTGTTCCAGCAGTGGCAGAGAATGAGTAAGAGCTTGTTTTCAAATCGGTTTCAGCACCTGTGTTATTGTCTTTCAAGATGATGTCTTGATTTCCAGAGAACAAACCATCTACATGGTCAATAGTTATTTCAAAATTCCCAGCTGTTTCTGCTTTGAATGCAAGAGGAACAATATCTGTATAGTCAAAAGGAATGGCTCTACCTTGGATTACAAATTCTTCGTTTTCGACTAATGAGGTCAATGCGGTAGGATTATCGTTAAAGTATCTTCCGTCTATTGTAGCATCAATTCCAGCAGTAGCTCCAGTCATATAGGCAACCATCATTTGGTTAACAGGTTCGCTGTTTTTAGAAAGGTTCAGCCAAATTCTGTTTTTTTCGATAGCTTTAGTTCTTAAAAACTGATTGGCATTATTGCCTATACGCATGCCATTGTTGAAAATGAGGTTAGACAAAGTTGCTTTGTAGATAAATCCTTGCCCTACTTGGATGATACCATTAGGGATGATGCTACTACCGCCTCCGCCATTGGCTACTCCACCAGCAGTGGTGTATGTGGCATAAGAACTGGTGGCTGCATTATTGGTTTTTCTCCAAAAGTATAATGCTTCTATAACGCTGTTGGCACCTATAAAATCATCGGCATCAATAGTAGATGGATAAGGGTTTCCTGTGGCGTAATACCTGTTTGGAGTAATCCCTATACCAAAGCTTCCGTTGTTTGGCACACCTTGAAATTGACCTTCCCAAATGGTTGCTGTAGTTGGGTGATTGTTTGGCATACGAATTAAATACCCAGTTGTTGGCGTAAAATTAGTCGCAGCTGGTGTAGGAACTACATTGTAAAGATTGGTTACTGGATTGTAAGTATAGAAACGGCTGGCCAATGTTTGAGCCGAGAACGATTGCAGTTGTTGACTCGCTACAGGAGAAGACCATAATACATAATCCAAATATTTTAATGCACTAGTTTGTCTTTTTACAATGATGTTTCCAGTGTTTACAGCATTGGTAGTTTGAATTAAGTTGGCATTATTGTTCAAAGTAAAGCTACCTGAACTTACCGTTATAGCACCTGTTAATGTTACATTAAATCCAGACGGAATAGTAACTACAGCATTGTTGTTTACTGTTAGCGTGCAAGCGGTAATATTAGCAGCAACACTATAAGGTCCGGCAATAATTGCAGCTTTGCTAGCTGTTGGCGTTCCGTTAGACCAAGTTGCTCCATTCCAAGTGGTACTTTCGATAATTACATTTTGATTGGCAGTTATGCTCTGACCATTTCCATCGTTAAATGTCCAAGTGATAACAGTAGTTCCTGGAGTTGTAATTGGGAATACAGTAGGAGTAGTTCCTGTTATAGTTCCTGCGCAGGCATCTGTAGTTGTTGGTGCTGTTGGAGTTACCGAACACTGTCCTGTTATGTTTGCCAATGTTGGAGTTACTGGCGCAACGGTATCATCTATAATGATGTTTTGATCGGCAGTTGTAGTATTTCCGTTTCCGTCATTAAAAGACCAAGTCACTATCGTTGTTCCTTGAGTTGTAATTGGGAAAGTAGTTGATGTTGTACCTGTGATTGTACCAGCACAAGTGTCAGTAGTTGTTGGTGCAGTAGGGGTTACGGAACATTGCGCAGTAACATTGGCTAATGTTGGAGTAACAGGTGGTGTTACATCATTGATTGTTACGTTTGCAGTACAAGTACTGGTTTGTCCGTCAGCATCAGTAACAGTAAGGGTTACTGCTTGAACTGTGTTGGCATGAGTACAGTTGAAGGTATTTGGAGAAACTGAAATACTTGTAATTCCGATATCATCTGTTGAACCATTATTTACATCAGTTGTCAATACGGTTAATGAACCACTACTGTTTAATGATAGCGTAGCATCTTTGCAAATGGCTACAGGAGGAGAAGATATGATTTCTAATACTTTGAAATTGTCAAATCGAAACCCTTTGAAAGTTGTGTTGTAGCCGTGATTTCTATTGTTAGAATCGGTTCTTAATATGAATCGGAACTTTACACTTGCTTTATTGAATAATCCTGCATTTTCGGTTGCACTAATGTAATATTCCTCTAATACCCATTTGTCAAATTTATCTCCGTCATACAAAGCTTGTCCGTCAGGTTGGAAACCTTTATCGGCTGTTGTTTTTGATGTTGTTGAAAGGGTAGTGGAGTAATCGGTTACAGAAGTTGTTGTACCAGGTTTTGTGTATTTTCCATTCATTGTAATCCAAGTGGTTCCACCATCTGGTGATCCTTGTAATTGCACATAGTCAAAACTTCTTTCTAAATCCCATTTAGCGTTAAATTGAATGGCAACTTGTTGTTTTCCAGCTAATGAAATAGCATTTGTTTGCGTTAGATTTGCAGTAGTTATTGCGTTGGCGTAAGATGCAGCAGTATTTGTTGTAATACCAGCAGTTCCTCCAAAACCATCTGTAGTAGTTATGGCCCAAGAAGCAGTTCCTGAAGCAGTCCAACCAGCCAAAGCCAGTGTGGTTGGGTTAGCTAATGAGGTAAAAATGCTTGTTGGATTGTAATATTTTTCTATTCGAGTTTTATAAATGATGTAAGACCCGTTTGAAAGCGTAACTTCAAATTCAATTTTCTCTTTATTCGCAATAGTTGGGCTAAGAGTAAAATTTACATCTAGATTTCTTTGTTGTAAAACTGTCATTCCTGTTTGAACGGCAACATTAGTAACGGATAGAATATTTGAAGAAATAGGAGTAACCGTTAGAGTGAAATCTCCATCCGTTTGTCCTACTCTTTCAAGTCCAAAGTTTAAAGTCCCACTAGTACTTGTAATATCTGATTTAGTTAAATCGTGTAATTTTGCATATACCCCGCTGTAATAAGCAGCAATGAAATTCATTCTTACTGCTCTTTTTGCTATTGGTGTTATTTGGGTTGGTGTTGGCCAAAAACCACCTTCACCTGTTGGGGCTCCATTTTCAGGCGTCCAGCATAAAGTGTTTTTTCCAGAACCTTCACTCATCCAATCATTACAGTTACCATTGTTCCAATAGCTGATATTAGGACTTGATCCGTAAGCATATCTGCTGAATTGGGTCATGTCGTGAGAATATTGATAGTATTCATTTTCTCTTCCTGTGGGTACTCCTGGATTTGTAGCTAGATTATTGGTTCTATAAAAAGCAGCTCTACCATGAAGGGCGGCATTTTTGTAGGCGTGATGGTTTACAGATGTTTTGAAATTATGTAATAAGAAAAAATCTCTTATTATTGAAGTTTCAGCTTCAGAGAATCCAGCAGTTCCTCTGTAAGTGTCGTCACATCCATCAGGAGAAGATCCTTCATCGTCATAACCCCAATACGTTCCCCAGTTTCTGTTCAGGTCAATACCATCTAAATAAGTAGTACAAGCTCCAGTTTCTCTTCTGTTTTTTCTTTGCATTCCTCCACCATTTGGTGATTGTGTTTGGTTGTAAGCCAAACCGTCAGGATTTACGATTGGAATAAAATAGAGGTCGTGATGATCTACTAAATTCTTAACATCTGGATCAGTTGCATAGTTTTCTAGTAGATACCACATGTAGTAAGTTAGGTTCATTAAACTAGAAACTTCTCTAGAATGTGTCATTCCAGTATATAAGGTTTCAGGTTTGCTTCCTGTAATAGCTGAATTTGAAATTTTAACAACATAAATAGGTCTGCCTTCAATTGTTCGTTGGTCTGTTGGTGATGCATTTACTTTTGCAGTGATTAAGTTTGGGTACAAACTTCTCATCAAATCTAGTTGAGCATTGGTTTCGTCAACCGTTAAACAGCCTCCAAAAGAAGCTCCTAATTGAAAGTTAGCTGGAACCGTCCAGTCAATTTCTGTGTTTTCAAAACGATGGGTTATGTTGCCATAAGTAGTCGATTTTAAACTTGTGGTTCTAGCATTATTTTTACTTTTATTTTTAGCTGATGCTTTCAAAGTTCTCAAGTTGGTTTTGGCTTGAGGTAAATCTTTCACTGCTCGTTTTGCATAAAATGCTTCCATATCGGTAACAACAACTTGATAAGCTGTTACTGTTTTTACTTTTGATTCTTCACGAGTAGATAGCTCTATCAGTAAATTACCATCTGTATCAATTTGTGAACCACAATCTAAATCAAGTCCAAGTCTTCCCAACTTGTTCATTAATTCTGGTGTAGGGTTAGCTATTTTAATTTTTTTGTAAATCTCATTAGGTTCTGTTTTCGTTTTATGTGATTCATGATTGTGTGATTGCGAATGCAAAAACGTTGTAAAAAATAAAACAGGTAACAAATAAAGAGTAATTTTTTTCATATCTATTTGATTTAGGAATGTCAAATGTATGTTAAAATTTTTTAACCAACAAAATAAATTACCGTTTAAATGCATTTTATATCGATAAAATACATTTTTATTTTTAATAAAGTGTAAAAATATTACAAAAATTATTTTGCAAAGGTGAATAAATTATTAACAAGAATAAAATTGAATTCATGTTATTTTATAAAAAAAGCTTCCACATTAGTGGAAGCTTTAAAATATAAGATTGAAGTTTGTTATTGTTTAATTATACGTTTATTAGTAGTATTGCCATTGTCTAAAATTTCAAGAACGTAATTTCCAGAAGTTATTCCAGAAAGATCAATTATATTATTGGATAAATTTCCTTTAATAATGGATTGTCCAAGTAAATTGTAAATTGTATATGTAGCTGAGGATGAAGTTTCTTTAATATTCAATATTCCAGTTGTAGGATTTGGATATACTAGTATTGTAGAAGAAATGGAGTTGTTGGTTTTTGAAGCAATTCTAGCAGTGCTAGAAACTATATTTACAGTATAATCTTCTACCTGACCAGATGCAAATGTTTCGCAAGCAGTAGGAATCCCATTGTATTTCATTGAAACTCTCATTCTTGTTGCTCCAATTGTTGCAGTTGTAGGAATAGTAAAAGTTCCTGAAATTGGAGTTGTTGTTGAAATTGCTCTTGAAAAGACAAGTTCTCCAGTGTCAGCAAAATCACCATCACTGTTATAATCAATCCAAACCGCATATCCTTCATTTCGTCTTGAACTTGTCCAAGAAGGTGTAATTGTAATGGTGTATGCAGTTCCCCTATTTGCATTTGTTGCAATAGCCGTAAAGTTTTCATATCCAGCACTACCTGTAGAGGTGTTATTAATGTTTCCTAGTACTACTTTACCAATTCTTTCTCTTGATGTACTCGTTCCTTGTGAATTGCAATACACTAATGGAGGAGGTAAAGTGTTTACATTTAATGTGTTGCTAGAAGTTGATGTGTTTCCAGCTCCATCTTTTGCTGCAACTGTAAAAGAATAAACGGTATTAGCGGTCAATCCTGTAACCGTATAATTTGTTGTTGTTACCGTAGCTAATTTTGTAGTACCTCTATAGACATCATAACTTATTGGAGTACTGTTGTCGGTAGATGCTGTCCAAGTCAAATTGGTAGTTGTAGTTGTTGTTCCTGATGCTGATAAGCCTGTTGGTACTGATGGGGCTAAAGTATCTACAACTACCACTGTTTGCGTTTGAGTTGAGGTATTTCCGTTTCCATCATCATAAGTCCAAACGATTGTAAAATTCCCTGGCGTTGAATAAGTCAAAGGATTTGGTGTTGTTGCAACTATGGTTCCTTTACAATTATCTGTTGCAGTTGGAGGAGCGGTTACTGTAACCGAATTTTGTCCTGAAACATTTGGTAAAGATGTTATATTGGCTATTGGAGCAATGGTGTCATCTATAATTACATTTTGATTTTGCGTAATAATAGTACCATTTCCGTCATCAAAAGTCCAAGTTACAACTGTAGTTCCTTGAGTGGTGATTGGGAAAATTGTATTGGTTGTTCCTGTGATTGTTTGATTGCAAAAAAGGGTTATTGTTGGTGTATTTGGCGTTGCTGAACATTGTGCGCTAATATTTAGAAGTGCTGTCTGAGGAGTGGTATTATCAATGATTATGTTTTGATCGGCAGTTGTAGTATTTCCGTTCCCGTCATTAAAAGACCAAGTCACTATCGTTGTTCCTTGAGTTGTAATTGGGAAAGTAGTTGATGTTGTACCTGTGATTGTACCAGCACAAGTGTCAGTAGTTGTTGGTGCAGTAGGGGTTACGGAACATTGCGCAGTAACATTGGCTAATGTTGGAGTAACAGGTGGTGTTACATCATTGATTGTTACGTTTGCAGTACAAGTACTGGTTTGTCCGTCAGCATCAGTAACAGTAAGGGTTACTGCTTGAACTGTGTTGGCATGAGTACAGTTGAAGGTATTTGGAGAAACTGAAATACTTGTAATTCCGATATCATCTGTTGAACCATTATTTACATCAGTTGTCAATACGGTTAATGAACCACTACTGTTTAATGATAGCGTAGCATCTTTGCAAATGGCTACAGGAGGAGAAGATATGATTTCTAATACTTTGAAATTGTCAAATCGAAACCCTTTGAAAGTTGTGTTGTAGCCGTGATTTCTATTGTTAGAATCGGTTCTTAATATGAATCGGAACTTTACACTTGCTTTATTGAATAATCCTGCATTTTCGGTTGCACTAATGTAATATTCCTCTAATACCCATTTGTCAAATTTATCTCCGTCATACAAAGCTTGTCCGTCAGGTTGGAAACCTTTATCGGCTGTTGTTTTTGATGTTGTTGAAAGGGTAGTGGAGTAATCGGTTACAGAAGTTGTTGTACCAGGTTTTGTGTATTTTCCATTCATTGTAATCCAAGTGGTTCCACCATCTGGTGATCCTTGTAATTGCACATAGTCAAAACTTCTTTCTAAATCCCATTTAGCGTTAAATTGAATGGCAACTTGTTGTTTTCCAGCTAATGAAATAGCATTTGTTTGCGTTAGATTTGCAGTAGTTATTGCGTTGGCGTAAGATGCAGCAGTATTTGTTGTAATACCAGCAGTTCCTCCAAAACCATCTGTAGTAGTTATGGCCCAAGAAGCAGTTCCTGAAGCAGTCCAACCAGCCAAAGCCAGTGTGGTTGGGTTAGCTAATGAGGTAAAAATGCTTGTTGGATTGTAATATTTTTCTATTCGAGTTTTATAAATGATGTAAGACCCGTTTGAAAGCGTAACTTCAAATTCAATTTTCTCTTTATTCGCAATAGTTGGACTTAAGGTGAAATTTACATCTAGATTTCTTTGTTGTAAAACTGTCATTCCTGTTTGAACGGCAACATTAGTAACGGATAGAATATTTGAAGAAATAGGAGTAACCGTTAGAGTGAAATCTCCATCCGTTTGTCCTACTCTTTCAAGTCCAAAGTTTAAAGTCCCACTAGTACTTGTAATATCTGATTTAGTTAAATCGTGTAATTTTGCATATACCCCGCTGTAATAAGCAGCAATGAAATTCATTCTTACTGCTCTTTTTGCTATTGGTGTTATTTGGGTTGGTGTTGGCCAAAAACCACCTTCACCTGTTGGGGCTCCATTTTCAGGTGTCCAGCATAAAGTGTTTTTTCCAGAACCTTCACTCATCCAGTCGTTACAATTTCCATTGTTCCAGTAGCTGATATTAGGACTTGATCCGTAAGCATATCTGCTAAATTGTGTCATGTCGTGAGAATATTGATAGTATTCATTTTCTCTTCCTGTGGGTACTCCTGGATTTGTAGCTAGATTATTTGTTCTATAAAAAGCAGCTCTACCATGAAGGGCGGCATTTTTGTAGGCGTGATGGTTTACAGATGTTTTGAAATTATGTAACAAGAAAAAATCTCTTATTATTGAAGTTTCAGCTTCAGAGAATCCAGCAGTTCCTCTGTAGGTATCGTCACATCCATTAGGAGACGATCCTTCGTTGTCATATCCCCAGTAGGTTCCCCAGTTTCTATTTAGGTCAATACCGTCTAAATAAGTAGTACAAGCTCCAGTTTCTCTTCTGTTTTTTCTCTGCATTCCTCCACCATTTGGTGATTGTGCTTGATTGTAAGCCAAACCGTCAGGGTTTACTATTGGAATAAAATAAAGATCATGATGATCTACTAAATTTTTAACATCTGGATCAGTAGCATAGTTTTCCAATAAATACCACATGTAGTAAGTTAGGTTCATTAAACTAGAAACTTCTCTAGAATGTGTCATTCCAGTATATAAAGTTTCAGGTTTGGTTCCGCTAATAGCCGAATTTGAAATTTTTACTACATAAATGGGTCTTCCGCCTATTGTTCGTTGGTCTGTAGGTGATGCGTTTACTTTTGCAGTAATTAAATTAGGATATAAGCTTCTCATTAAATCAAGTTGAGCTAAAGTTTCATCAACTGTTAAACAGCCTCCAAAAGAAGCTCCTAATTGAAAATTAGCTGGAACCGTCCAGTCAATTTCAGTATTTTCAAATCGATGCGTTATGTTGCCATAAGTAGTAGATTTTATACTCGTAGTTTTGGCATTGTTTTTACTTTTATTTTTACTTGATGCTTTCAAAGTTCTCAAGTTGGTTTTGGCTTGAGGTAAATCTTTCACTGCTCGTTTTGCATAAAATCCTTCCATATCTGCAACAACAACTTGATAAGCTGTTATTGTTTTTACTTTTGATTCTTCATATGTAGAAACCTCTATGAGTAAATCACCATTTTGGTCAAATTGAGAACCACAATCTAAATCAAGTCCAAGTCTTCCCAGTTTGTTCATCAATTCTGGTGTAGGGTTAGCTATTTTGATTTTTTTATAAATCTCATTAGGTTCGGTCTTTGTATTATGAGATTCGTGGTTGTGTGTTTGTGAATGCAAAAAAGTGCTTGCTAATAACACAGATAACAAATAAAAAGTGATTTTTTTCATATCTATTTGATTTATGACTCTCAAATTTATGTTAAATTTTTTTTAAAAACAAACAAAAAATAGATAAAAAGTAATTTTTTGACAACAAAAAACATTTTTTTTGTTGATTTTTTGTTTCAAATTTAAAAAAAAACAACTAATTAGTTGGGTAAATGATGAAGTTGAAGTACCTTGCTTACAAGGTCAAAACAACAAATAAGTAAACTGAAACCCACCATAAAAATTTCGTGGATTTCCTGGATAGTAATAACGTGGAGAAGTTGTGCCAAAACCAACTGCATTGGGCAAAATACTGGCAGCGTATTTTTCGTTCAAGAGATTTTGTATTCCTGAACTAATTTCGGTTTTTAATTTTTTGAGTATCATAAAAGTATAAGTCACTTTTGTATCCAATAGTTGGTAGCGATTAGTGTATTTTGAATTGGCATCATCCATGGGCATCTTGCCAAAGAAACTATAATTAGCATTGATGTTTAAACCCAAATTGGTGCTTAAATTAAATCCTGAATTCCATTGGATATTAGGTACTGCTGGAAGTTTGTTTCTGGAATAATCGTTGTTTCTATCTATAAAATCAGTAAATATGAAATGATTAATCGTACCAGAACAATAAGGCTGAATTTTGATGATTTCATTTGGACTCCATTTGTAGTTTACTAAAAATTCAATACCTCGATGGGAACTTTTTCCAGCGTTAATTCCCATATATTGATCGTCGGAAATCCTGCGAGCTACAAGTAGATTTTCTACTTGTAAATTATAAAATACTAGTTCTGTGTAAAGTTTTGAACTCAAAAAATTCCCTTTGAAACCTAGTTCATAATTAATACCTGTTTCGGGTTTCAGATCAGTGTTAATTTGCCCTTCGGGTGTCAATGTTTCGGCAACAGTTGGTGTAGAAAATCCTTTGCTGATGGAAGTGAAAATGTTTTTTCCGGTAGCTAATTTATAAGAAACGCCTATACGAGGAGACCAAATCGAGCCGAAGTTATAGCTCTTTTTATCGGTTTCAGCAGTTGCAAAAATATCCGTTTGCTCATAATTAGTAGTATTGTAAGCCAGTCCCGATTCGAGAAACAGTTTCTTTAAAAGTTGCATATTCATTTGTATAAAAACATTTGAATTTGTTCTTTTTTGTTCTATTTCGCTGAAACGATCTCCTTGAATACTTCCTTGTCCGAGTTGTGATTGATACAGATTTCTATAAAGTGAAAAATCATAATTTTCGATTAAGGATTCAGTTCCAATGCTAAAAGTGGTTGGAATTGAAAAAAGGTTGGTGTTATGATTTACTTTAGATCGAAGAGTTAAAGTGTTGCTTTGGTCTTCTAAAATATCAAAAGGTCTGGCTTCATATCCGTCTTTGGTCGAGTAGGCAATACTGGTGTTTAATGTCCAGTTTTTGGAAAAGTCATGTTCGTATCCGAGTCCCAACAATGCTTTTTTATATCGTTCAAAACCCTTTGCGGCTTCCCAAGTTGGAGCTGCATTCTGTGGCGCATTGTTATAATTCATTTCGCTAATAGAACTGGGAATATAAGCTTTGAGTCGGGTGCCGATGGCAAAAAAAGAAAGAATGCCGTTCTTGGAAAGTTGTTGTTTCCCGAAGAAATTAAAAGATTTACGGTCGTAACTGCTGTTAGACCGATAACCTTCGTTTTCTAATGCACTATAATTAGTGTAAATATTCGTTTTTTGGTCACTGTATCCAGCAGTTAGGGTCTGTTTTAGAAGTTTAAAACTTCCTGCGGTAGTGCTTGTTTTTACAAAAGAATTATCGAAAGGAGTTTTGCTTGCCAATAAATTAATTGCTCCGCCAAGTCCAGCTCCAAAGCCCGTAGAATTAGGACCTTTTATGATTTCAATACCACCAATAGCCTCTAAATCGATGTCTTCTATAGTGGTTTCTCCTTCGGCAGTCGTCAGCGGAATTTCCTCAAAATAAGCTTTGATGCGAGTGGTGCTGTATTGCGATCTAGAACCTATGCCCCGAATGGTGATTTTATTGGTATTCAAACTCCCTTGTTGCATATAAACTCCAGGAACTTGGTTCAGGATTGGGGTGAGAATTACGCCATCGGTTTGTTGAATTTCTTTTTTAGTAATAATAGCAACGGATGTAGTTGAATTTTGTATAGAATTCTGAATAGGCAAACTTTTGACTATCAATTCTGGAAGTTCAAGAGTGTCTTTTTTTACTTGTCCTGAAATTGAATTACAATACAAAATCGATAAAAAATACACGAAGAGACAGGAGGTTGTTTGTCGCATTTATTGTTGAATATTATTTACGCAAATAATTAGAAAAATATATTGTTGCAATATTAAATAATGAACAATTAATAAAAATGTTTTTTGCCACAGATTTTAAGATTAAAATGATTTTTAAAATTAATCTGTGCTAATATGTGCAATCTGTGGCAAAATGATATATTTGATATTCATCAAAATACAAAATTAATGTTAAGTTACAGTTTTTATTTTAAGCAAAAATATCAATATACGTTACTTCGTCAGTAATAGGTGTAATGCCGTGTTTGTGCATCGCATTAAAATACAAACTGTCGCCTGATTTCAGGATGTATTCAGTGTCTCCAACTTGCATTTTCATACTGCCTTCAATAACAAAAACAAACTCTTCTCCATCGTGTGAAAGCTGATGTGGTATCACTTCGCCTTTTCGGGCAACAAATAAAAAAGGTTGCATTTTTTTGTCATGGTATTCTGATGCGTAAGGGAAAATATGATAGCCTTTTTCGGTTTTTGTGAGTTTTTCTATTGCAGTTTTTTGACTGGTTACAATCGTTTTGTTCCAACCTTCTTCTTCGAGTAAACCCGAAATAGATGTGCCTAATGTAGATGCTATTTTAACCAAAGTAGCCACCGAAGGAATGGTTTTGTTGTTTTCAATTTTAGAAATCATACTTTTAGACAAAGCACAATTATCAGCAACTTCCTGTAAAGTACGCTTTTGATTGATGCGCAATAGTTTTATTCGTGTACCTACTTCAAGTGAGTTTGCTGGAGTAATTTTTTCTTTTTCCAAAATATTTTCAAATTGTATTATTGTTTGGTAGTGATTTTATTTGATTTTTGATTTCCTGCAAGGTCTTTTTTTTTGACCTTGTAGGTATTTAAAATCAAGAAATACACCTACAAGGTTTTCAAAACCTTGCAGGAGTTATAACCTATTTATAATAAATGTATCTCATTGCTAAATGTTAAAAAAATGAATTATAAAATTAAAAATTATGATTCTAATATTATATAATTATATTTGTCAACATTGTTGAATACAAAGAAACAAATTTTATCAACACCAATTTTCAAAAATTCATAAATAAAAAAATAGAATATGTATAAACTAATAAAATGTTGCCTGATTGTTGCGGTGTTGCAGTTTTTAACTGCTCCAGCTTATGCCCAAAATCCTGAAATCACGGTGGATTTAAAACAAGAAATAGCACCAATGGCTCCAGTTTGGGCTTGGTTTGGTTATGACGAACCCAATTATACTTACATGAAAGACGGAAAAAAACTCTTGAGCGAAATAGCTGCTTTGAGTCCAGTTCCTGTGTATGTTCGTACGCACAGTTTATTGGTTAGTGGCGATGGTGTTGCGGCTTTGAAATGGGGATCGACGAATGCTTATACCGAAGACAGTTTTGGAAATCCAATATACAATTGGAAAATAGTCGATAGTATTTTTGATACCTATGTTTCTCGTGGGATGAAACCTTTGGCACAAATTGGTTTTATGCCTGAAGCTTTATCGACTCATCCAACGCCTTACAGACATTACTGGAAACCAGGTGATCCTTACACAGATATTATTACAGGATGGGCTTATCCGCCAAAAGATTATGATAAATGGCGAAAATTGGTTTATGAATGGGTCAAACATTCGGTGGAACGCTATGGTCAAAAAGAGGTCGAAAGTTGGTATTGGGAAGTTTGGAACGAACCAAACGGTCATTATTGGAAAGGAACACGTGAAGAGTTTTTCAAGATGTATGACTATGCCGCCGATGGACTCAAGCAAGCTTTACCTACTGCCAAAATTGGTGGAATTAATATAGCAGGAACCAAAGGCAAAGGCGCACAGGAATGGACGAATGATTTTATCAAACACTGTATCAGCGGGACTAATTACGCTACAGGGAAGATAGGTTCGCCTATGGATGCTATTCTTTTTCATGCGAAAGGAAGTCCGAAATTAGTAGAGGGTTCAGTTCGAATGAATATGGCACCACAATTAAACGATATTGAAACAGGTTTTAAATTGACGATGTCCTATCCAGAAACAAAAAATCTTCCTATCATCATTGGAGAATCTGATCCAGAAGGTTGTGCAGCCTGCGGCATGGCGACTAATCCTGAAAATGCGTACCGAAACGGAACGATGTATTCTAGTTACACTGCGGCTTCTTTTGCTAGAAAATACATATTAGCAGACCAAACAAAAGTAAATTTTCTAGGTGCGGTTTCTTGGTCTTTTGAGTTCGAAAATCAACCTTGGTTTTACGGTTTTCGTGATTTAGCAACTAATGGAGTCGATAAACCTGTGTTGAATGTTTTCAGAATGTTTGGTATGATGTCCGGAAAACGTTTGGAAGTAAAAAGCAACCGAATGTATCCAATAGCCGAAGTGTTGAAATCAAGTGTTCGTGGACAACAATCTGATATTGGAGCATTGGCAAGCAAGGATTCAAAATCGGCTGCAATAATGGTTTGGAATTATCACGATGACGATAAACTAGGCCCAACCGAAATGGTAAATCTAACCATCGAAAATATTCCTGCTAAAAAAGTGGCTCTAAATATTTATCTTATTGATAAAGAAAACAGTAATTCGTATGAAGTTTGGAAAAAAATGGGCTCACCTCAAAATCCTACGAAAGAACAAATCGATACACTCGAAAAATCGGGAAAATTAAAGACAGTCTTGACTAAAAAAATAAAAACGAATATTGGTAAAACTATTGTACCTTTAAAATTAGAACGTCAAGCTGTGGCTCTGGTAAAATTAGATTGGTAATCATTAAAAATACGCACAATGGCATTATATAAAAATAGAGTAGTAGGTTTTACAATTGCAATAATTTCAATATTCAATAGTTCAGTACAAGCGCAAGAATACAAAGACAAAGTAGTTTTACCCGAGCCGTATGCAACAAAGTCTAGCAAAGTGTTTTCGAAAGTAATTGGCTGGAAGGACAATCAAAAACCAGTTGCGCCCAAAGGTTTTACAGTTAGTAAATTTGCCAGTGGTTTAGCCAATCCACGATGGTTGTATGTAGCGAAAAATGGCGATGTGTTTGTAGCCGAGTCTGGTACAAGAATTCCAAAAAAGAAACGTACTGACGAAAAGGACGAATTTTTTGCATCAAAAGCTCAAAATTTTGGCAGTGCGAATCGCATTACGATGTTCAGAGACAAAGATAATGATGGCGTTTATGAAAGTAAATATGCTTATTTGGCTAATTTGAATCAACCGTTTGGGATGTTGGTGCTGGATAATTATTTTTATGTAGCCAATACCGATGAAATTTTACGTTTCCCGTATCAAGAAAAGGATAGTACTAATATTGGTAAACCTGAAAAAATACTTGATTTGCCTTCTGGAGGATACAACAATCACTGGACAAGAAATATAATTGCCAATCAAGAAGGAACAAAAATATATATTACCGTAGGTTCCGAAAGCAATGTGGCAGAACGGGGAATAGAATCTGAATTCAAACGTGCCAACATTCTCGAAATCAATCCTGATGGAACTGGCGAGCGCATTTATGCCAGCGGACTCCGAAATCCCAACGGTTTAGATTGGGCACCAGGAACAAAAACCTTGTGGACAGCCGTAAACGAGCGTGATGAATTAGGCGATGAATTGGTGCCAGATTATACCACCAGTGTAAAAGAAGGTGGTTTTTACGGATGGCCTTATTCTTATTTTGGACAAAATGTAGATCCACGCCACAAAGGAGCCAGACCTGATTTGGTCAGTAAAGCCATTGTGCCTGATATTGCTCTAGAAGCGCACACTGCCTCTTTGGGTTTGACATTTTATCGTGATAAATCTTTTCCTAAAAAGTACAGAAACGGAATGTTCATAGGGCAACACGGCTCTTGGAACAGATCAGTATTATCAGGTTATAAAGTGGTTTTTGTTCCCTTCAAAAACGGAAAACCATCGGGCAAACCAGAAGATTTTTTAACGGGTTTTATCGCCAATATCGAAAAACAAGAAGTATATGGTCGCCCTGTTGCAGTTGCCGTTTTGCCGGATGGCTCATTACTAGTTACTGATGATGCTGCCAAAACAATTTGGAGGGTTGCGGCGGAGTAATTATCGAGTAGCATGGTCAAGAAATATTTCTTCTGGAATAAATCTATTAATGTACTTGGATTTTAAGAATTCGATTTCCGCATCGTTTAATGCAATTGTTTTTATAGGATAGAATCCAATGCGAACAAATGGTACTTTTTTTAGAAACCTGTAAATAAGGCAACAGATTATAATATTTGAAAAAAACAGGAATGTGTGTAATAAAGGATTGTAGCTTTTCAGGTCAAACAGCACAACATAAACATCTTTGATAAAGATATGATAGGCTAAAATGAAAAAACTAGCTCTAGAACAATAGACAAAAAAAGAATTCAAAAACGGAATTTTCTCGATGTATCGACACAGATAAAGTACCGTAAAAACACCCAAAAGCGATAGTATTAAAAGATAATGATAATTGTAATGCAGTCCCGCTAAATTAAAATCGATTTTTACATTGAAACGGTGCAACATGAATTGGGATACAAAAAATAGAATAGGGAATACCAACATTTTGTTGCTATAAAAAAAAGATGTTCCGTTCAGGTAACGAGTACTAATTTCTTTAAAACTATACCCTAACAATAAATAAGTAAAAAAAATGGGTATGTACTGTGTCCAATGAAGTTTGATTTGTATAGTATTCAAAACAATGAGTACCAGAAAAAAAACGGTCAAGAATATATAATTTTTAGGCTTGTTGAATTCTTTGATTTCTAAAAATCCTTTTAGTGTGATTTGACCTAAAAACAGTGCCATAATAAACCAGAAGGAAACATTTATGGCATCAAAACTTCCATTATAGACGTAACGTCCTAAATTAATGATGTACCCAAAAGCATCTTTGAAAGTTACTACATCGGAAACAAGGACATAAAAAATTATTTTTAAAACAGTTAGACTAAGGATAAAGCTAATCAAAGGTTTTATTAGTCCGTCTATTTTATGATGCAAAAAGTGCTTGAAACTTAATCGATTGCTTAATAAATAGCCCGATATAAAAATAAATGTGGGCATTTTTAAAACCATTACTATGTTTTGAAACTCCATTAAGTAAGGGTAAATAGCAGTAAAATCGTATCGCCCAATGGTCATTAAAACAATACTAATACCTTTGGCGATATCAAAAATTTGAATTCTTTTGTCATTTTCTTTCATAATTTGCCCTTATTAATCGGTGATTAATTCGTTTTTTTTAATCCAGATTATTTGTCTATTCAAATAGAAATCAATCAAACAACTAAACTTTTTTTAGCAAATTGAATTGATTTTTAGGATTCAGTCATTTCTATTAAAGTTTCCATAATGTTAGGGATAGTATAGGTTACTAAATTTGGGGTAATTGTAGGTAAACTTTCAAAAGCTACTGTAGCTAAATAATGGTGTGCAATATCAAAACTATGTACTTGCCAGTTTTTTGTAGTTTTTAGCAAGCCTGAATCTAGAGTGTGGTGTCCACTTGAACACGGAATAAATTTAAAATCATCATCAATGCCTTTTCCTAGTGCTTTTGCCAAGGCTTCTTTGCGAGTCCATAAGGTGTAAAAGGCTTCTTTTTTATCCATTGTATTTTGAATGGCCAAAATTTCATCATTACTAAAAACATCAAAAAGAATGCTTTCAAAGTCAAAATCTTTTGCGCTATATTCAATGTCTATTCCTATTTCATTATGCGAAACAGCAATAAGTACATAATCTTCTGAATGCGAAACATTAAAAAACAATCCAGTATCAGAAGCCAAATAAGGTTTTTTATTGGCACGATATTCAAATGTAATTTTTTTCGGATCTAATTTAGTGTAATTTGCTAAAATAATTTTTAGAATTGCTCTAGAAATGATGAATCGGTTTTTGTCTATTTCTTGATAAAAGCGATTCGCTTTTTCGAACTCTGTTGAATTCAGAAATTGCTCTAAATCTGATTTTAATTCAATAAAATTAGGAACATAAATAGTGTAAATTGCAATCTCATTATCCTTTAAATGAAATGCTTTATTGGGTGTTAATTCATTCTTTTTTATTTTTGAATGCGTAATATGAATATTAGATATTGGCATGTCTTTTGTCTAAAAGATTCTGAATTTCTTTTGCTAAAATTTTGTCATTAGGAGGCGCTACCATATTCAAATGATTACCTGGGATGTTATGGATATTAATTCCTCTAGAAGCCGCTTTTTTCCATCCCAAATAAATAGGGTCTAATTTGAAGTTTGGATCATCTTTAGATCTAAATAAATCTACCTCAAGATCTTGAGGTTTTAAATGATAGCGATCTACAATTTTGTCTACCATAGCAGCTGCAATTTCAAATTCTTCTTGAGCGACTAATTCTTGTTCGGATAAAGGATTTTTGTTTACTCCAAAATGATTTTTTAGAATATGATCTTTTTTAGAGTTGAAACGCAATTTCAGCATTGACCAACTAGTTAGCATTTGTTTTAAAAAATTCAATCTCTTGTAGGTGCGATCTAGATATCTTGCTCGCTTTTTTCTCTCATAAGTTGCTTCATAATAAGAGGAATCTACATAAGTGTCTAATAAGGCAATTGCACTTACCGTTTTTCCTTGTTCTTTTAATTGACGAGCCATTTCAAAAGCTACAACACCACCGAAAGAAAATCCAGCCACTGCATAAGGTCCTTTTGGATTTGCTTTTAGCATAGAGTCAATATAACAAGCTGCCATTGCTTCGATAGATTCAAACCAATTGTCATATCCATTAGGACCAATTCCTTGAAAACCATAAACGGGTTGATCTGCATCGAAATGATTAATTACATTGGCAAAGTTTAAGATATTAAGTCCCGCACCATGCACCATAAAAAGCGGAGTTTTATTTCCGTTTGGTTTGATAGCTACTAAATGATCGGATATAATTTCGTTCTCTGAATTCAGTAATTTTGCTAATTTCTCGACAGTAGAATGTTGGAATAATGCCGAGAGTGGAATTCGTTTGCCAGTCGCTTTTTCAATTTTAATCATTACGTTCAGCGCCATAATCGAGTGTCCTCCCATTTCAAAGAAGTTACTGAAAATATCCACTTTTTCAACCTTTAAAATTTCTTGCCAAATACCAGCTACAAGTTTTTCTTCATTGGTACGAGGAGCGGTATATTCTTGACTGATTTCTGCATTCGATTTGTATTCTAATAAGGCTACACGATCTATTTTGTCGTTGAGTGTTCTAGGCATTTTTTCTAAAATATGAAAAACATGCGGCACCATAAAATTAGGTAACTGCGATGCCAGCTCATTTCTCCACAATCGGATTTCTTCTAGTTCGGACGTGATTTCATAATCAACTACAATAAAGGCAACAAGAATATCTGTTTTGGCTAAAACAATAGCTGATTTAATGCCTTTTATTGAGGTTAAAGCGTGTTCTATTTCGCCAATTTCAATTCGATGTCCTCTTACTTTAACCTGATGATCCACGCGTCCGAGACACATTACTTCTTTGCTAGGAAGTAATTTTCCAATATCGCCTGAAAGATACATGATGGCATCTTCTTTGTCAGAAAAAATATTTTTAATGTATTTTGAAGCCGTTAATTCGGGTTTCCCTAAATAACCTTTACCAACTCCGTCTCCGCCAATGGCAATTTCTCCAATAGCATTTGGTGGTAGTAAATTAAGGTGCTCATCTACAATATAGTATTGCATATTAGCAATAGGACCACCTACAGAAATTATCGTTTCTTCATCCTTGATGTGTTTGCAAGAAGAAAAAATAGTTACTTCGGTAGGGCCATATAAAGTCCAAAGTTCATCACTTTTTTCAATAAGTTCCTTGGCTAGTTTTGCAGGAAGCGGTTCGCCACAACACCATATTTTGATAGGTAATTTTTTTGACCATCCAGAATCCAAAAGCATTTGATAAGTGGTGGGTGTGGCTACTACCAAGGATATTTTTTCGTTGTCCAGCATTTCATAAAATAGTCTTCCGTCACTAGGTGTTTCGTGTTCTGGAATTACTAAAACAGCTCCTTTGAATAGCGGGAAAAACAATTCGAAACTCGCAATGTCAAATGAAATAGTAGAAATAAAAGGGACTCTATCGGTTTCTTTTATACCAGGTTCTATTTCTAAAGAGCAAAATAAATTCACAACATTTCTATTGGTTATTTTAGCTCCTTTTGGTTTACCTGTCGATCCAGAAGTGTAAAGAAGGTACAATACATTTTCAGGATCAACAACAGCTTCGAGTTTGGTTTCTGGATATTGATGTAATGATGCCATGGCATCATCTATTAAAATTGTATTAGGACATTGTGGCAAAGACAAAGCTAATTTTTGACTAGTTACTAGAAATTTAGCTTCAGAATCTTGAATCATATACTCAACACGCTTGATTGGGTATTCATGATCCAATGGCAAATAAGCAGCTCCGCATTGAATAATGGCTAAAATGGCATATACCAATTCTGGGCTTCTAGGGTAAGAAACTGCTATGTAATCACCAGATTGAACGCCTTGTGCGGTTAAATAATGAGCAAACTGATTGACTTTGATGTGTAATTCTTGGTAGGTTATTTTAGTTCCAATGTATTCAATAGCAATATTATTAGGCGTTTTTTCAGCTTGTTGGCTTAAAATTTCGGCTAATCCAACATTGGGATAAGGAGTTTCAGTATCGTTTAAAGCTTCATAAGCGGCTAAATAGTCTCCATTTATAGTTTCGGCTAATGGAGCTTTTGGATTAGCTATTAATTTTTCAATGATTTCTTCAAACGAAACCATCATTTGTTTTATGGTTTCTTCTTTGAATAAGGTGGTGTTATACGAACATTGAAAAACAGGACCGTTTTTTGTTCTACAAACATGAAGTTGAAATTCAAAAGAGGCGAATTTTCTAGGGTTAATTTTGAATTCATGAGTAAGACCACCAAGTGAAAAATCATTTTCTATATTTCTGCTTAAATCAACCGTTAATGTTACAGGAACTAGCGGAATTCTAGAGGGGTCACGAGCAATGGCTAATTTCTGAAGGAGATGTCCAAAACTTAATTGATGATTGGTATAGGCTTCTGATAATTCAGGATTTCTTTGTGATAAGTATTCTGAAAAACTAATTTTTGGATTTACTTTAGTTCGCAAAGGAAGAAGATTGGCACAATTTCCAATCAAATGTTTCATGTCGTATCTCCAATTTCCTGAAACAGGAAGACCTACTACTAAATCACTTTGACCTGTGATTTTGTTTAAAAACACTTCGTATGCCGAAAGTAAAGCTGTTGTTAAACTACAACTAGCACTATTAGCAAGTTCTTTTAATGAATTTACAAGACTGTCTTCAATAGGAAAATCAAGGCGTTGGCTGTTATAAGTTCGTAATTCAGGTCTTGAAAAATCTATTGGTAATTCAATTACAGGAACCGATTCTTTATAAGTTGTTAGCCAATACTCTTCTATTTTTTTGTATTCACTACTATCTATTAACGAATTTACTTTTTGAGCATAATCGCTGAAACGTTGTGGAGTTTTTAGGCTTGGAACTGTATTTTCAATAAAAGAGGTGTAGAGAATTCCTAATTCTTCGACTATTATATTGATGCTTAATCCGTCTCCAATAATGTGATGATGCGTTAGTATTACTATATTTTCTAGAGCATCAACTTTGATTAATTTAACTTTAAACAATGGATCTTTTACAAGGTCGAAAACAGCATTTACTTCTTTATCAATACTACTTTCTATAGCCTTTTCTTTTTCATCACTAGTAAGTTGAGAAATGTCATTGTGCGCTATTTCGATTTTTAAATCTTTATAAATGTTCATATAAACTCCATCAGAACTAAAAGAGGCTCTCAAGCATTCGTGACGTTGTACCAGAGTATTTATGGCATTTTCTAAAGCTTCGACAACTAGAGTTCCGTTTAGTTTTATAGAATAAGATAAATTATATGCTTTGTTGGCATCACTACTTCCAATCAAACAATCCGTCCATATTTCTAACTGTGAATTCGTTGTGTTGATCACGTTTTCAATTTCAGAGGAATAGGTCTCGATTTGAGTTTTATTGTTTTGTGATAGATTTTCCATTATATATGTTGAATTATTTCAATTTTATTTATTCGATGATTATTTCCTAACAATTCGATTGTATTAAATACTTCTTTTTGATTTGATTTTTTTAATGAATCAAGCTAGTTTTCTTTTATTTATCAGCTAAACTTTTAGGTAAAACTTCTCGGTTTTTAGTTATTAACCTGAATTGGATTAATAATTTTGGATAGTAATATATAAAAAATAACTTTTTTTGTTTTTAAGTTTTTGAAATTCAATAGCTTGAGTTTGTTTTTTATGGAATAAATTTTGATAAAGTTACTGATTTTTTTGTTTTATTAATTGCTTTTGTAATAATTTTGGTTGTGTTTTTTTGTTTTTTAACTTTTTATATTAAGATGTTTTTTATCTAAAATATCTTGAAACATTCGGGCTAAAATTTTGTCGTTTGGTGCCACACGAATATCGAAATTATCGGACGGTATAGTGTGAACAGTTAGTCCTTTCAAAGCTGCTTTTTTCCATCCCAAGTGAGGAGGTGCAAATTGATGATCTACACGATTTTTTGAACGGAATATCTCTACATCAATGTTTTGTGGTTTAAGGTGGTATGCGTCAAGAAGGTTTAAGATTTTTCCAGAAGCTTCGGCAAACCGTTGTTGTGCTAATATTTCCTGTTCAGTCATCGTGTTATTTTGTTCGAGATGTTTTTTCAGGATATAGTCTCTTTTAGAATTAAAACGTTTTTTGAATGATTCCCAACTGGTAAGCATATCTTTTAAAAAAACTAATCTTTTATAGGTCTGTTGGTATTTTCTAGCTCGTTTTTTTTGATTGTAGGTTTTGCAGTAGTAGGAGGAATCAGCATAAGAATCGAGTAGTGCTGTTAAGCTCACTTCTTTTCCTTGTGCTTTTAATTGTCTTACAACTTCAAAAGCAACAAATCCGCCCACACAAAAACCTCCTATGGCATAAGGACCAGTAGGGTTTATTTTTACAATTGAGGCTACATAATCAGCCGCCATTTCATCTATGGATTTATACCAGTTGTCAAAACCATTGTCACCTACACCTTGAATGGCATAAAAAGGTTGGTCTTCATCAAAGTGTTTGCTTAAATTGATGTAATTCAAAACATTGAGTCCGCCACCATGAATCATAAAGAAAGGCACTTTTGTACCATTAGGTTTTAAAGCAACAATACAACTAGAATCAATTTCTTCGCTATTGCTTATTAATTTTGCAAATTTTTCGACTGTAGAATGTGCAAATAGTACTGATAGTGGAAAACGTTTGCCAGTGTGTTTTTCAGTATCAATGATTACTTTTACTGCCTTGACAGAATGACCTCCTATCTCAAAGAAATCGCTAAAAATATCAATTTCTTTTAGGTTTAAACTTTCTTTCCAGATGGCGGCAACTAATTTTTCTTCCTCTGTTCGAGGAGCAGTAAGTGTTTGATTTTTGTCTGATAGCGATTTGAATTCTAATAATTTTGCTTTATCAACTTTGCCGTTTGGTGTGGTAGGGATTTTGTCTATAATATGAAAAACATTTGGAATCATGAATGGAGGTAAATGTGCCGCTAGTTCATTTTTCCATAATTTGATTTGATCTTGTTCTTGACTAATTTCAAAATCGGCTATCACAAATGCAATAAGGATGTCGGAATTGGCCAAGACTACAGATGATTTAATTCCTTTAATGGATTGCAAAGTGTTTTCTATTTCTCCAATTTCAATTCGATAGCCTCTTACTTTAACTTGGTTGTCTATCCTGCCAAGACATTGCACCTGACCATTGGGTAAAAGTTTTCCTAAATCGCCAGAAAGATACATTTTGCCGTTGGATTCTTTGTCAAAATTGTCGGGTACAAAACGCTCATTGGTCAGTTCAGGACGATTCAAATAACCCAATGAAACTCCGTCTCCAGCAATTACTATTTCTCCTACCTCACCTTGTTTTACAGGGTTTTTATTAACATCTAATAAATAAACGGTAGTGTTTGCAATCGGTTTTCCTATCGTTATTGGATTGTCATTTACTGTGATTTGAGTAAGAAAGGAGCATACAGTAGTTTCTGTAGGGCCATAAATATTCCACAATTCATTGCATCGTGATGATAGTTTGTGAGCCAAAGGTAAAGGTACAGGTTCGCCACCTATTAATATTTTTATATTCAAGGGTTTTTCCCATCCTGAATCTAATAGAATTTGCCATATACTTGGTGTTCCCCAAATAACACTAATGTTATTTTTAATCGCTTTTTGAAGTAAAAGTTGTCCGTCTAATCGGGTATCTTCATCAACAATAACCACACATGCGCCAAAGAGTAGGGGAAGGTAAATTTCCATTACCATGGCATCAAATGAGATTGTTGTTAAAGCAAATATTTTGTCCGTTGCTCCAATTCCAGGTTCAATAGCCATTGAATAAACAAGGTTAATGACGTTGCAATGCGCAACATGAACCCCTTTTGGTTTTCCTGTAGATCCAGAGGTGTAAATGATATAAGCACCAGATTCAGGTGTGGTTTTAATGGTTAAAGCTTCGTTAGGAAAATCTACTATTGCTTTTAGAATAGTTTCAATAGATAACGAAGTTATAGTATCAGAAAAGGTTTCTTTAGATTTTGATCCAATGTACAATGTAGCACCAGCGTCTTCCATCATTAAGTTGATTCTTGCCTCGGGATACAAAGTATCAATTGGAATATAGGAAGCACCACATTGTAAAACAGCAAACATCGAAGCGATTAATTCAGGAGTTCTGTCTAATGAAATAGCAACAATTTGTCCAGGTCTCAAGCCTTCTGACCAAAAATAATTAGCCATTTGATTGATTTGTTGGGCTAATTGACCATAAGTAACTTGCTTATCATCAAATTCAACAGCTATTGCATCAGGAAATTGTGTAGCTCTTTCAGCAAAAAGTTCATGTAATGTACTCTTGGGATAGGTCATTTGAATCCCTTTTATCTCATTTTCTAAATTATCATTTTCCTTGGTCATCGTGTTGTTTTAAAATTAGATTTAATGAAATAGTTTTTGTTGATGCAAATTCAATATTCACGGCTTTTATATTTTTAAGAAAAATATTATTTTTAGCAACTATTTTTCCTTTATGGTCGATGTTTTTTATATTGAATTACAAACAAAAAAAAGAATTTTATTTCACCAATGGTTTGTATCTTCTACACAAAGCTATTATTCTCGATGAATGGCATCTTTTCGATTGTGAAAAAAACATCTTATAGATTTTGAATTTTTAGCACTAGTTTATTTTAGCACCTTTTTTTTAAGCGCAATATCCTGTTTGCAAGGGTGTTTTAAGATTTGTTTTTTAAAATTTTATGATGTTCAAATCTAGTGATATAATAGCTATAAAAAAATCACTACAAATAGGGATTTTGTAGTGAAATAGTATTAGAAAAAAAATGATTTTTAGAAGTAAGGTTTCGCTTTGTTTTTTTATAAAAGCTAATAAAAATTAATCTATGTTGATTTAATTAGAATCCTAATTTCTCACTTTTGTTGGGCGGATACATAGAAATGAGTTTACTACTTTTATAGATTCAATGTTAAGAAATAGAGACTATTTCATTATGTGTTTGAATGTCTTTTGTTTAAAATTTCTTGCATTTTTTTTGCTAAAATGATGTCGTTGGGTGGCGCTACAATATTCAAATGATTACCAGATATATTGTGGATATTAATTCCACCTGCAGCTGCTTTTTTCCATCCCAAGTAAGTCGGGTCTAATTTGTATTCTTCTTCATCTGTTGCTCTAAATAAATCGACTTCAATGTTTTGAGGTTTAAGATGATAGCGGTCAACAATAGAGTCAACCATACTGTTGGCTTTTGAAAATTTATCAAAAGCAAAAGCTTCTTGTTCTGTCATGATGTATTTTGTGCCAAAATATTTTTTTAGAATATGTTCTTTTTTGGCATTGAAACGCATCTTAAAACCTTTCCAACTGGTAAGCATTTCTTTTAGAAAATCTAACCTTCTGTGGGTGTTGTCCAAGTAGCGAATTAGTTTTTTTTGCTGGAGTGTTTTATAGTAATAAGAGGAATCAACATAAGTATCAAGTAATGCGGTTAAGCTAACATTTTTTCCTTGTTCTTTTAATTGACGTGTCATTTCAAAGGCAATGATACCGCCAAAAGAAAATCCTGCTAACGCATAAGGACCATTGGGGTGAATTTTCACAATAGCATCTATATAATGTGCAGCCATATCTTCAATGGAATCGTACCACTCGTCATATTTTTTGGCACTACCTTGAATAGCATAAATGGGTTGATCTTCGTCGAAATGTTTGCTTAAATTAACAAAATTTAAAACATCCAGTCCTGCTCCATGTACAATAAAGAGAGGTACTTTGCTTCCGTTTTGTTTTATTGGTACCAAACAATCTGATTCAATTTTATTATCAGGATTCAATAATTGAGCAAATTTTTCGATAGTAGAATATTCAAATAAAGAAGATATAGGAATTTGTTTTCCTATTTTTTTCTCTATTTCAATCATCACTTTTACCGCCTTGATAGAATGCCCTCCTATTTCGAAAAAATTACTATAAATATCAATATGTTCTAAATTTAAGCTCTCTTTCCAAATAGTGGCAACTAATTTTTCTTCTTCTGTACGAGGAGCTGTGTATTCTGGTATGCTTTCCCAATTAGATTTGTATTCTGATAATGCTTTTCGATCTATTTTATCATTTGATGTTGTAGGCATTTTTTCCAGAATATGAAAAACATGGGGCACCATAAAAGTAGGCAATTGTGATTCTAATTCATTTCTCCATAATTGAATTTGATTCTGTTGATTTGTGATTTCATTTTCGGCTACAATAAATGCTATAAGAATATCATTTTTGGCCAATACTGCAGCTGTTTTAATATTGTCTATTGACATTAAGCTGTGTTCAATTTCGCCTAATTCTATTCTATAACCTCTTACTTTCACCTGATGATCTTTACGTCCAAGGCATTGCACTTGACCATTTGGGAGCAATTTTCCTAAATCTCCAGAAAGATACATTTTGCCATTTGATTCCTTTTCGAAGTGATTGGGAATAAAACGTTCTTCAGTCAAATCTGGACGATTCAAATAGCCTAATGAAACTCCGTCTCCAGCAATTACTATTTCGCCTATTTCGCCTTGTCTTACAGGATTTCTATTAGCATCTAATAAATAAACAATTGTATTTGCTATGGGTTTTCCAATTGTTATTGGATCATCATTTATTGAAATTTGAGTCAGTAAAGAACAAACAGTCGTCTCGGTAGGCCCATAAATATTCCACAATTCATCACATTTAGCTAGCAATTCATGGGCTAAAGGTTTTGGAACTGGTTCGCCCCCAATTAATGCTTTTATGGGTAATGGTTTTTCCCAACCCGAGTCTAGAAGAATTTGCCATATACTTGGCGTTCCCCACATCATCGTGATTTTATCCTCAACAGCTTTTTTTAGTAAAAGTCGTCCATCTCTTCTGGTTTCTTCATTCACAAATACAACACAAGCTCCAAAAAGTAAAGGAAGATAGGTTTCCATTACCATAGCATCAAAAGAGATTGTTGTTACTGAAAATATTTTATCTTTTGCACTAATTCCTGGTGCTGCAGCCATCGAATAAACAAGGTTAATGGCATTGCAATGGGCAACTTGAACTCCTTTTGGTTTTCCTGTAGAACCAGAGGTGTAAATAATATAGGCAGCAGATGTAGTGTCCACTTTGAAGTCTATAGCTGCTGTTGGTAAATCTTCAATAGCACTTAAAATAGTTGCAATAGAAATTGCATTTACTTTATCAGGCAAACCTTTTTTTGAATTTAAACCTATGTAGAAAGTAGCATCAGCATCCTCGATCATTAGGTTGAGTCTTGCATCAGGATACATAGGATCAATAGGGATATATGACGCACCACATTGTAAAACTGCAAACATGGATGCGATTAGTTCAGGCGATCTATCTAAAGAAACAGCAACAATTTGCCCAGGTCTTAAACCTTGAGACCAAAGATAATTTGCTGTTTGATTGATCATTTTTTCTAACTCACCGTATGTTATTGGTTTGTTTTGAAATTCCAGAGCTATAGCATTGGGTTGCGTTTTGGCCTGCACTGCAAAAAGTTCGTGTAAGGTACTTTTGGGATAATCCATTGTAGTCACACTTATTGTGTTGTTTTGGCTTGTAAAATCTTGAGATACAATTTGACCTAAAGTTTTTGAAGAATCTTCAACGGTTTTTTGTACCAGTTCTTCAAAAGAAACCATCATGTTTTTAATGGTTTCAGGATTGAATAGTGCTTCATTGTATGACCATTCGAAAACTAGATTTTTTTCGTTACCACTAGCATTTACAAAAATTTCAAAAACCCCATAAGCTTTTGGATTGCTTCTCATTTTATAAGTCAAATTAGAGAAATCAACACCATCAGTCATGCCCAAATCAATATTGAATGCAATAGGTACAAGAGGGATTCGAGAAGGATCACGGGCAACATTTAATTGCTGCAAAAGATTTCCAAAACTTAATTGGGAGTGCTCATAAGCATCAAATAGTTCTGATTTGCGCTGTTTTAAATATTCTTTGAAACTTATATTTGCAATTGGTTTACTTCTTAAAGGAAGTAAACTAACACAGTGTCCTATTAAGTTATTCATGCCTGCCACAGGTTGTCCTGCCACAGGAAGTCCTATTACGATGTCGTCCTGACCTGTTAATTGGTATAAAAATAATTCAAAACTAGTTAATAAAGTTGATACTAAACTAGAACCAACACTTAAGCCCGTTTGTTTTAGTTTAGCCAATAAATCGCTGTCTAGAGCTACATCTAAACGCTTACTTTTAAAGGTTCGGAGCGATGGTCTAGGATTATCAGTCGGAACATTTAAAACAGGTATAGAATTTTCATAAACCTCAAGCCAAAACTTTTCTGTTGCTTTGTTTTCATCACTTATTGAAAACAATTGCTCTTCATTTGCATAAGCACTGAATGCTATTGGTAAAGGGAGATCTGGTGCTTTATTTGTGATATAAGCAGAGTAAATACTACCTAATTCTTGCAATATAATTCCAATTGACCATCCATCACAAATAATATGATGTGCTGTAATTACTAGGGTATGACTATTTTCAGCAAGTTTAAGCAAACTCACTTTTAATAATGGTTCGTGAACAAGATCAAAAACGAAATAGGCATCTTCTGTGGTATATTTATCCAAAGCCTGTTTTTTATCAATCTCTTCTAAATTGGATAAATCTATTGTAGCAAGTTTTATAGTAGATTGTTTGTAAATTGACATATAAACGCCATCCGTACTAAAAGTAGCACGAAGCGCTTCGTGTCTTTCTACTAATGTTTGAATAGCCCTTTCCATTGCTATCGAATCTAGAGAACCTGAAAAGTCCATCGAAATGGACTCATTGTAGGCTCTTGCGGCATCACTTCCTCCAAAATAACATGCTGTCCAAATTTCGGATTGCGATTTTGTTGTATGAACAACAAGTTCTAATTCAGGACCTGCAAAAGGATCAAAAATGTGGTTTTGACTAGACATATTCTCTGGACTGTTTGGTAATTGTATTGTTTTTAAGCTATAAAATTAATAGCTATAAATTAATTATTTTATTAAAATATAAATTATAAATCTATTTTAAGATATTCTCCTTTTTTAGTAGAATCAGCAATAAACCAAGCTGGATTTCCATTTCTGTCTCGTCCTAGTTTTGCACCCTCTACCGGAGGATTGTTATTACTAATTACCGGGCTGTTTACACTCGATTCTTTTGGAGTTGAGATTTTAGATTTATTAGTAATAAAAAATCCTGAAGCAACCATTTTGTCAAGACAATTTTTGAACGTATTGATGAGTTGTATAAGATCTTCTTCAGTATAGGCTTCGGTCATAAAGCATGGAAAACCATCCCAAATGTGAATTCCATTTTCACGAAGCAAAGTAAATAACAATTCGCCATAAAGTACATCGTCATTAAATTTAAGCCTCCATAGAGAACCAAAATGATTGATTATCATTGGTGAATCTTTTTTCTTGAATTCAGCATTTAATTCAGATGCCAAACGGCTGGTCATATTGTTTAGTTTTTCTTGTAAAGCAGGACCTTGTTTTTTGAGATGAAGAAGAGAAGCTTTAGAAGCTGCAAGTGCCAGCGGATGTCTAACAAAAGTACCAGCAAAATAAGTAACTCCTATTTCAGGAATAGAATCGTCTCCGAATTGCCATTGTCCACCATCTAATGCGTCTAAATACTTACGATTACCAGTAATGGCTCCGATAGAAAGTCCTCCACCGATGACTTTTCCGTAAGTAGCTATATCAGCTTTAATATCGAAAAGGGCTTGAGCGCCACCAGGGTGCATTCGGAATCCAGTTATAACTTCATCAAAAATAAGTGCAATATCAGATTGAGTCGTTAGATTTCTTAAATTTTTTAAAAAAGCTACAGGTTGAAATTCAGGTCTTCTGCTTTGAACAGGTTCTACCAGTACAGCTGCTATTTCATCGGCACGTTCTGTAATGATGCGAAGACTTTCGTCTGTTCCATATTCTAAAATTAACATATTCTGAACCGATTCTGGCATGATTCCAGGCGCAGCAGGAAAAGTGACTAATTTTTTTGAACCACGAACTAAAACTTCGTCAACAATACCGTGATAAGAACCTGAAAAAGCGACTATCAAAGAACGTCCTGTTACAGTTCTGGCAATACGCATGGCACCTAAAACCGCTTCAGAACCTGTGTTGCAAAGTGCAGCACGATCGTGCTTGGTAAATTCGCAAAGTAGTTCACAAACCTCTCCGGCAAATGGATGTTGAGGACCTACTTCAAATCCGTTCTCCACTTGTTGGTGCAATGCTTCTTTAATAAAATCAGGTTGATGACCAAACATGCTAGAACCAAATCCATTTAGCGCATCAATATAGACATTACCATCAATATCCCAAAGACGGTTTCCGCTAGATTTTTCGATTACAATTGGATAAACGATTTCTTTTGTCAATGGTTTAAATCCAGTAACCACTCTAGGATCGGCCATTGTACTTCTATTCTTTTGAGCATAAGATTTGCTTGCTCCCGTTTTCGTTGTGTATCTTACAATTAGTTCATCTAAAAAATCCTTTTGAGATTGACTCATCGAATTTGCCTTTTTTTCAATTTTTGGAGAAGCTCCAAATGGTTTTTGATGTTCGGCAATTTCCTCGGCAGTTCTTACGTCTTCGTTAGTTTTTTTTGTAAATACAATTGGTTCTGGTTCTTGATATACTTGTTGAGGAATTTCGTTAGACGAAACGATTGGGTTTCCTTGAAGCAGTTCCATTTGTTTTCCTAACAATTGAAGTTGCTGCGCTATCAATCCTAAAGCCGTATTGTTTTGACTGTTTGATACAGAAAAATTCGTATTTGTTAAAGGTACAGGAGCTGTAATAGTATCAGAAACTCTTGGTGCAGGAGCAGGTGGATTGAATTCCTCTTTTGGAAGATTTTGATCAAGGTAATCTGCCAAAAGTGATGGTGAACTAAATTCTTCGTTAAGTTGGCGGAAGGTTATCGGTAGTTTGAAATCTTTCTTTAATTTAGTAGCCAGTTGCGTAAGTGTTAATGAATCTAATCCTAGATCTAAAAAACTTTGAGAAGAAGCATTAGTTGGGTAATCAATACCTGATGTTTGACTTACGATAGAAGAAATCTCTGTGAGGATAGTAGTTTTTCTCATAGGTTTATTTTTAATAGGATTGCTAATCGAATCTTGTGTTATGATTGTATTTGGGGTTGAATTTTGTATTGTTGTCATTGGAGGATCAATCCAACACAGTTTACGATCAAAGACATAACTTGGCAAGTTTATTTTTTGTCTTTCTTGGTTTTTGTAAAAGTTATTCCAATCCGGTTCAATGCCTTTAAGCCATAATTCTCCTAAAGCATTTAACAAAGAATGGTATTCGTTTTCTTGATTTTTAGGAAGGGTTAAACTCGAAAAAGCTGCAGTGCTTTTGCCTACTCCTTGTTGTTTGGTCAAAGTGGTTAATGTTTGACCTGGTCCTGCTTCCAAGAAAATAATATCTTCTAATTTTAATAAAGTATCTGCTGCGTCAGCAAAACGAACTGTATTACGTAAATGATTCGTCCAGTATTTAGTATCTATCGCTTCTTCATCTTTAAGCCAAGTTCCTGTAACGGTGGATACAATTGGTAAATTGGGTTTGTTAAGTTGAATTTTTTTCGCCTCTGATTCAAAGGTTTCCAAAATAGGATCCATCATATTAGAGTGAAAAGCATGACTAGTAAATAATAATTTATTAGCAATTTCTTTTTCGTCTAAAGTTTTAGCAAACTCATTTGTTTTTTCAGTTTCGCCAGCTACAACACATAAAACACTAGAGTTTATAGCAGCTATCGAAAGCGTTTCAGGAAGAATTGTTTTTAATTCATCTTCCGAAAGCCTTACTGATAACATGCTTCCATTAGGAAGTTCACTTACTAATCGACCTCTAACGGCAATTAAATGTAAGGCATCTTCTAAACTAAAAATTCCTGCCAAATGTGCCGCTACAAATTCTCCAATACTGTGTCCGCAAAATACTGTTGGTTTGATTCCCCAACTTAACCAAAGTTGAGCTAAAGCATATTCTGTTACAAATAAAGCAGGTTGTGTGTAGCGAGTATTTTTTAGTTTTGCTTCTGTTTCAGGAGTTACTGTTTCAGGATATAAAATTTCACGAATGTCTAATTGTAATTCACTCAATAAAAAATCGGCACAGGTATCAACAGCTTCTTTATAAACGATTTCGTTTTTATAAAGATTCATTCCCATTTGAGAAAATTGAGATCCTTGTCCTGGGAAAAGGAAAGCAAGTTCGCTAGGTGCTGTTTTTAAGATTGTACTTTTTGTTTTGTATTTGTCTGTTGAAAGTAATTCTTGACTTGCATCAACGCTATTTTTTGCTAGTAGAAAACTTCTGTGAATGAAACTATCACGCGTTTTATTTAACGAAAAAGCAACGTCTGCCAATGGTAAGTCTGGTGTCGATTCAAGAAAATTACCTAATTCGGTTTCATAACCTTTTAAACTATTTTCAGATTTGGCAGACCACATCAGTAGTTCCAGCGGACGACCTGATCCAGAAATTTTTTGTTCAGCAGGATATTCTTCTACGACAAGGTGAACATTCGTTCCGCCCACGCCAAACGAACTTATACCAGCTCTTAACGGTTGGTCTGATTCCCAACTACGTAATTTTGAATTCACGAAAAACGGACTGTTTTCAAAATCAATCACAGGATTAGGGTTTTCAAAACCTAATGAAGCTGGTATTAGTTTATTATTTATAGCCAAGATTGTTTTTATCAATCCAGCTACACCAGCAGCAGCAGTTAAATGTCCCATGTTGCTTTTTATCGATCCAATAGCGCAATAACCGTTTTTAGGTTGCTCGCCAAAAGCCATTTTAAGTCCTTCTATTTCTATAGGATCGCCAAGAGGAGTTGCGGTTCCGTGTGTTTCAATATAGCTAATAGTGTCGGGTGTTATTTGCGCATCTTGAATGGCCTTCATGATAGCTTCAGCTTGCCCTTCAGTGCTTGGAGCAGTAAAACTACCTTTGTTACCACCATCATTGGTAACTCCTATTCCTTTTATGATTCCATATATTTTGTCGCCGTCTTTTTGGGCTTGGTCTAAATTTTTCAGAAGAACAACACCGGCTCCGTCACTAAAAACGGTTCCTTTTGCAGACGCGTCAAATGAGCGACAATGTCCATCTGAACTTAGCATTGATCCTTCTTGATAAAGGTGTCCGCTAAAAATAGGTGCCGTTATACTAGAACCTCCAGCCAGTGCAACATCACATCGACCATTTCTGATGGCTTCGACTGCTTCGGCAATTGCAAGTAATGAAGTAGAACAAGCGGAATGAACACTTACAGCTGGCCCTTTCAGGTTTAATTGATAAGCAGTCCTTGTGGCTACATAATCTTTTTCGTTTACTGTTTCTGCTTGAAAATAACCAACTTGATCTAAAACGGCTGTGTTTGTTAGTATGTTTTTTTTGTAATAAGAGTTTGTGCCAGTACCTGCATAAATACCAATGTTTCCTTTGTAATGTTTTGGTAAATACCCGGTTTGTTCCAACGCTTCCCAAGCAATCTCCAAAAATAAGCGTTGCTGCGGATCCATTGCTTCGGCTAGTTTTGGATTGATTCCAAAAAAGGCAGCGTCAAAAGTATTGGCAGAAGGAATAATTCCACGAGCTCCTACATAAAGCGGATCATTACGAAGAGCTTCTGGAATACTAGAATCTATTTCTTCGGGTTTAAAAAAAGAAATGGTTTCTTTGCCTTCTTTTAAAACTTCCCACAATTCGTTTATGGATTTTGCACCAGGGAATCTTCCTGCCATACCAATAATAGCAACGTTTGTTGATGGATTAGCATTGTTGTTTTTTCTAGCGTATGTATTTGGGTCAATTTTTTTATCGGCTTCTAGATAATTGGCGATTTCATAAATAGAAGGAAATTGATATAGTTTTGTTACTGGTAATTTGTATTTGTAATCTTTCAGTAAAAATGCGACTACTTTTTGAGCCAATAAAGAAGTTCCTCCTAATTCAAAAAAGTTGTCATCAATTCCAATTTTTGGTATGTGGAGTAAATTAGTCCAAACTTGGGTAATGTTTTTTTGTATAACAGTAGTAGCTTTTTTATAAAGAGGGGCGTTACTTGGTCTGCTGTATTCAGGTGCTGGTAATGATTTTTTATCAATTTTGCCACTAGATGTTTTTGGGAAATCTTTAATCAATATGAAGTAAGAAGGCATCATATAATCAGGCAGCAAATTCGATGTTTTTTCACGAATATCGTTTACATCAATTTCTTGGTTTGATTGAATGTAAGCTACTAATTGAGTTTGTCCTAAATGATTTGAAGCCAGAACCACAGTTTGTTGTATGCTGTCCAATGAGTTGATGGCTAATTCTACTTCGGCTAGTTCTATTCTGTGACCACTAATTTTAACTTGATCATCCTGACGGCCTAAAAATTCAATATTTCCATCTTCAAGATATTTCGCAATATCTCCTGATTTATAGATTCGAATGTTTTTGCCTTCGGGTGATTTCCATTCCAGAAATTTTTCGTTGGTTAATTCTTTGTTATTCAAATAACCTTCTGCTAAACATTCGCCAGTAATATATAGTTCGCCAATTTCTCCATTTTCCAAAATTTCTTGATTTTGGTTCAGGATTAGTATGGAAGTATTATCAATAGGTTTACCAATAGAAGGTAAAGTTGCCCAATTAGCAGGGTTTCCGTCTAGTTTTAATTCAGTTACTACATGACATTCAGTTGGTCCATATTGGTTATAGAGAACGCAATTATCAAGTTTGCTAAAAAAAGCATTTACTTCGGGTGTGATTTTAAGTTGCTCGCCAGCAGTCATTATTTCTTTAAGCGAACTTGGAAATATATCGGTGCTTAAAGCAGCATCTGCTAGAGCTTGTAGCGCTACAAAAGGCAAAAATAGTCGGTTAACTTGTTGCTCTTTTATATAATTTATGAGCGCAATCATATCTAGCCTCAAATATTCGTCAATAAGTACAAGAGTGCCTCCAGTACTTAAGGTAGCCATAATTTCTTGGAAAGAAACATCAAAACTCAAAGGAGCAAATTGTAAAGTACGTGTTCCGTTTTTACTGGTTGAGTTTTTGTTTTGCCAATTGATAAGGTTTATGACCGCATCTTGCCCCAAACACACTCCTTTTGGTTCTCCTGTTGATCCTGAAGTGTATAGTATGTATGCTGCATTTTGAGCTATTTCATCTTGCTTGCAACCTGAATCTGTTGAGGTTTTGAGATTGTTATTCAATAATTTAAGCCCCATAGAAACCACATGTTCTTCATCAGCTTTGTTAGATAGGCAAAAGGTAAGATTAGAATTTTTGATAATATTTTGAATCCGATTTTTTGGGTATCCAAAATCAATCGGAAGATAAGCTTTGCCCGATTTTAAAATTGCTAACATAAAAACAATTTGATCTATACCTCGTGTTGTAGATAGTCCAATGATGTATTCATCTTTTGCATTTGCTAAAAGGGCATGGTGTACTTCAGAAACTTTTTGTTCTAATTGCTTGTAGGTAAGATGTATATTTTGAAATGCAATGCAATAATCGTTAGGGTGAAGTCTCACCGCATTTTCAAAAAGCAAATATAAATTATTGTTTTCTTTCATTTTCTTATCGATTATTTTGTCATTCAAATCCAGACTTACTTTTTGTTATGGTAAACTAGGATATTTTTTTGTACAACTCTATCAAGTAAACCAGTTTGTGAATTATTCTAATTTTCTTCTTAAAAACTGAAACAAAAAAATAAAAAATCAGGCACTAATTATTGCATTTTCTGTACAAAGCTATATTTCTCGATGAATAACATATTTTGTGTCGTGACAACTTTATTCTATCGGTGCGATTATTCTATTTTAATTTTTCAAAGAGTTAATTGTCTTGTCTTTATCACTTTAAAAAAAAGGTGCTAAAAAATATTTTTTTACAAATATATAAAAAAATAAGTCAATAGCTACTTATGAATGTAATTTTGTGTATTTCATCGGAAATAACAAGTATTTTGTCGATTTTATTTTAATTTTTAATAATATAGCAATGTAATCATTTTAAAGCCCCCTTAAACTGTGAAACATCTCTACTCAAAAAAAATTAGCCTACCCTTAATGATGACCTTGCTGATTTCTTTCAAAGGAATTAGCCAAACATCAAATGTTAGTAATAATACTGTTATGCAAACGTTGAATGCAACTGGTAAGGATGCTGTTGGAAGTTCTGGTACAGTTACTTACTCTATTGGACAAGTATTTTATACTTATATTGGTCAATCCGATTACAATGTAACTCAAGGGATACAACAAGAAGACATTAAGCCAAATGCAATTGCAGGAACCATTTCTGGTAATCAATCTATTTGCTCTAATTCACAACCAAGTTCTATAGTCCTAACAGGTAATAGAGGAACTATCCAGTGGCAATCTTCAACTGACAATGTAAATTTTACAGATGTAGTAGGAGAGACAACAAATACTTTGATGGGTAATTCAATAGGAGCTATAACTTTGACTAAATATTTTAGAGCGGTGGTAAGAAGTGGAGTTTCGTCTGCAACATCTTCAACGGTTGTGATTGAAGTGCCAACGACCACTTGGAATGGTGTTTCATGGGATAATGGTGTTCCTACGAGTACAACATCAGCAATTATAAGTGGTAATTATAATCTCCCTGCAAATATTAATGCCTGCACTTTGACTGTGAATAATAATGCAGTGGTGGTTATTCCTTCAGGTTTTAATGTAACTTTAAATGAAAGTATAACAGTGAGTTCAGGTAGTTTTACCTTAAGCAACAATGCTAATTTGATACAATTGTCAAATGTTGCTAATTCAGGAAATATTATTGTAAATCGTGAAAGTTTGCCTTTACTGCGACTAGATTATTCGTTATGGTCTTCTCCAGTAACTAATAATAGTGTTAATTTATTATCATTTTCTCCAGCAACCAATACGAATAGATTTTACGGATTTAATACATCTACCAATTTATACACCGCAGTTGATCCATTGACAACTAATTTTTCTTTAGGTCAAGGTTGTTTGATTCGTATGCCAAATGATACTTCGTCAGATGTTAAGACTATTTTTGCAGGATCTTTTGTAGGTGTTCCAAACAATGGTACTATTCCTGTTGCTATGGCAAATGAAGGTGCAGGAAGACGATTTAATTTAGTAGGAAATCCGTATCCATCGCCAATTAGTATTTCCCAGTTTGTTACAGACAATGCTGATAATATTACAGGCACATTATATTTTTGGAGAAAAACAAATAATTCGGCTAGTCCTTCCTACTGCACATGGACAGCGGGTACTTTTATATCAAATGGTGAAGTTCAAACAGCAAATTTGAGTGAAATTATTCAAACAGGTCAAGGGTTTATTGTTGAGGCTTTAAATTCAGCAACAGCAGTTACTTTTAATAACGGACAAAGAGCAGTAAATAATTCGAATCAGTTTTTTAAAACAAAAACTGTTGAAAAAAACAGAATTTGGTTAAATGCAACCAATTCAGCAGGAAATTTTTCTCAAATGGCTGTTGGTTACATTACTGACGCAACCTTGGCAGTAGATCAATATGATGGAAAATATTATAATGACGGAGTTGTTGCTTTAAATTCATTTCTTGATAATACTGATTATGTTGTTCAAGGACGTCCTTTACCATTTGATGGAACAGATGAAGTTCCTTTGAGTTTTAAAACAACAACTACAGGTGATTATACAATTGCAATTGATCATGTGGATGGCTTGTTTACGAACGTACAAGATATTATTTTGAAAGACAATGAAAAAGGGATTGAAATTAATCTAAAACAAAATCCTTATACTTTTAATGCCTCTGCGGGAGTTACAACTACAAGATTTTCATTGAAATATCAAAAAACATTAGGTGTTGATTCCTCATTATTGGATGAGAATAATGTATTAGCATACTTAAAGGAGGGTCAAATTTATATCAAATCAAATAAATTATCTATCGATACTGTTAAGATATATGACATTAGAGGTCAGTTATTGGTAGAAAAAAATAATATAAATGCAAACGAAGCTAGTTTTGGGGCTTCAAGATATGCAAATCAAGTACTGATTGTGAAAATTACATCAGAAGAAGGTACTGTCGTGAGTAAGAAGCTGATTAATTAGAATTGGTATTCGTGTTTGATATAATAAAGTTTAAAACAATTTTCGATTTGTTTTCGATTTTATGTTTTAGCGATTTTTTATAAAAACTGGTAAATAATGTTTTTTTGTAAAACGCTCAAAATCAGTTTTATGTTTTTATGATTCAATAGTGAATGTTTATTTAAAACCCTTAATAGTTATGAAATAGAAATAATAATCAGGTGTATTTTGAAAATTAAACAAAAAGGAAAGGTAAGTTATAATTAATAAGATAAATAATCGTTATTTTGCATCAGATTTTAAGTTAATTGAAAGGATAAAATTTTAGGTATCAATTTTTTATAGGTTAAAGTAATATCTTTCAAAATGCTTTTTTAGATTGTTAATTACCTGTTGACAACTATGATTTTTCAACATATTTGTAGTCTTATAATTATTAAATATGTTAAATTTGTGTTTTTGGTCGAAATAATGTATTTTTTATCGACTTTGTTTTTTTTATTTTAAATATTTTTGCATTAATATATTTATTATCTAAAAAAGTCCTAAACACTGTGAAGCATTTAAACTTAAAAATCACAAACCTCCTCATAATTATGATGTTGTTTTTTTCTTTCAAAGGTGTTAGCCAAAATACTCAAACAATTACAAATAATATCATGGGAACTATTAATGCGTCAGGAACCGATGCCTCTGGTAGTTCAGGTACAGTAGCCTACTCGATAGGGCAGGTATTTTATACTTACATAGGCTTTTCTGTTTATAATGTGGCTCAAGGTATTCAGCATGAAGTAGCAAATAATTCACTTGCCAAACCTGAAGTTAGTATTGAACCTAAAACAGAATTGTTCATTTTTCCAAACCCGACAACAGATTTTGTCAATATCAAAATGGAGGGTTATGAAAATGAATCAAAATCATATCAGCTTTATGACTTTCAAGGAAGGCTTTTAAAGCAAGATGTGATAAATCAGAATGAAACTCAAATTAGTTTGTATAATTTAAGTTCCTCTGTTTATATACTTCAAGTATATCTTAATAATAAAATTTTGAAAACATTTAAAATATTAAAAAAATGAAACTAAAACTTACCATTCTATTGTTTATGACTATTGTGCTTAACATTTTTGCACAGTCACCAGAAAAAATGAGTTATCAAGCAATTATTCGATCGCAAGACAATAGCTTGGTAATCAATTCGAATATAAGTCTCAAAATTATAGTACATCAAGGTACAGTAACAGGAACCAATGTGTATCAAGAAACACATTCTGTTACCACAAATAGTAATGGTTTAGTCTCTCTAGAAATTGGAACAGGAAGAATTATTATAGGTAATTTCAGTACTATAGCTTGGGAAAAGGGACCTTATTTTATAGAAACACAAGTAGATGTCACAGGAGGATCAAATTATAATATTATTGGAGCTTCACAACTTTTGAGCGTCCCTTATTCCTTACATGCAAAAACAGCAGAAAGGCTAGTAGGAGCTAATCCTTATAAAGCGGCCATTGTTCCATTTACCTCTTCTAGAAGCATCACAAGTACAGATATTAATAATATAATAGAATGTACAACCTCGGGAACACTAACTTTGACTTCTGGATTTGGAGCTATGGCAGTAGGAGATGTTGTTAATTTAGAAGCTCATAACGGGGCAGTATTAACTATACAAGCAGCATCAGGCGTGACAATTAATTATACTGCAAATGGTAGTGCAACGTTTACTAGTACTGCTGGTAACGTTAGGTTTGGGTTGTTAAGAAAATCGGGTCTAAATGCTTATATAATTTCGGGACAATGAAAAATTTAATTTATTTTCTTTCGCTCTTTTCAACAGTAGTTTTTTCGCAAAACTACAACTACGGTATTGAGGAGCGTCCAAAGCAAACAACTCCTGCTAAACCAGCTGGTGTAAATAATCAATTAGAAGAAATTGAATATTTCAAGGCTTATTTGTTGCCATTGTCGCAAAAAGCTACTATTCAAAAAGCACTAGATACTTATGGATCCGTACGTTTAGAAAAAGGCGATTATTCAGGAGTGCCAATTGTTATGAAAAGTAATCAAAAGTTGTATGGACACAATACTTTAAATCCAGTATCGCGAATTACAATAGCCGCTGGAAGCACAAATGTACATTTAGAAAGCTTAAATATTGATGGTGCTGGACAAGGAATACAATTTGAAGCAGGTAATCCAATAACAAATTGTATTATTAAAACTACAAAATACGGAACAATAACTGCTGTAGGTGCTAAATTAGAAAATAATCTATTTATTAATATATTAAGTAGAATTCATTTTGATTTTAGTGCAACAGGATATTATAGAAACAATAAATTTATAAAACAACAATCAGGAATAGTTTCTCCTATAGTTTTGATTAAGGGGAATAGTATCACTCCTAGTAATGGGAATGTGCATTTTTGGACAAATTTATTAACTCCTTGGGGTGACGGAATGGTTCTTGATAATTTAGGTGATACAACATTTATAGGAGTTGATGCTGAAGGTTGGAACGGTACTGGTTCTAGTGTTGGTAACAAGGCTGCTATTTATGCAAGAAATATGAGTAATTTGAAGTTAGCAGAAGTAGGAGGTGCTAATGGTTATTCACCTGTTAAAACACCAGGTTTTGATATTCAAGCTAATAATTTATTATTGATACACCCAGCAATTGGTAGTGATGCTATAAGTTTAGTATCTCCAAATGCAAATGTAGTAAATGTTGGGGCTTATATGAACTACGCTAGAAGTACAGGAACAGTAACGGGTTATGATATAACAGCTCAACGTTATCATTATCCTGATAATACTCAAGATGTTTTGTATAATGGTGTCGTTCAGAGTACAATAACTACTCCAGCTACTGTATCGACAATTAAAAATGCTTTTTTAGGAACAAAACTAACTCCTTGGACAAAACCCAATTGGGAAACATTACCAGATCCATTAGGTGTAAATTGGAAAACTGAAAGAATAGGAAAGCCAGATAGTAGAGATTATATTCAAAATTTGATTAATACTAAAGGTATTGCTGAACTTCCAGAGGGTGTTTTTTATATTGGGTCTACTTTAAATGTAAGTGGTCAAAATCAAGGTATAATAGGGTCTGGTACTGGAAAAACTGTTATATGCGGGTTGACAGATGATTTTCCGCTAATAACTATGGTATCATTCGTCAATGGAATAAATTATCATCTTTCTAATCTAACATTACAAGGAGGTAGTGTGGGTCAGTTTTTTCCTGAAAATTATGTGGGAACAGCTTATTTGAATACTAAATTTGTAGTTTACAGAGATCAAAAAATAGGTATCCACTATTATAAAATGGGTGGAACAGATAATTGTTTTTTTGATAATATTAGTTTTGTTAATTGTGGTGTTGGTATAATGCAAGAACCTAAAATGATTACAGATAATGTAGATATTTCTGGATATATTGATAAAGTTGTTTATTATAAAGGTCAGTATATTAATTGCGGAATTGGTACATCAAATCATGCCATGAGAGGAAATAATTTGAATTCATGGGTAGATTGTAAATATGATGGTAATCGAATAGCTTACAGTAATGGTAGTAATAATTTTTCAATAATGGCTAATTGTGATTTTACAAATACTACAGGTGAATATGTTGCAAAAGGAGGAGATTTGTCACTGTATGGTTGTAATTTTTATAATAACAGACCAACTATTGCATCTACTAACTTTGTTAATATATATGCTGAAGGTTGTAGTTTTTTGGATAAAGTACAGTTTGCAAGAGTGGTTCCTAATAATGATAATGGAGCTATAGTTATTAATTCAACTATTATTGGTGATGTGGTTACTAAAAATAGATCAGATAATAAAAAAGATAATTCATTATTCATAAATACAGCTTTACCTTTTCATCCCACACTGAGTAAATTTATGATGAAAGTAACTAATGGTAAACCAACTGTTGTTATTGAATCAGAACCTAACCCATATCCACAGTTTTTAGTAACTCAATAAAAAAATATAATTTGATAAAAAAAGCTTAAAATTAATACAAGTTAATTTTAAGCTTTTTTTGTGTGTATTTCTTTTTGCTTTGTTTTTAGTATAGTTTTCTTTAATTGTAATCAACCTTGAAATAAGCTAAAAGATGATTATGAAGTTTGTATTCTTTTTTAAAATTGATTATTAACTGTTGATAAAAGTAAAAATAGGTTATGTTGTATTTAATCGGATTTTAAAATCTTTTGACAGATTTATTATTGAGATAGTTTATCCTTATATATTTTTGAATAAAATTTAGAAGGTTTAATTAAAACAAAGCAATCTTTTAGCGTGATTACCCTTGGTGTAAAGGTGGTTTGTAGCAGAAATTAGAAATAAGTTTTTAAAGTAACTATCTGTTTGGAGCCTTTTTTAGATTTGCTTTAATATGAAAAACAAACAATAAAGAATAATCATTCGAAAATAATTTAGAACGAAGTTTTCAATGTCAAAAGAAAAAAAGATAATCACTTCCGAAGAATTCGATTTAGCTGTGCAAATAATAGCTGATTATAAAATGCAATTGGATAAGCAATTAAAAGAAGTTTTGGTTCGGAATCAAAAAATCGATATTCAAGGAGATATAAAAGAAAATAGCTTTAGGATGCTTCAAAGATATTATCAAATGTATTATGGTACAAAATTGAATTGGGAAGATTTGAAAACCATGGATAGACACCTGCTTGAGGCGATAGATTATGATAAAATAAAACAAATAAAAGGGTGTGGGCGTATGTCTTTATTTAATCTCAAGAAACTAATGATTTCTTATTCAGTTTTAGATAGAACGGAATTGTAAAAAGTGATAAAACAATTTATTTGTTGATTAATAAAAAATGCTTTTTGTATTAAAAATAAAACAAAAAAATACTAGAAAAATAGAAGCTACATTGCTTTGAATTATTTCCATTAGAATAGTAATATTACATATATTTGAATCAAAATTTAAAAGATTAAAATGAAAATAAAAAATATCTGTTGTCTAGGTGCTGGTTATGTTGGTGGTCCAACAATGTCAGTTATCGCTTTAAAATGTCCTGAAATAAAAGTAACTGTAGTCGATTTAAACCAAGCTCGTATTGCAGCTTGGAATGATGAAAATTTAGATAATTTACCTGTTTATGAACCAAGACTGGCTGAAGTAGTTGGAGAAGCGAGAGGTCGCAATCTTTTTTTCTCAACAGATGTTGATGCCGCAATTGATGCCGCCGATATGATTTTTATTGCAGTAAATACACCAACTAAAACCTATGGTGAAGGAAAAGGAATGGCTGCCGATCTTAAATTTGTTGAATTGTGTGCCAGACAAATAGCTCGAATTGCTAAAAATGATAAAATCATTGTAGAAAAATCAACTTTGCCAGTTCGAACTGCTGAAACTTTGCAAACTATTTTAGATAGTACTGGTAATGGTGTTCATTTTGAAGTGTTATCTAATCCGGAATTTTTAGCCGAGGGTACAGCAATCGACGATTTATTTAATGCCGATAGAGTATTGATTGGTGGAAAACAAACTCCAAAAGGGAAAGAGGCCATTCAAGCTTTGGTTGATGTTTATGCGCATTGGTTGTCGCCAAAACAAATTTTAACTACCAATGTTTGGTCTTCGGAATTATCAAAATTAACAGCAAACGCGTTTTTGGCACAAAGAATTTCTTCTATAAATGCACTTTCAGCCTTGTGCGAAGCTACAGAAGCTAATGTTGATGAGGTAGCTAATGCAATAGGAACTGATAGTCGAATTGGGCCTAAATTTTTGAAAGCCTCTGTAGGATTTGGAGGTTCTTGTTTTCAAAAAGATATTCTGAATTTAGTGTATTTGTGCCGCTTTTTCAATTTGCCCGAAGTCGCTAATTATTGGGAGCAAGTAATCATCTTAAACGATTATCAAAAATACCGTTTTGCTAAAAAAATTATTAGCTCTTTATTCAATACCGTTAGCGACAAAAAAATAACATTCTTGGGTTGGGCTTTCAAAAAAGATACGAATGACACTAGAGAATCTGCAGCAATTTATGTAGCGGAACATCTTATTGAAGACGGTGCTCAAATACATGTTTATGACCCAAAAGTTTCTGAAGCAAAAATTAAAGCTGATATGAGCTATTTGTGGGAACTAAATGGACTTACAGAACAAAGAATTGCATCAAAATTGAAACAAATATTTGTGTATAAGACACCAATGGAAGCAATGGATCAGGCTCATGCAGTAGCAATATTGACAGAATGGGACGAATTCAAAACGTATGATTGGGAAGCTATTTATACTAAAATGTATAAACCTGCTTTTGTATTTGACGGTCGTAATATTCTTGATGAAGAAAAATTAGCAGCAATAGGTTTTCAAGTAAAAGGAATAGGTAAAGGGTAATTTGCTCGTAAAGAAATAGATTGAGTTAGAAGATAGTTAGTACAGTTTTGAATTACAATATTTTTGGGTTAAAAAAACAGGAATGATTAGAGCTTTAGATAAAATAAAACAACACAAGCATTACGACAAAAGCTTAAACATTCTAAAGTTAATTTCTTTGGTAGGAAGTACAGAGATTTTACTAAAAGGAATTGGATTTATTTCAGGTATTCTGATTGTGAGATTTTTGCCTGTTCAAGAATATGCTTTTTATACACTGGCCAACACTATGTTAGGGACTTTGATTGTTTTAACAGATGGAGGTATATCTAATGGTATCATGTCTTTGAGTGGAAAAGTGTGGCAAGATCCAAAAAAATTAGGTGTTATTCTAGCCACAGGGCTAGACTTAAGAAAGAAATTTGCTTTGGTAACTATGCTAGTAGCTGTTCCAATTATATTTTACTTATTAATGCTGAACAAAGCTAGTTGGTTGACAGCAGTGTTAATATTACTTTCTTTAATTCCTGCGTTTTATGCTGACTTATCCGATTCTTTGCTAGAAATAACTCCAAAATTGCATCAGGATATCGCAAGCCTACAAAAAAATCAATTGACGGTCGGTTTAGGTCGATTAGCACTAACTGTATTTACGATATTCATTTTTCCTTGGACATTTGTTATCCTTCTGGCTTCAGGACTTCCTAGAATATATGGTAATCTAAAATTAAAAAAGATTAATGCAAAATTTGTAGATACCAACCAAAAACCAGACCCATTAATACGAAAAGAGATTTTGAAGGTAGTAGCTCGAATTTTGCCTAATATTATTTTCTTTGCTTTTTCAGGACAAATTGTAATTTGGATTTTATCTGTTTTTGGGAATGCAAATGAGTTGGCTAGTATTGGTGCTTTAGGCAGATTCTCCATACTTATAGGTCTTTTTACTAGTGTTCTAGCGACGCTTTTTATACCTCGTTTCTCAAGATTAGAAGATAATAAATCAAAAATTTGGAAAGTATTTCTAATTTTTCAATTGATACTATTTGTGTTTTCAGGTTTTGTTATGTTGATTGTTTTTCTTTTTCCGACACAAATGCTTTGGATTTTAGGAGCTTCATACAGTGGATTATCCTCGGAGCTTTTTCTGATTTTGTTGTCAAATTGTATTGGTCTTATTACTGCAATGACTGGTAACTTGATTGGGAGCAGAGGACATTTTTTAAACCCAATATTTGTTATTGGAATGAATTTGTGTACTGTAGTTACTGCTTTTTTTATATGGAATTTATCAACATTACAAGGGATATTGTATTATAGTATTTTGTACCAATGTGTTTCTTTAATAGTGAATTACGGTTTTAGTTTTTATAAATTAAGTTTTAATACAAAATCACATATTTAAATACCAAATGAAACTATCCATTATAACCATTAATTATAACGATTTGACAGGTTTAAAAAACACTGTTGAGTCTGTAATAAATCAAAGTTGGAAAGATTATGAACACATTATAATTGACGGAGGTTCTAAAGACGGTAGTTGTGAATACATCAATGACAACGCTCAATATTTTTCTTATTTTGTTAGCGAACCAGATAAGGGGATTTATAATGCAATGAACAAAGGTATTGCAAAAGCTAATGGAGAGTATTTATTAATGTTGAATGCTGGAGACTTACTGTATAATAATCAAGTTTTGAGTAAAATATTTGAAAAAACTAATTACACTCAAGATATTATTTATGGTGATGTAGATAGAGAAAGTAAAGGAGTTGTGTTTACAGAAAGCATTTTTCCAGACAAACTGACTTTTGGGTTTTTAAGATACGGCATGATTAGTCATCAAGCGGCTTTTTTTAAGAGAAAGCTACATGATACTGTTGGATTATATGACGAAACAATAAAATATGGAGCCGATTGGCATTTTATAATTAAATCAGTATGCAAGTATAATGCTACTTACTTGCATCTGAACTTTAAAATGGCAATATGTAGTGCAGATGGATTAACTTGCAATCCATCAGAATTTGATAAAATGTTTGAAGAAAAAACAACAGTTTTAAGGAAGGAATTTCCAGCTTTCGTTGACGATTATTTAGCTTTAGACGAATTAGATAGAAAAAAAATAAGCAACCGTGTCAATTATTTTATAGCTAATTTTAAACAATTTGTTAAAAAAATAATTGGATATAAAAAATCATAATTACTTCAAAACAAAAGAGATTCAATAAAATTTTAATAATATGAAAAAATTACCTGGTCAAGGAGGAATTACAAAAAAGATTGCTACATCAATTGGTAAGTCCAATCGTGAAAAATTTTTAAAACAAGTTGAATCAAATTTGGCTAATTTACTTGTAAAAGTCAATCCAAAAAAAGCTATAGCTATGGAAGTGGCTAGTTTTTCTTCTTGTAATGATTTTGCTGAACAAATGTTGTCAATAGTATCATTTCTCCGATATGTTGGTACACCGGTAAAATGGACTATTTATTCTGATGGATCACACACTCAAAGCCAAAAAGATTGTTTATTAAATAATTTTAATTTTGTGGCTATTTCGAGTATGGATTTTACAGAATTAAACTCCATAGAGCATTTGTGTAAAGAGGAGATAAAACCTTATCATGAGTATATTTTGCATTACGGAAAAAAGCTAGCTCTTGGAAGACGTTTGTATTATTATTTACATCATAAAGTAGAATTACCTACTTTATTTATTGACTCTGATATCTTATTTTATGATAAAGCTAATTCTTTTGATATAATTTTATCCGAAAATCCTAAACCTGATGGATGGTATATGCCCGATGCAATTTGGGGCTGTTTAGATAGTAGGTACAAAGAAAATTATAGCGAGCAATTTTATCAAGTTAATGCTGGCTTTATGTTGTTGAATAAGGATTTTAACATAACAAAAAATGGTTTGGATTTCTTTAAAACTATAGATTACAATTATGAATATTTTAGTGATCAAACTATTTTTCAAATTATATTAAAGGATAATTCTTTTATGCCTTTGACCCCTAAAACTTTTATACTAGATTCTGAAGATCAATTTGATTTTTCGTATCTATACAAGCCAAAACAAATGGCAGTTCGCCATTATACAGGGCCAGTTCGTCATAAAATGTGGCAAAAAAATTACAAATGGCATTTAGGTCTTTAAAAAAATAAAATGAAGAAAGGAATCATTTTAGTGGCTAATTTGAAGAGCCAGTGGTATTGTGAAAATCTAATTTACTCCATTCGTAAGAGTGGATGTCAATTGCCTATTCGCTTAATTCATTTTGGAGGAGAGCCAGTAAATTCTAAAAAAATATTAGATGAAGTAGAGTTTTTAACCGTTGATAATTTTTCAGAAGAAGCTAAAGCATTTATAAATAATTTAAGAAGCGTTTTAACAGATTGTCCAGTAGGCTTTTTGTATCGCTTTTTAGGTTGGTTTTCAGATTGGGATGAATTTATTTATTCAGATAATGATATTGTTGCTTTGATGAATTGGGAACGCTTGTTTGATCATACCCAAAATTACGATTTAATTCATGCTGATGAAGAATATACCACTCAAGGAATCTATAATTATTTGTTACCAGATGAGGTAGAAACTATTTTTGGTAAAGGAAGTTTAAGTACGGCTATGACTGCGGGACATGTGTTGGTCAAAAAAAATCCAAAAATGATAGCCGATATGAATGCAGCCGTAGATTGGTTCAAAAAGAATTCTGATATTCCTAGAAAACACGACCAATCCTTGATGCATATTGCTGCTTTAATAGGAAATTGGAAGTTGCTGAATCTTTGTAAGCCACCTCACAAATGGTTGAGTTCATGGACGGGTGACTATAAAAATAGTTTGGATTTAATTCATGCTATTCAAGGAGATGGTGAGAGGCAAACAGAATCCTTTAAAGCTTGGTTTTCAAGTTTATCTGGAGAAGAAAAAAAGCAGTACGAACAACAATCATCACAAAAAAGTATTAAAGTTTCGATAAGTCATTTGCATTATTCTGGAAGAGGACGTATCGGAGCCGAGGCTATTGATGATTTAATGTATTCAAGTCAAACAAATGAAAGTAGAATGATGCGGTTTTTTAAAGTTCAAATCGCTGATTTACTCTATATAACATACGTAAAAGGACAGATAAAGCGAGTGAAAAGATATTTAAACCGCTAGTCCAAAAATAAAATTTATGAATACAGCAATTTGTACTCTTTTTGAAGGTCATTACCATTATGGTGTGGCTACACTTTCAAACTCACTCTACAATCAGGGGTTTCGAGGCACTGTTTATGTAGGTTATCGAGGAGAATTGCCTAATTGGGCAGCTAAAGGGAAAAAAGAGTCAGTAGGAAAATGGAGCGAAGCAATAGTATTAAGTCCTACAGAAGGCTTACAACTTGTTTTTTTACCTTTAACTACGACTTATAGTTTGACCAATTATAAACCTGATTTCATGTTAGATTTATGGAATGGTCCTGAAAAAAATGCTGATGCATTGTTTTATTTTGATCCCGATATTGTTATCGAAGATTCTTGGATTTGTTTTAAACAGTGGGTTAATTGTGGAGTAGCACTATGTGAAGATGTAAATTCTCCTATACAAGAATTTCATCCCCGCAGAGTAGGATGGAGAAATTATTTTAAAAATTTTAATCTGGATTTAGAATATAAAAATCAAATCTATGTTAACGGAGGTTTCATAGGATTATTAAAAAAAGACATTGCATTTTTGCAATTATGGAAACAAATTCAGGAATACATGGGAGATGCCATTGGAGGTTTAGAGAAATCTATTTTTTCAAATCAAGGATACCATTCAACAATATCAAAAATGGAGGGTTTTACTATTTTTGATAAATCCGATCAAGATGCACTTAACGCAACTATTGAGGTTTACAATGGTGCAATTAGTTATATTGGTAAAGAAGGAATGGGGTTTGTTTCAGGTAAGCCAACAATGAGTCATGCTTTAGGAGCACCAAAACCTTGGAAAACAAATCATTTATTGAGGTCGTTACATGGAAGAGTACCAAGAAATGAGGATGTAGTATATTGGAAAAACACCTTAAGTCCCATTTTGGCACATTCAAAACAAGAAATTTATAAAAAAGAGTTAAGCGTGAAGTTTTCTAAATTAATAGGTAGGTTTTACAAGCTTTAAAGTCAATACGCGTTTAAAATTTGTTTCAATTTAGAAGATATTAATAAGAATTAATTTTAAATTTGTTTTTTTTAAATCATCTTTATAATATTTGGTTTAAGTATGATAATTTTAAATTTATTTTCACAAAATTCAAATAGTATTTTTGAATAATTTGTTAAAATGAAATTATATTTAAGAAAGATTTTGTTGAGTCTTTTATTTGATTAAAAAGAAAGTTTATATGAAAGTTTATATTTTATCAGCTTATGATGAAGACCAGTATAATTTTGCTTTTCAAAATTTAAAAAAATCTAGTTTGTATGATCCTTTTAAAAAATATGTTTTAGAAGAGAATCCAAAAAAAGCTGATATTATAATTTTTGTTGAGCATCATCCTGGTGATGACCCTTATTTTTTTCAAGTAATAAGGCATCCACTCTATAAGCTATATAAGAAAAAATGTTATTTGTATCATGACGATGACAATAATATAACTCTTTTGCCAACGATATCACCTTCTATTTGTAAATCTAATTTTAATAAAAAGATACACCATCCTTATCATTATCTCGAACAAATTTCTTTGAATCCATATATTCAATACCAACCAGAGAATAATGTTGAGAAGAAATATTTATTTTCATTCATGGGAGCTTGTCGTACCTATCCTCCAGTAAGGGATAAGATTGTAGCATTCTATCAAGGTGATAAGAATATTCATGACACAAAAAATACGAATTCATGGGATTTAGATGATGAAGAACGGGATGTTTATTTTAAAAATTATGCAGAAATTTTAGTTCAAAGCAAATTTATATTGTGTCCCCGTGGTATTGGACCTAGCTCTTACAGACTGTTTGAAAGTATGAAACTGGGTATTGCTCCAGTAATAATTTCAGACGAATGGATTCCAATAATAGGAATTGATTGGGACAGTTGTTCGATTAGAATTCCAGAGAAAGACGTTCACCAAATTGAAAATATTTTAAAAAGTAGGGAAAACGAGTATATCGAGTTGGGAGCTAATGCTCGAAAAAATTATGAAAAATTCATGTCATTTGACAATCAATTTCATTTTCTTTCAGATGCAGCTGCTACTTTACATGCCTTTAGGAAGGATGTTTCGATTTTTGATTATTTAGCGGAGTATATTAGGTTTTTTGAGCCTTTTCATTTTCGAAATTTATTAAGGTACTATAAAAACAAGTATGTAAAATGAGAATCCTTTTCATTTGTGGCTCTGCCGAACCAGGCAAAGATGGTGTAGGGGATTACACCAGGCGAATGTGTGGTGGACTCATTCGAAATAATCAGGATGCTCAAATTATATCTTTGTGTGACCACGAAGCTACTTCTTTTACTAAAAGTAGTAATCAAATGGTAGAGCAAACTACCGTAATAGTGCATCGAATTCCTGTTTCAGCCTCAAATAATCAGCGTTTTATTTGGTTACAAGAAGTTGTAAACAATTTTCAACCCGATTGGATTTCTTTGCAATTTGTGCCGTATAGTTTTAACCCGAAAGGATTGCCTTTTTGGTTGCCAACTTTCTTTAAAAAAATCAAAGGAAATCACAAATGGCATATTATGTTTCACGAATTGTGGTTAGGAATTGATAAAGAATCTTCATTCAAACATAAGTGTATCGGTAAATTACAACAAAGGATTGTTAAAAAATTAGTGCATCAAATTCAACCTCGATTCAATACTACACAAAATAAATTATACCAATTTTTTCTTCAATCTCATAAAATCGATGCTGATCTTTTGCCAATTTGCGGTAATATTCCCTTAACAGCAGAAAAAAAAGAGCAGTCAGATTTTATTCAGTTTGTGCTATTTGGAACCATTCATCCTGGTGCTCCTTTTAATGATTTTGTAGAAGATTTAAAGGCTAATTTAACGAAATTTAAAAAACCAATAAAGTTTGTTTTTATAGGTAAAAATGGTGCTGAACTGACTACTTTTACAACAATACTTGATAAGTATAAGATTTCTCACGAAGTTCTAGGAATACAACCTGAAAATGTAATATCTCAAGTGCTTGTCAACAGTGATTTTGGAATTTCTACAACGCCTTATTTTCAGACTGAAAAAAGTGGCGTTTATGCAGCTTACAGAGAACATCAAATAAGAACAATTTGTGTTTCGCGTGATTGGACACCAACAAAAGGGCAGTATGTTATTCCGCAAATTATTAAATATGAAAAAAATAAATTGAATATAATTCCGGTAGAAGTTCAAATACTTGATTTGCATCGATTAGTAACACAATTTATTAATTCTATATCCAAAATATGAAGGTATTAGTATCTCATCCTACTTTAAACGCCAATTCAAAAAACTTGGTAACTGGTTTGTTGAAAAACAATTTGATTTACAAGTTGTTTACAGCAATAGCAATATTCCAAGGACAATTACTATATAAGTTAGCTAGCAATCCGAAATTAAAAGACTTAAAAAGAAGGAGTTTAAGTCAGTCTTGGCAACCTTATACACGGTCAAAATCTTTTTATGAGTTTGGTCGTCTTTTAGCTTCGAAGTTAAAATTAGAGTTTTTATTAACACATGAAAAAGGTTTTTTTTGTATTGACAAAGTATATGAAAATCATGATAAATGGGTGTCTAGAAATTTATCCAAAGCAAAAAAAGAGGGGATTAAAGGAGTTTATGCTTATGAAGATGGGGCATTAACCACTTTTGCTAAAGCCAAGCAAATGGGGCTTTATTGTATATATGATTTACCCATTGGTTATTGGAAAAGTGCTCGTTCGTTAATGCAAAAAGAATTCGAAATCAATCCTGATTGGTCTAGCACACTTACTGGTTTTAGTGACTCATCTGATAAGTTGGATAAAAAAGATCAAGAATTAGCCTTGGCAGATGTTATTTTTGTGGCCAGTAGTTTTACCAAAAAAACATTAGAAGACTATTCAGGAAATTTGCCAGAAATAAAAGTAATTCCGTACGGTTTTCCAGAAGTGAAGCAAAAAAAAGAATACCAATCACTTGTAAATCGTAAACTTAAAGTTTTGTTTATAGGAGGTTTGTCACAACGCAAAGGGCTTTCTTATTTGTTTGAATCAGTAGAAGGAATGCAAGACAAAATAGAGTTAACTATAGTAGGAAATAAAGCTGTACCGAATTGTAAAGTATTGAATTTAGCTTTAGAGCAACATAAATGGATTCCGTCATTATCTCATAACGAAGTTTTGGCTTGTATGCAGGAGCATGATGTTTTTGTTTTTCCGTCTCTTTTTGAAGGATTCGGATTAGTTATTACCGAAGCCATGTCACAAGGAGTACCTGTTATTACAACAGAGCGTACAGCTGGTCCCGATTTGATAAAAAACGGTGAGGATGGATGGATTGTTCCAGCGGGTTCTTCAAAAGCAATAAAAGAAGTTTTTAATGAAATACTGGCAAAACCAGCAATAGTAGAACAATTTGGAATAGCAGCTCAAAATAAAGCAAAAACTCGTCCTTGGTCGGTTTATGGTCAAGAAATGGCAGATGCAATTTCATTGTTAGATTTTACAAACAAATAAGATTAATGACTACAATAGCAGTAAAAGAAGAAGTAATTCCAAATTATAATTCAATAAAAATAGCCATTTGGATGTATTTTTTACTTTGGATTTTTGAAGGCGCTTTGCGTAAATGGATTTTACCTGGTTTAGCGACTCCTTTATTGGTTGTACGTGATCCAATTGCTATTTATATCCTATTGCGTGCATTTTATTTGAATGTGAAATTTGTAAATCCTTATATTGTTTTAAGTTCCATTTTTACATTATTGAGTTTAGCAATTACCATGAGTTTTGGGCATGGGAATTTATTTGTAGGTATTTATGGCGCCAGAATAATGTTATTACACTTTCCATTGATTTTTGTAATTGGTGCGGTTATTACAAAGGAAGATATACTTAAGATAGGGCGTGTGATGTTAGCAGTCAATATTTTGGTAACTTTAATTGTTTATTTTCAATTTATAAGTCCACAAACGGCTCCCATCAACACTGGTATTGGAGGAGAAGGTAGTGCTGGTTTTTCGGGTTCAATGGGTTATTTCCGACCTTCTGGAACATTTTCATTTACAACAGGATTATCGTCTTATTATATTGTGGCATCTGTATTTGTGTTTTATTTTTGGCTGTCTAAAGAGGCTTGTTCCAAGATTTTACTTATTGCAAGTACAATAGCTTTGTTAATAGCTTTGCCGTTAACGGTTAGTAGAACAGCCGTAGCGGGAGTTATATTAGTTGGTTTGTTTGCACTTGTAGGCTCTTCAACTAGTTTTAAATCAATAGTTAGGTTGTTGGTTGCAATTATAGCTATTGTTGTATTATTTATTATTTTGCAGAAAACGACCCCGATTTTTAGTTTAGGAACAGAAGTTTTTATGGATAGAGTAGATACGGCAAATGAACAAGGAGGCGGATTAAAAGGTTCTTTTTTCATGAGAGTTTTTACTGATTTTGCTGGACCTATTGTTAGTTTATTGAATGAACCTTTATTTAAAGGTTATTTAGGAATGGGAACTAATGCAGGATCTCAAATGTTAACAGGAAAAACTAGTTTCTTAATTTCAGAAAGTGAGTTAGGTCGTGTTGGTGGTGAACAAGGACTTATTCTAGGAGGAGGACTTATTGTTTTAAGAATAATTTTTGCATTTGGGCTGTTGTTTAAGTCAATTAAATTACCAAAGGAAGATAAATTATTGCCTTTAATATTTTGTGGAACGGCATTGTATTTAATTATCCAAGGACAATGGGCTCAACCAAGTATGTTAGGTTGCGCAATAGTAGCATCTGGTCTTTTAGTAGCGAGTATAAATATGAATTCGAAAATCGAATAGATGAAAATAGTACTTTTTACTCACCCTTCATTTTTAGCTCATCAAAGCATGCCAAGATTTGCTCAAATGATTATGGCAGGTATGCAAAAAAAAGGGCATGAAATTACTGTGTGGAGTCCTAAAGCTGTTTTTTTTAAATTAGCTTTTAGAAAACCAATTTTAGAAAAATGGTTGGGTTATGTAGATCAATATATAATTTTTCCTATTGCAGTAAAATTTAGATTACTTACCAATGATAAAGCAACATTGTTTGTTTTTACGGATAATGCATTAGGACCTTGGGTGCCTCTAGTTAAGAAAAGATTTCATGTAGTACATTGTCATGATTTTTTGGCTCAACAGTCTGCATTTGGGTTGTTACCTGAAAACAAAACAGGAATAAGTGGAAAATACTATCAAAAATTTATTCGTTGTGGTTATCGTAAGGCTGAAAATTTTATCAGTATTTCTAAAAAAACCCAAACCGATTTACATCATTTTTTGATTAATGCTCCAAAAACATCACAAGTAGTCTATAATGGTTTGAATCAAAATTTCGAACCTGCAGTAGAGACTGTTGTGTTAAGAGAGATATTATCCAAAAAATTTAATGTCGATTTATCCAAAGGATATATTTTGCACGTTGGGGGAAATGCCTTTTATAAAAATAAATTTGGAGTTCTAGAAATTTATGATCAGTGGGCGAAAGAATTTGAAGCAAAAGTTCCATTAATTTTGGTTGGAGAACCTCCTACTGGTGAAATGGTAGTATTTAAAGAAAAGTCAAAAGTTTCAAAGTCAATTTTTTTTATAACAAATATTGGCGATTCGGATTTGAAACAGTTTTATCAAGGAGCCACGGTGATGCTTTTTCCATCGTTGTATGAAGGTTTTGGTTGGCCAATCGTTGAAGCTATGGCTTCTGGAAGTTTGGTTATTACAACAAACGAAGACCCTATGAAAGAAGTAGCGGGAGATGCTGGTTTTTATGTTCCAAAAAAACCAAATAATCATGAAGTAGTATTAAATTGGAAAACTTCAGCTGCCAAAGAATTAGAAAAAGTAATCAATTTGACTCCTGAGGAAAGAGATAATGCTATAAAAAAATCAATTTTACGGTCAAGAAAATTTTCATCACAAGGTTTTGTTGATGCCATAGAAACAATATATTCACAAATTTTACAAAATAAATGAAAGTAATCCATTTTATAGCCAGTGTCGATAAAGGTGGTGGTGGAACTACCGAATACATGCGTTTATTGAGTAAAGCATTAAAAGACGATATTACTCTTATCATTGCTACAGGTGTTTCTGAAGAGCCTATAACGATAGATGGAGTTTCTATAAAATTTTTCAATACTAGTATGTTTCGCTGGTTTTCTATGCTAAATGAGTTTCGCTTTTTTCTTAAAAATGAGAAACCTGATATTGTACATATTAATGGTATTTGGAGTCCTCAAAACTGGGGATTTCAAAAAGTGGCTCAAGAATTAAAGATAAAAGTTGTTTTGTCTCCACATGGAATGTTAGAATCTTGGATTTTGGAACATAATCCTTTGAAGAAAAAAATTGCTCTTTTTTTATTTCAAAATAAAGCAATTCAAACTGTAGATATCCTACACGCAACTGCTCAAATGGAGGAAGATAGTATTCGGAAATTAGGTTATGATAATCCAATTACAATTATTCCCAACGGTATTGATTTAACTGATGTGAAAGAGATTAAAACCTATTATGGAACAAAAAAAATAGTATTTTTATCCCGAATTCATCCCAAAAAGGGAATTGAAATCTTATTAGAAGCTTGGCGGAATTTAGAAACTAAAGGTTGGACTTTGGAAATAGCGGGTAACGGAGATGCAGCCTATATCGAAAATTTGAGTCAAAGTGCTCAAGATCTGAAAAACGTCTTTTTCGTTGGAGCGATGTATGAAGAAGCCAAATGGAATTTTTTGCGATTAGCTGATGTGATGGTTTTGCCAACTCATAGCGAAAATTTTGGTATTGTAGTAGCAGAGTCATTAGCAGTTGGTGTACCTGTAGTAACCACTACGGGAACTCCTTGGCAAGATTTAGAAAGTTATAATTGTGGTTGGTGGATTGATTTGTCTGTAGAAAATTTAAAATTAACTTTGTCAAAAATTTTCAATACCCCCTCAGAAGTTATAGCTAATATGGGTAATAATGGAAAAAACCTTGTTAAAAAAAAATATGACATGCAGGCAATAGGAAAGGATATGGTTGAATTGTATAATACTATTTTAAAGGGATGAAAATAACAATAGTTCAAGGTGCATTTTTTCCCATACCTCCCGTTTTAGGTGGAGCTGTTGAAAAAATGTGGTACGGTTTAGCAAAAGAATTCGTGATTCAAGGGCACGAAGTAAGTTATATATCAAAATCACACAAAGGTTTTTTAGATTTTGAAACTGAAGGAGGCATTAGCCATACGAGAGTCAAAGGTTATGAAGCTCCATCTTCCGGTATTGTCCTTAAGATTTTAGATTTATTTTATACTTTAAGAGCAATACGAAAAATACCGAATGATACAGATATTATCATTTCCAATACTTTTTGGTTGCCGATTCTTTTATCCTCAAAGCAGCAAAAAAAATGTATGCTTGATGTAGCAAGGATGCCTAAAGGACAAATGAAGTTTTATACTAATAATGGTCGTTTGAGAGCTAACTCAACTCCTGTTGCAAAAGCAATAAAAGACGAAATCAATGCAAAATATTTCGATAAAGTGGTGATGATACCGAATACATTACCTTTTAAAAGTAATAGTGCAATAGATTTTTCCGTAAAAGAAAAATTAATATTATACACAGGAAGAATTCATCCTGAAAAGGGATTGGATATTTTGATAAAATCCTTTGAGTTACTAAATAAAAACGATTGGCAATTACAAATTGTTGGTCCCTATTCTACAGCTACAGGAGGTGGAGGAGATGCTTATTTGCAGGAGCTAAAACAATTAGCCAAAAATAGTAATGTAGTATTTATAGAACCTGTTTTTGATATCGATAAATTGAGTGAAATATATTCAAAGGCATCGATATTTGTTTATCCTTCTGTGGCAGAGCAAGGTGAGACATTTGGGGTATCACCGTTAGAAGCCATGAGTTGGGGGTGTGCTACTATTGTATCAAACCTAGAATGCTTTAAAGATTTTCTTATTCATGATAAAAACGGTTTATGTTTCGATCATCGTTCTGAAAATAGGGTCGATATTTTGAGTCAATACCTTAAAGATTTAATTAATAATCCAAAACGATTAGTTGATTTAGCAAAAGCAGGATTAGTGGTTAATGAAACCCATTCTAATGAAAAATTAGCAACTGAATTTTTAAAGGAATTTAAGGCTATGAAAATTAAATAAATAAAAAATGAAACAGCAGTACGAACAAAATTCGCCCTATGATTCACCATGGACTAAATCCCAAAGGATAAAAATGTTCGTCTGGGAATATGTTTGGCTTTTATTTTGTGTTTGGACTCCAAAACCCGCTAATCGGTGGAGGTTGTTTTGGCTAAAATTATTTGGATGTAAAATTTACGGAAAACCTTTTGTACACCAAAGAGCTAGAATTCAAATTCCGTGGAATCTAATTTTGCATGATTATGCCTGTCTTGGGGATAGGGCAAATGCTTATACTTTGGGGGTTATCGAAATATTTGAGCATGCTACTGTTGGGCAAGAAGTGTATCTTTGCACTGGCACACACGCATTCGATCAGCCAGCCATGAACTTAATAACAAGTAAAATTACTATTGAAAGAAATGTGTTTATAGGTGCTAGAGCTTTTATCATGCCAGGAGTAACTATTGCTGAAAATGCTATCGTTGGTGCAGGAAGTTTAGTGACTAAAAATGTAGATAAAAACGCCATAGTAGGAGGGAATCCTGCCAAATTTATAAAATCTAGAAATTTTGAATAAGATACCTGTTACCGTCATTGTTTCAGTTAAAAATGAAGCACTCAATTTACCATCTTGTTTGGAGAAATTAAAGCGATTTGATCAGCTAATAGTAGTAGATTCAGGGAGTACTGATGATACTATTACTATTGCCAAAGAAATGGGAGCTGAAGTACTTCAATTTAACTGGAATGGTAAATTTCCGAAAAAGCGAAATTGGGCACTTCAAAACGCCAACCTTTTACATGAATGGATTTTGTTTTTAGATGCAGATGAATTTGTTACAGATGCTTTTGTAGATGAAGTAGCTATCAAAACTTTGGATCCTAATTATAATGGTTATACCATTCAGTTTGAGAATTATTTTATGGGGAAAAAGCTTCGCTATGGTTATGGTTTCAATAAATCGGCATTGTTTAAGAAATCTAAAGGAGCTTATGAGAAAATAGACGAAGATTTATGGAGTCATTTAGACATGGAAGTACACGAACATCCTATAATAGAAGGTAAAGTAGGTGTTGTCAAGGCAAAAGTTGTCCATAAAGATTTTAAAAATTTAGAACATTATATTGATAAACACAATGCCTATTCTACTTGGGAAGCGCAAAGATATTTACAACTCAAGCAATCAAAAAACGGGCATTTATCTTTGAATCAAAAAATTAAATACGGTCTTCTTAATACAGGCTTGCTTCCTGCAGTTTATTTTATAGGAGCCTATTTTCTAAAATTAGGATTTTTAGACGGGAAGGAAGGATTTTATTTAGCACGTTTCAAATCACATTATTTCTTTCAAATTCAAACTAAAGTAGCATTATTAAAAAAAATAAAAACAAACTAAAATGAAAAAAATATTAGTAACCGGAGGAGCTGGATTTGTAGGTTCTCATTTGTGTAAAAGATTATTGAATGAAGGTAATGATGTAATTTGTCTTGATAATTACTTTACAGGAGCCAAGTCCAATATTATCGAACTATTGGATCATCCTTATTTTGAAATGGTTCGCCATGATATAACAGAGCCTTATTTTGCCGAAGTAGATGAAATCTATAATTTAGCTTGTCCTGCATCGCCAGTGCATTATCAATATAATCCAATAAAAACAATCAAAACTTCTGTAATGGGTGCCATTAATGTTTTGGGATTAGCAAAACGTGTTAAAGCTAAAGTGTTGCAAGCTAGTACAAGTGAGGTTTATGGAGATCCATTGGTTCATCCTCAAAAGGAAAGCTATTGGGGGCATGTGAATCCTATAGGAATTCGTTCTTGTTATGATGAAGGAAAACGTTGTGCCGAGACTTTGTTTATGGACTATCACAATCAAAATGATGTGGCCATAAAAATTATTCGAATTTTCAATACTTATGGGCCAAATATGAATCCTGCCGATGGTAGAGTAGTGTCTAATTTTATTGTACAAGCCCTAGAAGGAAAAGACATCACTATTTTTGGAGATGGATTACAAACTCGTTCGTTTCAGTATGTAGATGATTTGGTAGAAGGGATGATTCGAATGATGGGGTCAGATCCAGCATTTTTAGGACCTGTGAATTTAGGTAATCCAAATGAATTCACCATGCTCGAATTAGCAGAAGCAATTATTGAATTGACAGGGTCAAAATCAAAAATTATTTACATGCCATTGCCACAAGACGATCCAAAACAAAGACAACCTGATATTGCTCTTGCTAAAGAAAAATTACAAGGTTGGGAACCTAAAATACAATTGAAAGAAGGATTGACAACAACTATTAATTATTTTGACAAGCTATTATTGAAGTAATGTGAGTTGAATGATTTTAAAGACCTTATGATTGTCTTTATAAATTAATCTTATTAGAAAGAGTAGAAAATTTTATTTTCTACTCTTTTTTTTGCCCAATAATGACTAAATTCTCCAGGAAAAAGTTCGTTTCAGAGGTTTGTTTATTTAGGTTGTGTTACTTTTTAATTTCTTGATGAGTAAGCTCATATTCATTATTTATAAGTTCAAAAGAGTGTTTTTTTGTGTTTTTAACGACTATTGCGGTGCTTTGTCGAGAACTTTTTTTAGAAGAATTCTTTTGTTCTAGTTTTACCTTGGAAATTAGGAAGAACATTTATTTTACCCTAAAAAATAATTATCATGAGAATTACTATAATCACTGTGTGTTACAATCGAAAAGCAACTATTGGTAAAGCCATTAATAGTGTTTTAGAACAAGATTATGATGATGTAGAATATATTATTGTTGATGGTAATTCTACAGATGGAACAAAAGAAATTATTGAGTCTTATGGAGATAGAATTAGTCGATATATTTCTGAACCTGACAAAGGGATGTATGATGCAATAAATAAAGGATTGAAATTAGCAACAGGAGATGTTATCGGTTTGATGCACTCTGATGATGAGTTTTATGACAAGAAAGCTATAAGTAGAATAGCAGCTCGTTTTAATTATGAGCAAAACATTGATGGTGTTTATGGAGATGGTGTTTATGTTTCAAATGATAATGAAGAGCGCTTGATTCGTAATCGTATAGGCGGAATGTTTAGCCTTAAAAAAGTAAAAGAGGGTTGGTTGCCTCTTCATCCAACGGTTTACATAAAAAAATCAGTTATCGATCAACATGGTTTGTATAATCTTGATTTTAAAATAGCTTCTGATACAGAATTCTTACTTCGTTATTTGTATAAGTATAAAATAAAGATGAGTTACATTGATGCTTATATTGTAAAAATGCGAATGGGAGGAATGAGTACCAGCATCAGACGTGCTTTTGAGGTTTTGTATGAAGATTATAAAATATACAAATTTCATGGTTTAGCCGCATTTGGAGTTGTTTTTCTTAAGAAAACCATCGCTTTAAGGCAATATTTAGTTCAACTATAAAAACTATTTTTTTTGTAAAATTGCTTTTGTTTTTATTGGTAATTTAGCAAGATTATGTTTTGATTAATTAATGTTTTTTGTAAAAATTTCAAACCCCATGAAAAAAATCCTACTACCTACAATTTTATTCTTTGTTTTACTATTACAATCTTGTACTACCAAGAGGCAAATGCTCTATTTGCAGGATATAGATAAGCAATCTAATTCTGTTTTGACTTATTCAACAGCAAAGATTCAAACAAATGATATATTAAAAGTTGATATTAGTGATCTTAATCCTGTAGTAGCAGCACCATTTAACATTGGTTCTTCAACTGGTGAAACATCAGTAGATATGATGAAGTTGTCAGGTTATTTAGTTTCTCCTCAAGGAAATATAACATTGCCTATTTTGAATGAGATTAAAGTAGGAGGGTTGACTCCATCTGATGCTGAAGCAACAATCAAGGCACGCCTAATAAGTGAAGGTTATTTAGTAAGCCCTACGGTACAGGTGCGAGTGCTTAATAATAAATTTACTATTTTAGGTGAGGTGAATGCACCAGGCGTAAAGCCTTTTAGTGAAGAATCTATTAGTTTACTCGATGCAATAGGAATGGCTGGAGACATAACTTATTCGGCAATACGAAAAGATGTAAAATTAATTAGAGAATTGGATGGTAAACGTATTGTGTATCATGTTGACTTAACTAAATCTTCTTGGATGTCTAATCCTGATTTTAGAATTAGACAAAACGATGTTATTATAGTAACGCCTAACAAACTAAAAGTAAATAGTGGCGGGGTAATCAAAGATCCAATCCAATTATTAGGAGTGGTAGCTTCTCTTTTAGCACTCTTTTTGGTAATAAAACAAAATTAAAGCAAATTACATAAAAGCATGATTTAAGTATTTCCAGTATTGGATTAGATTTTTCTTGCTCTAAAAAGTATTACATTTATATCTATCAAATAAAAAAAAATGGATTTTAAAAAAGAATTTTTCAAGTATTTTCAATATTGGCCTTGGTTTTTGGTTAGTTTGATTGTATTTATGGGTACTGCTTTTCTTTACATTAAGTCAGTGCCAAGCACCTACCAAACTTCGGCTTTAATCTTTATTGACAAAGAAAAAGAAGCAGAAACAAAGATTATTACTATTAGTGGTGATCAAAAAAGTGATAAAGATAAGTTAGAAGAAGAAATTAGATTAGCTACATCCAATGATTTTTTATTGAAAGTGGTAAAAAGTTTAAATTTGAATGTAAATTATTTTGAAAAAGTATATAATGTTCAAAGTAAAAACATAGGTGAAGTTCCTTTTCTAGTAACGACAACCGTCTCAAAAGATTTATTACCACAAGTTGCTTACGATATTAAAATTAATAGTCAAGGATTTGTCATTACAGATCCAATTACTGAACAAAGCTATACTGTTAATGGATTTGATGGAAAACAAACAGTAGAAGGATTGCCTTTTACAATTCAATTATCAGCAAAAGCAAAAAACAATCCTTCTGCTTATTTTGAAAATGAATATGTAGTGAAATTGGAACCTAATGATGCTGCTTTAAATAACCTAAAATCATCACTAGAGGTTTTGACAGATGAAAATTCTAAAGGAACAATTGAGTTCAATCATGTTGGTGTTAATCCAGTACAGTCAAGAGAAATACTAAAAGAAATTATTGTCTTGTTGGACAAAAATATTGTTATCAACAAACAAAAACTTTTCACCAATACAGTTTCCTACTTAAATCAAAGAATAAGAAATTTTGGTAAAGAAAAAGACTCTATCGAGAGTGTAAAAGAAAAGTTTTTACAAAATAATGACATATTGGTAATGGACAATTATATTGTCGAAAAAACGGCCGATAGGAGTATGAAAAATGAGAGCAGCATGCTCAATGAAAAACAAATAGCATTAACCAATTTTGCTATAAATGATATACGAAGATCAGGACCTACTAAAACTTTGGGTACTGATTATAAATTAGAAGCCCCTACAGTAAATCAAATGCTGATAAATTATAACGCTAGACTTTTAGAAAGTGAATTGATTTTGCAAAGGGCACAAAAAAACAATCCAACTTACATAAGTTTAATGACTCAACTTCAGGTTCAAAAACAAGAAATTTTGAACACTCTAGAAGGTTATTTGAACTTTTTAAAACAAACCAATAAGGTTAATAAAACAGAACAAAGCATTGCCGATTCAAAAGCGAAAAGTATCCCAACACAGGATAAAATATTAGGAAATATCAATAGTAATCTTGTTACAAAAGAAGGAACTTATGCGGCATTATTGCAAAAAAGAGAAGAAGCAGTTTTAAACGGAGCTATTTTAGAATCGAATTTAAAGACTTTAAACTCACCAGAAACCAATTATTCAGCCATTTTTCCGCAGCCTAAATCATTTATGTTAGGAGCCTTAATGTTTGGATTATTGATACCATTTGGAATTATTTATGTTGGTTTACAGTTAGATTCCAAGTTGCATAATGAAGAGGATATCCACAAAGTAATGCCTAATGTGCCTTTTTTAGGATACATTCCTAAAATTGATACTAACGAAAAGTTAGACAATTCAGCAACTTCTCGTTCTACAATAGCCGAGGCAACTCGAACCTTGTTCTCGAACGTAACCTATTTATTGCCAGGAAGAAAAGAACATAAAGGAAATTTGATAGTATTTACTTCCTCTATTCAAGGAGAAGGGAAATCATTCTGTGCTTTTCACAACGCTGTAACAATTAGTAATCTTAATAAAAAAGTATTATTGATAGGTGTCGATTTAAGAAACCCTCAATTGCATGAGTACTTTGGTTTAGAAAAAAATGTATTAGGACTTACTGATTTCTTGTCTAATAAAAGTGAAGATTGGAAAAGCTTCTTAAGAAAAGATACTAATTTTTCAGAAAATCTAGATATACTATTCGCTGGAGAAATTCCTCCAAATCCAACTCAATTGTTGACAAATTCTAATTTGGAGTCTTTGATTGAAGAGGCAAAAACAATTTATGATTTTATAATTTTGGATACAGCTCCAGTTCAAATGGTATCCGATACACTCAATTTTAGTTATTTGGCTGATGCTACTGTATATGTTATGAAATATGATTTTACAGACAAAAGTACTTTAAGTAGTGTAAATAACTTTATTAAAAAGGAACAATTAAAAAATGTTGGTGTTGTTATTAATGGAGTAGATATGAAAACAGCTTATGGTTATGGCTATGGACCAAACTACAGTTATCAATATCAAGAAGCCAAAGTAAAAAAACCTTGGTATAAAAGGAAATCCAAAGCATAAAAAATTGTGCGCAAATAATTCAGTTGTAACAAACCGATTTATTAAAACTAAATAATATAATATGTCAAAAAAAATAGTACTCTTGCTATTGCTTTTTGTGATTGCTGTTGTTTTTTATTTTTCATGGTTACCAGATTCTACTTTTAAGAATGAAACTTATTTGCCAGTATGGCTTTTAAACTGGAGTAATCATTATTATAATTTACGAACTGCTGTACCTTTTTTGGCTGTAGGTTTTTTATTAGAGGCTTATGCCCAACATAAGCGGTCTAATGACATAGGTTATGATAAAAATTTGAATTTCTTACAAAACATAGGTGTTTCAACATTTATAGTTTGTGTAGCCGAAGGAGGTCAATTTTTAATTCAGAAAAGAAATCAAGACTTGGAAGATGTCTTTTACGGAATTCTAGGAAGTATAATAGGAGTATTAGTATATTTTTTATTTAATAGAGTAAGAAAGAAATGCGAAATCGGCATAAATTTACCTTCATAATTTGCTGTGCCATTGCAGATATGATTGCTATGGTACTAGGAACAGTACTATTCTTAAATTTTGCTACAGAAGAAATAGTAGGTTGGAATACTCTCTTTCTTGACAAAATGATTCCTATAACAATTTTGAGTTGGTTGTTTGCTGTAACCTATTTTAAATTGTACCGAGTTGACGTTCTTTTTAGTCTGGAATATTTTTTTAGTAACAGCTGGCGTGCTTTCTTAACACAAAGAATTCTATGGCATAGTTATATATTTATTTTTCAGGATGATGTGATTTACTTTTTTGGGAGTAAAGCTAATTTGTTTCAATTGAGCTTTTTGCTAGCTTATTTTTTGTTGTCAAGAATTTTGTTTACGATTATTATTGGTAAAATTAAGAATTGGGTTGTCAAACGTTATACAGTAGCAATTTGGGGATTTAATAGAACAAGTATTGAATTAGCAACTCATTTAGAAAGCAACTCATTTTTTATTCATTTTTTGGGAATTCTTAACGAAAATTCAACAGTCAATTACACGAATAATGAAGAGTTTACCGCGGCGCTTACAGAAGCAATTCTGAATGCATCAAATCAAAATGTAAATGAGTTGTATATTGTTTCTAAACCTGATTTTATTTCAGACTTGAATTGTTTCTTTGAACTAGGTGATAAACATTGCATGCGATTGAAATTTGTTCCTGATTTTTCATCCATTTCAAAGAAACATTTTAGTTCCACGCATTTAGATAATTTTCATGTGATTAAACCTCGTTATGAGCCATTGCAAAATGCTTATAATAGGTTAGTTAAGAGGGTTTTTGATATTGTTTTTAGCAGTTTGGTTATTGTTTTCATATTGTCGTGGCTTTATCCTTTGTTGGCATTTATTATCAAGAAGCAAAGTAAAGGACCAGTTTTATTCAAGCAAATGCGAACGGGTAAAAAAAATGAACCTTTTTGGTGTTATAAATTTAGGAGTATGTATGTAAATGTTGGTGATGAAAGCCAACAAGCTAAAAAAGGCGATTCGAGAATTACACCAATAGGAAAATTTCTTCGGTGTTCCAGTTTAGATGAAATGCCTCAATTTTTTAATGTTTTAATTGGTGACATGAGTGTTGTAGGGCCTCGTCCACACATGATTAAACATACATCAGATTATAATGATCATATTAATAATTTTATGGTTCGTCATTTTGTCAAACCAGGAATTACGGGTTTAGCACAAGTATCAGGTCTTCGGGGCGAAACAAAAGAAGTGTCTGATATGGTACGTAGGGTAAATAAAGATATTGAATATGTACAACGTTGGAGTTTAATAAAAGACATTAAAATTTGCTTTTTAACAATTATAGTAACATTAAAGGGTGATAAAAACGCTTTTTAAATTAAAAAAAAAAATAGAAATTATGGATATTAACTACTTTATTGGTTTGCTTACAGGAATTTCTGTAACTACTTTCATCATTGGAAAAGAATTGTATAAATATTATACAAAATACACCATTCAACAAAAACAGTTGAACAGAATTTTGAAATTGAATGATAAAATTCAAAAAAAGCAGTCTATTAAAACTACAAATTTAGCTGCTAGTGTAAGTTAATTTTGGATAGTTATTGCTACAGACGTAGGTAAATTATAATTCAAATTTGAAAACCCAATACAAGACATAGTCTAGTATTGGGTTTTTTTAGTGTACAAAAATAGAGGATATGTCCCAAAACTCTTTTAAAATTGTTGTTGGTCGAAATTGTGAGTATTAGAATTTTAAATACCATAATTTTATATCTAAATAATTAATAATCAAAAACAAAGTTCGTTCTCATGAAAAAACTATTTCTATTATTTAATTTTTTCTACATTATACATTCGCTTTATAGTCATGAATTTATAAAACCACCGATGCCTTTTGGACCAATTCCATCGCAAAAACAAATAGATTGGCAGGAAATGGAATCTTATGCTTTTATCCATTTTTCTCTAAACACTTTTACCAATAAAGAATGGGGTTATGGTGACGAATCGCCTGAATTATTCAATCCAACTGCTCTTGATGCACGACAATGGGCTAAAGTGGTTAAAGAAGCTGGAATGAAAGGAATTATACTAGTAGCGAAGCATCATGATGGTTTTTGTTTGTGGCCATCAGCTTATACAGAGCGTTCTGTAAAAAATTCGCCTTGGAAAAATGGCAAAGGCGATGTTATAAAAGAATTGGCAGTAGCCTGCAAAGAATACGATTTAAAATTAGGGCTCTATCTTTCGCCTTGGGATAGAAATCATCCCGATTACGGAAAACCAGCCTACATTACTTATTTCAGAAATCAGTTGAAAGAATTACTCACTAATTATGGTGATGTATTCGAAATGTGGTTTGACGGTGCTAATGGTGGCGACGGCTATTATGGCGGAGCCAATGAAATTCGAAAAATTAATACACTTCAATATTATGATTGGGATGAAACCTATAAATTAATTTATAAAATGGCTCCCAAAACACTGGTTTGGGGAATTGGTCCATCGGAAGCAAGGTGGATAGGAAATGAAGAAGGTTTTGCCAATGCAACCAACTGGAGCCTTTTGCGTCAAAAAGATGATTTGGCTGGAAAAGTACATTATTCCGAGTTTATGTCGGGACATGAAGATGGCGAAAAATGGGTTCCTGGAGAAGCCGATGTTTCTATCAGACCAGGTTGGTTTTACCACGAAGTAGAAGATGATAAAGTACGTTCATTGGACGAAATGGTTGATATTTATTATAAATCCATAGGTCGAAATGCGACTCTGCTGTTGAATTTGCCTCCAGACAAAAGAGGGTTAATTAACCAATACGATATTACGAGACTAAAAGAATTTACCGCAGTCATTCAATCCGATTTTAAAACAGAATTATTAGTAGCAACTAAAGTTACGGCAGTTAATATTCGAGGAAACGACGATACATTTTCGGCTAAAAACCTTATCGATGGCGACAAAAATTCCTATTGGGCAACAGATGATGGGATAAAAACAGCCGCTGTTGTATTTGAATTTAATACCCCAACTGCTGTTAATCGTCTTTTGCTTCAAGAATACATACAGTTAGGACAACGCATTAAAGCCTTTACAGTAGAAGCTAAAGTGGATGGAAAATGGAAAACAATTGCCACCGAAACGACTATTGGTTACAAAAGAATTTTACGATTTGATAGAGTAGTTGCTTCGGCATTGCGAGTAACTATTACAGATGCTAAAGCAAGTATTGTTTTGTCGAATATTCAAGCTTTTAACGCACCTACTTTTGTACACATTCCCGAAATTAATAGAGATAAAAATGGCGAAGTAACAATGCAATCTGAAGCAGGAAATCGTATTTATTACACTCTTGACGGTGCTGTTCCAACTGCGAAAAGTACTTTGTATAAAGCTCCTTTTCGATACAATAAAGCAGTTCAAATAAAAGCAATTGCAGTGAATATATCAGAAAATAGAAGCAGTGCAGTACAAACGGCTCAATACGGAATGTCTAAAGAAAAATGGAAAATCGAGACTGCTTCTAGTGGCGATAGGGATTCAGCAATACGAATTATAGACGGAAATTCTACTACGGGCTGGAGTTTTGGAGATGATAAACACCAATTGCCTCAAGAAGTTTCTATAGATATGGGCAAATTGATTGTAATAAAAGGATTCAGTTATGTGCCGCAGCAAGTGGGAAATAATCTGGATTTGATTTCTAATTATGAATTTTACACCAGTATTGATAATATCCAATGGACAAAGCAATCGGAAGGAGAATTTTCGAATATTAAAAACAATCCAATAGAGCAAATTAAACTTTTTTCGAAAGTTAAAGCGAGGTACATAAAATTTGTAGCAAAAGCAAAAATCGGAAAAGGAAACAGCCTTACGATAGGCGAAATAAACGTGATAGAATAACCTTGATTGTAATTATGAATTGTTTAAAATCAACTTTAAGTTTAGAATTATGTCTTTTGGCGAAGACCAATAGTTATTAGTCGAATTTTTAATTCTAGCCAATAATAAAGTTTTAATTTTATCCTATAGTAATAAACCAATAATTGTTAAAATGATTAAAGAAGGTATAAGTTATAAAGAGGCTGGAAAATTTGAAGAAACCCGTTTTGAGAAAATTCATAACGTAATTTTTGATTCGTCTAAAGAAGCTTCAGTATTAGTAGCACATGAAATAGCCAATTTAATTCAACTAAAAGAAGAATTGGGAGAGCCTTGTATTCTGGGATTAGCAACAGGATCTTCGCCTATAAAAGTGTATGAAGAACTGGTTAGATTGCACAAAGAAGAAGGTTTGAGTTTTGCAAATGTGGTAACCTTTAATCTGGATGAATATTATCCAATGGATAAAAACAATATTCAAAGTTACCATCATTTTATGCACGAACATCTTTTTGATCATGTAAATATTCTTCCAGAAAACATCAATATTCCCGACGGTAATATAAGCAGTGAAGAACTACAACAATACTGCATAGATTATGAAATGAAGATTAAATCCTACGGCGGATTGGATTTTCAATTACTAGGAATTGGTAGAACAGGACACATCGGGTTTAACGAACCAGGTTCACATATTAATTCAGGAACCAGAAGTATTACATTAGATCATTTGACTCGTGTTGATGCTGCTTCCTCATTTTTAGGAATTGATAATGTACCCAGAAGAGCCATCACAATGGGAATTGGTACGGTTCGAAATGCAAAAAGAATCGTTCTTTTAGCTTGGGGAATTAGCAAAGCAGATATTCTAAAAAATACTATCGAAGGCGAAGTTTCTTCACAAGTGCCAGCAACCTATTTGCAAGAACATAGTAACACGACTTTTGTTTTAGACAGCGAAGCATCATCAGAATTGACCCGAGTAAAAACACCTTGGTTGGTAAAATCATGTGTTTGGACTGAAGAATTAAAATTAAAGGCAGTAGTTTGGTTAAGCGAATTGACGACAAAACCAATTTTGAAGTTGACCGACAAAGATTATAACGATAACGGAATGTCTGGCTTAATCGCCGAAGAAGGAACAGCTTATAACTTGAATATTAAAATGTTCAATCTCCTACAGCATACCATCACAGGTTGGCCAGGCGGAAAACCCGATGCTGATGATACCTACAGACCTGAACGTTCTAATCCTTCAAAAAAGAGAGTAATTATTTTTAGTCCGCACCCTGATGATGATGTGATTTCGATGGGAGGAACTTTTGATCGATTAGTAGAACAAGGTCACGAAGTACATATTGCGTATCAAACCTCGGGAAATATAGCTGTTTCTAATGAAGAAGCATTGAAATTTGCCGAAGTTTCTTCGGTTTTAAATTCAGAATCAAAGGAGTCCAACAGCATTATTAATTTCTTGAAAAACAAAGGGAAAAACGATATTGACTCGGTTGAAGTTCAAAAATTAAAAGGATTAATTAGAAGAAGTGAATCTCTAGGAGCTACCCGATATTTAGGTGTTCCAGATACTAATGTTCATTTTTTAGACCTTCCTTTTTATGAAACAGGAACCGTAAAAAAAGGCAATCTTACAGCAGTTGATATAAAAATTATGTGCAATCTTATTGAAGATATCAAGCCACATCAAATTTATGCAGCAGGAGATTTAGCCGATCCACACGGAACCCACAAGGTATGTTTAGACAGTTTGTTTGAAGCTTTAAAACAATTAAAACACAATAGTTATATGGATGATTGTTGGGTTTGGTTGTATCGAGGAGCTTGGCACGAATGGGAATCTTACCAGATAGAAATGGCTGTTCCTATGAGTCCAGACCAAGTGCTTAAAAAACGCCATGCTATTTTTTATCACCAATCTCAAAAAGATGGCGTTATGTTTCAGGGCGATGATAGTAGAGAATTTTGGGTTCGTGCCGAAGATAGAAATAGAGAAACCGCAAAAAAATACAATGATTTAGGATTAGCTGAATATGCTGCAATAGAAGCATTCAAGCGTTATCATTTTTAATCATTATTAAAGATAGTTTAGTTAGTTTAAGTTGGTTATGGTTATGTTAGCTTGAAAAATGCAACCCTTGCGGTTGCATTTTTTGTTTATTCTCTTTTTGAAATTCGTTGAATTGAGCGAACGGAATTTATATTTAATAAAATTATAAAAATCGGTATTAAACAGAGGATTCGCTTTTAAAACTAGTAGAAACGAATTTCACGAATTAAAGATTGCTAAAATTGAATTGTCAAGAATTTAAGCGTTTTTATGATTTTGTGAAATTTTTAAAGTTTACTATTCGTGCAAATTTGTGGAATTCGTGTAAAAATTTTTTAAAAGCGAATGCCGTGGGTATTATATCGCCGAATTTAATATTCTTTGTTTTACCTCGTCAATATAAGATCTTCCTATAACGTATCGTAAACCTTCAATTTCGATGCTATTTCCCTCTACGGCATCAATTTTATCAATAGCCACAGTATAAGAGCGGTGTATTCGAATAAAATCTCTTTCGGGTAATAAACTAGTAAAATCGGATAAGGTACTGTGGATGATGTATTTGCCTGAAGTAGTGTTTATTTTTAGATAATCCTTTAGGCTTTCGATTACTAAAATTTCGTCCAAAAAAATCTTTTTCATTTTCTTTTTGTCAATTTTCACAAAAATAAATGGATGATCTTTACTGTTTTCTTGAGGGGTTTTATGTGTAGTATCAAGTCTTTTGTTGATTTTATTCACGGCTTTCATCAACCTTGGAAATTCTATAGGTTTGACTAAATAATCCAGAACATCTAATTCATAGGTTTCTATTGCAAATTCGTCATAGGCACTTGTGATGATAAGTAGCGGTGGATTTTCCAGACTTTTAATAAAATTAATTCCATCTAAAACGGGCATGTTAATATCGAGAAAAATAACATCAACACTGTTGTTTTTTAAAAAATTTAAACCTTCAATGGAATTACTGAATGAATTGATTAATTCTAAATCTTCAATTTGTTCGATGTAGTTTTTTATTACATTAATTGCTAATGGCTCATCATCTATTATTAGACATTTGATTTTCATTTTTTATATAATTTTTTAAGAGTCAAAACAATTGTAAAAAGGAGGGAGAAAATAAGTTTATCAGGAAACTTTAATTTTAAGCTTTATTACAAAAATATTGTTTTTATTTTTAATTGACAGCTTATAATCGTTTTTGTTATACCCTAATTCGAGTCTTTTTTTCACATTTTCAATTCCTATACCACTTGACTTGTTAAAGTTATCTACATGCTTTGTAATTGTAGGCATTGGGTTTGAAACCGAAAAATAAAGAAAATCTTCTTTAATCTTAAAATTGATGTCTATTTTAACATGTCCTACATTTTTATTGACACCGTGCTTGAAAGAATTTTCGATAAATGTGAGTAATAACATTGGCGAAATTTCCTTATCCTGAATATCGCCAGAAATATACATATTGACTTCCAGTCTTTCATCATGACGGATTCGTTCTAAATCCAGATAGTTTTGGATACAAAGAATTTCGTTTTCCAATGTTTGCTTCTTACTCTGCGTTTCATAAAGCATGTAGCGCATTAGCTCCGACAATTTCAGAATAATTTTAGGCGTTTTATTCGATTTTTCAACTGATAACGAATAAATATTATTCAGTGTATTAAAGAAAAAGTGAGGAGAAATTTGAGACTTTAAAAACAATAATTCGGTTTCAAGATTTGATTTTTCCAAATCAGTTACACGTTTATGTTCTTTGATAAAGTCTAAAGTAATTTTAATAGCCGTTACAAAAGTAATCACATAAAGTTCGCCTATCATCATATCGATGGTGTAATTGAGCGATAATTTATCTACATGTTCCGGACCTTCAGGCCATACATTGCGGCTTATTAATAAATAGGTAAGATTAAATTTTATTAACACCATACTAAACAAGGCAATTAATAAAACTATAACATAAGTAAGATATCTTTTTTTATAGACTAAATTAGGCATGAGCACTAAAATATTCAAATAACATAATGTCATGTGAATGGGAAAACCTAATAAATTAGATTTTAACGAATACAAATAGTCATTAAAATAACTTCCCCATCTAAAAGTATTAAATACGAAGTAAATTAACCAAAAGATAATATGGTAGTGCAATGGAATTTTGTGAAACTTGTTTGAGTTGAAAATCATTGTTGGGATTTTTAGGTTTCTTGTACCTTTTTGTGGTGTTTAGCTTTGTTTTTTTGTTATCCGTCTAAAATTATTTCGACAGCGCTCAAATTTATATAAATTTAATGTTAAAATTAAGAATATCGCTTATGAAGAATATCGCTTTAGTTGTTTTTACTGCAATCTTACTCGCTAATTGTAAATCAAACAGTGATAAAATTAACAGTAACAATGAAGATTTAATACATTTTGTTGACCCATTTATTGGAACAGGAGGACACGGACATACTTATCCAGGTGCCACAGTTCCTTTTGGAATGCTTCAGCCTAGTCCGGACAATGGTATTTCTAGTTGGGACTGGTGTTCGGGTTACCATTATTCAGATTCTATTGTTGCTGGTTTTAGCCAATTGCATTTAAGCGGAACGGGAATTGGCGATTTGGCTGATATTTTATTTATGCCTATCAATAAACAAGTAGATTTAACTTTAAAAGTAACTTCTCGTGATTCACTTCCTTATAAATCTGGATACAATCATGACAACGAAAAAGCAAGTCCGGGATATTATCAGGTATTTCTAAACGATCCTAAAATTAATTTAGAATTAACTTCGTCTGAACGTACCGCTTTTCATAAATATACTTTCACTAAAAACGACAAACAATCTGTAATTATTGATTTGGGTTTTGCCATTAATTGGGACAAGGCTACTGAATCTGGAATTACAATTGAAAATGAAACTACTATAAGCGGCTATCGTTTTAGCACAGGATGGGCAAAAAATCAGAAGGTGTATTTTGTAGCCGAGTTTTCAAAACCTATTTCAAAACAGGATTTGACTGCCGATGGAAAATTAATAAAATCGAATGCCGTAAAAGGAGAACGAACTGCCGCACAGTTATTTTTTGACGAAAAAAACACTACTGAATTAGGCGTAAAAATAGCCTTGTCATCTGTGAGTGTGGCTAATGCCAAAGACAATTTAGACCAGAGTAATTTTAATTTCGAAAAAGTAAAATCAGCAGCAGCAACAGCTTGGAATACGGCTTTATCGACTATAAAAGTAGAAACTCCTGTAGATTCATTGAAAACTATTTTTTACACCGCTATGTATCATGCCCAATTAGCACCTGTAACGTATAGCGATAAAAATGGTCAGTTTAGAAAAGAAAATGATCAGATTGTAACCGATAAAAATAATACGACCTATTCTACTTTGTCGCTTTGGGATACTTTTAGAGCCGAAAATCCTTTATTGACTTTATTGGCTCCTGATAGAGTTTCGGGTATGGTGAATTCAATGTTGGTATATTATGAAACCAAAAAAATATTACCCGTTTGGACTTTATATGCTAATGAAACCAATACCATGACTGGTTATCATTCGATTCCTGTAATTTTAAACGCTTACAAAAACGGAATTAAAGGTTTTGATGCCGAAAAAGCATATCAGGCAATGAAAACCACGATGATGCAAGACGAACGTGGTTTGAATTTCTACAAACAATACGGTTTTATTCCGTATAATTTATTAGACGAATCGGTTACTATAACTTTAGAATATGCTTATGATGACTGGTGTGTAGCGCAAATGGCAAAAGCATTAGGCAAAGAAGCCGATTATCAGTTTTTTCTAAATCGTTCTAAAGCCTATCAGCATTTATTTGATTCGAAAACAGGATTCATGCGCGGAAAATCAGCAGACGGAAAATCATGGAACGAACCTTTTGATCCCAAACATTCGAATCATAGAGAACACACCGATTATACCGAAGGAAATGCCTGGCAACACAGCTGGTTTGTGCCCCATAATGTAGATGAATTTATTTCGCTTCATGGAAGTAAAGAAGTTTTTGCAAAACGTTTAGAACAGTTGTTTACCGAAAGTTCAGAAATTACAGGAAATAATGTTTCGGCAGATATTTCAGGATTAATTGGGCAATATGCACACGGAAACGAGCCAAGTCATCATATTGCTTATATGTTCAATCATGCTGATCAGCCTTGGAGAACGCAATATTGGGCACGTCATATTTTAGATACCCAATACAATACAACACCAAATGGTTTAAGTGGAAATGAGGATTGCGGACAAATGTCAGCCTGGTATATTTTTAGTTCTTTGGGATTGTATCCTATGAATCCTGCTTCTGGCGAATACGAAATAGGAAGTCCTATTTTCGAAAAAACAACCATTCAACTTCAGGGAGGAAAAACTTTTGTGATTGAGGCAGAAAATGTTTCCAACAAGAATTTTTACATTCAGTCAGCAACCCTTAATGGCGTTCCTTTTAATAAAACAGCAATCTCACACCAACAACTTTTGCAAGGCGGAACGCTTCATTTTGTTATGGGATCGGAACCAAATAAAAACTGGGGATTAAAAAATAACTAACTAATAAATAAGATTAATGGACATTATCGACGTATCAATCATAGTAGCATATATTCTACTCTCGGTAGGAATAGGAATTTGGATTTCAAGAAAAGCATCAAAAGGTTTGGATGACTATTTCCTTGGTGGAAAAACAATCAAATGGTATTTTTTAGGCTTGAGCAATGGCTCGGGAATGTTTGATGTTTCGGGAACTTCTTGGATGATTGGAGTATTGTTTTTGTACGGAGTAAAAAGTTTTATGTTCATGTGGCTTTGGCCAATATGGAATCAGATTTTTGTCATGATGTTCCTTGCTGTCTGGATTAGAAGGTCAAAAGTAATGACCGGTTCGGAATGGATTTTAACCCGTTTTGGAAGTGACCGGGCCGGTAAAGCATCACATATTATTGTTGCCATTTTTGCCATTATTTCTACTATTGGATTTATCGCTTACTTTTTTGAAGGAATTGGAAAATTCGTAACTATTATTCTCCCTTGGGATTTAACGCTTTTTTCCGGCGATTTAATTTTGCTGACATCTGAGCGTTCTTATGCTTTAATCATTATTCTTTTAACCACAATTTATACCGTAAAAGGCGGAATGTTTTCGGTAGTAGCCACCGAAGTTGTTCAATATTTAATCATGATTGTTGCTGGAGTTTTAATTGCGGGTTATGCCTTTATCAATTATACTGATATTCAGATCAATTCGGTTATTACCGAAGAATGGAAAAATGTTTTCTTTGGCTGGCAATTTGAAACCCAGTGGAGTGATAAATTCCAAACCTTCAATAATTTAATAGATTCAGAAGGATATAAAATGTTTGGTGCTTTTATTGGAATGACTTTATTCAAAGGATTTTTTGCCAGTATTGCTGGACCAACACCGAGTTACGATTTACAACGAATCCTTTCGACAAAATCAGTAAAAGAAGCAGCTTATATGAGCGGTTTTACCAACCTGATTTTATTTATTCCAAGGTATTTATTAATCACCGGAATCGTAGTCATTGCGTTAGTAAATCTAGCACCCGAATTGAATGCCAATACTGGATTAACCGGAGCCGATTTAGAATTATTAATGCCTAAAGTAGTTAATTTATATATTCCTGTTGGAATCAAAGGAATTCTGTTAGCAGGTTTATTAGCGGCTTTTATGTCTGGATTCTCCGCATTCGTAAATGCAGGGCCGGCTTATATTGTAAATGATATTTATAAAAAATATTTTAAACCCGTTGCTACAAATGAGCATTACATTAAGGTAAGTCAGATTTCTTCTTTCCTTGTAGTGGGTTTAGGCGTTTTTATGGGATTCTTTGCTGATTCTATTAATTCGCTAACACTTTGGATTACGAGTGCTTTATATGGAGGTTATGTAGCGGCCAATTTCCTGAAATGGATTTGGTGGCGTTTTAACGGCTGGGGCTATTTCTGGGGAATGTTCGCTGGATTGGTCGTAGCTTCTTTGCAATTTGCTTTAGGTCAGGCCAAAGGGAGTTTGTCTGAAGGTTCATTTTTATACGATTTAGCACAAGTACAAGCCATTTATTTATTTCCAATAATATTCGGTTTCTCTATTTTGGGTTGTCTTTTAGGAACTTTTTTAAGCAAACCAACAGACATGGAAGTGTTAAGATCTTTTTACAAAAATGTAAGACCTTGGGGTTGGTGGAATCCCGTGTATAAAACTTTAAAAATAGAAGATCAGTCTTTCGAAAAAAACAATGATTTCTGGAAAGATATGCTCAATTGCGTGATCGGAATTGTGTGGCAGTCCAGTATGATTTTGCTTCCGATATTTTTCATCATCAGAGATTATCCAAAAGCAACAGCAGCCTTAATTGTGTTTTTAGTAACGACTACAATATTAAAATTTACCTGGCTGGATAAAGTTCGAAGAATAGAAGATTAGTCTATAATAGATTGAAAAATTTAAAGATTGAAAGATTAAAAAAATAAACGATTAAACAAAAAAATAATGAGTACAATTCCTTGGCAAGATAGACCCGAAAACAGTAACGATGTAATGTGGAGATATTCTGAAAATCCAATTATTGACAGATACGCAATACCATCATCAAATAGTATTTTTAATAGTGCAGTTGTTCCTTTTAAAGACGGATTTGCAGGTGTTTTTAGATGTGATAACAAAGCGGTTCAAATGAATATTTTTGCTGGTTTTAGTAAAGATGGAATCAATTGGGAGATCAATCACGAACCCATTGTAATGCAATCTGGAAATACTGAAATGATTGAATCAGCTTATAAATATGATCCTCGTGTAGTTTTTATCGAAGATCGTTATTGGATAACCTGGTGTAATGGCTACAACGGACCAACAATTGGTATTGGATACACTTTCGATTTCGTAGAATTTTTTCAATGCGAAAATGCTTTTTTACCTTTCAATAGAAATGGTGTTTTGTTTCCACAAAAAATAAACGGAAAATATGCCATGTTAAGCCGTCCAAGTGATAACGGACATACACCTTTTGGAGATATTTGGATTAGTTACAGTCCGGATATGAAATACTGGGGCGAACATCGTTTGGTTATGAAACCAAGTCCTTTTGAACAAAGTGCCTGGCAGTGTACCAAAGTAGGAGCAGGCCCAATTCCAATTCTTACCGATGAAGGCTGGCTGATGATTTATCACGGTGTAATTAACACTTGTAATGGTTTTCGTTACGCCATGGGGTCAGCACTTTTAGATGTTGATTCACCAGACCAGGTTAAATACAGAACACAGCCGTATTTATTAGGACCAGCAGAAATTTATGAAATGGTAGGAGATGTTCCAAATGTAGTTTTTCCGTGTGCCGCTTTGCATGATGCAAAAGAAGATAAATTAGCCGTATATTACGGTGCAGCAGATACAGCGGTAGCAATTGCTTTTGGAAAATTAAGTGAAGTGATCCAATTTACAAAAGAGAACAGTTTATAGAAAAAGTATGCTTGTAAAAATGAAATATTTAGCCCTTGTATTCGGATTAATTTCTGTAATTGGTTTTGCCCAATCCAAAAAAGGAATGGTGCCAAAAACCTATGTGGCTTATAAAACAGCAGATAAAATTGTTATAGATGGAGACGATTCGGATGCTTCCTGGTCTAAAGTAGATTGGTCTGATGCTTTTATCGATATCGAAGGCGTACAAAAACCAAAGTACAATACACAAGTAAAAATGCTTTGGGATGAGACCAATTATTACATTTTGGCTAAAATGCAGGAACCACATGTTTGGGCAAACTTAAAACAGCGCGATACTATTATTTTTTACAATAACGATTTTGAAGTTTTTATCGATCCAGATGGCGATACTTTTAATTATTACGAATTAGAAATCAACGCCTTAAATACCGCCTGGGATTTATTTTTATCAAAACCTTACAGAGAAAATGATCTTGTGGTTTTAAACGATTGGAATATTACAGGGTTGCAATCGGCGGTTAAGATAAGCGGCACTTTAAATAATCCAAACGATACCGATGAAGGCTGGATGCTGGAAATTGCGATTCCGTGGGCTGCGTATCAAAAATCGTACGGAGAGGACAATGTACCGAGAGATAATTTTTGGAGAGTGAATTTCTCGAGAGTCAATTGGCAACATGATATTATCAATGGCAAATACGAAAGAAAGAAAGACACTTCAGGAAAATTTTTGCCTGAATACAATTGGGTTTGGTCTCCGCAAGGGGTAATCAACATGCACGAACCTGAAAAATGGGGTTATGTTTATTTTTCTTCGAAAGAAGGAAAAGATAAATTTACCATTCCACAAGATGAAAAAGTAAAATGGGAATTGTACACACTGTATCGTGCACAAAAAAGATATTATCAAAAAAACAATACTTGGGCTAAATCATTAGAATTACTGAATAAATCCTCGATTGTTGTTGATGGAAAAATAATAAAACCCGTTTTAGAAAATTACAAAGCAGGATATACTATTTCCATAAAGAGTCCTTTTTCCAATAAAATAGTGACTATTAAAGAAGACGGTCGGTTTTTAAAGTAATACAATTAGACAAATTATTAATACCAATTTATACCAATGATTCAATTGAAACAGCACAATACAGCAACCAAATCCGTTTTTTTAATCCTAATGGCTAGCTTATTTCTGGCTTGTGCTTCATTGGGAAAAAAAGAAAATCAATCGAAAGACGATTTTAAAATAATTGGATATGTTGCTGGTTACGAAAAATTTGATCCAGCAAAAGTAGATGCCACTAAATTGACACACATTAATTATGCATTTGCCAATATTGTTGATGGGAATGTACAATTTGAGTTGGCTACCGATAAAGCAAAAATCGAAAGCGTAATAGGGCTGAAAAAGCAAAATTCTGATTTAAAAGTTTTGTACTCTATTGGTGGCTGGGTTTGGTCAGACCAATTTTCGAATATTGCGGCTTATGCTGAATCCAGAGAAAAATTTGCTAAAAGTGCTGTGAAATTAATGATATCATACGGTTTTGACGGCATTGATATCGACTGGGAATTTCCAGGACAACGTGCAGAGGATAATGTTTTTAGACCTTCGGATAAAGAAAATTTTACTTTGTTGTTGGCTGAATTACGCAATCAATTAGAAATTCAAACTAAAGCAGATAATATCCATTATTTACTAACCATCGCCGCAGGAGCTGATCAGGAATATCTCAATCACACCGATTTAAAAAAGGCGCATCAGTATCTTGATTTTATAAACCTAATGTGTTACGATTTTTATAACGGTTGGTTTTTTCAAACCGGACATCATGCTAATTTATATCCATCCAAAGAAGAAAAATTTGGAGGAAACAGTAGTAGTCAATCGGTGGATTTATTTTTAAAAGCAGGAGTTCCCGCAAACAAACTTATTTTAGGAATTCCTTTTTATGGCAGAAAATGGGAGAAAGTTGTGCCAACAAATAATGGTTTATACCAATCTGCTCAAACAGGAAGCGCTATTGTAGCATCCTGGGAAATTGCAGCCGATATGAAATCAGGAAAATTTCAGGAATTATATGATGATTCGGCAAAAGCTTCCTATTTATGGAATGCGCAGGACAAGATTTTTATTTCTTATGAAACGCCAAGAGAAATTGCCTTAAAATCAGCATTTATCAAACAAAAAAAACTAGGCGGTGCTATGTTTTGGGAATACAGTTTAGACAACAAGCAAGAGTTATTGAACAAGCTGTATGAAACTATGACCGCCAAAAAATAAATTTCAGAGCTATGAAATATATCACACTACTCATAATTGGATATTTTTTAGTGTCCTTTAATATTCGGGATTTCGAAAAGAATAGCATTCAAAAGGGGGAAACTAAAACCGAATTCAAATTTGGAGTATGGATTACCGCCGATGCTAAAAGAACGAACGAATCTTATACCGAAGAATTTAAAAAATATAAAAACGCAGGAATTGATGAAGTGTTGATTAATACCAGCACAAGTCCCGAACTTTTAAAAAGATTAGTTCCAATAGCTGCCAAAGAAGGTTTAAAAGTACACGCCTGGATTATGACTATGAATCGTCCGGGAGATACTGTGGCTTTACAACATCCAGATTGGTATATGGTTAGCCGAAGTGGAAAATCTTGTTTTGACGATCGTCCTTATGTAGATTATTACCAATGGTTGTCACCAAGTCATCCCGAAGCTCGCCAGCACATTTATGATTTACTGGAAGGTTTAGCAAAAGTAAAAGGCATCGAAAGTGTGCATTTAGACTACATCCGTTATCCCGATGTGTTTTTACCAGTTGGATTATTACCGAAATACAATTTGGTACAAAACACCGAGTTACCCGATTACGATTTTGATTATTCAGATGCCAGCGTAAATGCTTTTATGAAGGAATTTGGCAGAGATCCAAGAAAACTGGAACATCCTGAAATAGATATGGAATGGAAACAATTTCGTTTGAATCAAATTAAGAATGTGGTGGATCATGCCTATGAAATTGCACACAAACACGGAAAAAAATTAACAGCAGCGGTATTTCCTTTTCCAGAAATGGCCGATCACATGGTGCGTCAACGTTGGGACAAATGGATTATTGATGAAGTGTATCCGATGATTTATCATAACTTTTATAATGAAGGAATGAATTGGATAGGTTTTGCTACCCAACAAGGAGTTACTGATTTAAAAGGAAAACAAACCAAATTAAACACAGGAATTTATGTTCCAGGAGTAGAAAGTGAAGATGAATTGAGAAAAACGATTTTGTTAGCGAAAGAAAACGGTGCAGCAGGAGTTACGTTTTTTGATGGTCCAGCCATTTCTGATGCCTATTTAAAAGTGATTGCAGCAACCAAAGCAAGTTTGAAATAAAAGAATCAAAGCCATGTCAAACAGAAGAGATTTTATCAAAAAAACTACATTAGGAACATTCGCTGTAAGCTCATTGTTTGGATTACAGGGAGTGGCTCAAAATACCGAAGAAGTAAAAAAAGAGCCTGTTAAAAAAGTAAAAAAACCGGTGGTGATCTCTACCTGGAATCATGGTTTGCCTGCTAATGCAGAAACCTGGAAACAATTAAAAGCAGGAAAACCAGCTCTGGATGCAATAGAAGCCGGAATGAAAATTCCTGAAGCCGATCCCAATGTTCGTAGTGTGGGTTACGGAGGATATCCTGATCGCGAAGGAAAGGTAACATTAGACGCCTGCATTATGGATCACAACAGCAATTGCGGATCTGTTTCTTTTTTGCAAGGAATTATGCATCCTATTTCGGTAGCGAAAAGAGTTTTAGAGAATACGCCACACGTTATGTTATCCGGGCAAGGCGCATTACAGTTTGCACTTTCAGAAGGATTTAAAGAAGAAAATTTACTGACCCCAGAATCCGAGAAAGACTGGAAAAAATGGTTAGAAGAATCCAAATACAAACCTGTTATCAATATCGAAAATCACGATACCATTAGTATGCTGATGATTGATGAAAATGGAAATCTTTCAGGAGGCTGTACTACAAGTGGAGCAGCCTGGAAAATGCATGGTCGTGTTGGAGATTCTCCCATTATTGGCGCAGGACTTTTTCTGGATAATGAAGTGGGTGCAGCTGCGGCAACAGGATTAGGAGAAGCCGTAATCAGAACAGCTGGAAGTGCGATGGTAGTGGAATTAATGCGTCAGGGAAAATCACCATTCGAAGCTTGTAAAGAAATCACTGAACGTATTTACAACAAACATAAAAACCATAAAGACATGGAATATTTACAAGTGGGATTTATTGCTTTGAATAAAAATGGGGAACATGCAGGATATAGTTTACGCTCTGGTTTCAACTATGCCATTTGCGATGACGAAAAAGGAAACAGAATGGAAGATGCAAAATTTAAAATGTCCTGGGATAAATAAAGAATGCATTCAGTATCAATTTAAAATAACACCTTCTTTAAAATAATAATTTATGAGAATAATTAAAACAACCCTATTAGCGCTTTTCATTCTTGTTTCAAGTGCTGTTTTTGCGCAAAAAGACATTACAATAATTCCAAAACCCGCTAATATTGAGGTTAAAGAAGGCGTTTTTCAGTTTTCAAAGGATACTAAAATTATTGCAAGCAATGCTGCTCAAAAAGAGATTGCAACTGCTTTGATGAGCAAATTTAAAGCCGCAACGGGATGGCAACCTGAATTTTCGAATAAAAAGCCAAAGAGCAATTACATCGAATTCAAAATAGATAAAAACCTGAATCGGGAGGCGTACCTATTAGAAGTAACTTCTAAAAGTATTGTAATTACTGCCAAAGAAAATGCGGGTTTGATTTACGGACTGGAAACTATTAGACAATTATTACCCACAGCTATCGAAAGTAAAAATCAAGTGGCTAATGTCAATTGGGTTATTCCGAATGTTAGTATTAAAGATGAACCTCGTTTTCAATGGAGAGGTTTGATGCTGGATTTATCGCGTCATTTTTTTGATAAAAATTATGTAATTCAAACAATTGACCGATTGGCAATGCTAAAAATGAATGTATTGCATTTGCATTTAGTTGACGATCAGGGCTGGCGAATTGAAATTAAAAAATACCCAAAACTAACAGAAATTGGTGCCTGGAGAGTCAATCAGGAGAATGTGATTTGGAATGCCCGTTTAACAGTTGATCCAAATGAAAAAGGAACTTATGGCGGATTTTTAACCCAAGAAGAATTAAAAGAAATTGTAAAATACGCCGCAGCTAAAAACATCCAAGTTATTCCAGAAATCGAAATGCCAGCACACGTGAGCAGTGCTATTGCGGCTTATCCCGAATTGGCTTGTTTCAATCAAAAAATAGGTGTGCCATCCGGTGGAGTTTGGCCTATTACGGATATTTATTGTGCAGGAAAAGAGAATACTTTTGAATTTTTAGAAGATGTAATTGACGAGGTGATTGCAATTTTTCCTTCAAAATACATTCACATTGGTGGAGATGAAGCAACTAAAACCAATTGGGAAACCTGCCCGCATTGTCAAAAAAGAATGCAGGAGGAAGGTTTGAAAAATGTACATGAATTACAGAGTTATTTTGTAAAACGAATGGAGAAATACATCAATTCGAAAGGTAAAAAAGTAATTGGATGGGACGAAATTTTAGAAGGCGGATTAGCTCCTGATGCCACAGTAATGAGCTGGAGAGGAACTGAAGGCGGAATTGAAGCTTCTAAACAACGTCACGATGTAATTATGACACCAGAATCACATTGTTATTTTAACATCTATCAAGGGCCGCAAAATGAAGAACCTTTGGCTTTTGGAGGATTTATTCCACTGACTAAAGTATATCATTTTGATCCTGTAGTGGACGAAATGACACCAGAACAAGCCAAGCATATTTTAGGTGCTCAGGCTAATTTATGGGCTGAATATATTGAGAGTACACAAGAATCAGAATACATGATTTTTCCAAGATTAGGAGCTATGGCAGAGGTTTTATGGAGTCCCAAAGAAGCCCGAAACTGGAATGATTTTACCACCAGATTACCTTCTTTATTAGCACGTTTTGATTATTTGGGAATCAATTATTCTAAAAGCGCTTATTTGGTATCTGCTGCTTCAAAGGCTCATTTGGATAAAAAACAGGTAAAAGTAGCTTTGAAAAATGAATTTCCAAATGCAGATATTCGCTATGTTTTAGACAATAAAAATTTAGACAATCAAGCCATAAAATACACCGATTCTATTACAATTCAAGGAACAACTATTTTAAAAGCTTCTTTGTTTAAAGAAGATAAACCAGTAGGTAAAGTTTTTACGGATAGCATTCAATTTCATAAAGCGGTAGGTAATAAATTGACTTTTAAAAATCCGTATCATGAAAACTACAAAGCGGATGGTCCACTGGGTTTAGTTAATATTATTAGAGGAAGCAAAAATTTTCATGACGGACAATGGCAAGCCTGGCTGGTGGATGATATGGAAGTAGTTATTGATTTAGAGAAAAACCAATCCATTCATCAGGTAACTTTAGGGGCTTTAGAAAATCAAGGTTCGGGGATTTATTTTCCAACCGAAATAAAAGCTTTTGTTTCTACCGATGGAAAAACGTATAAAGAAGTTGGGAAAATAATTCGTCCGTTTGCTATTAATTCGAATTCAGAATTGAAAGATTTTAAAATTAGTTTCGAAAAAACCAATGCGAGATTTGTAAAAGTAATTGCGACTAATTTAAAGAAAAGTCCAAAAGGAGAAAGTTCTTTTCTGTTTTTTGACGAAATTTTAGTTGATTAATAAGAATATAATCTGGAAGAAAATGAATAAGATATTATTTAAGCTCGGAGTATTATTGATTTGCCTGATGCCGTTTTTTAATACGGCACAAACAAAAGGATTTTCTATATCTAATGGAGAATTTCATCAAGATGGGAAAATTATAAAAATCCATTCAGGAGAAATGCACTATGAGCGTATTCCTAAAGAATATTGGAGACATCGATTGCAAATGCTTAAAGCTATGGGAATGAATACTGTGGCAACTTATGTGTTTTGGAATTATCACGAAATTGAGCCAGGTGTATGGGATTTTAAAACCGGTAATAAAGATTTGGCTGAGTTTTTACGTATTGCTAAAAGTGAAGGATTATATGTGATTCTTAGGCCAGGTCCGTATGCATGTGGGGAATGGGAATTTGGAGGATATCCTTGGTGGTTGCAAAATAATCCAGATTTAGTAATTCGTACCAATAACAAAGCATTTTTAGAAGCGTGTAAAACGTATCTGCAAAATTTGTATGCAGTGGTAAAAGGAAATTTTGCAAACCAGGGAGGGCCAATTATTATGGTTCAGGCTGAAAATGAATTTGGTTCGTATGTTTCTCAAAGAACCGATATCAGTGCTGAGGATCATAAAGCTTACAAAACAGCCATTTACAATATGCTTAAAGAAACTGGTTTTCCAGAGCCTTTTTTTACTTCTGACGGTACCTGGCTGTTTGAAGGCGGTGCTGTTGAAGGCGTGTTACCGACTGCAAATGGAGAATCAAATATAGAGAATTTAAAGAAGCAGGTTGATAAATTCCATAAAGGACAAGGGCCTTACATGGTGGCAGAGTTTTATTCCGGTTGGTTGGATCATTGGGCAGAACCATTTGTTAAAATTGGATCTGAGGAAATTGCAAGTCAAACCAAAAAATACCTTGATGCAGGGGTTTCTTTTAATTATTATATGGCACATGGCGGTACTAATTTTGGATTTACCTCTGGGGCAAATTATAATGAAGAAAGTGATATTCAGCCTGATATTACAAGCTATGATTATGATGCGCCTATCAGCGAAGCAGGTTGGGCAACACCAAAATTCATGGCTATTCGTGAAGTCATGCAAAAGTACTCCAAAACAAAATTACCGGCGATTCCAGAGAAAATACCGGTTACAAAATATCCTAATCAGGGTATCAAATCCAGTATGGATGTTTTAAGTTGGATAAAAAAAGAAAAAGCAGTTGTAAATGACCAACCCTTAACATTTGAAAAGTTAGGTCAGGGAAATGGATATGTTTTGTATCGAAAAAGATTTACGCAACCAATTTCTTCTGGCAAATTAAAAATTGAGGGATTGAGAGACTTTGCTACTGTTTATGTAAATGGAGTTAAGGTGGGGGAATTGAATAGAGTTTTCAAAAATTACGAGTTGACCCTTTCTATTCCTTTTAACGGTATTTTAGAAATTCTGGTTGAAAACATGGGACGTATTAATTACGGAGCCGAAATAGTACATAATACTAAAGGTATTATTGCTCCAGTATTCATTAATGAATATGAAATTAGTGGTGGATGGGAAATGTATAAAATGCCGATGAATGAAGTGCCGGCTATTAAAAATGAAACGATAAAATCGGGACGCCCAGTTTTATATGAATCTATTGTAAACATAGAGAAGCCAGCCGACACTTTTCTTGATATGACTAATTGGGGAAAGGGAATTGTATTTGTTAACGGCCACAATCTTGGTCGCTACTGGAAAGTAGGACCGCAGCAAACGCTGTATGTACCAGGCTGCTGGTTGAAAGCGGGCGAGAATAAGTTTGTTGTATTGGAACAGCTTAATGAAAATTCCCAGACAGAATTAATTTTTACAGATCAACCGATACTTGAAAAGTTAAATAGAGATACAAACTAATAACAGATTGAATAATTAAAAACAGAAAGAATGAAAAAAAGTATAGCAATCATAGCCCTATTATTTTCGGTACAAATGTTTTCACAAGCCATTTATGAAGACGAAAGATATGTGCCAGAAACAGATCCATTAGTACTAAAGAATTTGGACGAATGGCAGGGCAAAAAGTTTGGTTTACTGATGCACTGGGGAACTTACAGTGAATGGGGAATTGTAGAATCTTGGTCTATCTGCCCTGAAGATTATGGATGGTGCGAACGCAAAAAAGGAAGCAATCCAGCCAATTATAATCAATATGTAAAAGATTATGAAGGATTGAAAAAAAACTTCAATCCTACTAAATTTAATCCTGAAAAATGGGCAAAAGCAGCTAAAAATGCCGGGATGAAATACATGGTTTTTACCACAAAACACCATGATGGATTTAATATGTTCGATACCAAATATTCGGATTATAAAGTAACCGATGCTGGTTGCGCTTTTAGTACGAATCCAAAAGCAAATATTGCAAAAGAAGTTTTTAATGCTTTTAGAAAAGAAAATATTTCTACTGGAGCTTATTTTTCTAAACCTGACTGGCACAACGAAAATTATTGGGATCCTTATTTTCCTCCTTTCGACAGAAATGTAAATTATGATCCAGCGGCATATCCGGATAAATGGAAAAAATATGTTGATTTTACACATAACCAAATTTTAGAATTATTGACCGATTACGGTAAAATTGATATTTTATGGCTAGATGGTGGCTGGGTTGCTAAAACCAGCAAAGAGGATGTTAAGAAAGGATTTGCTGAAAAATTTGCTGAAAACGAATCAGGAAACGGATTTATCAAACACAGAGTAGTGGATCAAGACATTAAAATGGATGAATTGGTAGTTAAAGCACGTCAAAAACAACCCGGATTAATTGTAGTTGACAGAGCAGTTCACGGAAAAAACCAAAACTACTTAACTCCTGAAAACCGTGTTCCAGAAAAAACTTTGCCTTATCCTTGGGAATCTTGTATCACTTCAGGCGGAGGATGGTCTTACACTCCCGATGCTAAATATTTAACAGGAAGACAAGGGATTCACATGTTGATTGATGTGGTTGCCAAAGGTGGAAATTTGTTGCTAAACGTAGCTCCGGGACCTGATGGCGAATGGCAGCAAGGTGCTTATGATTTATTGACAGCTTACGGTGATTGGATGAAAGTAAACAACACCGCCATTTACAACACTAAACCTATTGCTCCATACAAAGAAAATAATATTTGTATGACTCAAAATAAGGCAGGAAATGTGTTCTTGTTTTATTTGGCTAAAGAAGGAGAAAACACCATTCCATCAGAAGTGATTGTGAATTCGATTAGTCCAAAAAAAGGAACAAAAATCACCATGTTAGGTTCTAAAACGTCCTTAAAATGGACTAAATTAGACAAAGGATTTAAAGTGATCATTCCGGAAAGTTTGAGAAATAATTTACCATCAAAAGAAGCCTGGACTTTAAAAATTGAAGCGATTAACAGATAAAATTAAATTATGGTTTTATATAAAAGGATAACATTACAAACAGTATGTTTTTTTTACATACTGTTTTTTAGCGCAGCTATTTTAGCACAGCAGCCAGCCGATTTTGTCAATCCGTTTATTGGAACTTCCAATTTTGGAGCTACTTTCCCTGGACCAATTGCGCCAAGAGGAATGGCTAGTATTAGTCCGTTTAATGTTTCCGGACCTCAAAACCGACCTTTGGAAAAAGACAGTCAGTGGCTGTCCAATCCCTATGTGAACGAGAACAAATTTCTAACAGGTTTCAGTCAGGTAAACTTAAGCGGAGTCGGTTGTCCGGAATTAGGCGTTATTTTGCTGATGCCCACTACGGGAACTGTTGAAACCAATCATTTAAAATACGGTTCTACTTATTCTAACGAAATTGCCAAAACGGCCTATTACAGTGTAAATATTGATAAATACAAAGTGAAAGCAGAATTTACAGCTTCGAAAAGAGTAGGTGTCAGCCAATTTACTTTCCCTAAAGGACAATCCAATATTTTACTGAATCTTGGTGTAGGTTTAACCAATGAAGAAGGAGCAATGGTAAAAATAGTTTCTTCCACAGAAATTGAAGGAATGCGAAGCGTGGGTTCGTTTTGTTACAACAGTCCAGAAGATGCTTATCCCGTTTATTTTGTAGCCAAATTTTCGAAACCAGCAGACCAATTTGGTGTTTGGAAAAAACCAGCCCAATACAATGGAGCTGAAGCCCAATGGATGGGGTATAATGGCAAAACCCGAATGATGGAAAATACTATTAAAACGGTAGTTGGAGATAGTATTGGAACGTATTTTACCTATCAATTCGACAAGGAAGAAACCGTGAATGTTAAAATAGGAATTTCCTATGTAAGTATCGAAAATGCCCGTGAAAATCTCGAAAAAGAAACTGGAAATAAATCCTTTGATGCAGTTTACAAAGAAACATATGACGAATGGAATACCGAACTTTCTAAAATTCTAGTTGAAGGCGGTTCAAAAGACGATAAAACTATTTTTTACACCGCATTGTATCACACTTTAATTCATCCCAATACTTTAAATGATTACAACGGAGAATATCCTGAAATAAAAAGAAGCAAAATTGGCAAAACGGATGGCACTCGTTACACCGTATTTTCACTTTGGGATACCTATAGAAATTTACACCAACTGATGTCTTTGGCTTATCCAAAACAACAATCGGATATGGTGAAAAGTATGCTCGAAATGTACGATGAAAATGGCTGGTTGCCTAAATGGGAATTGAATTCTACCGAAACTTTTACGATGGTAGGCGACCCTGCCAGTATTGTAATTGCAGATACTTATCTAAAAGGAATTCGTGATTTTGATGTTCAAAAAGCCTATAAAGCAATGCTGAAAGGCGCTGATCAAATGGAGAATAATCCACTTCGTCCAGGATTGAAAGATTATATCGAAAAAGGATATTTGACTACTAATGATCGTGGGCCCGTTTCTACCACACAAGAATACAATGCGTCGGATTATTCCATTTCACTTTTGGCGAAAGCCCTGGGAAAAACTGCCGATGCCAATCGATTTAAAAAGCGTTCGTTGTCGTACAAAAAGTTATTCGATAAAAATTTAAAATTATTGCGACCAAGACTAGCTGACGGAAAATGGTATGAACCATTTGATCCTGTTTCGGGAGCTAATTTTGAGGAGAATGTAGGTTTTATCGAAGGGAATGCCTGGCAATATGCATTTATGGTTCCGCACGATATTAAAGGTTTGATCCAATTGATGGGCGGAAATAAAGGCTTCTCCAGCCAATTGCAAAAAGTATTTGATAGCAAGCAATTTGATATGGCGAACGAACCTGATATTGCTTATCCGTATTTGTTTAATTATTTGAAAGGAGAAGAATTTAAAAGTCAGGATTTGGTTAAAAAATTAGTTCGCGAATATTTCCAAAACAAGCCAAAAGGATTACCTGGAAATGATGATACAGGAACTATGTCAGCCTGGTTAGTTTATTCGATGATGGGAATTTATCCTATTGCTCCTGGAGAACCTGTTTACACGATTACAACGCCTATGTTTGATAAAATTACCATCAAGTTAGATTCTAATTATTATAAAAAAGAAAGCATTGTAATTGAACGAGAAGTCAACAATGACGGCAAAATCAAGCAAATTCAATTAGACGGAAAAGCAGTAAATAGTTATTTTATTTCGCATGATGATTTTGTGAATGGAACAACCTTAAAAGTGATTCAAAATTAAAAAAACAACTTTATGTTAGTAATAAAAGTAAAAAAGATAAGCCTTGTTTTAGTAGCGTTTGTAGGTTTTAGTAGCCTTGGTTTCGCTCAAAATAAATATCCTTATCAGGATTCCAAATTAGAAGTTGAAGCGCGGGTAAAAGACTTGTTAAGCCGAATGAGTCTGGAAGAAAAGGTGCGTCAAATGGATATGTACAAAGGCGAATTTTTTAAAGAAAAAGAAGATTTCTCTAAAACGAAATCCAATGCTAAAATTGGAAAATTAGGAATCGGAGCCATTCATGATATTTATCCGCGTTCGGCAAAAATGATTAATGATCTTCAAAAAGAAGTGATTAAAAACAACCGTTGGGGAATTCCAGCATTGATTATGTGTGAGATGCTTCACGGTTATTTAGATGACGGAAGTACAGCTTTTCCCATGAACATTGGTTTGGGAGCTACTTGGGACACTAATTTAATGGATAAAGTAGGGAAAGTAATTGCTACCGAAGCCAGAGCGCATGGCGTTCATTTTGGTCTTGGACCCAATTTAGATTTAGGTCGCGAACCAAGGTGGGGAAGAGTGGCAGAAACTTTTGGTGAAGATGCTTACTTGAACAGCGAAATTGGTTTGGCAATGATTAAAGGAATGCAAGGCGATGATTTAAAATCAGATCGTTCGATTATTGCAGAACCGAAACATTTTGCTGTTCACGGAATTCCACAAGCGGGAGGAAATTCTTCTCCAATTTTAGTGGGTGAACGTTCGGCTCGTGAAGATCATTTGCCTTCTTTTCAAAAAGCATTTACAAAAGGTGGCGCTTTAGGAACCATGTGTGCTTATTCTGAATTAGATGGGATTCCTTGTGCTGCTAATCATTGGTTGTTGACTGATGTTTTACGAAAAGAATGGGGTTTTAAAGGAATTGTAGTTTCTGATTTGGGAGCTATTAAATACCTTCAAACCACACATTATGTTACTAATTCTCCAAAAGAAAGTATCCGTGAAGCAGTTGCTGCAGGAGTGGATATGCAATTTTATGATTTTACGAATGAGTTTTGGCAACAAAGTCTGATCGAATTGGTAAATGAAAAGAAACTGACCATGGAACAAATTGATCGTGCGGCTGGTGGGGTTTTACGATTGAAGTTTATGTTAGGTTTATTCGAAAATCCATATACAGAAAAAAATCTAATTAAAGAGCGTTTTCATACCAAAGAAAATCAGGACATCGCTCTTGAAGCAGGACATAAATCGATGGTTTTATTGAAAAATGAAAATAATCTTTTACCACTGAAGAAAGACATTCAAACTATTGCTGTTATCGGCCCTAATGCCGATGCATCAAGACTGGGAGGATATGCGGTTAAAAATAAAGTAGGAACTACAGTTCTTGAGGGAATCAAACAAGTGGTGGGTAAAGATACGAATGTACTTTATGAAGAAGGTGTTCCTTTGATTGTAAAAGGACAAATTATTCCATCTAAATATTTATTTACTCCTGATGGATCTCAAAACGGATTAAAAGGAGAATATTTCAATAATAGAAATGTGGAAGGAACTCCTGCATTAACACGTATTGACAATCAATTAGAATTCGATTGGCCCTGGAATCCGGGTGTAGGGGTGAATGATGATGATTTTTCGATTCGTTGGACCGGTTATATTCAATCCGAAAAATCCTTTGACGGTTGGTTAGGCTTAAGTTCTGATGACGGAATCAGAATGTGGATTGACGATCAATTGGTCATTGACAACTGGACAAAAGGAGCAACGAGTATTGTAACTACTCCAAAAAACATTGAAGCAGGAAAAAAATACAAAGTCCGCATTGAAATGTGGGAAGGTGGCTGGGGAGCCAGAGTACACTTGCGATGGAATCTTGAAAAGATAAACCTGCAACCAGCGATTGATATTGCTAAAAAAGCCGATGTTGCTGTAGTGGTTTTAGGAGAATCGAATGAATTAGTGGAAGAAAACAGAGATGTGGCGAGTTTAGATTTACACGGAATGCAACAGGAATTAATTGAAGCGATTCAAAAGACAGGAACACCAGTAGTTTGTGTGTTGCTAAACGGTCGTCCGCTTTCTATAAACTGGATTAACGAAAATATTCCAGCTATTGTGGAAGGTTGGTTTCCGGGAGAAGCTGGAGGAAAAGCAGTAGCTGATGTTTTGTTTGGAAATTATAATCCAGGCGGAAGATTGCCGATTACTTTTCCAAAATCGGTTGGGCAATTGCCTATTTATTACAACCAAAAACCATCGGCCATACATCGTTATGTTTCTGAAAGTGAAAATCCGTTATATACTTTTGGATACGGTTTGAGTTATACCACATTCGAATATTCGAATTTAACTTTAAGTACTTCTGAAATTAAAGCTGACGGAAGCTTGAAAGTAAGCATTGATGTTAAAAATACCGGAAATTATGACGGAGATGAAGTGGTGCAATTGTACATTAATGATGTGTATAGTTCCGTAACAACTCCTGAAAAAACACTAAAAGGTTTTAAAAGAGTACATATCAAAAAAGGAGCGACTGAAACGGTAGAATTTACTTTAACTCCTGACGAATTGGCTATTTGGAACCGGGAAATGAAAAACGTAGTAGAACCTGGCGATTTTGAAGTGATGGTAGGAGGAAATTCAGTAAATTTATTGAAGTCAAAGTTTAAGGTTATGGAGTAAATGGTATTGTTATAAGACAATAAAAAACACTCGTTTAAACTAAAATTATCAAAAAACATTAATCTTTAAAAAAGGTTAATGTTTTTTGTTTAAGATAAGTTTAGTTTTGTTGTGAAATAGTCAATGCTATTTGTAATAGCTTGATAATTGTTTGTTAAAATAGCTTTTAGTGTAAAAAAAAACGTAAAATTAAACAAACACCTTTGCAGATACGTCATTGGTCGAAATTATATTTTAGTAACGATTTATAGTGATAAATTTAACAAACAATTAACCCTAGGGCTGGTTGAAAAGAAAACAAATTAATAATTCAAAAACCAAATTATGATTCAAAATGTATTAAAACTACTGTTTGTATTTTGCTTGTTCGGATTTCAAAACGTTCAGGCTCAAACTACAGTGAAGGGAACAGTTACAGATGCCAAAAGCGGTTTTCCACTGCCGGGAGTAAACATCGTTGTTAAGGGGACAACAAATGGTGCATCATCAGACATGGATGGTAAGTATAGTGTTAATGTTCCTAATCAATCGGCAATTTTGGTCTTTTCCTTTATAGGATCAGTTTCAAAAGAAGTTGTAGTAGGGAGTTCGACTACTATAGATGTATCACTAACTGAAGATGCTCAACAATTAGAAGAAGTTGTGGTAACAGCTTTGGGTATCAAAAGAGAGAAAAAAGCAATTACCTATTCGGCACAAAATGTTGATGTAGATGAAATTTCTCAAGCAAGATCATTAAACGTTGCTAACTCACTTTCGGGAAAAGTGGCGGGTCTTAATTTTTCTACTACTTCAAATGGTGTAGGAAGTTCATCCAGAATTACTTTAAGAGGAAATAGATCTCTTAATGGTAATAACCAACCTTTGTATGTGATAGATGGTGTGCCAATTAGTAACGGAACTACAACTGGTAATCCTGATATTGATACAGGAGGAACTACTCAACCAGATGGTATCTCTAATATTAATCCTGAAGATATTGCTTCGATGACAGTTCTTAAAGGACCTTCTGCAGCAGCTCTTTATGGAAACAGAGCAAGTAATGGGGTTATTATTATTACCACTAAATCTGGAAAAGCGGGAAAAACTTCTGTTTCATTGTCTTCAAACTTTATGGCTTCTTCAGCTTACAATTTGACCAATTTTCAAAATGAATACGGACAAGGAGATCAAGGAGTTTACAATCCTATTTCTGTATCAAGTTGGGGAGGAAGGTTAGATGGAAGTCAAGTTTCGGCATGGCAATTAGCTCGTAATCCTAATTATGCTGGTCCAGCAACTACTAGCTATTCGGCACAGCCAGATAATGTTATTGATTTTTATAAAACAGGTTATAATTTAGCTAATACTTTAACTGTTACTACAGGAAATGAAAAAGCACAAGGCTATTTTTCTTATACCAATACTCAAGCAGAGGGTATTGTAAAAGGCAATGATTTAGACAGACATAATCTAAATTTAAGATTGACAAGTAAATTATCGGATAAGTTTTCATTGGATGTAAAAACGAATTACATCATTCAGAATATTGATAATTTACTTCGAACAGGGGAAGAGTCTATTGGAACTTCGGCTTATTTATTGCCTCGTAGTATTAAATTTAATGAGTACAGAGATTTTGAATATACTGATGCTGCAGGACAATTACAACAAAACTACTTTATAGACGAAACTGGATCTCCAGGAGGAAACCCTTATTGGTCAGCTTTGCGTAATGATTCTCGTGAAGACAAAAGAAATAGATTTATTGGTCTTGCCTCTCTTAAATATGATATTACAAGTGCTTTAAGTTTACAAGTTAGAGCAGGTTTAGATCAAATGACTAATACTGCTGTAAGAAACAGATATGCAACCAGAGCATTTAATAACAATTTAGGTTCTTATTCTGAATCGTATGAAAAAGTAAGCGAGTTTAATACAGATGCGTTACTTTCATACAAACAAACATTTGGTGACTTTTCAGTAGGACTTAACGCTGGTGCTAATATGTTAAAACAATCTAGTTCAGGATTAAATTCGGGTGGTATTTTAAGTAAAAGAAACTATTTTTCTTTGATTAATGTAGCAACTATTGGATCCAATTCTACAGCATCAGAAAAACAAGTGAATTCAGTTTATGGATTTTCTCAAATAGGTTTCAAAAATTATTTATTCTTGGATGTAACTGCTAGAAATGACTGGTCTTCTGCATTGCCATCGCAAAATAGATCTTTCTTTTATCCTTCATTTGGTCTTTCTGCGGTAATCTCTGATATGGTTACTTTACCTGAAGCTATTAGTTTTGCTAAAGTTAGAGCTTCTTATGCAAAAGTCGGTAATGATACTGATCCTTATCAAACAAGTTCTCAATTATCATACATTGGTGGTAACGGAGGTATGTTGTACTCTCAAACTACAGCTGCAAATCCTAACCTAAAACCAGAGATGTCTAGTTCTTCAGAGTTTGGTGCAGATGTTAAATTTTTGAAAAATCGTTTAGGATTAGAATTTACGTATTTTCAAACCAAAACTTCAGATCAAATCTTTTACATCAATACTCCTGAATCTTCTTCAAAATCAAGAGCGGTGTTAAACGGAGGTGATATCGAAAATAAAGGTGTTGAACTTACGCTTACTGCTACTCCTATTCAAACAGAAGACTTTAGCTGGGATATTATGGCCAATTATGCTTCTTATAAATCTAAAATTACTTCAATCTATGATAATAGAGAGGAATTGGTTATTGGAGAAGGAAGATTAGTTAGAAGTAAAGTAATTAAAGGAGGCGAATATGGTGATTTATACATAAAAGGATTTCAAAGAACAGCTGATGGTCAGATTATTGTAAATGCAGCTGGTATTCCTTTGGCAACAGATGATTTTAGTGTTCGTGCTGGTAACTTTAACCCAGATTGGACTGCGGGTTTAAAAAATAATTTCACCTACAAAAATTTTAATTTAAGCTTCCTAGTTGATTTTAGAATTGGAGGAGAAGTAATTTCATACACTCAAGCAAGACAAGCAGGTTTAGGTGTAAGTGACATTACTTTGGCAGGAAGAGAAGGTGGAATTATTGTGGATGGTGTTGTAGCAAGTGGATCTACTTTTGTTCCAAATACAACAAGTATTACTGCAGAACAATATTGGACAGCTATTGGACAAAGAACTCCAGTTGCAGAACCTTTTATTTATGATGCAACAAACATTAGATTGAGAGAACTTGTTTTTGGATATTCATTACCAAAACAGTTGTTAAAAAGCACCGGTTTATCAAGTATTGATTTCTCTGTAGTAGGTAGAAATTTATTCTTCTTCTTAAACGAAGCAAAATATTTTGATCCAGAAGCAGGATCAGGTACAGGAAATTTACAAGGTATCGAATCTTTCAATATTCCTTCAACAAGAGAGTATGGTGTTAATGTAAGATTTGGATTTTAATTAAAAATAAAGAGAGATAATATGAAAAATTATAAAATTAAATCAATAGGAGTTGTCATGTCTATGCTCGCTGTTTTTTCAAGCTGTACACAAGACTTTGACGAAATAAATACAAATAAAAATACGCTTACTGAAGAGCAATTAGATCAAACTCTTGCAGGTCCAGCTTTTGCATCAGCCTTATATGCTGGGATACATCACGGTTCTTATTCTTCTCCTGGAGTAGATGATCAGGGAACATGGGGTATTGCAACAGGTATTTTACCATCAACTTTTACGCATTACTTAAGTTGTGGTTATGGTACTGAAAGAAATGCTTTTGTAAACGGTTATGAAGGACGTGGATGGTTGCGATTCTATACCGTTGCTGTACCAGCTCTAAACAATGCTTTCAAAGCATCTGAAGGTAACGCTGAAGCTACAGCTGTCTTAAAAATCTGGAAAGTATATATGTACAATCAAATGACAGATGCTTATGGACCTATTCCTTACACAGAAGCTGGTAATAACAAAGAAAAAGTACCTTATGATAGTGTAGAATCTATTTACACAGACTTTTTTAAATTATTAGATGAAGCGAACACTGTTTTAAGTGCTACTACATCAACTACAGTAGGAACGCTTCAGCCTAATGATAGAATCTATTCTGGAAATGTACAAAACTGGAGAAGATTTGGAAACAGTTTAAAACTGCGTTTGGCATTAAGAATTTCAGACATTGATGCAGCAAAAGCAAAAACTCAAGCAGAAGCAGCAATTGCAGCAGGTGTTATAGAAACGAATGAGCAAAGTGCTACTTTTAAAGTGAGTAATATTACTCCAAACAATTTAAACATGATTGTAAATTCTTGGGGATACTTAATGACAGCTTCTATGGAAAGTTTGCTTGTTGGATATAATGATCCTAGATTGGCTAAATGGTTCGCACCAATTAATCCTACAGCGGCACCTGCAGCTCAAATTTACAGAGGCAGACCAGTTGGAGGTTTACAAGGTCAGTTTGGAACAACCACATTCTCCATGTTTAATAACGATGTATTAGGAAGTGGTTCAAACGGAAGTCTTAGTGAAACTAAAAATATTGAGGTATTAATGGCTTCTGAAAATTATTTGAGTAGAGCCGAAGGTGCCTTAAATGGATGGAGTATGGGTGGTACAGCAAGAAGTTTGTACGAAGAAGGGATTCGATTGTCAATGACACAATGGGGAATTACAGATACCAATGCCATTGCTAATTACATTGCAGGAAATACTTTACCATCTATTCCAAATGCAGCAACACTGTATCCAAATATAGGATTACAAACTGTTCCAGTTACTGTTCCAGTGGCTTGGCAACCTTCTGTAGCAACTCAACGTACGCAAATTGCAGTTCAAAAATATTTAGCTGTTTTTCCTGAATCTTGGGAAGCATGGGCTGATTTGCGAAGAAGTGATGCTAAAGTAATTTATCCAGTAATTAACACGGATAACAATGAAGCTGGAGTTGGCAAAACCTTGATGAAACGTGTAATCTTTGTTACCAATGAATATTCTGCAAACAGAGATGCTGTTACCGATGCCATCGCTAAACTTAAAGGACCTGATTCAGGAGGTACAAGACTTTGGTGGGATACTAAATAAATTGAATTAAATAAAACGAGATTCGTTACTTAAGAGATTAAAAGGAGAGTCAACTCTCCTTTTGTCTTTTATACCATTAAAATTTAGAATTGTAATCACTTGATTATCATTCTATAAAAGGTTAAATATGTTATTAGAAATTTGTGCCTCGTCTTATCAATCGGCAATTAATGCGCAAACTGCAGGAGCTCACAGAATAGAATTGTGTTCTGAATTAGCGGTTGGAGGAGTAACTCCTTCTTATGGATTACTTAAAAATGTGTTAGCAACTGTAACTATTCCTGTCAATGTGTTGATACGACCACGAAGCGGCAATTTTACTTATTCTGAAGAAGAATTTGCTATTATGAAAAAGGATATTCAACTGTGTAAAGAATTAGGTTGTAACGGAATTGTGTCTGGTGTGTTAAATCCTGATAACACTATTGATATTGCAAGAACACAGGAGTTAATTGAATGGTCAAAACCATTGGAATTTACTTTTCACCGAGCTTTTGATTGGGTTGAAAATTCATTTGAAGCCATAGAACAATTAATGGCAATTGGAGCAACGAGAGTGTTGACTTCAGGAAAAAAACAGACCGCTCTTGAAGGGATGAAACTTTTGAAAGTGTTGAAAGAAAGAGCAAAAAATAAGATTATCATTCTTCCGGGAGGAGGAATCAATAAAAAGAATGCCTTCTTATTTAAAAATAAGAAATTTAAAGAAATTCATTGTTCAGCATCTGTAATAAGCTATCAAAACACGGATGAAAAGCTGTCCATGAACAATCAAAAATTATTTAACGATCGTATTATTGTTCATTCGGATACTGATACAATTAAAGCTATTTTGGATAGTATAAGTTAAATAATTAGCTGCTTTTAATTAGAAAATAAAGATTTGAAAAATATATAAGAAAACAATTGAAATTATTAAAAAATAAATGAATACTTATGGAAATTAGTATAGCATCTTCTAAAACAAAAAACACTACGTTAATTCCAATTATAATTATAGCTGGGCTATTTTTTATATTTGGATTTGTAACCTGGATTAATGGAGCTTTAATTCCGTTTATGAAAACCATAAACGAATTGACATCAGCGCAATCTCTTTTGGTTGCTTCGGCTTCTTATATTTCTTTTGTGGTGATGGCATTGCCCGCTTCTTATATTTTATCAAAAATTGGATATAAAAAAGGAATGTCATTGGGTTTATTTATAATGGGCTTAGGCGCTTTGGTTTTTATACCCGCTGCCGAGGCAAGAACCTATTGGATGTTTTTGACTGGAATATTTATTCAGGGTGCAGGGATGACTTTATTGCAAACAGCATCCAACCCTTATATTACTATTCTTGGGCCTATTGATAGTGCTGCAAAACGCATTTCCATTATGGGAATTGCCAATAAAGTGGCAGGAGCTTTAGGTTCGCTTATTTTTGGAGCATTACTTTTATCAGGTATTGATGAAATTAAAGAAAAACTAAATGTCGTGAGTGCTGCGGAAAAAGCAGAATTGTTAAACACCATGGCTGATAGTGTTGTAACACCTTATGTGATAATGGCTTTGGTTTTATTTATTTTGGGAATACTAATTCGAAAAGCACCATTGCCAGATGTAGAAGCGGAACCAATTGAAGAACCAAAAGACGGCAGCACCACTAAAACGAGTATTTTTCAATTCCCGCATTTGTGGCTTGGAGTATTAACTCTTTTTATGTACGTAGGTGTTGAGGTTATTGCTGGTGATACTATTATTGCTTACGGAATTTCATTAGGTATTCCAGTTGCTGATGCCAAATTTTTTACCACATTCACTTTGATGGCTATGGTTGCTACTTATGCTCTGGGTGCTTTCTTAATTCCTAAATACATTACGCAAACTTTGGCTTTAAAATTAAGTGCTATTTTAGGAATCGTATTGTCGTTTTGTATTGTTTTTAGCGATGGATTTACTTCCGTATTATTTGTAGCAGCATTGGGTATGGCTAATGCTTTGGTTTGGCCTGCGGTATGGCCTTTAACTTTAAAAGGTTTGGGAAAATTTACTAAAACCGCTTCGGCCTTATTGATTATGGCTATTTCTGGTGGTGCCATCATTCCACCTTTATACGGAAATTTAGTCGATGCCAATAAAGCCGATTACATCGCTCAGGGAATGAATGAAGCCCTAGCTACTGCAACCGCTTCAACTAAAGGATATTGGATTTTATTGCCTTGTTATCTTGTGATTTTATATTATGCAATAGCAGGACATAAGTTGGGCTTAAGTAAAAAATAAATTAACAGTTAAAAGTTACAATGATTTTTAAATTCAAATATTCCATCTTTTTAATGCTTTTGGTTTGTGTTGCCTGTACTTCGGTAAAGCAGTTGCCAAAAGTGTATTCGATCAACAATACTTTTATAACAACGCAGCCTATTACAACTAACAGTCATGCTGTTACGTTGGTTGAAGTAAAACCAAATGAAATTATGGCTGCCTGGTTTGGAGGGAAATACGAAGGTGCCAAAGATGTTGGGATTTATTTTTCTAAATACAAAAATAAGAAATGGTCTGCTCCACAAAATTTGGTTCCGCCCTATATCCAAAAAGGAGATACTTTGCCTTGTTGGAATCCCGTTTTATTTAAAAGCAAAAGCGAAAAATTATACTTGTTTTATAAAATTGGAAAAAATCCAAGGGAATGGTTTGGAGCAATGATAGTATCGGTTGATGATGGAGCAACATGGAGTGTTCCAAAATTGCTCCCAAAAGGTATTCTTGGCCCTATAAAAAACAAGCCAATAGAGCTAACTACCGGAGTAATTTTATGCGGAAGTAGTACCGAAAGCGTTGCAAATAATGAATGGAGAGCTCATGTAGAAACCTATGGTGAGGCTACTGAAAAGTGGACAAAAATTGCCATCGAAAACAAGCAGCATTTTGATATTATCCAACCCACATTTTTAGTGCATTCGGATAAAAAAGTACAAATGCTATTTAGGAGCAAACACAATAAATTGATAACGAGTTGGTCAGAAGATTATGGAAATAGCTGGAAAAATACCGATAGCATTGATGTTGTAAATTCTAATTCAGGTGTTGATGCGGTTACTTTATCTAAAAAATCGTTTTTATTGGTTAACAATCCATTAAAACAAGGAAAAGATTGGTTTAATGGACGCAACGTTTTGGATGTAGAGCATTCGAAAGATGGAATTCATTGGCAGAAATTATTCGATTTGGAATACCAGCCTGAAGGCGAGTTCAGCTATCCGGCAATTATCCAAACTTTAGATGGAGAAATTCATGTTTTATATACTTATAATCGAAAGTATATCAAGCATGTTCGCTTTAAAACAGCAAAATAAAAAAGCAATTGTAGTTATAAAAAAATAAATGATGAAAAAATATTGTCTGGCATTAGATTTAAAAGACGAACCTAATTTAATTGAAGAATACAAAGCTTTTCACCAAAACGTATGGTCTGAAATTATTGAAAGTATAAAAGAATCAGGAATTAGAAATCTGGAGATTTATACTATTCAAGATAGATTGTTTATGATTATCGAAGCAGAGGCTCATTTTTCTTTCGAAGAAAAAGCAAAATTAGATGCAACAAATCCAAAAGTTCAAGAGTGGGAAGAATTAATGTGGCGATTTCAAAAAGCACTTCCGGGAGCTCAGCCTGGCGAGAAATGGCTTTTGATGGATAAAATTTTTGAACTCAAGTAATTTGAGTTTTTATTAAAAAGAGAAATAATGGTGTTTTTAAAAAAATCAAAATTCAAGTTTTTTTTCATGATTTCGCTATGCTTTACCGTTAGTGTTGCAGCTCAAAATAGCCGTTTGGGAAAAACATTTTACAAACACGATAAATATCTTTCATCAGATAAAATGCAAGGGCGATTTCCCGGGACGAAAGGTAATAATGAGGCAGCAGCTTACATTAGAAAGTATTTTCAGAAATATGGTCTGGAAAAATTTAATGGTAATTATTATCAGCCTTTTCAATTGTTTGTAAAAGAAGGAATCAATAAAATGAAATCGGATACTGTTACAACTCAAAATGTTGTGGGCTATATTGAAGGTTCAGATGAAAAACTAAAAAAGGAATTTATAGTAATAGGAGCGCATTATGATCATTGGGGATGGGGAGGAATTGCTTCTGGCAGCAAAAAAAAGGATACAATGGCAATCCACAATGGAGCCGATGATAATGCTTCTGGTGTAGCTGCTTTACTATGTATTTTAGAGAAAGTTTCCAAGTCTAAAGTAAAATCTAAAAGGAGTATTATTTTTGTTTCCTTTAGTGGGGAAGAAGAAGGTTTGTTGGGATCCAAATATTTTGTAAATCACTTACCAATACCAAAAGAATCAGTCAAAGTAATGCTCAATATGGACATGGTAGGCAGATTGAATGCCGAAAAACAAATTTATATGGGTGGTGCTGGAACTTTTCCTGATGGTGTTGAATTGATGAAACAACTAGGTGAAAAAAGTGGACTGAATCCTGTTATTCATGCAGGCGAAGTAGGTGGTTCGGATCATGTATCGTTTTACAAATCTTCCATTTCTGCTATAGGATTTCATACAGGCGGACATCTACAATACCATACTCCGGAAGATGATATTGAATTGATTAATTTTAGAGGCGGAGCTTTGGTTTCTCAATATATTTATAATGCTCTAATTTCAATTGCAAATTATGCGCAACCATTGGTTTTTATCAATCGGGATTAAAAGTTCATGAAAAGCGAAGTTTCCTTTTTTGTCAAGATTTTCGAAACAAAAAACCAATAAAAAACCCTTAAACAATTGATGTTTAAGGGTTTGTTTTTGTAGCGAAGACGGGAGTTGAACCCGTGACCTCAGGGTTATGAATCCTGCGCTCTAACCGACTGAGCTACCTCGCCAAGACTGCATTTAGGATGTGTTCCTCATTGCGAGTGCAAATATAAAAATTATATTAGAGCTTACAAGCATATTAGTAAGAAAAAAAAATATTTTTCAAAAGGCTTTTTTATTGGCTTTATATTCTATACTTTTCCAAAAAAAATAATTTTTTAGACATGGAAGTTAAAACACGTTACGAAATAGAGTTTCCAATTAACTCATCACCACAATTGTTGTATCAATATATTTCAACTCCTTCGGGATTGTCAGAATGGTTTGCTGATAATGTAAACTCTAGAGGAGAATTTTTTACTTTCATTTGGAATGATTCCGAAGAAAAAGCCAGATTGGCTTCTAAAAAATCAGGTGAAAAAGTTAAATTCAAATGGGTTGATGCCAATAATAAAGATAGCGAGTACTTTTTTGAATTACATATTTTAGTGGACGAAATTACAAAAGATGTTTCCTTGATGGTAATAGACTTTGCGGTCGATGACGAGTTAAGCGAAGCCAAATTGCTGTGGGAAAATCAGATTTCTGATTTGAAACATGTTATTGGATCAGTTTAGTAAAATTCTATTTTATAGTTTATATTTGCCCTGAATTTAATTCAGGGTTTTTTATGATTAATTTTAATGGTTCTCTACTTCCTCAAGACGCAAATATATTGACACAAAATCGTGCTTTTCTATATGGTGATGCCGTTTTTGAAACTGTCAAAATAGTAAATTCTAAAATTCTTTTTTTAGAAGATCATTATTTCAGACTCATGTCGTCTATGCGTGTGATTCGAATGGAAATCCCTATGAATTTTACCATGGAATATCTGGAAGAGCAAATTCTTATATTAGCGAAGGCTAAAAACACAGATATTTCGGCACGTGCTCGAATTACTGTTTATCGAAATGATGGAGGATATTATTTGCCACAAACTAACGATGTGTCTTTTTTGATACATGTAGAAACTTTGGATAACACCTTGTATTCCATTCCTTCATCAGAGTATGTGGTAGATTTATATACTGATTTTTATGTAACCAGACAGTTGCTTTCTTCTATTAAAACAACCAATAAATTAATCAATATCACAGGAAGTATTTTTGCTAAAGAAAATGGTTTAGATAATTGTTTGTTGCTTAACGATACTAAAAATGTGATCGAAGCTTTACAGGGTAATCTATTTATGTTGAAAGGAAATACACTTATAACACCTCCAGTTGCCGAAGGTTGTTTGAACGGAGTAATGAGAAAGCAAATTTTAACTTTGGCTCGAAAAATAGAAAATTTAGAAGTTCTGGAAGAAGCAATTTCACCTTTTGATCTTCAAAAATCGGATGAATTGTTTATTACCAACGTGATTAAAGGAATTCAGCCTATTACAAAATACCGTAAAAAAGAGTTTTCAACGAATATATCTAATGTTTTAGTGCAAAAACTAAATGAGTTTATCAGCAGCAATTAATTAGAGGAAGGATTTTCGGGTGTGTTAGACCATATTAGATAATCGCCTCCCAATTCCATAATTTGTTCTTTCCAAAAATGAGAATGCGATTTTCCGATTATTTTATTTTCATAAGTATTCTTGGTTATAATCCACGAATTATCCTCGGTTTCCATTTGCAATTGGTTTTCGTCCCAACCAGTATAACCTAAAAAGAAACGAATATTATTTTTGGTTATTTTTCCGTTGTTGATGAGTGTCTTGGTAATTTCATATTCGCCTCCCCAATAAATACCGTCCGAAATTTCTACACTATTGGGAATTAAATCTGGAATATTGTGAATGAAGTAAAGATTATCCTGTTCTACTGGCCCACCGTTATATATTTTGAAACTAGCTTTTATTTCGGGAACCAAATCTTGGATGGTATATTTTAAAGGCTTGTTGATGATGAAGCCCACAGAGCCACTTTCGTTGTGATCTGCTAGTAAAATCACCGATCTGTTAAATGATAAATCTCCAATTAGTAAAGGCTCTGCAATGAGTAGATTTCCTTTCTTTATTTTTTCTGAAATCATTCGATTTTATTTTGAATTAAATTTAACAAAAAAAAAGTTTCGATGCCAAAAAAAATCGACAAAATGTAAAAAAAAACTCCTTAAGGAAAAAAATACTTGCTGATGATGGAATTAATATTGTTTTGTTCCGTTGTAGAAGCAATTTTTTGAGAATTAAATCTATCGTGAAAAAAAAATAATTCAAAAAAAAACCTCCCGAAAGGAAGGTTTGATATTTATTTAAAAGAGGCTTAAATTAGTTTACAGCTCCTTCTAATTCAGCTCCTGCTTTGAATTTTACTACGTTTTTAGCAGCGATTTGAATAGTTTTTCCTGTTTGAGGATTTCTACCGTCTCTTGCAGCTCTAGCAGATACAGACCAAGATCCGAAACCTACTAAAGATACTCTTCCACCTTTTTTCAAAGTGCTACCTACGTTTCCTAAAAATGATTCTAAAGCTAATTTTGCAGCAGCTTTTGTAATTCCTGCGTCTGCAGCGATAGCGTCGATTAATTCTGATTTGTTCATAATGTTATGTTATTAAATGTTGGTTAAAAAATCGTTGTTAATAATAACAAATTTAGTAGGATTTACATCCCTTACAAGTCTTTTGTTTAATTTTAGCACAATTTGTTAATAACTTATCTTTTTTGTTTATAAACCTAGGTAAAATCTTTAAAAATAATCAAAAAATACCCGCTTTATAGGGGTTAATAAGCTTTTGCATCGGCTGAAAATGCGACTCCATTAAGCAATTCCGAGGTCTTCATCTTCTTTTTTCCAGGGAATTGTATGCTCAATACCTCAATAAATCCATCTTGTACAGCAATTTTCATTTCTTTTTTGGTACAAATCAATTGTCCAATATCATAATTATGCCCTTCTAAAGTCAATTTTGTTTCGTGTATTTTTACATTCCACTCTTCGTCTTTATCACTAATAAAACACCAAGCGCATGGATATGGACTCAACCCACGAATCAAATTATAGATTTCAACGGCTGGTTTTGTCCAGTCAATTTTGCAGTTTTCTTTGTTTAATTTGTAGGCTGTTTTTATTTCAGGGTTTTCTGTTTGGATAATTGTAGTAAAATTTCCTTTTTCAATCAATGCCAAAGTTTCTATAACAGTTTCGCTTCCTAAACTCATTAATCGATCATGTAATTGTCCTGCATTTTCCTCTGGAGTAATTTCAGTTTCCGAACTTAAAATCATCGCACCTGTATCTATTTTATCATCGATAAAAAAAGTAGTAACTCCTGTTTTTGTATCGCCATTAATAATAGCCCAGTTTATGGGAGCCGCTCCACGATAATTAGGTAATAAAGATGCGTGTAGGTTGAATGTTCCTAATTTGGGCATTCGCCAAACTACTTCTGGTAACATTCTGAAAGCAACAACAATTTGAAGATTGGCATTTAACGCTTTCAATTCTTCTAAAAAACTTTCGTCTTTTAAGTTTGTTGGCTGTAATAAATTAAGATTATTAGCCAGTGCATATTCTTTTACTGCTGAATATTTTATTTTTTGACCACGACCTGCGGGTTTATCTGCTGCCGTGATAACGCCTACTACATTATAATTGCTTTTGATTATGGTGTCTAGAATGCCAACGGCAAATTCAGGAGTCCCCATAAATACGATTCGTAATTGCTCCATTATATTTTTAAAGTAAATTTATTATTGGGTTGAATGGCAATTTTATTGTGTTCCAATAAATTTTGCAACGCAAAGATAACATCGTCTTCGCTGTTTTTAGTCAGGAATTGAATTTCTCTCGAATTCAATTCCTGTGTTTTTAATAATTCTAGGATTTTTTTTGGAATCAAAGTAGTGTCGTTAGATTTCTTTTTATTGGAAACGCAATACGAACAGATACCACAATCAGTTTCAGTTTTCTCGCCAAAATAATCCAGAATCAATTTGCTTTTGCAAACTTTCTTCTCGTTTATATAATGCAAAACCGATTCGAATTGAGTTACTTTTTGTTTGTTTTGCTTTTCTAAATATTTCGAAACTCTGTTGATGGTTAGTTCGTCTTCTCGAATTTCATTGAAAATAATCGTAGCATCATTGCCTTTTTTATGATAGTCAATAATATTTCGCTCTTGTAATTTGTCGAGAATAGTATGAATTTGTGCTTCATCAGCATTTGATTTCTTGGCAATCAAGGATAAATTAATAGCTGTTTGCGATTCGTAAATTCCAGGATAGGTACGAAGCAAAGCCAAAATAACAGGTTCTTCATTGGTATTCAAACTTATATATCGAATAACTTCTTTGGATTCGATGATAAATTGTATGGTGATTTTTTCGGAATATTCTTGTGACAAACTCAAAACACCTTGACGATCTAAAAACTGAATGGCATTGAATGTTTTTACCGTTGGAAATTGATATTTCTGGCAAAAATGATTCAGATTGAATGAAAATTGCTCATCAATTCCTTCGCCATAAGCAATCCTAAAATAAGTGCATAATTTGATATACACTTGGGTAAGGAATTTTTTATCGGGTAATACGTTGATGAATTGACTTTCAGCCTGTACTTTATCCGATGGACTAGTCAGAATAATTCCAAATGCTTTGGCCTCATTTCTACCTGCACGACCTGCTTCCTGATAATAGCTTTCCATACTTTCAGGCAGATGAACGTGAATAACCGTTTTTACATTGGCTTTGTCAATCCCCATCCCAAAAGCATTGGTGGCAACCATAATTTGTGCTTCTTCATTCATCCAAAGGCTCATGTTTTTTTCTTTCTCTTTAGCAGATAATCCGCCGTGATAAAAAGTAGCTTTGAAACCCAAAGATTGTAATTGCGAAGCAGTATCCGAACAGGATTTTCTATTTCGAACATATATTATAGACGGTTGCGGATTTTTTTTCAGAATTTGCTCCATTCGATAGAGTTTGTCTTCGACTTCAAAAACCATATAAGCAATGTTTTTTCTAGCAAAAGATTTCTGAAAAAGTACTGGTTCATCCAATTTCAATTGAAGAATAATATCGTCCAGAACGGTTTTGGTAGCCGAAGCCGTCAATGCCAAAAAAGGGATTTTAGGAAAATGGATTTTTAACTGGGCAATTTTCAAATAAGCGGGACGAAAATCGTGACCCCATTGCGATACACAATGTGCTTCGTCTATGGCAATTAAATTGATGGGTAAATTTTTGATTCGTTCTAAAATCCAATCCGATTGCAAACGTTCAGGTGATAAATACAAGAATTTATAATTACCAAATTCACAATTATCCAAAAGATTAATCATTTCGTCCGATTGAATGCCGCCTGTCAATGCAATCGCTTTGATACCGAGTTCATGCAAACGTTGTACTTGGTCTTTCATCAAAGCAACCAAAGGCGAAATAACCAAACAAATTCCGTTTTTCATCAAAGCGGGAACCTGAAAACAAATTGATTTTCCACCGCCAGTTGGCATCAAACCAAAAGTATCTTTTCCATCCAAAACCGAATGGATAATCTCGTCTTGTGGCGATCTAAATGCGTCGTGCTTCCAGTATTTTTTAAGTATAGCTAATGCTTCTTGCATTTTAGATTGAAGTTTAGTGCTAAATTTGCTCTAATATAAATAAAATTCTATTATCTACAGTTCCTTTTGGAACTTCAATCAGCTCGTAGCCATAATTTTTGTAGGTTGCAGTAAGATGGTTTTGAATGAGTTTGGCTTGCTCAAAATTTTCATAACGTTCAGCATCGCTTACATATATTTCCTCCCAAGGCGGAAGAATAAAGATTTTGGAGTATTGGTATTCTCGACAAGCCAAATCGAAATGAGCGGGATAACTGTCGCCAATGTAATCCATATAAGCAACAACATCAGGAATTCCACGGTCGATAAAAACTATTTCGTGAGGTTCGTTTTGTGCATTTTCGAATTGCTTTTTTCTGCCTTCTAATAATAATTCGCTGAATAATAAAGGGTTTTCAAGAAATAATTGATCGATGCCTTGTTGTTTGGCTTCTAAAGTTACTTGTCGGGAAATTTCAGGATAACAACAAAAACCTTTGTCAATTAATCCATCGATGAGAGTACTTTTTCCAGTTCCAGGTCCGCCTATAATTACTATGATTTCTTTGCTCACTTTTTTCGAATAAAGCGCAAATTTACCTAAAGTTATTCGTATTCCGAAAAATTATATTTGCAGAAAGTTTCTGCAATCTAAAATCTACATTCTAAAATCTAAAATGTTATTTCAAAACTGTATATTTGCTTTTATTTTTTATTTTCAAGGATGGATAAGAACACTCAAGAATTTTATGATCGGTTAAAGGTGGAGTTGGATGCAAGCAATACTTGGCCAGCTAATTATTTGTACAAATTTATTGTTCCTTCTGTAAATGACAACGTTTTGCGTGTAGAAGAAGCTTTTAATTGTATGGGAGCAGTAATAAAAACGACCAAATCCAAAACCGGAAAATTTACAAGTATTTCTGTTGATGTTACTGCCAAAGATTCTCAAGAAATAATAGATAAGTACATTGAAGTTTCTACAATCGAAGGAATTATTTCTCTATAAATTTTAAAAAAAAAAAAAAAAAACTCAATCAAGCAATTTTAGAAGAAAGATTGCTTTTCAAACAGGCACGTTATTGGTGCCTAAATAATTCAAAAATATGACTCCAAAATATATAAAAGAAAACTCAAATGACGTTGTCTTCAATTTAGAATACAATGCCGAAAGACCGCATTTGATTATTCCAGAATACGGTCGTCATTTGCAAAAATTGATTGACCAAGCTACTGCCATAGAAGATAGAGAAGAGCGTAACAAAGCCGCAAAATACATCATTCAGGTAATGGGAAGTTTGAATCCGCATTTGCGTGATGTACTTGATTTTCAGCACAAACTATGGGATCAGCTTTTTATAATGTCTGATTTTAAATTGGATGTAGAATCGCCTTATCCGGTGCCAACTCGTGAGGTTTTACAATTGAAACCCGATGTTTTGAAATACCCACAAAATTTTCCGAAGTACCGATTTTATGGTAACAATATCAAATATATGATTGATGTTGCCAATAAATGGGAGGAAGGCGAAATGAAAAATGCGTTGGTCAAAGTAATCGCTAATCACATGAAAAAATCGTATTTGAGTTGGAACAAAGACACGGTTAAAGACGATGTAATTTTTGAACATTTATACGAATTATCAGGTGGGAAACTAAATTTGTTGCAAAGTACAGAAGAGCTTTTAACAACGACAGATTTATTGCGTACGAATAAGAGAGTTTCTAATAAAATTACACCTCCTGGTCAGCCAAAAATACAAAGTAATAAAAATGCCAAGTCAGGTAAGCCAAATCCTGCACATAAAAATCAAAATAGAAAACCAACTAATTAAAAATTTAGAATTAAAAATTAAAAATCCTCAATAGGGTTATAATTTTTAATTCTAAATTTTTAATTTTTAATTTAAAAAAATATGGGAATTTTTAAAATCGAAGGAGGCGTTAGCCTAAAAGGCGAAATCACGCCACAAGGAGCAAAAAATGAGGCATTGCAAATACTGTGTGCTGTATTATTAACTCCAGAAAAAGTAACTATCAACAATCTTCCAGATATTATTGACATCAATAAACTGATTACTCTTTTAGGAAATTTAGGGGTTAAAATTCAAAAAAATGGACCTGGCTCTTATACATTTCAATCCGATGATGTAAATGTTGGTTATTTAGAAACTGAAGCCTTCAAGAAAGAAGGTGGAGCATTAAGAGGGTCCATTATGATTGTTGGACCACTTTTAGCTCGTTTTGGAAAAGGATATATCCCAAAACCAGGAGGAGATAAAATTGGACGCAGAAGATTAGATACTCACTTTGAAGGTTTTATCAATTTGGGTGCAAAATTCCGTTATAATAAAGAAGATCATTTTTATGGAGTAGAAGCAACCGAAGGATTGACAGGAACAGATATGTTATTGGACGAAGCTTCGGTTACAGGAACAGCAAATATTGTTATGGCTGCTGTTTTGGCAAAAGGAACAACAACTATTTATAATGCTGCTTGCGAACCTTATTTGCAACAATTGTGCAAAATGATGAATGCCATGGGAGCAAAAGTTTCGGGCATTGGATCCAATTTATTGACTATCGAAGGTGTAGAAAGTCTTGGAGGTTGTACTCATACTATTCTTCCAGATATGATCGAAATAGGAAGCTGGATCGGACTAGCGGCCATGACTAGAAGCGAAATAACCATTAAAGATGTTAGTTGGTCTAATTTAGGAGTTATTCCAAGTGTTTTCAGAAAACTAGGAATCACTTTAGAAAAAAGAGGCGATGATATTTATATTCCAGCTCACAAAGATGGTTATCAGGTAAAAACCGACATAGACGGTTCGATTCTTACCATTGCTGATGCGCCTTGGCCAGGATTTACTCCCGATTTATTGAGTATCATTTTGGTTGTGGCAACACAATGCAAAGGAGATGTATTGATTCATCAAAAAATGTTTGAAAGCCGTTTGTTTTTTGTTGATAAATTGATTGATATGGGCGCCAAAATTATCTTGTGTGATCCACATAGAGCCGTAGTTATTGGTCATGATTTCAAATCACAACTAAAAGCAACAACCATGTCTTCGCCAGATATTAGAGCAGGAATTTCTTTGTTGATTGCAGCACTTTCAGCAAAAGGAACCAGCACCATTCAAAATATCGAGCAAATTGACAGAGGTTATGAAAGAATTGACGAACGATTGAGAGCTATTGGAGCGAAGATTGTGAGAGCTTAGTAATTTCAATAAATAGCAAATTCCACAGATTGGCACAGATTTTTAATTTGTGAAAATTTGTGGAATTTGTGTTTAAAAATAATTAAAATGACAAACGAGCAAACAGCCATAAAAGCTACTTATTTTAGCATATTTGGGAATATTTGCATGGCATTAATCAAAGGATTGGCTGGTTTTTTTGGTAATTCTTATGCTTTGATTGCAGATGCCATCGAATCTACAACTGATATTTTTGCTTCGTTTTTAGTCTTATTTGGAATCAAATATTCTAACAAACCTGCCGATGAAAATCATCCTTACGGACACGGTAGGGCAGAACCTTTGATTACTTTTTTGGTGGTGGTTTTCCTGATTACATCGGCAACTATTATCGCTTACGAAAGTATTATCAATATCCAAACTCCTCACGATTTACCAAAACCGTGGACGCTCATCATTCTTGGAGCAATAATTATCTGGAAAGAATATTCTTTTCGGATAGTGATGAAAAGAAGTCTTGAAACCAATAGTTCGTCATTAAAAGCCGATGCTTGGCATCATAGAAGTGATGCGATAACATCGGTTGCGGCATTTATTGGGATTTCTGCGGCTTTGTTTTTAGGAAAGGGCTATGAATCTGCTGATGATTGGGCGGCACTTTTTGCAGCAGGATTTATTTGCTACAACAGTTATTTGATTTTTAGACCAGCTCTTGGAGAAATCATGGACGAACATCTGAACGATGATTTAATTATCGAAATCAGGAAAGTAGCGCAAGAAGTAAACGGAGTAGTCAATACCGAAAAATGCTTTATTCGAAAAGCAGGAATGAAATACCATGTGGATTTGCATGCCATTGTCAACGCGAATCTTACGGTGAGAGAAGGTCACGAAATAGCGCATCATCTTAAAGATACTTTGCGAGCAGCAATCCCTGAACTGGGTCATGTTTTAATTCATATTGAACCAACGGCTTATTAATATATTATTTTAGATATAAAAAGTCGGGACAAAATTTAAAAATTTGTCCCGATTTTATTTATAATTATTGAGGTCTATTACAAAAACGATTGTATCGCCAATTCGTAACTTCTCATTCCAAAACCAAGAATAACACCTTTGGCATTTCCTGAAATATAAGATTGGTGACGGAAACTTTCTCTTGAAAAAGTATTCGAAATATGTACTTCTACAACAGGAGTTGAGATTCCTTTTACCGCATCGCCAATACCGATTGAAGTATGCGTATAAGCACCAGCATTCAAGATAATACCATCATAAGTAAAACCAAATTCCTGAATTTTATTGATCAATTCGCCTTCAACGTTGCTTTGATAATAAGTGAATTCTATTTGCGGAAATTTTTCTTTCAAAGAATTGAAATATTCTTCAAAAGTGAGTGAGCCATAAATTTCGGGTTCACGTTTTCCTAATAAGTTGAGGTTTGGTCCGTTGATAATACTAATCTTCATAAATATAATTTTCGTAAAAATAAAAAAACCGTTCCAATTTAGAACGGTTTTCATATACATATTGCTTTTATTTTTTTAAAACAGAAGTCCTGCTGAAACTTGTACGACTGAATTTTTGTATTCTGCATCTGGAGATACATCAGTTAGTCCTAAAACATATCTGCCTTGAATAAATAGGTTTTTGGTAATTTTAAGACCTAGTCCAGCAGCAGCTCCAAATTCAAAAGTTTTAGAATCTGCTGGATTAAATTTGTCTTTTTCGCTTAACAAAAAGGAGGCTTGAGGCCCTAATTCTAAACTAAAAGAATCGCTTAAATATATTTTTGCCAAAACAGGAATCGCAATATAGCCCAATTCATTTTTAAACTCTTCTCCAACATTTTCGTAACTCGCCCCTTGAGTTGTGTATAACAGCTCGGGTTGTATTGCAAATTTGTCTAGAAGTTTGATTTCGGCAACCAATCCAGCGTGATAGCTTGTAATGGCATCAGTTTGAATTTGTGTACCATTCAAATTGGCGTAATTTAATCCTGCTTTTACTCCAATTTGTAAGGTTTGTGCTTTTGTACTAAATGAGATAGCAATCAATAGGGTAGTAATTAAAAGTGTCTTTTTCATAATTGTATAATTTAGGGTTGTTTTTATAACGTTAGAATTGTTACATTATTGTATTTACTAGTATTGCGGGTTGTTTATGATTATTAATATGTTATTTTTTATTATTATTTGAGATTATAATGATAATTTAAAGTCATTATTTTATTAATTATTTAAAACTGTTAATAAAATTGTTAACAACTATACTTTGTATTAAAATTCGCATTCCATTTAATTTCTAATTTAGTTTTACAATTAATTTTAACTAAACAAACATGAAAAAAATTATTTTAACAGCTATTGCAGTATTTGCTATTACAAATGGGTATTCTCAAGAAGAGGGTAAATTTAGAGTAGGTTTAGATTTGGGTTATACCGTGCCATCTAATGGAGGTGGAGGTATTTTATTTTCTTTAGAACCTAAATATAATCTAAAAGATAATATGAATGTAGGTTTGCGTATAGGAGCAGCAGCAATGGTTCGTGATATTAATACCGATGGGGAAACTACAAGTGCTAAAGTTTCGGCTAATGGTTCTTACGTAGGTACTTATGATTATTATTTCAATAATTCTGGAAGCTCTTTTGTCCCTTATATAGGAGGAGGAGCTGGATATTATTCTATTGCAAATGTTGAGTTTGATGATGTTGATGAATCTTCCTCAAGTACTTCATTGGATGCTAGCGGTAAAATGGGTGGTTTAATAAGAGGTGGATTTGAATGGGGTAAATTCAGAATGGGAATTGAATATAATTTAGTTCCAAAATCAGAATTGCAAGATATGTCAGGATCAAAAATAGGAAATGTTTCTAATTCATATTTAGGAATCCATTTAGGTTTCTATGTAGGAGGAGGAAAATGGGGTAGATAATTTTTTTCCAAAAAAAGGTAAACCACGCAATTTGCGTGGTTTTTTTATGCCTAAAAATACCGTTACTTTGCATTATGAATTGGAAATCGGATATTAAAAATTATCAATCGTATCTAAAAATAGAAAGAGGTTTGTCGAAAAATACTATTGACAATTATTCTTTTGATATCGAACGCTTATGTCTTTTCTTGGACGAAAATCAAATAGTGGTTTCACCAATAAAAATAGGCGAAGAAACCCTTCAACAATTCATTTACAGTGTTTCTAAAGAAGTAAATCCTCGTTCGCAAGCCAGAATTATTTCAGGACTAAAAAGTTTTTTTAGCTATTTAATTTTCGAAGATTATAGAGTTGACAATCCAATGGAATTGATAGAAACGCCCAAAACAGGCAGAAAACTTCCAGATACTTTATCTGTAAAAGAAATTGACGCTTTGATTGCTGCAATAGATTTGAGTTCTAATGAAGGCGAAAGAAACCGAGCGATGTTAGAAACACTTTATGGTTGCGGACTTCGGGTTTCAGAATTAGTTTCCTTGAAAATTTCTGATTTGTTTTTTGAAGAAGGCTTTATTAAAATTACTGGAAAAGGGAATAAACAACGCTTTGTTCCTGTTGGGGATTTGACCCAAAAATACATTCAAATTTACAAAGATACTGTTCGAACGCATCTGAATATAAAAAAAGGGCACGAAGATACTTTGTTTTTGAATAGGAGAGGAAGTCAGTTGACACGAGCAATGGTTTTTACTATAATCAAAAATTTAGCTACTGAAATTAATTTGAAGAAAAGTATTAGTCCACATACTTTGCGTCATTCTTTTGCAACGCATCTTCTCGAAAATGGTGCCGATTTACGTTCCATTCAATTAATGTTAGGACACGAATCCATAACTACTACAGAAATTTATGTGCATTTGGATAGAAGGTATTTAACCGAAGTAATTAATAATTTTCATCCGAGGAGATAGTAATCAGTGGTTAATCAAACTATTTTAATACCATCATAAATATCAATTAATTGCATTTCAATATCAACAGTTGCAATGCTAAAACTTTGTTCGATAGTTTTGTATTCTGTCAATTGCCAGCTGTTATCTGCATTCCGAATGAATTTTTCAACCATAATACGTTCCGAATCAATCAAGATGTATTCTTGCAAAGAATCTATTTCTCGGTACAAAGTAAATTTTTCTCCCTTATCATAATTTCTAGTCGATGGCGAAAGAATTTCGATAATTACTGATGGATTGGTTATGGTATCAAATTTGTCATCGGTAGTTTCTATTTCGCCACAAATAATGCTGATGTCGGGATAAGTAAATAAGGTATTTTTGGGAATATGAACTCTTAAATCACTCCCAAAAGGTTGGCATTTTTTACCTTTCAATTTGCTACCAATGTCTGAAAATGAATTAGAAAAAATCTTGTTATGTGTAATCGAAGCACCACTCATGGCAAAAATTTCTCCTTTGAAATATTCGTGTTTTTCTACAGCCAAGCGTTCGGCTTCTAAATAGTCTTTTTGGCTAATGTAAAGTATTTCAGGAAGTCCCATATTTAGATAGTTTAAAACAAAGTTAGTCTAAATTTATAAATTACAATAAAAAAATCCAACTGGCGAATGTTTAGAATTTTATATCTATCACAAAAAAAAGCATTTCAGAAAGATTCTGAAATGCTTTTGTATTTTGATTGATCTTCGAATAAACGAATAACCAAATAAACGATTAAACTTTACTTAGCAATATTCACCGCTCTAGTTTCTCTAATCACTGTTACTTTAACCTGACCTGGATAAGTCATTTCGGTTTGTATTTTTTGTGAAATTTCGAAAGATAAAGTAGCTGCATTATCATCAGAAACTTTTTCACTTTCCACAATTACACGAAGTTCTCTACCAGCTTGAATGGCGTAAGCATTTTTTACTCCGCTAAATCCGTAAGCTACTTCTTCAAGATCTTTCAAACGTTGGATGTAAGAATCTAAAACCTGTCTTCTTGCTCCTGGTCTTGCTCCTGAAATCGCATCACAAACTTGGATAATTGGCGATAATAACGATTTCATTTCGATTTCGTCGTGGTGTGCTCCAATGGCATTGCAAACTTCTTCTTTTTCGCCATATTTCTCCGCCCATTGCATTCCTAATAAAGCGTGAGGTAAATCACTTTCGGTATCTGGAACTTTACCAATATCGTGTAACAAACCAGCTCTTTTGGCTAGTTTTACATTCAATCCCAATTCAGCAGCCATGATTCCACAAAGTTTAGAAACTTCGCGAGAGTGCTGTAGTAAATTTTGTCCGTAAGATGAACGGTATTTCATTCTACCCACCACTTTTATTAATTCCGGATGTAAACCGTGAATTCCTAAATCGATTACGGTACGTTTACCCACTTCTATGATTTCATCGTCAATTTGTTTGGTAGTTTTAGCTACTACTTCTTCAATACGAGCTGGGTGAATTCTTCCGTCGGTTACTAATTTGTGCAAAGACAAACGAGCAATTTCTCTACGAACAGGGTCAAAACACGAAAGGATAATAGCCTCTGGAGTGTCGTCAACAATGATTTCAACTCCAGTTGCAGCTTCAATAGCTCTGATGTTTCTACCTTCACGACCAATGATTCTACCTTTTACATCATCGGATTCGATGTTGAAAACAGATACACAATTTTCTACAGCTTCTTCTGTTCCAACTCTTTGGATGGTGTTTATAATGATTTTCTTCGCTTCTTGTTGAGCGGTTAATTTTGCTTCTTCAATAGTATCTTGAATGTGCGACATGGCCTCGGTTTTGGCTTCTGCTTTCAAACCTTCAATCAATTGATTTTTGGCATCTTCAGTAGATAAACCAGCAATCACTTCTAGTTGTTGTAAGTGGCTTTTGTGTAATTTATCAACTTCTACTTGTTTCTTTTCTAATGATTCTATTTTTGAGTTGTATTCAATTGTCTTGTTTTCGAATTCGTCGTTTATTTTTTTAGCTTTGGATAGTTCGTTTGAAACTTGTGATTCTTTGTCACGAATTCTTTTTTCTACTTCAGCCATTTTTTGATCACGAGAAAGTATCACTTGTTCGTGTTCGGCTTTCAATTCGATAAATTTTTCTTTTGCTTGAAGAATTTTATCTTTTTTGATGTTTTCGGCTTCTTGATTGGCTTCTTTTAGTATGGAAGCAGCTTCTTTTTTTGCGCTCTTAATCAGATTAGAAATATTGCTTTTTTCTATTATTTTAGCGATACCAAAACCTGCTGCAATGCCTACGATTCCTGAAATAATTATTGTTAAAATGTCCATGGTTAATTAAAATTTATATATAAAAAAAGCCTACATTAGATTGCTTGTATAAACTCGGAAATACAAGTTTTGAGCTAACTCGCTGTTCAAGCTTCCAAACTGAATTGGCTTGCTATAGTAACGATGATTTGCTCATTCTAAATTGTTAGTGTTGAGTTTACCAAATATGAACTAATGTAGGCAGTATCCTAGTTATTGTAAAGAACGTATTTTATTTATCGAGATATTGATCTAAAACCGCATTGATTTTCTTGATTCTTTCAATGGTTTCGTCACCGTTTATGGTGTTATCAATTTGTTTTTGTTCTACTTGAGAGGCAAATTGTAAAGCACACATGGCTAACACATCTTGCTTGTCACGAACGGCATAATTTTCTTCAAATTGCTTAATCATGATATCAATTTTTTTCGAAGCACTTCGCAGTCCTTCTTCTTGAGACATGTCAACCGTCAAAGGGTAAACCCTGTCCGCAATCGATATTTTAATTTTAAGCTTTTCGTCCATATTTTTTACTAATCTGATAGCTGTGCTATGCAGTAATCAATTTCACGAATTAATGAATTTATTTTAAGCTTTGTATCTCTTTTATTATCGTCACTGCCTAATAATGCGTTGGCAATTTTAAGTGTTTCATACTTTGATTTCAATTCTTCGATTTCACGAGATTGATTTTGTATGATAGTTGCTGCTTTTGATAATTCTGTTTTTAAATCTTGATTGTTTTGCTCTAAACTATTTATTTTCGTAAAAAGTTTTCCAATCTTATTTTCAAGAGTATCAATTATTTCTGCAATTACACTCATAATATATCCTACGTATTACATAATCTTACAAAGTTAGTATTCCTTTTTAGTAATGCAATATTTTCTTCATTTTTTTGCATTAAATTATTTAATTAACTGAATATTAGTTGTTTGAAATTTAATGTTTTTTTTATTAATAGCTTTCTTTTATCTTAGCGAAAAACCTAATTCTATGAGATTTTATTTACTTACTTTATTGTTTTGCAGTGCTCTTTTTGCGCAAGTCGATTATCCAAAAGATTATTTTCGATCACCACTAGATATTCCAATGCAGTTGTCGGGCAATTTTGGCGAGTTACGTCCGAATCATTTTCATGCCGGATTTGATTTGAAAACCTTGCAAAGAGAAGGGTTAAATGTTTATGCCGTTGCAGACGGATATATTTCAAGAATCAAAATTTCGACTTTTGGAAACGGAAAAACATTGTATATCACTCATCCTAATGGCTATACTTCCGTGTATGGACATTTGCAAAGAGCAACAGATTCTATCGAAGATTTTATTAAAAAAACGCATTATAAAGAACAGTCTTTTGAAATAGAAGTTTTTTTAAAACCAGGTCAAATGATGGTAAAAAAAGGACAACGCATTGCGCTTTCTGGAAATTCTGGTGCTTCTGAAGGGCCACATTTGCATTTTGAATTCCGAGATAATGTCACCGAATTTATTATCAATCCTATGCTTTTTGGTTTTGATAAAAATTTGAAAGACAGCAAGAAACCTATTTTATCTAGTATTTATGTTTATCCGTTGGATGATGTAACGGTGGTCAATCAATCCAAACGACCTTTGATGCTGAATTTGAAATTGCAAAAAGACGGAACTTATCTAGCTGATCCTGTTTTGGCCAATGGAAAAATAGGTTTTGGAATTAACGCTTTCGATTATGATGATGTTTCGTTTAACAAAAATGGAGTCTATAAAGTGCAGTCTTTTTATAATGGAACGCCTAGTTTTGGTTACCAATTCGATACCTATTCTTTTGACGAAATGCGTTACATCAATGCGCTGATTGATTACCCAAGATACAAAACAACTCAACAAAGAGTGCAAAAACTGTTTATGAAAACGCCGTATTTGTTAAGCATCATTAAGTCTGATTTTAATTATGGAGTTCTAACAATGAGTCCTAATTTGACTTCAACTTATCGTATTGAAGTTTCTGATTTTTATGGAAATAAAACGCTGGTTTCTGTGCCAATTCAATATCAATTATCTTCAGCAATAGTTCCGCAAGAGCCAGTGGTTTCAAAATATTGGGTGAAGGCAAAAAAAGATTCTAATTTCGAGAAAGATAATATGTCGGTTTTTTTTCCAGCCGGAACTTTTTATAATGATTTCAATTTGAACTTCGATGTGCAAAATGATACTTTGTTTTTAGACAAAGACACCACTCCAGCACATTCTAATTTCACTATTACAATTGAAGACAAAAAATACACCGAAGTCCAAAGAGAAAAATTATACATCGCTACGATTAATGGTGCAAAAAGAGGGTACAATTATACTTCTAGAAAAGATAATGTTTTTACAACCAAAGTAAAAACATTAGGAAAATATGCTTTGGTTCTTGACGAAACTCCACCAAAAATCACAATAGCAAAACCAATTGAAGGAAAATGGTTGACGAATCAAAAATCGATTCAATTCAGTATAAGCGATGATTTATCAGGTATAAAATCGTATAATGGTTATCTAAACGGAAAGTGGGCATTATTCGAATACGATAATAAAACCCGAAAAATAACTCACAATTTTAGCGACGGAATCGTGGCTGAAGGCTCAAATGATTTAAAAATAATTGTCCTAGATAATTTAGGGAATTCTACTATCTTTGAAACTCGTTTTTTTAGAAGTCAAAAACCATAAAAATCAAATTCCTTGGGTTTACATAAAATAATACTTGTTTTCTTTTTTTTCTGTTTCGGGTTGGTAGCAACTGCTCAATCGGCTAAAGTTAAAGGAGTTGTTTTAGATAAAAATAATCAGTCTGTTGCCAATGTAAATGTAAGTTGCAAAGGAAATGCTACTCAAACGAATATCAACGGATATTACAATATCACAGTTCCTGCAAACCAAAAAGTAGTGCTAACTTTTTCGCATATTTCCTTGAAAAAAGTTACGGTTACATTGACTTTAAAACCAAATGAAGATTACGAATTCAATTTGGTGATGAACGATCGAGACGAGCAAATGGGGGAAGTGGTTATTACTTCAACTAATAAAAAAAGGGTTCAAGGAATTACGACTATCGAGCCAGAAACGATTCGGAAAATTCCTGGAGCCAATGCTGGTGTGGAGAATATTTTGAAATCGCTGCCTGGGGTTAATTCCAATAACGAATTGAGTACGCAATATGCCGTTCGTGGTGGAAATTATGATGAAAATTTGGTTTATGTAAACGAAATTGAAGTCTATCGTCCGTTTTTGATTCGTTCGGGTCAGCAAGAAGGATTGAGTTTTACCAATACGGATTTGGTTCAAAACATTGATTTTTCGGCGGGAGGTTTTCAGTCCAAATATGGCGATAAGTTATCCTCGGTGTTGGATATAACGTATCGAAACCCAACACAATTTGGAGCTGTTGCCGAGGCTAGTTTTCTGGGAGCAAGCGTGGCTGTTGATGCGGTTTCTAAAGATAAAAAATGGTCGCAAGTTTCAGGAATTCGTTACCGAAATAATTCGCTTTTGGTGAATAGTCAAGACACAGAAACCAATTATACACCTATGTTTATTGATTTCCAAACCAATGTCAATTTCAAACCTTCGGACAAATGGGAGTTTAGTTTCTTGGGAAATATTTCTCAAAATGATTACCAATACCAACCCTTAACACGTCAAACTAATTTTGGAACTATCGATAATCCAATGGCGTTATTGGTTTTTTATGAAGGACAGGAAAAAGACAAATACACGACTTATTTTGGAGCCGTAAAATCTACTTATACGGCTTCTGAAAGAGCTACTTATAAATTGATTGCTTCGGCGTATCACACCCAAGAGCAAGAACATTTTGATATTCTTGCTCAATATCGTTTGGGCGAAGTAGATGCGGACAGTAGTTCAGACACCTTTGGCGATGTAGCTTTTACGAGAGGAATCGGTTCGCAATTGAATCACGCTCGAAATGATTTGGATGCTTTAATCATCAACACCGAATTAAAAGGAATTTATAATTTCAAGAAGAACCAATTGGAATGGGGAGTCAAATTTACTCGCGAATCCATTCGAGATCGAGTAATTGAGTGGGAAGTAATCGATTCTGCTGGGTTTTCTATCAATCCGCCTAGAGATTTTTTACCAGTTAAGAATGAACCTTATGAAGTTTATACAGGGCCATTAGTTCCGTATCAAAATGTAAGAGCGACTAATTTTGTTGACATCAATCGATTTTCTGGTTATGTGCAATGGAGCAGTAAAGGTTATATTGGTAGTAACGAAATTTGGTTAAATGCTGGAGTTCGTTCCCAAAGTTGGACTGTTTCTGGTGATGGAATTGAGAGTGCAACGCAATTTACTTTTAGTCCAAGAGCGCAAATTTCTTTGAAACCCAATTGGAGTAAGGATATGTTTTTTCGACTTTCGGGTGGATTGTACCATCAGCCACCGTCGTATCGTGAGTTGAGAGATACGGATGGAGTTGTCCAAGCGGATGTAAAAGCACAGCAATCGGTTCATATTGTTTTGAGTAATGATTATAGTTTCAAGATGTGGAATCGTCCTTTCAAAATGGTTTCTGAAATTTATTATAAATCATTGACTGACGTGAATACTTATACTTTAGACAATGTTCGAATTCGTTACGCAGCAACTAATTTGGCAAAAGCGTATGCGCAAGGATTTGATTTTAGACTGAACGGAGAATTTGTTCCCGGAACCGAATCTTGGTTTAGTTTTGGGTATTTAAAAACAGAAGAAAATAGTCAAGGCAAAGGCTATATCTCAAGACCAACCGACCAAAGATTGAAATTTGCGCTTTTGTTTCAGGATTATATGCCTAGAATTCCGAGTATAAAATTATACCTGAATTTGGTTTACAATACAGGATTACCCGGAGGTTCGCCATCATACTCTGATCCTTATTTATACCAAAATCGTTTGAATGATTACCGTCGTGCCGATGTTGGTTTTTTCAAAGTTTTGATTGATGAACAAAATCCTTCTGCAAAAAGATGGTTACAACCTTTCAAAGAATTGGCTATTGGTGTAGAAATTTTTAATCTTTTCGACAACCAAAATGCGATTACCAATACTTGGGTTCGTGATGTGTATTCCAAAAATCAATACGCCATCCCGAATTATATGACCACACGAGTTTTTAATGTGAAGGTGAATATGAGGTTTTAATGGGAATCATAAAGAAACATAAACGAATTTATTATAGACCCGGAATGATCTCCTTGGTCTTTATTCCTTTGTTGTGTTTGTGGTTTTTTTGTAAAAATGATTCTTTTAAGGTTTATTCACTATTTAATTTAATGTATGTTGAAGAATCTGTATTTATTGAAAACAATGTTCCTAATATAAGAAAATACAGAAACTTTAATTTTAATAATTCTGAAATAATTGAACATAATAAATTGAATCAATTACAAGTTTCTTTAAGAAAATTAAAGTTAGAAAATGATACAATTAATGGTATTAAGATTCATTTTGGGAACAAAGCAAATTATGCTGTTTTTGTAAAAGTCCTAGATATTATAACAATAGAAAGTATGCCAGTTTATTGTCCTTATAAAAATGATATTTGGGTTTTTGTTCCTGCTCCTAAAAAACCTGTAGCTGTACAAAACAATACACAACCAGTACAAATGTATGAATGTGTTTCAGGCAGAATGAGCAAAGAAGATGAATTAAGATTTGAAGCGGAAAAAGAAAAAAGAGAATTTGAATTAAAGATTGATGTTATTAAAAAGCATTGGATGTTGTATCTTGGTTATTTTGGAATTGTACTTCTTAATATTTTTACTTTGATAAAGTTTAATAGAAGTAAAACAATTCACTAAACTCTATATCAAAGTATCACTCTCCAAATCTGATTTTTCAATAGTGAAATCAAAACCCAATTGTTCTACTAATTGAATCACAAAGTTTTTTTACAACAGTTTTAAAAGCTTATCGGTATATTTTTTAATAATTTTTTTGGATCAACTAAATTAATTTTCATCAATTGCAGAATTACAAAATCAGCACTAGTTTAGTATTGAAAAAACTTGAGTTGAATGAAGTTTCATGTTTCTAATAAAAAAAGAAAGGGATCAAATTCCAAAGAATTCTCTCCCTTCCCAACCAAATTACTATTGTTCAGATAAAAAAATATTTTTTTCGGAAATTAATCAGTTCAATAAGGAACTGCATAAAATCCAGTACTAAAAATTTATTTAACTATTATTTTTGTTGTCAATCCTGTTTTTAAACTTTTGAGAATATAAATCCCATCAGATAAATCGTTGATAGCAATTGTTGTTTCCAGATTAGTTGTTTCAATTTGTTTTACAACAATTCCTGTGATACTAATGAATGCTACGGTATCATTTTCAACAACTGATTTTAGTGTTATTTTATTTTTACCAACTGTTGGATACACATAAAACAAATTGGTTTTTTGCGCATATTCATTTACAGCCAGAGTTCCGTTTTGTCTATCGGTTATTTGCTTTACAATGTTATTGATGTAAACTTCAATATTGGTATATCCTGTGTCAAGTGTTTTCAAGTTACCATCGGTAGCACTGGCAGGATTCAATCCTTTCTCTGTTTCCCAAACATCTGGCATACCATCATTATCCGTATCGACAGGTGCAACTTCTGTTGGCAATTCTGGCCATCCACCAGCTGCTGATTGCGTATCGATGTATCCATTTGTGCTTCCGTTACCGCCATTCATAATAGATGCTGTTCCAGATCGGGTATCATCAACCGCTCTTTTATCAACTGCATCTCTGTATAAACTTGCTCCTACATTATCTAAAACTAGTTCATAAGCATTGGTTGCGGTATGGGTTGTAATTTCGCCTGGATTGTGTGGTGCATTGATTTTCATTGCTATTTTATCGTCATTGCTAACGGGAAGCTGACTGCCGTGAAACTGGTTATACACTCCATAAGTCCAATTGTCTTGGGTAGCACGAGTGGAACCATTTACAAAATTTCCATCGACATATAATTTCCCCCAAATTCCGTAAAGAGGTGATGTCGGGTCCAAATTTCTACCAGTGGACAGAATCCTTTCCTTGGTAGAATTAGAAGTTCCTGGGCCTGGTTTCCAATAGTTGTTTACCAAATTTACATTCATTGCATCTCCACCATAACAACTATTACCTCCCCAATTGTAGATAACATTATTTCGAATGTCTAACAATCCCTCTAAAGGCACAGTTCGAGTTGCATATTCTCCAAGTCTTGGGTTTCTGCTATCGTGATGAGCCAACAAATTGTGATGAAAAGAAGCTTTCATACCTCCCCAAATCCCTCCATAACCATGCGCACCTTTATCGTGAACTGAATTGCGAAGACTTTCTGAAAGAATACTCCATTGTAAGGTGAAATTTTTATTTTCGTAAAACGAGGCGCATTCATCCGTTGACCAGCTCACTGAACAATGATCAATAATAATATCCTGCTGAAAACGTGCTCCAAGTGCATCATTTTCTACATTCTGCTCATCGCCCATTCTAAAGCGCAAATAACGTAGAATAACATTATTTCCTCTTATCGTAACATTATAATCTCGCAAGCAGATACCGCCTCCAGGTGCTGTTTGCCCCGCAATGGTAATGTTGTCGGTAATGCCCAATTCACTTTGTAGTTTAATCGTTCCTGATACTTTGAAAACAACAATTCTAGGTCCAGTCTGATTTATTGCAGCACGAAGCGAACCTGTGCCTGAATCATTCAAATTAGTTACATATATAACCCTTCCTCCACGGCCACCAGTAACGTATTTGCCATAACCTTCCGCTCCCGGGAAAGCTGGGGTTTCTTTATTATTTGTCCCAGCTGTTCCCCAAAAAGCATACAATACCTGATTGCCAGTTGTAGTTGTTTCAATTTTTTTTATCGTATTTGGGATTGTCGGCGAGGTTGACCATCCGTAGAAGGTGTAACCCATCAAAGTTGGAACAGGCAAAGTTGATGAAATTCCTTCGGTGTATGCTGTTGGAGTCAAACCTGTTAATATTGAACCATCAATTGAGTTTAGATATGAAATACTATAGGTGTTAACCGCTTTAAATTCTGCTACATAAGTAACATTTGAAGCTATAGCAAAAGTAACCGGATTAGCTGTCGAAACAGGATTTCCGTTAGCATCTACCCATCGAACGAAATTGTAACCAAAATTAGCTGTTGCCGTTAGACTTATTTGCGTTCCATCAACAAATTGACTGCCTAATTGATTCGAAGTTATTGTACCCGATGCAGCAGGACTTACATTGGTCGTTAAACTATAGGAGACTGCGGAGGCATTGGTAATTTTTTCAAAATAATCAAAATTGCCTACATAGTTATTCCCTGTGACAGGTTTAAATACGAAATACAAATCATGTGTACCTGTTGTTTGGGCTATGCTAACAGGGATAATTTGATATGTTGTCCAGTTTCCAGTGGAAGTAGTATTGATGTTGGCTGTACCAATTAAAGTACCATTAACGGCATCTATTCTTATTTCAACAGTTCCAGCCAAAGTCCCAATAGTTGGCGACCCAGTTTGTGTTCTACTGGCAGCTGCAATATCAAAACGGGTATCATATTGATTAAAGACGTGTCCTGTGAATTTAATCCAATATCCATTTCTACAATTTCCTATATTCTTACCGCCAGAAAGAGCAGTATTAGTTTCTATAGATACTCCATTAAAATCATTATAATTTTCGGCCTCGATTCGCTGAATGGTTTGCGAAAACCCTATTACTGAAAAGAATATCAGTAACAGGGTAATAGAAAATTGTTTTTTCATTTCAGTCTAGTTTTTGATCACTTTCACGTTATAAATAACTCCTTCTACGCTTTTCAAGCTAACAATATAAATGCCTGAATTCAAATTGCTTAAATCTACAGAACGAGTCGTTGGCAAAACGCCTGCTTTTAGCTTTTGTCCTTGCATTGAATACACATCATAATTTAGACTTCCAATTCCTTCAGGCAATGTTAGATTCACAACACCATTTGTAGGGATTGGATACGCACTCACGCCATTAGATACTTTGATTGATTCTAATCCTAAAGTACTGATGGTTCTTTTAGCACTCAAACCACCATATTCACTAACTGCTTGTACCGCATATTCGTGTTGTCCGCTTGCTGAAGTATCTACATAAGTGGCATCAGTTGTAATTGCTAACACCTTATTATCTCTAGTCACGACATAACAAATAGCATATTTATTGTCATCCCATTTAAGAGTATTGTTTCCAAGATTAGAAAGATTCGCTGGTGCTTCAACTTGTTCTACCACTAAACGCGGATTCCATTGGTCTGTTCCGGAAAGAACATTTTCTATGGTATATTCGTCTGCCTGTGCTTTGGTCAAAACTGGATTGTAATTTCCTGTTTGAGGCACACTATTTACATTAAAAACATTGGTTCTATTAGCAGTATTAATAGCTACTCCATTACCATTCACACTATTGTATTCTGCAAAAAGTGCTGGTACCGTTCCCATGCTTGCCCAACCTTGAGTGTTAGGTTCGTTGATCATCGTGGTATTCAAATAAACTGCTCTTGGAGCATTTTGCCAAGGACGTCCCAAATAATATCCAGAAACTGCAGTAATGGTATTGTTGTTGAAAATATACCCGTAAGGATCGGTGGCATTATGAAGTGGAGCGACAATATACCCCTCTGCAACAGAAACCAATTTACATTCTTCAAACCAATGTGTTCCACCTCCACAAATAAAATCTACATCACCTTCGATGGTTGATTTGTAATAAAAACTTCTGTTACCACCTGTAACTTGAGTGTCTTGTTTGCTTCTGAGTCTAATTCCGTTATACACATTTCTGTCTCCCGCAGGATTAAGTGCTGGTCTTTGTCCAGAAGTTGTAATTCCGTCTTTATGCTCAATGGTTATATTTTCCATATACAAATCATTGGCTTCGATGGAGAGAACGGCGTTTTTTAAACCCCATCCTGGATTTCCTTGAAGAATTACATCCTTTGATTGGGCAATCAGGGAAACATTATTTTTGCCTGCAGGAAGTTGAAGCACTATCCCTTGAGGATTGGTTCCATCACCACCTAAATTATAAGTTCCGTTGGTAATCAACACCAAAAATCTCGTTGATGAATTAGAGGGTGCTTTAGTAAATGCTTCGGCAATAGTTTTTACATATTTTCCTGAAGCTATTTGGTCAACAGTAGCATTGGCATCCACAATTAAATCAAAATTACGTTTAACGGCAATTGGTTTTTCCATTGTTTTAAATGACAAACTAACCATAGCTGCATCATTATTGGAAAGATCGCGAACAAAGCCTGCTGGTAAACTAAAGGTATATTGTTTGTTGTATTCTAAACCGTAATAACTGAATTTTACCGTTTTATTTACAAATTCTGCATTCAAATTTTTACCATCAAGAGTTGCTTGCCCAGTTCCAAATTTTACTTTTTCATCATAAGTCAGGATAATGTTTCCACTAGCACCAACGGTTGTTGCAGCTGCAACAGGAAGGGTTGATTGAAGTACCGGAGCAATAGCATCCGTAACCAAAACTTCTTCCGCCGTGACCATAACGTTAGATACTACCGTTGCTGTTACGTCTATAGCGTTTCCGTGTTTTGGTCCAGTTACATTAGGAAACCATCTGAGATACACTTTTGTTTTTCCTTCTGCTTCCACTGGCAATATTCCTCCAATTGAAGTGATTGAGCTTGAATTTATGGTAGTTAAGCTGGAAACATTTACAAAGTTTGTACCGTCAAGCGAATATTGCAAAGTCCATTCGTCGCAACCATAATAATAACCGATGAGTCCCGAGGACACATTAATGTTTTTGTATCCAACCGTTGAGAAAGACGTCATAAAATAAAAGAAATCTCCTCTAATGGTATTCCATACACAAAACCCGTTTCTTCCGCCTCTATTCAAAACCCTCACGTTGGGAGTTACGATATTGTCATTGATGTTATACGCAAACAACTGTGGCCTGTTGTCAACATTGGAGTATAATTCAGCAATCCTAGGATGAGCATATTGGTCAGTCTTGAATGTCCATCCCGCTATAAAAGACTGGTTGTCATAAGTTCCTGTGATGCTCTTGTTGGCATCCATTGTTAATGTGGTACTCAAAGCGGTGGAGCCATCCGACCAATTACTGAATTTAACAATGTCATTTTCAATGGCCGTGATGGTCACATTTGTTCCAGCTTCATAAACAGAGAAAGCCCCATCCTTGCCGGCAGGAGAAACCGAATATTCTCCTAATCCAAATGCACCTGCAGTATTCACGGTCAAATTATAAGTGCTGACTGCTGCATATTCCGCCACCAAAGTTGTATTGGAAGTAATCGTAAATGTATAAGGATTGGCCGTTGAAACCTGTACTCCATTGCCATCTACCCAACGAGTAAAATTATACCCAAAGTTCTTGTTTGCTGTTAATGTTACCGCGGTTCCTTGATTTAATGTGCTGCCCCCAGGATTCGAACTAATTGTTCCTGATGCAGCAGGGCTGACATTGGTGGTCAAAGTGTAAGTAATTGCTGTGGGATCATTAGTCACTTTTTCGAAATAATCTAAATTGAATAAATAACCTGTGTTTGTTGGATGTTTAAAAACTAGGTACAAATCGTGTGTACCCGTCGTTGAGGTAATTGAAGTTGAAAACTTTTTGTAATCGCTCCATCCTGTACTCCCAGATACTGTTGCAGTTCCTATCAAAGTTCCGTCAGCAGCGTCCAGTCTAAATTCTATCGTTCCTCCAGTAGTTCCAGAAGCCGTAGCAGTGAAAGTGGCATCGTATTGGTTAAACACGTGTCCTGTGAATTTAATCCAAGTATTATTTCTAATATAACCCACGTTTCCGCCTCCTGAAAGAGATGCATTCGTTTCGGCTCTTGCCCCAGAAGCCGTATTAAAAGTTTCGGCCTCAATCTTTTGAGTGGTTTGTGAAAAACCCATTGCTGAAAAAAGCATCAGCAACAAAAACATAAGGTATTGTTTTTTCATTTTCATTTTGTTTGGTTTGTTAATAGTTAATTATTTCCTTTTTTTGTATAGTTGTTATAAGAACACTAATCAGTCCTCTTTTATTCTAATATTTTGACTTGATCTTTAATTGATTCCAATACTTTTATATCCTTGTCAAAAACAATTTTCTTACCGTTTGTTTTGAATGAAATGGCTTGAGTAGAAGTACCACCAATCCAAAAAAGTTGGTTTTCGCCACTAGATTTAAAATTTTCAAAAGTTACATTTTGGCTATTTGAAAAACTGGCTGCTATACCTAGTTTATCCAATCTTAAATCGATATTTTCAAAATTAATTTTACGAGCATAATTCATTTGGATACCAACATCTGATCGAATAATCATGTTTTTGAATTGGATGTTTTCAACAGGCATTTCTGGAATTCCTGTAATTTTCATCGCTTGTTTGGCTCCGTTGACATAAATATTTTTGAAAAACATATTTCTGAAGGCTGGAGTTTCTTCTGATACCGTTTCTTTTTCCACAATCATTTCGCCAGTGATTGGGTCTTCGACTGCCCCCTTGGTAAAATAATAGAGGTTAAAATTGATGGCATCGGTTGGGATATTGTTCATTCGGATGTCTTCCATCCAAATATTTTCGACCAAGCCACCACGCCCTCGAACAGACTTGAAACGCAAGCCGCAATCGGTGCCTATAAAAGTGAGATTCTTGGCAAAAATATTTCGAACGCCTCCCGACATTTCGCTCCCGATGACAAAGCCCCCATGAGCGTGATAGACAACACAATCTGTAATGACAAACAATTCTGTTGGTTTTCCTCGATCTCGACCTTCTTTGTCTTTGCCCGATTTGATACAAATAGCATCATCACCCACATCAAAACGACAATTGGTCACAGTACCAATTCGGCAAGATTCAATATCAAGGCCATCACCATTTTGCGAATACCAAGGGTTGCGAATGGTTAGATTATTCAATGTTATATGCTCGCACATCAATGGATTAATATTCCAAGCAGGAGAGTTTTGAAAAGTAACGCCATCCAGCAGTAGTTTTTTGCAATTGACAAAACTTACCATCACGGGGCGTAATGCCTGCTTATAAGGTTCCATATTTTCAACAGTTGCTTTTTTAGGCAGTTTGTCTTTGTGTTCATTTCCGATTAATGCTTCTTCCGATGGATACCAAATTTTACCATCTTTAGAAAGTACACCTCCTGATTTAACAAGCTCATCCCATTGTACTGCTGTCATTTTTCCAATTTTAATTGGACGCCATTTAGAACCATTTCCATCAAAAATGCCTTCACCTGTAATGGCTACATTTTCTAAATCAACTCCCATAATTGGTGACTCGCATCGCAGCACTTTTTTCCCTTCAAAATAAGATTCTATTAGTTTGTATTGCTTTAGATCACCTGTGAATGAAATGAAAGCACCGTTTTTGGTATGCAGATTTACGTTAGATTTCATTTTGATAGGACCTGTTGTCCACGATCCAGAAGGAATCACAACAACGCCTCCACCAGATTCTGAACATTTTTGAATAGCCTCATTAATCGCTTTGGTACAAAGTACTTCAGTGTTTGGAACAGCTCCAAAAGCTGTAATATTCAAAGTATCTTCTTTAAATATTGGAATTTGCACCTCTGGCATTTTGAAAGGAAGTTCTCCATGTCTATTATTAATTCCAGCAAGCGTTTTGTTGCTGTAAAAAATAATAGCCAACATTAAACAAACCCAAAAAGTTGTTTTACTCTTCATCATAATAATTTATCTTTTTAAGACTTTATTTTTATCCAAAATCATTTGCAATTCAATCCCTGCCATAACAAAAGGACCAACAGCTTTGGCATCATTGTCGCCAATAGGTTCTGAAATATAGTATTCGAATGACCCGTCTCGGTCTTCTGGTTTTTTTCCTCCTAATCCTGCCACAGAACAACATCTTGTAATAGAAATTGTTTTATCGGGATTTTCTTTTACAAACTGTTTAAGAATTCCGTTAAAACCAATTCTTGCCGATTTCAGAAATTTATCCCCTACATATCCTTTTCTATATGCTTTGGCAAACGAATAGACAAACATTGTAGAGCAAGTAGATTCTAGATAATTGCCTTTTCGACTAGGTCGATCCATCACTTGCCACCATACTCCTGAATCTTTTTCCTGTGCTTTGAGAACCGCTGTGAACACTTTTTGAACACTATTTATCAAATTTTTTTTCTTGGGATGATTATCCGGAACAAAATCTAAAATATCAACTAAAGCCATACAATACCAACCTTGAGCACGTCCCCATATATGTGAAGAAAGTCCAGTTTCTTTGTTTGCCCAAAATTGTGTGCGTTTTTCATCATATCCATGAAAATTCAATCCCGTTTTTGAATCAAAAGTGTGTTTTTGAATGAGTTCTATTTGTAAAATGGCATCATCAATAGCTTTCGGTACATTGAAAACGGTGCCATATTGTGCTGAAAATGGATCAGTCATATACACACCATCCAGCCACATTTGCCAAGGATAACTTTTTTTATGCCAATAACCTCCGTCTGAATTTCTTGGATGTGTTTCTAACTGTTTGTGAAGTATGTCCATTGCTATTTTATAGCGTTCTTCACCTGTTTTCTTATAAATTTCAAAAAGGATTTTTCCAGAGTTTATTAAATCTAGACTATATTTTTCTAATGAATATCCACCTAGTATTTTTCCTTCCTTGTCAATAAGTTGATCAGCATAAGAAATTCCATAATCCCAATATTTTTGTTCTTTGGTATAATCATATAATTTTTGGTTGGCAAGTGTTACCAAACCATTTGTATAGTTCCATTTTGGAAATTTTACTCCATCCAGAAATACTGGATTGGGAACACGTTTTTGATCAGAATCAGCCATTTTTTTAGCCCATTCGATTGGTGTTATTTGTAATTCATTCTTTTTAGATTGTCCAAAAGCAACTAATTGACAAATCATTAAAGTGAGAACACAATATTTAATTTTAGGTATCATAATTTTTAAATTATTCCCATTTGTAATTTTAGGTAAAAGAAGTGTCCAAATAAGACACTTCTTTTTCAACAAAAATTAACTGACAAAAGTTTATGGAAGCCATCTTACATCTCCAACCTTATTGGTAACAATTGGAGAATTTGAATCTTTAATTTTTAAATTTCCTACTTTTGGATCTACAAATAAGTTTAGTGCACTAATTCCTAATGCGGTTCCTTGAATACTTGTTGGCCCCAGTAAATAATCTGTAGTGGTGTAGTTATTACTGTATTGTTGTGTACTACCTGCGGCAATGGCTTGTATCACTTTTCCGCAAGGAGAAGCCAATAAAACATTTTTGAAAACCAAAGTTGAACCTACAGCAGCTGGAATATTAATTAAAGACCTATTATAGGCATAATCATAAATTGTTACATTGTTGTATTCCAAATAAATTGGATAGGTAGAAGTACCATAATCGAACAAATTTCTGAAGTTTAGCGTATTATTGGTTGTTCCATAATAATCTTTCATGAAAGTACAATTATTGAAAACCGCTCTTTTAAAGTTATCTGCTCCAGCCGAACCTAGGGCAAATGTTCCGTAAGGACCAGAGTGACCTCCAACGTCTTGAAGAGTACAATAACTCATTTCAAAGTTGCCTACTTCTTTGTATTTACCATTCCCTTGATGTCTCCAAAAACCTCTTTTGAAATAATTGAATACACAGTTATAGAAAGTAATTTCATCGATTTTCCACGAAGTTCCACTGTTGAAGAAATAACTAGCATCTATGGTCTGATAAAAACGAATGTTTTCAAAAGCTAAAGCCGACAAATAAGCCCCTTCAGCTATGTTCCAATTTCCGTTTAATTCAATTTGAGGACGCTCGCCTTGTGTACTTCCTATGAGTCTAAATCCTTTTGAAATGGTAAAAGGAGTCACTTTGAATAGCGAACCCGCTTCTAGGAAATATTCTGTTCCTTCAGGTATCTTGGGATCTAAATTGTTAGCTCTCAAGATAGCATCCAAATCCATTCCTTTCATGATCAAAATTTGTCCAGCTGATGGCCCTGCCGAACGGAAAGTTACCTGATTGTATGGCCTGTCATAAATACGTGTTTTATTAGTATCATACACATTTACGTTGTAGGCTGTACTTTTTTCCAAACCTTCCACTTTAGCTTGACCAATTCTTATTTCTTCAGTTGTTAACTTACGACCAATTGAAGGAAGTAATTTGTCACTTGCAGGTGCAACAGAAATACTATCCACTGGATTCGCTACATCCATCTTCCAACTTACAGTTACATCCGTTTCGCTAATATTTACCTTCTCCACTTTGTTCAATATTTGGGCATAAGGCGGACGATCTTCTGTCAATGCGGCCGTATAACTCCATTGTGAATTGAATTTTGTATTGTTTTTATTGGCACGAACCCGAATGTAATACTGTGTTTTGTATGGAATATCATCCATCAAAATTTGTGTTTCGGTAAGGGTATAGGACTTGAACAAACTGGTATAGTAATTGTCCAAGTGCAATTCAACCGTGTAGGAATCAGCATCGTTTACTTTGTACCATACCAAAGCGATGGAATTACTTTTTACCAAAGGAGCCGCAAGTACAAACTTGGGTTGAAACAAATCGCCAACCTCATTGTATGCCAAATCATCTTCTTGACAAGAAGTAAACATTCCTCCAAGCATAATCATGCTGAAGAATGTTAAAATAAAAATTATTCTTTTTGAATTTTTCATACTATAAATAATTTAATAGTTAAAACCATAATAATTCTGAATATTCCCTCTATGATCAGTTATTACTTTAGATGGATAAGGGCATAAGTATCGCAAAGGCGCATTAGGATTTACCGATGCCGCATTATTGAAATTGATAAATCCTCTGAAACTCCATTTGATATCATTTCGTGGTTCATAAGCTTGGGAATCGCTATTTAACGAATACCAACTTGTAGCAAACACAAGTTCGTTGTAACCTGCTGGACGAGCTTGTATAATCGGATCAATTCCTTTGATGTCTAAAATAGTTCTACCTGCATTAGCTGGATCGGGGATGTTTTTCCAATATACACTTCCAGGAACTTCATTTAATCCAGGCACATAAGCTCCATTGGCTACTTTACCCCAGTTCACCAATTTATTATATTGGTTGTAAATTACTTCTCCAAATTTATTCCAGCGAGCCAAGTCAAACTTACGTTTGCTTTCGCCACCAAATTCCCAAGCACGCTCATCCATAATGGCTTGGAAAAACAAATCTGGCGACGATTTAGAATCAACATAGTTATCTACTTTTGCTGACCAATCTACTTTGTCAAATGCTCTGCGACGTACGCGTTTCAAACATTCGCGAGCATCATCACGTACACCAAAGCGTTCGTTTACTGCTTCGGCATACATCAATAAAACATCAGCAAATCGCATCCATGAATAATTGATACCAGTTGCACTTGTACTAGTACTACCAAGCGGTGCGGTCATATATAATTTTGACCATTTGGCAACAGCCAACTGTGCTAAATTTAATCGAATGGCTTGGTTCAGATTTAAGTCATACGAAAAAGGCGCACAGGTAATATCTCGTCTCAAATCAGTATTATCAAATGAGTACAAATAGGTTCCACACAAACTAAGACTTCCTGAAGCACTTCCGTAAGGATGATTTCCTTCTGCAATCGGAATACCAACGGCATATCCATATTCACCCGAGGAGTTTTTCAACAAGGGTAACGAAAACATAACGTCATCATTAACTGGTGTTTGCCAATTATTTTGTCCAATCCAAAAATCACGATAACTCAATTTTAGATCGTGTTGCTTCTCGTTTATTGCTTTGCCTAAATATTCGATGGCAATATCATAATACAATTCATGATTATCTCCACGAACCATTTGACCAATTTTAGAAGGATCGTTTAAATCTGGACGTAAAGCCCAACCTCCACGAGTAAGAGCAATTAATCCGATCAAACCTTGATTAAAACTTCTTGAGGCTTGTTCTGTACCATATTTTAGTTCACTAGGATATTGCATTAGTGGCTCAACAGATTTCAAATCAGCTATCAGAAATTCAAGAATTTTATTTCTATCGGTAACTCCTCCTGTAAAATCTTCTCCACCAGCAGATGATTTGGTACGAAACACCACGTCACCCCAAATGCGGATTAGGTCTAGATATACCATGGCACGAAGTGTTTTGACTTCACCATAAAGTTGGGTTATATTAGATGCTTTGTCTTTCTTGTCTGCTTGATATATAGCTGATTTTTCAATTCCTTCGATAACATCATTAGACATATTAATAATTTTGTACATCGCATTCCAAGTGGAATTCAAAGTAGTCCAATACGGTTTGGGTTCGTAACAAGCAATATCTGAACCGTTCACATTAACTGTATTTGTTGAAACACCCGACATCTCTACATCGGTATTCGGGTTAAATACAAAGGCAAGACGATTAGAATACGCATCGTTACTCAACATAAGGGTATATACGCCAGCAACTGCTGATCGTATTTCATTTTCGGTACTGAAAACTTCAGCTTCAGTAAAACCCGTTTCTGGTTGTACTTCCAAATAATCTTCGCAAGCAGTAAAACCAAGTGCAAAAGTTAATAGAAGACTTAATAATATCTTTTTCTTCATTTTTTTTAGATTTATAAATTAAAATGATAATTGTACTCCAAAAGTGTAATTTCTTGTTCTTGGATAAGCGTTATAATCAATGTTAGGGGTTAATCCTGTTTCTAAATTAACCTCTGGATCGTAGCCTGAATAATTAGTCCAAATAAATAAATTGGAACCCGTTGCATACAAACGAACTTTGTTAAAGAACATTTTTTTAGTTGAAGTAAAAGGAATTGTATAACCTAGAGAAAGCATACTTAATCGTAAAAAAGAACCATCTTCAACAGCATAAGACATGGCTATAGGACGACCAATTGAAGTTGGATTCCACATCGTAGCATTTTGATTGTACTGGCCTAAAATCTCTGGCGAATAGCGGAGATCATTCCCCATATCATCAAAGTTACGCCAACGATTTTCTGACGATACTTCCGATCCTAAATTATTTTGGTTGTTTTGATACCAAGAAGTCATCATAATTTTATTGGCATTGTACACATCAAAACCATATACGAAATTGAAAAAGCTAGTTAGGTCAAAATTTTTCCAAACTGCATTAAATCCGAATCCACCTGAAAAATTGGGATTGGTATCCCCAATAACTTGTCTGTCTTGATCACCAATTACATAAGTGTTTGCATCTGTTTCGTCCACAGGAGTCAACTTTTTGAACTTGGCATTTCCTGGACGTGGATCGCCCGAAAGGTTTTTGGAGTTTGCCACACCTTCTTTTAGTTTCCAAACTCTAGTTAATGGATCGAAGGAATCAAAATCATCCATGGTATAAAAACCATCATTTACAAAACCGTAAATCAATCCTTTTGTACCTCCAACATAAGCACGATAATCATCATCATTTAGCAATTGTGTGCCTGCCCATCCGGAACTAAGAATCCATTCGTTCTCACCGCTTGAAAGGGCATCAATTTTATTTTTGTTGTATCCAATATTGAAATTCAAATCCAGTTGAAAATCTTTTTTCTGTATCACACCCGCAGTGATACCAAAATCAATTCCTTTATTGGATGTTTGTCCTACATTGGTCATAATTTTATTAAAGCCTGATACTCCAGCAATATCAGATGGCACCAACAAATCTTTAACGGTATTTTTATAAAATTCGATATTACCTGTAAGACGATCTTTGAAGAACCCAAAATCAAAACCAAGATTTGTAGAATAAGTTGTTTCCCATTTCACTTCTGGATTACTTAAAAAATTGCCATTATAAAAATTATAATAAGAATGATCTGTTTCGCCCCAACCCACTGAACGATTTCGGGAAACACCATAATATTTAGCATACAAATCGCCACTAATTCTATCGTTACCAGAAACACCATAGCTCAAACGCATTTTCAAATTTGAAACGGTTTTGCTGTCTTTCAAGAAATCTTCGCTAGACATTTTCCAAGCTACTGCTGCTGCTGGAAAAGCTCCCCAACGATTTTCAGGACCAAATTTTGTAGAGCCATCAGCACGAATAGTAAAGGTGGCAATGTATTTATCATTATAAGCATAATTGGCACGACCGAAGAAAGATGAAATTCTATTTGGCGAACCTGCTGTAGAACCGTTTTCATAAGGTGTTCCTAAAGCAAGATTATTTAAAGCTTTTTCTCCTGATATCGTTTCTGGAAAATATCGAGTTTTATAATATTTGCTAACGCTGCTTTGGTCTTTCATTTCTTGACCTAACATAAATTGAAAATCATGAACGGTATTGTGCTTAAAATTATAATTTAAAACATTGGTCATTTGCCAACGAGGACTTTGAGTGCTTCCCCACTGTACTACTGGTTGATTATTGTTAGCATTTGCAGTACCAGTATCTGTACCCCAGAAGCGACCGTCTTCTTCGTATTGGTATTGGAAGCCAAAGGAGCTACGAAAGCTTAAACCATCAATAATATTCCAAGTCAATGCGCCAACTGTATTAAAAGTACGTGAATTACGATTGCGATAATTTTTTTCAGCTGCCTCTATTGGATTAAACCGTGTAATAGGTTGATAATCTTCAGGGTCAAAATAAGTATTGTCTTCAGGCAGTGTCATGTATTCTTGCAAACCAAGTGTTGGTGCTTGACGCAGTGCATCCAGTAGGCTAACACCTTCAGTACCTGAACCTTCAATAGTTCGGTCTATAAAACGAGATTGGTATTCAAACGTAAATTTGTCGGATAATTTAGTAGTAAGCATAAAGTTCATATTGGTTTGCTTCATACCTGTTCCTACTAATACTCCAGGCTGATCCTGATTCACTACGGCAAACTTGTATTTCGTTTTTTCGCTACCACCGCTAAGATTAAAATCAAGGTATTTAACGATTGGATTAGTGCCAAAGATTTCATCCTGCCAATCAACTCCCTTTTCGCCTTGATAAATATACAATTCATTGGCACGCCCGTATCTGTTGAAGAAAGCAGTTGGATTTGAACTACGTCCGCGTTCGTACTCATATTGCATCAAAGTAAACTCATAAGGATCCATCACATCCAGATGATTCGAAAGCGTTTTCATCTGCATATAACTATTTACGCTTACTGATATTTTTCCTGCTTTCGGTTTTTTAGTCGTAATTACAACTACACCATTAGCTCCTCGAGCACCATATATGGCAGTTGATGCAGCATCTTTTAATACATCTATCGATTCAATATCCGTTGGTGGAATATCATTTATGTTAGCAACCTCAAATCCATCCACCAAAAACAAAGGAGAATTATCTTGAGTAATAGAACCTCCTCCACGAACTCTAATCATAATTTCAGCACCCGGAGAACCATCTGCTGAAGTAACCTGAACCCCAGGTAATCTTCCTACCAATGCTTCGGCGACAGAACTGGTTGGGACTTTTTCTAATGTAGTCCCTTTTATACTAGAAACGGCACCGGTCAGATTTCCACGTTTTTGTGTTCCGTAACCAATTACCACTACTTCATTCAATTCACTTGTCGATTCTTTCATTTCGATAACAATTCCAGAAGTACGCCCTTTTAAAGGCACAGTAACATCTTCCATACCTATAAATTTAACCACCAATACAGCTGTGTTGGGATCCTTTACTCTTATAGAAAATTTACCATCCATATCACTGGAAGTGTTGCTATTTTCGTTTTTTACTATGATTGTTGCAGATGGAATCGAGCCTATTTTATCTCGCACTACACCCGTTACGGTTACCAATTTTTGAGCGTAACCACTAGCTGTCAATAACAAGAGGGCTAAAACGCTCACGATATGTTTTTTTATCGTCATAACTACTATATTATTATTTAGATTTATTTTTAGAACTTTTCATTATCTAGACTTTATTTGACCATTATTTCACCGTTAATGGTCACTACATAATCTTTAATAATTGCAGTATTTGGATCATTCAAATTAAAATCAATGTTGGTAACTCCGTTTGGTAAAATTGGAAAGCTACCCTCAAATTCTTTTGTATTAATAACAACTGAATCTGCATTTAGAAATTCTATTTTAACACGAACATTATTTGCTTCGTCATCGGTTTGGAATACAATAAAATCGTCTAAATAGTTTACTCCTCCAGAAGTTGTTTTTTTAGATCTCGCTACCGAGATATCCTCTTTGACAAAAGTTTCATCAACAGGTTTGTATCCACTTCGTTTTACAAAAACAGTTGTTTTTATGGTCGAATAACTTGGATCTCCTACAATATCTTTAGCTTTCAATCGCAAGGTTCCGGTTCTGGTTAAGATATTCATCGTAAGGGTATCTGCAAATGGAGAAGCATAAGGCATCGCCGCCGACATATTTACCTTTTGATCGGCATTGACTGCTTGAGGAACGACCAAGTCTTTTAGATTAACAGGTGAAGTAACCATTTGCGCTGGAATGTCAGTAGCTATAAAACTGTAGCTACCATTTTCGAGAGCAAAACGATAGTGTGAGCTATAGTTTCCAAAATAATCACCGTTATCTTTATAAATAAAAATAGGTAATGTTGTAATACCTGTATTCAATCGCCATGGTTCCCCATTCAATTGAATCTTATAATCTCTAACAACTGAAGTGTCATATTTTATTTCATCTTCAGCACAAGCAATAGTCAATAAAGCTAGTAGTCCATAACCAAGGATCCTATTTATTATCTTTTTCATAGTACAGAATTTAAAAATTGAAATTCTTTAATAGATACTGATAATCGAGGTAATTTTATCAATTTATCCCTTTGATTGCATGACACTAATGACTGGACAGAAGTGTTAAATTGTTTCATAAGCTTATTTTTTAGTTAGTTATTATCAAGTCTTTTTAGACTTATGGTTAGAGGACAAAACTAGATAGATGGAATCCTAATGGAGTGTACATATTGCTTTTCGACAAGGGGGTAATTGCTATTTTTACCAATAAATTAACGAATCAATAAATAATTAAGGTATTTTTTTTACTATGTGAAAATTTAAAAAGACAAATATATTTTTAACGCAAATTCAGTTTATAGAAAACGAAAAAGGAAAATTGGGCTAATCAGGTTAATTTTTTGCACAAAAAAAACAGAGACAAAAGCCTCTGTTTAAGTAGAATTTAATAGGTGATTATCTAGCGATGCAATTGGCGGTATTCAGCTGGGGTAGCATTGAATTTAGTCTTGAAACATTTTCCAAAATATTTTAAATCATTAAAACCAACTTCAAAACAAATTTCCTTGATCAGCATATCTTCGTTTTTGATTAATTCTGCAGCTGCATTCAATCGCATATCACGAATAAATAATACTGGGGAAACTCCAGTTATACTTTTAAGTTTATTAAAAAAACTAGCCCTAGACATATACATTAGTTTTCCTAATTCATCTACCGAAAAATCAGATTTTGATATGTTTTCGTTCACAAATTGAATTACCTGCTGCATAAATTTATGATCTTTGTTAGAAATTTGCAGTGGTTTTACTTCTGAAATTTCAGCAATATCACCTGTAGAATACAATTTTTGAAGAAGCATTCGCTGTTCTAAAACATTCTTTACTCTTGCTTTCAAAAAACTTACATTAAATGGCTTGGTCAAATAATCATCAGCACCATATTCTAACCCTTCTAATTTGCTTTCAATGGCTGTTTTTGCGCTAAGCAAAATCACTGGAATATGACTCGTAGCGATGTTATTCCTAATTGACTTGAGCATTTCTATACCATCCATTTGAGGCATCATAATGTCACTAATAATGAAATTTGGGGATAAATTTTCAGCTTTCAAATGTCCTTCAATTCCATTTTTTGCCACATAAATAGTGTATTCCTCTTCTAGCACAGAAACAATAAAATTCCTCAATTCAGGATCATCTTCTACAATTAGACCCACTGGTTTGCCTTGCTTTACTTCTTCTACTATTTCTTCAACAGCTTCGTTTTTTTCAATAGCAATTTCGTCTATTATAGGTTTTTCAGCTTCTTCAAATAATAGCGTTGCATCTTCATTAAAATGACTATATCCTTTTAAAAAGTAAATTTGAAAACTACTGCCTTTGCCCGACACGCTATCTACTACGATATTGGCACCATGCTTATCGACTAAATCTTTGACTATCGAAAGTCCAAGACCCGTACTCGGATTATTAGGATTTTCATTGTAATTAGAAAAACGTACAAACAATCGTTTTTGAACAGCTGGATTAATGCCAGGTCCGTTATCTACAACCTTTAGTACAACTTGTTTGTCCAATTCTTCCACAATCACTTCAATGGTATCTCCTTTTTTGCAATATTTAAAAGCATTTGAAATTAGATTGACCAAAATTTTATCCAAACTATCTGCATCAGCCCATACAATTGGCGATGATGTCTTTACATTTACATCTAAACGAATCTCACTTTGGCTACTTATTTCCCTAAAATTTTCACATACTTTAGCAGTAAATTTACCTAAATCTATTGCTCTGACTTCCATTTTTCTATTTTGAATTCTTCTTAAATCCAAAATTTGATTCACCAAATTCAACAATCGGTTACTACTTCTTTCAATTCCTTGGAGTTGGGTTTTAACCGAATCTGGAATACTTATGTCAGAAAGCATTTTCTCTAAAGGAGCAGTAATCATGGTAAGCGGAGTTCGTATTTCATGTGAAATATCAGTAAAAAACTTGAGCTTCAATTCAGAAACCTCGTGTTCAATTTGCACCTCGTTTCGCAGCTTGATTATGGTCAAAAAAATACGTCTAAACAACATAAAAAGACCAACAGCCAATATGACATAACAAACCAAAGCCAAATTAGTCCACCAAATCGAAGGGAGAATAGTAATGTTTATTTTTCTTTCGTTATTCATCCACAAATTGTGATTGTTAGTAGAAGCTAGTAAAAGGGTATATTTTCCTCGGCTTAAATTGGTATAATTAATAGATTGTCCTCCTTTGATGTAATTCCAGCCCTCATCGATACCTTCTAGCTTATAGCGATAGACTATGTTTTCATTTTTAATATAATCTAGAGCCGAAAATTGAACTCTAAAAAAATTCTGGTTGTGTTCTAAAACTACTTCTTTTAACAAATCGGGATCAGTAGCAGTTTCTGGATATAGTTCATTTAATTCTTTATTATTGACAGCAAATCCAGTTATTGCTAAATAAGGTTTAAATGTTAACGGTTTTATATTTTCAGGTCTAAAACAAACCGCTCCATCAGAATAACCCAAAACAATTTCACCATTAGCAAGGCGACATTTCGTGGCTTCTGAAAAAATTTCGTTGCCTATAATCGATTTTAATTCAGGAAAAGTTTCTGCCGTGTTTTTTTCAAGATCAAACCGAACGACTTGATTATCTGCCATCAACCACATTTTTCCAGATTTGTCTTCTTGAATAGCTACCACTTCATCCAGAGGAAAGCCTATAGTTTCTGCTCCAAAGGATTGAATCTTTGGTTCTTGTTTTTTATTCAAATCAACCAATAGAATTCCTTTTCCGTTAGTTGCCAATGCCAATCTGTTTTTTGAAGTAACCACAATATCCAAAATATCATTGCCTGCAACTTGCGGAAATTCTTTAAATTGTAAATTAGCAGTAGCTTTGTTTTCTCCTGAAAAAGAGAACAATTTATATGAAGAAATAAAAAACAATTGATGGTCTTTATTTTCAACAATAGAGCGGACTCTATCTGCTGATTTTATGGGATAATTTTTCCATTCGTTTCGATAATTAATAAAACGAATTCCTTTGTTTGACTCCTGAATCAGATTTACACCGCCTCCCCAAGTAGTCAAATAAATTTTGCCCGAAGCTGCCTGAAAAATTCTATAAATTTTATCCGAACTGATACTGTATCGATCCCGTTCATTGTACTTGTAATGGATGACTTTATAATTAAACGGTTGTTCCTTTGGTATCAGACAAAATAATCCATTCCCTTTCGTTCCCAACCAAATTCTACCTTTGTTGTCCTCCAACATGTGATATATATCTGAGCCCCATTCTGGACTATTGGCAGATAAAGTACCATCGGCTCCGAGCATACCAATTTTATTTTTTCTCGAATCCATTAAAGTTACTTTTTGAGAACGACAAGCCAACCAAAGATTCCCTCTTCTGTCTTGCATTAAACTCCTGACATTATTTTTTTTTCTATCTCCAAAAGAGTCTAATTTTAAAATCGAAAAATTATGGTTGTTAAAAGTCATTAAATCCAAACCTTTTCGATAAGAGCAAAACCACATATTTCCTGACTTATCTAATGTTACTGCATGCATCACATCAGAAACCTCTTCTACAGATTCTTTCATGCAATGCGAAATAGAAAATAATTTGTCCTGTTGTTTATCCCAGTAAGACAATGCTCCTCCTTTGGGTTGAATCCAAACTGTTCCATTAGGTGCAGTCAATAAAAATGTTTTTCGATCTCCGCCAACTATTGTAGGATCAGTAGAATTAGACTGTAAGTACTTTAATTTTCGGGTTGTTAAATCAAATTTATAAATTCCAGAAGCCGAGGTTTCAAACCAAAATTCTCTAGAATGAGTCAATCCCATGTATTTGATATTTTCATTCGGAAATCCTGCTGTGGTTTTACTATTATAGACATCCAATTTTCCTGATTTTATGTCATAATAACAAATGCCTTCAGTTTTAGTTACAATAAGTACTTTGCCGCCATTAACATATTTAATTTTAACGATACCCGAATTAATTCCAAGTTGTACATCAAAAAATGTACTTGCCTTTTTAGAATAACGACTAATTTTTCCGTTAGCACCTCCAAACCACAGTTCATCATTTAACTCAATGACAGTACTAAATGAGTATGATTTTCCTGAAAGTCGAGTCATATTGAAAAAGAAATATTCAGGTTTTACTGCTCCTTTTTTCAACTTACAAATTCCTAAATCGGTCAAAAACCAGGTTGTACCTGTGGTATCTTCAAAGACATCGTTAATCTTGCTTCCTCGAAGTTTTTTCGAATCAAAAACAATTTGTCTTATAGTATTATTGGTTTCTAGGGCAATTAAGCGATTTTTGTTTTCTGGAAACAGCCATACTCTTCCAGAAGAAACCAGTTTAAAGTTATGAAAAGAAACATTCGAATGCTCTTTGGATTGACTTCCCAATGGATAGTGAAATTTTAGATTTTTAGTATCAAAATAATAAACTTCCTCTCTTTCAGACTTGGTCCAAATTCGTCCGCTTTTATCAAATTTGAAACTCGAAACACGGTTGGATGACAGATTTAATTTTCCTCTTTCTACTACCTCAAAATTTTGAAAAGAATTACCGTCATATCGAATAAGTCCATTATAAGTTCCCAACCAAATAAATCCTTTTACATCCTGTTGAATATCGAGAATGTGAGACTGACTTAACTTGGCATCATGCGAAAAATGCCTCAAAACTCCAAAAGGTTGAGCGCAACACAATTGGAAAATCAGGCAAAAAAAAGTAACAATTGTATTTCTTTTCAAAATTTATTTTTTAAAACTCTCATTAATTACAAAAGTATCAAAATTCCTGTCAGAACCTAAAAATAGAGGAGTTCCTAGCTAAATACCCCTTCTTAAATAGCATTTTGTTCCCTGTGGTAAATCAAAAAAATAAAATAAATTGGATAACAAGCTTTACAGCAACCTAGAAATAGTAATTTGCCCCAATCAAATAAGCGTTAAAAAAACTAATTTTGTTGTAATTGTAATTTTAAAATATAAAATCATTCAATTGTTGCAAAAAAACTAACCTAAAAAACTAACCTTTTAAAAAATCAATGAAAAAAATAAATCATTTAATAGTCATTGTAAATCTAATTACAATAACCGCTTTTGCCCAGCAAAATTTCTCTTTCAAAAACCCTAATTTACCTATTGATCAGCGTGTAAACGACTTGGTTTCTAGAATGACTGTTGACGAAAAAATCAGTCAATTGATGGATTCTTCACCAGCTATCGAACGTCTTGGTGTACCAGAATACAATTGGTGGAATGAATCCTTACATGGAGTAGCTCGGGCTGGATATGCTACTGTTTTTCCACAATCTATTTCAATTGCATCGTCTTGGGATCGTCAATTAATTTTTGATGTTGCTAACGCAATTTCGGATGAAGCTCGTGCCAAACATCACGAATATTTAAGACGAGGACAACACAGTATGTATCAGGGATTGACTTTTTGGTCTCCCAATGTCAATATTTTTCGTGATCCAAGATGGGGTCGAGGACACGAAACTTACGGCGAAGACCCGTATTTGACGAGTCAATTAGGACTTAAATACGTCAACGGTCTTCAAGGTACTGATGAAAAATACTTTAAAGTCATTGCTACTGCCAAACATTATGCCGTTCACTCGGGACCTGAACCTTCTCGCCACCTTTTTAATGCTGAAACCAGTGATATTGATCTTTACGAAACCTATCTTCCTGCTTTTCGAACTTTAGTAAAAGAAGGACAAGTGTATTCGGTAATGGGAGCTTACAACCGTTTTAGAGGAGAATCTGCCAGTTCAAGTCCATTTTTATTTAATATTCTTCGAAACGATTGGGGATTCAAGGGCTACATTGTGTCAGACTGTGGTGCTGTTACTGATATTTGGAAATACCATAAAATTACTAAAGATGCTGCTTCAGCTTCGGCTTTGGCGGTAAAAACGGGTTTAGATTTGGAATGCGGAAGTAGCTACAAATCTTTAAAAGAAGCCTTGGATAACAAATTACTAACCGAAGCTGATATTGATATAACCTTAAAACGTTTGTTTATCGCTCGTTTCAAGCTAGGAATGTTTGATCCAGAAGAAATAGTTCCGTATGCTCAAATTCCATTTTCGGTAAATAACAATTCGGCTCACGATTATTTAGCTCGTGTTGCTTCTCAAAAAAGTATCGTCCTTTTAAAGAATCAAAATCAAACACTTCCGCTTTCTAAAAACATTAAAACAGTTGCCGTTATTGGGCCTAATGCCAATGATGTACAATCTTTATGGGGAAACTATAGTGGTATTCCCAGCAATCCAATTACAGTCCTGAAAGGAATTCAAAATAAATTGGAACCTAGTGCTAAAGTATTGTATGCTAAAGGAACCGATTTAGCAAAAGGTGTTCCTCAAATGAAAGTGATTCCATCCATTTATCTTCAAAATGAAAACGGAACTCAAGGTCTGACAGCAGAATATTTTGACAATAAGGAATGCGAAGGAAAACCAATTTTTACTAGAATTGATGACAATATCGATTTTAATTGGGATATTGATACACCCGATCCACGTATGAAAATGGGCAACTATAGCGTGAAATGGACAGGCTATATTGTGCCACCAAAAACAGGATTATACAACATCTCGGAATGGTCGAAACCTTTTATGACTATCGAAATCGAGACTGGAAAAACATCTGGTGGAAAAAACAACCATCATCCAAGAGTTCGTTCACAGAAATTAGAATTAGAAGCTGGAAAAAAATATAAAATAGTAGTAAAATACCAAAACAACTTTGGCGATGCAATAGCGCAACTGATATGGTCAGAACCACAAGAAAATCTTTTGACAGAAGCGATTCAAGTTGCTAATCAAGCCGATGCTGTAGTATTGGTTTTAGGACTAAACGAACGCTTGGAAGGGGAAGAAATGAAAGTAGAAGCGGATGGTTTTGAGGGTGGAGATCGAACCAGTCTTAACTTACCGTCTAATCAGGAGGAATTGATGAAAGCGATTGTGGCAACTGGAAAACCTGTTACTTTAGTTTTAATAAATGGAAGTGCGCTTTCAATCAATTGGGCCAATGATAATGTTCCTGCTATTCTAACTGCTGGATATCCTGGTCAACAAGGTGGAAATGCAATTGCCGATGTGCTTTTTGGTGACTATAATCCCGCAGGTCGATTACCAGTAACTTATTATAAATCAGTAGATCAACTTCCTGCATTCGAAAACTATGATATGAAAGGTCGTACGTATCGTTATTTTGATAAGAAACCATTGTATCCGTTTGGATTTGGATTAAGTTATACCAAATTCAAATACAGCAATCTGCAAATGCCTGCTACTATTAATGCTGAAAAAGATTTTGAAGTTTCAGTTGATATAACCAACATTGGTGATCGTGACGGAGACGAAGTAGCTGAATTATATCTTAAAGATGAAAAAGCTTCAACGCCACGTCCAATAGTGCAATTAGAAGGTTTTGAACGCATTCATTTAAAGAAAGGTGAATCTAAAACAGTTCGATTTAAACTTACTCCAAGACAATTATCGTTGATTAATAAAAATGGACAGCGTGTTATTGAGCCAGGATTCTTTACGGTTTCAGTAGGAGGTAAGCAACCCGATGGTACCAGCGAGATTCAAACTGGTCGATTTAAAATTTCAGGAAAATTAATTTCGCTTGAAAAATAAATCTATTTATATCTAAATTTATAAGTCTAGTTTTTTGTCAATTCGATTACAGTCGAGAAATAATAGTTCTCGACTGTAATCGAATTGATAATCAAGTCTTTTAGGATGTTAAAAGGGGCGTTAATATTTCTATAAAACAACCTAATCCATTGATGCAAAATAGAAAATTCTAGCTTCTTTTTCCTGTTTTATTTTGTAGGATTATATCAAAATATCACTTTCTAAATCTGATTTTTCTATTGCAAAATCAAAACCCAATTGTTCTACTAATTGAATGACAAGGTTTTTGTACCAGTTTTCAGATTTGGGATGAATATAGATTTTTTCGATGAGTTGGTTGATATCTACATTTATTTTTAACCCTTCGTTTAATTTAATGTTACTTTCCGTTACATCCGAAAGAATTCGAATTTCTCTTTCGTACTGAAAACTTTTTCTTTTGAACAAGAAAGGAAAAAACATATCGTCAAACGGAATGTATTCTTTTTTGTAATCAATATAGTTGACTTCGCCAATGTATTGTTTGTGCTGGGTTTCTGAATCCAACGCTTTTTTCAATCGGCTAACAGTAGATTGAATGGCAAGCCCTTCGCTGTTTTGAGTGAAAATTTGCCACATCGCAAACGATTCATATTCGTTGATGTGCCAACTGCTAACAGCTACTTTCTCACGATGGGATTTGTAATATTGTAGAAATTCAGGATTGTCAATGGCTGTTTTTTTGATTTCCTCATAAGTAGGTTCACTAAAAGTGCCTTCGTATTGATCTTCAAATTTATCCGAACGGGACATAAATAGTTTTTGCGACATCAACAAATCTAGAAATTTGGATAAGTTCAAGTATTTCCAAACCACAGTATCAGGATCTTCAGGAAGTGTTATGTTTTTGTTGTTGATGTACATTGCTATTCGATTTTAAAATGAAATTATTGAAAAAAAATCAGCTCGTTAAAAAATCAAAATTCAGCAATTTAATTACTATTCAAACGACTGCATTGTTACTAATTTGTTATATGTGCCGTTTAATGCAATAAGTTCTTCGTGAGTTCCTTGTTCTACAATTTCGCCTCTTTGCATGACTACAATCTTGTCTGCTTTTTGAATGGTCGAAAGACGGTGTGCAATGACGATAGAAGTTCGGTTTTGCATCATATTTTCAAGAGCGACTTGCACAAATTTTTCGCTTTCGGTGTCCAATGCTGATGTGGCTTCATCCAAAATCATAATCGGAGGGTTTTTTAGAACCGCACGAGCAATCGACAATCGTTGTTTTTGTCCACCCGAAAGCTTGTTTCCGCTATCGCCAATGTTGGTGTAAATCCCTTTTGGTAATTGGTTTACAAATTCATAGGCATTGGCAATTTTCAAAGCTTCGATAATTTCGTCATCTGTTGCGTCTAGTTTTCCTAATGAAATGTTGGCTTTTATAGTGTCGTTAAACAAAATGCTATCTTGTGTTACCAATCCCATCAAAGCACGAAGTGATTGTAAATTAATGTCTTTAATATTAACTGAATCTATGGCAATCGTTCCTTCATTCACATCATAAAAACGAGTTAGCAAATTAGCAATCGTACTTTTTCCACTTCCGGATTGCCCAACAAGAGCAACTGTTTGTCCTTTTTTTACATCGAGTGAAAAGTCTTTCAAAACGGTTTCTTCTTCGTATTTGAAGTTGATGTTTTTGATGGTAATTTCAGCATCGAAAGTTGTTTTTTCTACAGCATTAATCTTGCTAGTAATTGGGTTTTCTTGTTCTAAAATTTCCAAAACACGTTCTGCAGCAGCATTTCCTCTTTTTACCCCATAAGAAGCTTTTGAAATGGCTTTTGCAGGAGTCAGAATGTTGTAGGCTAATCCCATATAGGCAATGAAATCAGCACCTTCGAGGGTTTTGTCAATCAAAACCATTTGACCTCCGTACCAAAGCAAAATGGCTATTACAGCAATTCCCATAAATTCACTCGCAGGTGATGCTAGATTTTGTCTATTGCCAATATTATTGGATAAGTTGAAAAAACGTTCGGTAGAATTTTGAAAAACCGTATTAAAATAGTTTTCAGAATTATAGCCTTTTACGACTTTCAATCCGCCAATGGTTTCTTCTATAGTAGATAAGAAAGTGCCTTGTTCTTGTTGTGCTTTTGTTGATTGTTTTTTGAGTTGTTTTCCAATCAACGAAATGATATATCCAGAAACTGGGATAAAAATAAAAACAAAAAGCGTTAATTCGGTACTAATAATCAACATAGCAATTATGGTGAAAATTATCGTAAGTGGTTCTTTTACAATGAGTTCAAGTATTGCTAAAAAGGAGTTTTGCACCTCATTAACATCAGCCGAAATTCTCGAAATAACATCTCCTTTTCTTTTTTCAGAATAAAAAGCTAATGGCAGTTCCAAGGTTTTTTTATACAAAGCATTTCGCATATCTCTTAAGACCCCGTTTCGTAAAAAAGTGATAAAAAACATAGCAAAATAATCGGCTAGATTTTTCAATAAAAAGATCGAAATAATAATCGCAACCATTATAAATAGAATGTAGCCAGATTCGTGAGTATCTTTGGTTGAGGTTACATAATAACTCAAATAGTCATTGCCATATTCTTTAATTTTTAGAATTCCTTTAAATACTGGTTTTACTTTATTTTCTTTGGTTTTGTCAAACAATACCTGAAGCATAGGTATCAAGGCAATAAAAGAAAGTGTACTGAAAATGGCATATAAAACATTGAAAAAAATGTTTAAGAATGCGTATTTTTTGTACGGATATATAAAAGGAACTATTTTTTTGAAATTACTCATTTATTTTAGGCAGTTGTTAAGGCATTAAAACCCGACAATTTCAGAGAATGTCGGGTTTGTTTTTCTTTAGGGAGTAATAATTTTTTAACTTAACTGCATCGCTGCAATAATATTTTTGATTTTATTGTCTAGAATAGTTTCTACTTTCGTAAAATTTTCTACGCTGTCTAATTCCGTATTTACACTGATGTAGAATTTAATTTTTGGTTCCGTTCCGCTTGGTCTGGCACAAATTTTAGAACCATCTTCGGTGTAATAAATCAATACATCCGCTTTTGGCATGTCGATAGTTTCCTCTTCGCCAGTCAATAAATTTTTGGCAACCGATGATTTATAATCTTCCAACATCACCACACGTTGTCCGTTGATTGCTGCCACTGGATTATTACGCATCGTTACCATCATTTGATTGATTTCGGCTAAACCGTCCATTCCTTTTTTAGTAAGCGAAATTAGATGTTCTTTATAAAATCCGTGCTCAACATATAGTTTTAATAATTCTTTGTAAACTGTACTTCCTTTGGCTTTGGCTTGAGCAGCTAATTCGCAAATTAATAAAGTAGCAGCAACGGCATCTTTATCACGAACGGCATCGCCCACCATATATCCGAAACTTTCTTCGCCACCACCAATGAATTCCAATTCTGGGAAATCTTTGATCATTTTGGCAATCCATTTGAAACCAGTCAATCCGACTTTAAAGCCAACTCCGTAAGCTGATGCCAATTCCATAATCATCGGTGTAGAAACGATGGTTGAACCAACGAATTGTTTTCCGTTGATCTTACCTGCTTTTTTCCATTCTTCCAATAAAAAGGCAGTCATCAAAATCATGGTTTGATTACCATTTAACAAAGTCATTTTACCATCATTATCACGAACTGCAACACCCAAACGGTCGCAATCAGGATCGGTTCCAACCACAATATCCGAGTTGGTTTTGTCGGCCAATGCCAATGCCATTGCTAAAGCTTCTGGCTCTTCTGGATTTGGAGATTTTACGGTTGGAAAATCACCATTTGGAACTCTTTGTTCTTCAACGATGTTTACGTTTTTATAACCAGCTTGCGCAAAAGTTTCAGGAACAGCCGTAATCGAAGTTCCATGTAAAGAAGTAAAAACAATGTTCAAATTGTCTTTTGCTTCTTGTGGTGTTCCGAAACTAGCATTTTCGATAGTCGATTTGATGAAAGCTTGATCAACTTCGGCATCTATGTATTGAATCAAATCTTCGTTGGCGTCAAATTTAATTTGGCTGTAATTTAATTTTTCAATCGTGTTGATGATATCTCCATCTTGCGGAGGAACGATTTGTCCACCATCTTCCCAATATACTTTGTATCCGTTATATTCTGGTGGATTGTGAGAAGCTGTTAAAACAATTCCGCATTGGCAACCTAAATATTTTAAGGCGAAAGATAATTCTGGAGTTGGTCGCAAATCCGAAAATAAATACACCTGAATACCATTGGCAGAGAAAACATCGGCAACGACTTTGGCTAACGATTTACTGTTATGGCGACAGTCAAAAGCAATTACGGCTTTCAAAGGTTGATTTGGAAAAGCAATTTTTAAATAATCCGAAAGTCCTTGAGTGCTTTTTCCAAGGGTGTATTTATTGATGCGATTGTTTCCAACACCCATCACGCCACGCATTCCACCTGTTCCAAATTCTAGATTTTTATAAAAACTCTCTTCTAAATCTTTTGGTGCAGAAGTCATCATTGCTGTAACGGCTTCTTGTGTTGTTGCGTCAAATATTGGCGTAAGCCATTCGTTTACTGCTGCTAAAATGTTTGGTTTGATTTCCATTTTATTTATTTTTTTAAAATTTATATCTTTTGAGGTCACAATAAAAAACATATTGTTTCCTCATATTTTTCTAATTTATTTGTTTTGCAATTTTATAACGTTCTTCATTATTTTTGGTTCTTAAAATAATTTCTCCCAGAAATCCAGCCAAAAACAATTGCGTTCCTAAAACCATGGTGGTTAACGAAATATAAAACCAAGGGTTATTGGTAACCAATCCGTAAGGCAAATCGTGATACATTTTGTATAGTTTCATGAAGCCAATGAATCCAGCCGATAGAAATCCAATTATGAACATCATAGAACCTAAAGCCCCGAACAGGTGCATGGGTCTTTTTCCAAAACGGGAAAGAAACCAAATCGTTATTAAATCTAGAAAACCATTAATAAAACGATCCATCCCGAATTTGGTTTCGCCATATTTTCGGGCTTGATGTTGCACGACTTTTTCGCCAATTTTATTGAAACCAGCGTTTTTTGCCAAAACAGGAATATAACGGTGCATTTCGCCTGAAACTTCCACGTTTTTAACAACCACATTTTTGTAAGCTTTCAATCCGCAATTAAAGTCGTTTAATTGTACGCCCGAAGTTTTTCTAGCAGCCCAATTGAATAATTTAGATGGAAGGTTTTTAGCAACGACTGAATCGTATCTTTTCTTTTTCCAACCCGAAACCAAGTCGAAATTTTGAGAAGTTATCATTTCGTATAAACCAGGAATTTCGTCGGGACTATCTTGTAAATCGGCATCCATTGTGATGATGACATCACCTTGAGCTTTGGCAAAACCAGCGTGTAAGGCTTGTGATTTTCCAAAATTTTTCATGAAACGAATACCTTTTACATATTGATTTTCGGAGGCTAATGCTTCTATAATAGACCAAGATTGGTCTGTACTTCCGTCATCGATAAAAATAATTTCATAAGAGTAATTATTGGATTTCATTACAGAGATAATCCAATTGTAAAGTTCTTTAATTGATTCGTCTTCGTTAAGAAGCGGTATGAGTATGGTTAAATTCATTTATTGTTTTATTCTTGAGTAGGTTTGCTTTTAAAAATTAAAGCTAATAATAATCCGAAAAGAGCACTAAAAATAATACTGAATACAGATCCTTTTATAAGTTCAATAGGAGAAAATTGGTCACTTTCTTGAAGTTTTGTTACCGCTTCGTTGATTGCTGATGCTGGTGTGTTGAATTTTTGCATCATTTCAACAGCATATTTTATCGACAATTCTTTGATTGCATCTTTTGCAGAAGGATCAATAAAATTGAATAAAATAATATTGAAAACTACAGCTATTACGATTCCTATTACAGCCGAAATGAAATAAGTAGTAAAGGCGTCTTTAAATGGAAAAATTCCTTTTAATTCTTTCTTTGTTTTTGAAAGTAATACAACTCCAATGGTAACATAGATTATTATATTTAGAACACTAACCCACCAAACAGTAAATAAATTCAAATCAACTACATAGATAGTTGTTGTTATTAATGCGCTTACGATACCGGTAATTATACCATAAGAAATTCCATTTTTCTTTATAATTTCATTCACGATTGAAAGGATTTAATTATTAATCTACAAATATAGCAATTCCCAATATATTCAAGGATAAAAATCATTTTTACATTTGCATAAAAAAAGTAATTTAAAGATTTGTTTATTAAAAAATAAGTGTAAATTTGCAAACTCAAAATGAGAAAAGGATTTTAAACAAAAAGAGTAGTTGCATTTATACCTTTTTCGAAGAACGGAAAAGCTTCAAAATTAAAACGCTCAAAAAAATAAATAAAAAGTAAGATGAAAAAAGGAATTCACCCAGAAAATTACAGATTAGTTGCTTTCAAAGACATGTCTAACGAAGATGTTTTTATTACTAAATCTACTGCAGAGACTAAAGAAACAATCGTACACGAAGGTGTTGAATATCCAGTTGTAAAAATGGAGATTTCTAGAACTTCACACCCTTTTTACACAGGTAAATCTAAACTTATCGATACTGCAGGACGTATTGATAAATTCAAAACTAAATACGCTAAACACGTTAAATAATATTTATCGGTTTAATAATATAAGAAGCTCCACTATTTGTGGAGCTTTTTTTATTTTTATTGCTTTCTAAAACTTTGTAACTTTGGGATTAATAATTTTAACAGGGTAAGTTGTTTAAGACGATTTTTCGAATAAACAAATAACCGATTAAACAAATAAACAATTTATGAATTATATACTTTTTGATGGGCCATCCAGAAATGCTTTATTACCCTTTACTTTCACCCGACCAGTTGCTGATATTCTTATTGGTATTATGACCATTCGTCAAAAATGGGAAATGCGTTTGGGATCGACTACCACTACATTGACAGAGGAATATTTGTCAGAGAAATTCCCAATGGTAGAAATGGAAGAGAATGTTATGATAAATGCTTCTTTTCTTCCTAATACAGTTTTGGCTGAAATGGTTAGTGAACTTAAACCCAATCAAGCTATTTTTAAAGGAGAGGATGTTATTGCGTTTTATACCGAAGAAAATCAGCAAGAAGTAAATTTCGATACCTACGAAATTATAGAATTCGAAGAAGATTGTATTAAAGTCCAAAATACTTGGGATATTTTTGCTAAAAATAATTTAGCGATTCGCGAGGATTTCGAGTTATTGACCCAAGACCGAAAATCACAACCCATTCCTAAAAGTGTAAATACAATTGCTCCAGAAAATATTTTTATTGAAGAAGGAGCAAAATTAGAATTTGTTACCTTGAATGCTTCAACAGGTCCTATTTATATAGCTAAAAATGCCGAAATAATGGAGGGTTCTGTTATTCGTGGTCCTTTTGCTTTGTGTGAAGGATCAGTAGTGAAATTGTCTGCCAAAATATACGGAGCTACAACCATAGGACCTTATTCTAAAATTGGTGGAGAAGTGAATAACTCGGTTTTATTTGGTTATTCCAATAAAGGTCATGATGGGTTTTTAGGAAATTCTGTTTTGGGCGAATGGTGTAATATTGGTGCTGATAGTAACAATTCTAACCTGAAAAATAATTACGAAGAAGTAAAACTTTGGGATTACGAAACCGAATCTTTTGAAAAAACAGGACTTCAGTTTTGTGGATTAATGATGGGAGATCATAGTAAATGTGGTATCAACACCATGTTTAATACAGGAACTGTTGTTGGAGTGAGTGCTAATATTTTTGGTTCTGGATTTCCTCGCAACTTTGTGCCGAGTTTTTCTTGGGGCGGAGCAGCTGGTTTTACGGTTTATATGACTCGCAAAGCTTTCGAAACCGCTCGATTAGTTATGGCTCGAAGAGGAGTTGAATTCGACGAAAAAGAAAAAGCTATTTTGCAACACGTTTTTGACGAAACCAAAATTTGGAGGAAAGAGTAAAGATTAAATACTATTTATTGGCCGCTGATTCACAGATTAAAATAATCAGCGAATCAGCGGTTTTTATTTTATAAATTATAGAAATATTGTTTGTAAATTTGCAACCTCAATTTTTTGACAACGATTTCATTAATTGAGCGATTTTATGGAAAATAGAAAAAAAGTAGCGTTCTACACGCTGGGTTGCAAGTTGAATTTTTCAGAAACTTCAACCATTGCCCGAAGTTTTCAGGACGAAGGTTTCGACCGCGTCGATTTTGAAGAAGTGGCTGATATGTATGTTATCAACACTTGTTCGGTAACTGAAAATGCCGATAAACAATTCAAACAGGTCGTTCGAAAAGCAATGAAACTCAACGACAAAGCTTTTGTTGCCGCTGTTGGCTGTTATGCCCAATTAAAACCCGAAGAATTAGCCGCTGTTGATGGAGTTGATTTAGTTTTGGGAGCTACTGAAAAGTTTAAAATTACCGATTACATAAACGATCTTTCCAAAAATGATTACGGAGAAGTACATTCCTGCGAGATCGAAGAAGCTGATTTCTATGTAGGAAGTTATTCCATTGGCGACAGAACTCGTGCTTTCTTAAAAGTACAAGACGGTTGCGATTACAAATGTACGTATTGTACGATTCCATTAGCGAGGGGAATTTCTCGAAGTGATGAATTGCAGAATGTGTTGAAAAATGCCAAAGAAATCTCTGCTCAAAATATCAAAGAAATCGTTTTGACGGGTGTAAATATTGGCGATTACGGAAAAGGAGAATTTGGAAACAAAAAACACGAACATACTTTCTTGGAATTAGTCCAAGAATTGGATAAAGTAGAGGGAATCGAAAGATTAAGAATATCTTCTATCGAACCGAATTTATTGAAAAATGAAACCATTGAATTTGTATCCAAAAGCCGAACTTTTGTACCCCATTTTCATATTCCACTTCAATCCGGAAGTAACGATATTCTGAAGTTGATGAAGCGTCGTTATCTTCGTGAAATTTATACCGAAAGAGTAAATAAAATTCGCGAAGTAATGCCACACGCTTGTATTGGTGTGGATGTGATTGTTGGTTTTCCTGGAGAAACTGATGAACATTTCCTAGAAACCTATCATTTCTTGAATGATTTGGATATTTCTTATTTACACGTTTTTACCTATTCTGAACGTGATAATACGGAAGCGGCTTTAATGCCAAATGTTGTCCCGAATAACGTTCGAGCCAAAAGGAGTAAAATGCTGCGTGGATTATCGGTAAAAAAACGCCGTTCTTTTTATGAAAGCCAAATTGGAAGTAATAGAAAAGTATTGTTTGAAAGTGAAAATAAAGAAGGTTACATTCACGGATTTACCGAAAATTATGTAAAAGTAAAAACGCCATGGAATCCAGAATTAGTAAACACTTTACACGAAATCAATTTGACCAAAATTGACGAAGATGGAAGTGTGCGAATGGAGTTTTTAAACGTTAAAGCATAAAATTAGAGTTAAATAATAAAACACGAATTCCACTAATTTGACTAATTAATTTGGTTTAAATTAGTGGAATTCGTGTTTTATTTTGACAGCGATAATTTGTAGATTGTAGCTTCCAATACATCTGAATCATTGTCTTCGCAAATGAGAAACTCGATTTCAGTTTCGGTTTTTTTGTAAAACGTCAATCCTTCAAACTTTTGAGTTTCGGATATTTGTTGCGTAAATTCGATTTCGAAAGTTTGACTGTTCATTCTTCCAATGATACTTCCTAGAATTTCGCCGTCATGATAAGTAGAATTAGTGTTTTCGGCTGTAGCCAAAAAATAAATTTTATCATCAACTAAAATCGCATCAGTAAAAGAAGTTTCTAGCTGTTTTATTTTTGGTAATTGGATTGGAATAAATTCTATAGTACTGTTTTTGTTTAGATTGTCGTTAATTTTTACAATCCCGTTTTTAGAATTAGCTCCGTTTCCTCGTTGGAACAAAAGCCATTTTTCATTGTCAAATACTGCGCCTTCAATATTTAATTCGTCATTTGTAATAGAGGCAGTTTGTTTTAGGTTTTGGTACAATTTTGATAAATCTTTTTGTTCTGTTTTTTTAGAATCAAGATTATAAATCATTCTTTTTTCTCTTTTGGAAGTAGAACCCGAACCTAAAAGATGGAGTTCATTTCCTTTTAAAGCTATAGATTCAAAATCGTATTTATCTTTTTTGGGAATGTTTTCCTGTGGGTTTTCTACAAGGTTTATTTTAGAAAGTTGTTTTTCGGTAATCTGATATTCGTACAGGAACGAACTATTGTCGGAAATAATAAACAAAGAATCGTTTTTGTAAACCAGTCCTGATGCAGAACCAATACCAATGATATGAAATAGGATTTCGAGTGTGAATTTTTGCATAAGAAAGGAGTTAAACACGAACTGCACAAATTTACACGAATTATATCCGTTTTTGATTAAACGAATTATTAAATTACTGGATTAGGAAATGAAAATTTTAAGCGGAAATGCCTCAAATTTTAATTATATTTGAGTTGTAAATATAAATTATTTCTTATGAAGTCTATAAATCCAGATGATTTTAAAGTTACGGGAAAGATCGAGTTGTCGAAAATTCCAACTAATTTGTTCAATAAAGCCAGTGATGACGACAAAGAAGAAAACCTAGAAAAGGTTCAGGCTAAATTGAGTGAACTGCAAGATGTGATGTATGCGCATAACAAATATGGCGTTTTGATTTGCTTGCAAGGTATGGATACTTCGGGAAAAGATAGTTTGATTCGAGAGGTTTTTAAAGAGTTTAATCCGCGTGGAGTAGTGGTGCATAGTTTTAAAACGCCTAATTCAACCGAGCTGGAACACGATTATTTGTGGCGGCATTATTTGGCTTTGCCCGAAAAAGGGAAGTTTGCCGTTTTCAATAGAACGCATTATGAAAATGTTCTAGTCACTAGAGTACATCCCGAATATATTTTGAATGAAAACCTACCTGGAATTGAAAGCGTTGATGCTATTACGCCAGAATTTTGGGAAAATAGATTGAAACAAATCAATAATTTTGAGAAACATATTTCGCAAAACGGAACAATTGTAATGAAATTTTATTTTCATTTAAGTAAAGAGGAGCAAAGAAAACGCTTGTTGCGAAGGCTGGAAGAAGAACAACACAACTGGAAATTTTCGCCAGGAGATTTGAAAGAGCGAGGTTTTTGGGATGATTATATGAGCTATTATGAAGAAGCTATCAATGCGACTTCGACCGAAAATGCCCCTTGGTATATTATTCCTGCTGATGACAAAGAAATGGCGCGGTACATTGTTGCCAAAATTATTTGGGAAGAAATGCAAAAATATACGGATATAAAAGAACCTGAATTAGACGCAAAAACGAAAGCGAGTATTGAGGAATACAAAAAGCAGTTAGAAAAGGAATGATTTATTGGTTTGCTTTAAAACAAAAAAATGCGCTGAATTTCAGCGCATTTTTTATAAAAAACGGGGAATTTTTATAATTTAAAACCATAAGCTAAACGAACACCTACTTGACCAACGCCTTTGCCTTGGCTTCCATCGTTATTCAATCTTGCAAAGTCGTTGTAATGCTCATAACGTAATGAAATATCAATGTATTTCGTAGCATAACCAATACTTGGTGCCAAAAGCAATGAAGTTTTGTTATAGTCATTTGTCACTGCAAAAGCTGCTCCAGCTTCTCCCATTAGGTAAAATTGATCATTCCAAACGAAGGCTTTGAAACCTGCTTTTGCTGGAATAAAACCAACATCTTTAAACGGAGCATCAGATTCGCTTACAAATAAGTTAGAAAAACCAGTTGTTAGCGTAAGTGAATACCTTTTTGATAAGTCATACTGTAATCTAGCATCGGCTCCAAGGGCTAATTTGTAAGGATCGTGAACAGCATAACCTCCAGTTAAACCAATGCCCAAACGGAATCCTTGGTCATAATTTGTAGCAGTTGTAGTTTCTTGTGCTTGTGTGGTATTTCCTAATAGTGCCGAGATTGCCAATACAAATGCGATTTTAATTTTTGCTGTAGTTTTCATAATTTTTGATTTTGGGTTTGTAAAAAATTTAATATTCTATTTTGATAACATTGCAAAGGTATAGCAGTAGTTAATTGCGGAATTTATAGAATTAGTTACGATTGTTATATAATTCCGAGAATATCATTTGTTAAGTTTTTTATAGGGCATTCGTTTTTAAAAAAGAAAAAAAAGTTAGCCTCGAATTACACGAATTATCACTAATTTTTTTAAAAATTTAAAATTGAATTGCACTAATTTTATCTATTTTTAAGAATTCGTGTAATTGAAAATCAATTATAATTCGTGTTTATTAGTGTAATTCGTGGCAGAAATTTTTATAAGCGAATGCCTTAAGTTTTCTGTATAATTGAAATGGAATCGATTTGTTCTAATTATCTTTGCCCACTCAAATAAAATCAACGTGAATTTATCCCAATACACCAAAGAGTTCTCCTATAATTTAAAACTAGCTTTTCCTGTTATTTTAGGAATGCTCGGGCACACCTTGATAGGAATTGTGGATAATTTCATGGTAGGTAATTTGGGTTCTACCGAGTTGGCAGCCGTTTCCTTGGGTAATAGTTTTATCTTCATTGGAATGTCTATAGGGATTGGATTTTCTACAGCAATTACCCCTTTAATAGGAGAAGCCGATGCCGAAAAAGACGATAAAAAAATCCGAACTACTTTTCATCACGGACTTTTGTTGTGTACCATTCTGGGAATTGCCATATTCATGATGATCGTTTTGGCAAAGCCCATAATGAATTGGATGAACCAGCCAGAAGCCGTAGTAGATTTAGCCAGTCCTTATATTGATTGGGTAGCTTTTTCACTGATTCCTATGATTATTTTTCAGGGTTACAAACAATTTGCTGATGGTTTATCACAGACAAAATATTCGATGTACGCTATATATTTGGCGAATGTAGTTCACATTTTCTTTAATTATGTGTTGATTTATGGCGTTTGGGGGTTTCCAAAATTAGGAATTCTTGGCGCAGCATTAGGGACAGTGATTTCCAGAATTATGATGGTAATTTTCATGCATTATATTATGCGAAGAAATGAGACTTTCAAAAAATATTTCAAGAATTTTAGCTTCAAGGAAATTCGAAAATCGATCCTGAAAAAAATTATTAATTTAGGATTTCCTTCCGCTTTGCAAATGTTGTTTGAAGTGACTTTATTCACAGCGGCAATTTGGCTCTCGGGTTCTTTAGGTAAAAATAGTCAGGCTGCCAATCAAATTGCGTTGACTTTGGCTTCTTCTACTTTTATGGTAGCCATGGGTTTTAGCGTGGCGGCAATGATACGAGTGAGTAATACTAAAGGTTCCAAAGATTATAAAAAAATGATTATTGTAGCCCGATCCATTTTTTTATTGGCAATAATGGTCGAAATTTTCTTCGGACTTGTTTTTGTGATTTATCATAATTACTTGCCGCATTTGTTTTTGAATATGTCCGATGCCTCTCAACTTTTAGACAATAATGAGATTATAGAAATAGCTTCTCAATTACTCTTGATAGCCGCTATTTTTCAAATTTCAGATGGAATTCAAGTAGTGGTTCTTGGGGCTTTGAGAGGTTTGCAAGATGTGAAAGTGCCTATGTATATTACCTTTGTTGCTTATTGGATTATTGGTTTTCCAATTTCGTATTATTTAGGAAAACATACTAATCTGGCAACAACAGGAATCTGGATTGGACTATTGGCAGGATTAACAGCGGCGGCTTTATTTTTGTATCTTCGCTTTGCGAGATTGACTAAAAAAATGGAATTAAATAATAGCAATAACTAACACACAATATGGAATTACCAAAATTTTTACTAGGCGACAACACTGATTTTCCAGATGATATTTTTATCATTCACATGGATTATCCACGATTTATTATCAATCTAAAAGATGATGAAGTCGAGTTTATGGAAGAAGCCGAAGATCTAGACGAAGCCGAATTAAACGCCGAAATGGAGAGCTTAATCGAGCAAGCGAATGCGTTTTATGATCGAGAAATGGAACGTTACGAGAAAGAGTAGTTTTATTTTTTAGGTTCTACTGGAAATGTTGTGAAAGTTTTTAACCACATAGTTTTTTGTAGAATTATAGATTTAATTTTAGAGGCTTCACTTTTACATAGTTTGCATAGTCATTATGTGAAAAAATATTTTCTATGAAGCTTTTAATTAATGATTTTAATATCAATTCTAGCCTGCACTGAACGAAGCTGAAGTGTGGTATAAATTTATATCAAATTTGTTTTCACACAAAAGCCTGTAAAACCATTTTTTAAATATTTTTCTAATAATGCGGTTGCAAAGATGAATTTCATCATTTGCAACCGCTTTTTTATAGTTGATTTTCAATTTAAAAAAGTTGTATCTTTAATGAGGTGTTTTTCAGGGATTTTAAGTTTTTTTGATTCTATGGGTAACAAATTAAAATAGTAATGTATCTACTATAAACCTTTAAATTTTGATTATTATGAAAAATTTTAAAAAAATAAGTATTGTGACTGTTGCGTTTTTATTTGCATTTTCGAACCTAGAGGCTCAAGAGAAATTAAAAAGAAGTGCTGCTAATGCCAATTCTGAAAATAGTAGTACTACTGGAATTCAGCAAAGTAGTATCAATGGTATTAACGGTGGAATGCCTAATCGAATTTCGATGAATGTTACGGTAGCCAAACAAACACAAGGAGCAACATTTGGTGAAAAAGTAAATTCTGGTAAAATTAATGTTATATTGGTAGAAGGTGGTTGCGTTGTTTTGTTTCCTTCCAATGAAGGATATAAAGTTAATACTGCTGATAAAACAATTACTGAATTATCAAAAAGTGAATCTAAAACTTTTGGTGAAAAAATGAGTACAGGAATGCAAAGTGCGGGTCGTTCCGTTTCACAAGGAGCTTCGTTAGTTGGAGGAGCTTTGCCAGGTGCATCGGTTATTTCGGCAGCTGTTTCTAGTGTGGGTAATTTAGCAGGGAATGGTGGTGGAGCCGCTGCTGCTTCTTATGCAAGAGCATCAAAAAACGTTTTCAAAATACAAGATAGTGATAGTGATGCAGTTTTGGATTTACAAGATGGAGAATATGAACTGGTGTTTGTTGTTGTCGAAAAAGCCACTTCAGGATTAAAAGATACCTTGAAAACTCAAGTGCGCATTGGATTTACTATAGAAAATGGAATCCTGAAAACCAAACATGATACCGCTAAAAATTCTGTGAGTAATATTCGTTAAAGATTTTTTTAAATAAAAATCGGTATCAAAAGTAACTCTGTCTTTTGATACCGATTTTGGTTTTTAATAAGCAGCTGTAAAGCGAACTTGATGGTGTTTTGGAGTTTCTATTTCGTCAGCAATCACAACGGCTAAATCTTCAACAGATAAAATACTTCGTTGTTCCTCATTAAAAATAGGATTTTCTAATCCCAAACGGTATTTTCCTGTTCTACCTGTTTTTGTTCCTTGGTGCATTTCTATAGCTGGGCTGAAAAATGCCCAATCCAAGTCTTTTTCTTCTTTGATTATTTCCAAATAATGTCTTGCGGCATTAGCTCCGTCAAATATTTCTTTTGGAAATTCAGGCGTATCAATTAATTGTAGGGTTGGTGTGAGGTACAAACTTCCCGCACCGCCAATAGTGATAAAACGTTTTACTCCTGATTTTTTCACTGCTTCCTGAATGGCTTTTGCGCCAGCAATAGCATCATTATAGATATTTGGATTGCTCCAACCAGGGTTGTAAGCATTCACAACAACATCGTTTCCTTTTAGAATTTCTGTTAAAGAATCTACATTAAAGATGTCTGCTGCAATCCATTTTGCATTTAATGATTCTTTTGGGTTTCTTGCAATGGCAGTAATTTCGTGGTTTCTGTTTGCTAATTCAGTTAGAATTGCCGAGCCTACAAATCCTGTGGCTCCAATAATTGCGATTTTCATAGTGTATATATTTAAAAGTAATAAAAAATGTTACAGTTTTATTTAAAAAAATAGTTTTAAAATTGATTCGAAAAATCTTCCAATGAAATGCCTTTCAATTGCAAACTAATTTTTTCATTGATGTCATCATATAAGTTTTCTAAATTTTGATTAATTTTTTTTCCAACAGGACAATTAGGATTGGGTGTATTTTTTGAATAACCCAATGTTACAGAATCAAAAGTCATTTTGAAAATAGCTTCCAAAGAAATAGTGGAGGCTGATTTCAATAATTTTGTCCCTCCATTTTTGCCTTCTTTGCTTTCTACAATATTATTTTTCTTCAGGTTGGCAATTTCTTTTCTGACCAAAACAGGATTCATGTTCATACTTCCTGCTATAAATTCAGAAGATAAATACTCCTCTGGAAATTTAGAGAGCAGTGTAAGGATGTGAACGGTTATTGCAAATTTACCTGAAATCATACTGTAATAAAATAGATTACAAATTTAAAACTAAAATCAATACGAACAATATTAATTATCAAAAAATTATGATTTACTTCATTTTTCAACCTAAATATAAGTGGTATTTTTGCAGGGAATTCTACACTATGTATAACATTATTCTAATCTTCGTTTGTTTATTGCTTGGAGTCCTTTTACAGAAAGTAAAACGCTTGCCAGTCAATACCTATAAACTGTTGAATGATATCGTTATCTATTTTTGTCTTCCTGCATTAGCACTTTATTACATTCCAAAGATTCAATTAGACACGCATTTGTTGTATCCAATAGCTGTAACTTGGATTAGTTTTACGGTATCAATTTTGTTTTTTAGTTTTTTAGGAAATAAATACGGATGGTCTAGAAAACTGACGGGATGCCTTATTATGACTGCGGGTTTTAGCAATACTTCCTTTTTAGGTTTTCCCATTATTCAGGCTTTGTATGGTGAAGAAGGATTGAAAATGGCTATTCTGGTGGATCAGCCTGGTACATTTGTAGTACTTTCTACTTTGGGAGTTATTGTAGCAACAGTATATTCTACAGGAAGTCCAAACGGATTGCAAATAGCTAAAAAAATACTATTCTTTCCACCATTCATTGCGTTTCTTTTGGCTTGTTGTATGAATGTATTTCATTTTGATTTCCACGAATATATTCAGTTTAGTTTGCAGAAAGTTGGTAGTGTAATGACGCCATTAGCAATGATTTCGGTGGGATTGCAATTGCATTTTGATCGAAAAAGCAAGCATTTCAAATTTTTAAGATTAGGACTTTTGTATAAATTAATCCTAACTCCAGCAATAATTTACCTGTTGTATGTTGTGATTTTAGATCAGCATTCGCAAATGATTCAAGTATCGGTTATGGAAGCGGCAATGGCACCCATGATTTCGTCCAGTATTATTGCTGCTGCTCATGGTCTCAAACCCCGATTGTGTAGTATGATGATTGGATTTGGAATTCCCCTTTCTTTTATCACTTTGGTATTTTGGTATTTTGTTGCCAATACTATTTAAAATATATTTCAATATGAGCACTTCAGCCGAAACTTTGACCAAAAATAACGAGACTCCTTTAGTTCAAAAAACAGTTTATTCCATATTGTTTTCAATAGCATTTGCACATTTGTTAAACGACTTGATGCAAGTGGTTATTCCTTCTACTTATCCTTTATTGAAAGAAAAATTTAATCTTTCATTCACTCAAATTGGGTTGATAACCTTTGTTTTTCAATTGACCGCTTCGATATTGCAGCCTTTCATTGGTTTTTATACCGATAAAAAGCCAAAGCCCTATTCATTGGTATTTGGAATGATTTTTACGGTTGTCGGCTTGACTTTTTTATCACTTTCGACTGCTTTTTGGATGTTGTTGATATCGGTTGCTTTTGTCGGGATTGGTTCATCCATATTCCATCCCGAAGCTTCTCGTGTTGCTTTTTTGGGTTCGGGAGGAAAACGAGGTTTGGCACAATCTATTTTTCAATTAGGAGGAAATGCGGGCAGTGCCATTGGGCCATTATTAGTGGCTTTGATTGTGGCTCCTCACGGGCAATCGTATATTATTTGGTTTGTGATTGCTGGTGTTTTGGGAATGCTAATTTTGTCAAGAATTGCAGTTTGGTATCAAAATCATTTGCAATTGCGTGCTTCCAAAAAAGTAGTTTTAGAAGAAGAAACCATTCATTTATCTAAACGAAAAGTAAATATTTCTTTGGCTATTCTCTTGTTCTTAATCTTTTCGAAGTTTATTTATATGGCAAGTATGTCCAATTATTTTACTTTTTATCTGATGAATAAATTTGGATTAAGCATCCAAGATTCTCAATTTTATTTATTTGGTTTTCTTGCATCGGTTGCGGCAGGAACATTAATTGGAGGCCCTTTGGGAGATCATTTTGGAAGAAAATATATTATTTGGATTTCTATTCTAGGAGCAGCGCCTTTTACTTTATTGCTACCCTATGCCAATTTGTTTTGGACGGGAGTTTTAGCTGTAATTATTGGTGTTATTATAGCATCGGCATTTTCGGCAATTTTGGTTTTTGCACAAGAATTAATGCCTGGTAAAGTTGGGATGATTTCTGGATTGTTCTTTGGTTTTGCCTTTGGAATTGCAGGAATAGGTTCGGCACTTTTGGGGTATTTAGCCGATCATACCAGTATTGAATATGTCTATAAAATCACCTCTTTTTTGCCATTAATTGGTGTGATGACCTATTTTTTACCCGATATGAAGAAGAAAAAATAGAACTGCTTTTTTTGGTTTTATTTGTGATTTGCGGTGTTGAGAGTGTTATTTTTTTTAGGTAATTTTAATATTCAAAAAAAATAGCAATTATGGCAACACTACGATTAGGAGATATAGCTCCAGATTTTACAGCAGAAACAACACTTGGAACAATACATTTTCACGAATGGTTAGGCGATTCTTGGGGCGTTTTATTTTCGCATCCATCCGATTTTACACCCGTTTGTACCACCGAATTAGGAACTGTGGCGAATTACTATCCTGAATTTGTGAAGAGAAACACAAAAGTTATTGCATTAAGCGTTGATGGATTAGACTCACATTTGGAATGGATAAAAGACATTAATGAAACTCAAAATACGACGGTAAATTTCCCAATCATTGCTGACGAAGATAAAAAAGTAGCCAATTTGTATGATATGCTTCATCCAAATGCCAGTGATAAATTCACGGTGCGTTCGGTTTTTATTATTGGAGCCGACAAGAAAATCAAATTGACTTTGACGTATCCAGCTTCAACTGGTAGAAATTTTGACGAATTACTACGTGTGAT